>NZ_CP116808.1:1877500-2477500 GCF_028464065.1 Saprospira sp. CCB-QB6 | reverse complement strand
TTCCTTAGCTTATCGTCATCGGTTAATGGCATTGGGATCTTGTTTTGCGCAAGAGATGGGGATTCGTTTGGCTCGTTTAGCTTATAATATCGACTTACAGCCATTTGGGCAGATCTACAATCCACTTTCCTTGGCGGACAGTCTAGATCGTTTATTAGCGGGGCGAGGGCCAGAAGAGGAAGAGCTATTTTTACATCAGGGTTTATATCGCCATTTTGCTTATCATACGGATTTTGCCCATCCTGAAAAAGAGGTAGCCCTAAAGCTGATGCAGCAGCGTTTTGAGGGGGCCAAAGCGCAACTTTTACAAGCAGATTATCTGCTATTGACCTTAGGTACGGCCTACTACTATACTTATGAGGGGCAGCTTGTCAACAACTGTCATAAATTGCCCAAAAAGCAGTTTGAGCGGCAGCAGATGAGTATCACCGAAGGTTTGGCTGCATTGAAGCGGGTATTTAGGGCTTTATGGGAGCTCAATCCTAGTTGTCAAATCATCTTAACGGTAAGTCCAATTCGGCATTTAAAGGATGGGGCCCAGGGCAACCAAAGAAGCAAGGCCCGTTTATTATTATTGGCGGAGGCCTTAGAAGAAGAATTTGCTCAATTGCATTATTTTCCCGCCTATGAGATCTTATTGGATGAGTTGCGGGACTATCGTTTTTATGCTCTTGATCGGGCGCATCCAACGAATGAGGCCGTAGATTATATCTACCAGGGCTTTGGGCAAAGTCTTTTGGCCCAAGAAGAGCAGGGCCTAAGAGAAAAAATTACTAAATTGTACAAGGCTTTCAGCCATCGGCCCAACTGGCCTGATAGTCAAGCCCATCAAGATTTTTTGCAGCGACAGAATGATCAGTTAGCTGCCTTGAAACAGGCTCATCCAGCAATTTCATGGACAAAATGGGAGATGCTATTGGGCCGCTAATGCTCCTCTTTTATGGCGAAAATACGCTCCTATATTGGTTTTGGCCTTGGCATTTTGGCCGTGGCCGCCATCTTCTATTATTTTAGCGATATCATCAGTTGGCTGGTGATTGCTTGGATTATTTCCTTATTAGGCTCTCCTATCATGGACCTTTTAGGCCGTTTGCGGATAGGCAAGTTTCGTTTGCCTGCTGCGGCTAGAGCTTTAATTACACTTTCTGTCTTTTTGACGGCCTTAGCACTTTTTGTAGCACTATTTGTCCCTGTTATTGTGCAACAAGGGCGCAATTTGGCCAGTGTTGACTATCAAGAGCTTTTAGAAAGCTTAGAAGATCCCATTAACCACAGTTTTGAGCAGTTGGAAGAATGGGGTTTGGTGGCCGAAAATGATTTCTTTGTTGAAGATAGCACGCAGCTAGTTCCCCAAAAACAGCTTCCCGTCCCTATTGTATCTGTGGATTCTATGGTCCAAAAGCTAAGCGATAGTTTGGGCGGGCCCAATATTGAGCTACATATTACAGTGCAAGGCGAAGGCTTAAAAGCACCAATTGTTGGAGCGGATACGGTAGTTACCGCAGCGCCTAGCAGCCGATTGCTGCAGTTGGAACAGCAAGCTTTGCAGTATATCAATCCCGCCTCCTTGCTCAAAACCACCTTTTCGACCATGTTGGCTTGGCTGGGCAATCTCTTTGTCTTGATTACTTCGGTTAGTTTTATTGCCTTCTTCTTTTTACAAGAAGAGGGATTATTTGCCAATTTAATCAAAGGTCCATTTCCCGAAAAGTATGATGCTCAGCTAGATAAGACCTTGCAACTCACTAAGAAAATGCTAATTCGCTATTTCGAGGGAATTTTGGGGCAGGTCACTGCGGTTTCGGTCTACGTCTGGCTTTTACTCTGGATTGTCGGGGCCCCCAATGCCTTTTTGATTGCCTTTTTTGCGGCCATCATCAATGTGGTTCCCTATTTAGGGCCCTTTTTGGGGCTCATCTTTGGCCTGTTGGTTTGCATTTGCTCTAGCCTCAATGCCGACTTTTATGCGGAGACCGTACCTCTGCTCATTAAAGTAGCCTTAGTTTTTGCCTCTATGCAAGCTTTAGATAATATGCTTTTGCAGCCTCTAATTTTCTCGAAAAGCGTGAAGGCACACCCGCTAGAGATTTTCTTGGTCATTATTGTAGGTTCCAAATTGGGGGGCATTATGGGCATGGTCATCGCAATTCCGGCCTATACCGTAATCCGAGTTATTGCCTCGATTTTCTTATCGGAATTTCGCTTGGTTCAGGGCCTTACCCAGCAATTGGGCATTCGCAATACTTGGGGGGGCGAGCAAGATGTAGAACGTCCAGAAGAAGATGATCGGGAGCGGCATGACGATAGTATGGATGCCGATTGGCATTAGGGTTTGGGGCTGCCCCGCCCTGCGGGCGGGTCGGGCTGTGCGGGGGCTCGCTGCTCGCTCGGCCCTTCGGCGCTAGGCGCTTCGGTCTGGCCTGCGGCCACTGCTTTCCATCCCTCAGCCAAATCGAATAGCGCTGCTTTGGTCCTAATGAGCTAGAAAACCTGCTTGGCTAGTTATTTTGAGTGGTATAGCCTATAATCAGTTGCTTTGCTCGCCTCTGGACTCGAAGCGGAAAACATTGGCCCAAAGCGCGTTTGGCCTAGCGATGTGGAGGGGTGGCCGTAGGCCAGACCAAGCTGTTGAGCGGAGCGAAAGAGCGCAGGGCCGAGCGAGTAGCGAGCCCTGAAACGTAGCGCCCGCCGAAGGCGGGAGGCCCCAAAATATTCAATCAGTTTAATAAACAACAAATAAAATGAAAGGACTTAAGATTCAATACAATGCTCCTGTGGTAGTTACTTTTGCCATTTTGTGTACAGCCGTTTATATGATCAACTATATTACGGGCGGTGATGCCATGGGTCGGTCTGGGGGCTTAATTAACAACTACTTTGTACTTCGGGGCTTTGATTTTGCCAATCCCATGGATTATTTTCGGCTCTTCAGTTACACTATTGGGCATGCAAACAGAGGTCATTTGGCGGGGAATATGTCGATATTTCTACTGATTGCGCCAATCATGGAAGAAAAATACGGCAGTCGGAATATCTTAATTATGATGTTGCTCACGGCTTTCATTACGGCTATCTTTCAGGTCTTTTTAATTGGTGGTGGTTTATTGGGAGCTAGTGGTATTGTCTTTATGTTTATCATCTTGGTTTCTTTTGCCAATACGGGTGGAAAAGGGATTCCGCTTACCTTTATATTGGTCCTTATTTTCTTTTTGGGCAAAGAGGTCCTCAATAGTTTAGACAACAATAATATCTCAGAATATGCTCACATTGCAGGAGGGCTCATGGGGGCTTTTTTTGGTTTCAACCTTAATAGAAAGCAGACAGTAAGCAAAGAGCTACTCCCCTAAAAAGAATAACTTGGAGTCCATTTATTCAGTAGTCGTATAAACAAAAAAGCCAATTAAAAACTTTGTGAATCTGGATTAAATGAACATCTTTGCAGCGATCAAAGCCCTTTGTGCTATAAGGGACCCTTTTATTCAAATGCAAAATTGACCATTATGGCCACTGAAATCAAAGAGCGTGTATTCGCAATCATCGCAGATAAGTTAGTTGTTGATACATCTGATATTACACTGGAATCAAGCTTTCAGAAAGATCTAGGTGCTGACTCTATTGACCTTGTAGAGTTGATTATGGAACTAGAGCGTGAGTTTGATCTCTCTATTCCTGATGAGAAAGCAGAAGAAATCAAAACTGTAGGTGATGCGATCTCTTTCTTGAGTGAGAACCTAGGTTAGACCTATTTGTTTCGATCTATTTTCGGAGCAGCCAAAAGGGCGTCGAGCTAATTTTATTGGGCTTCGGCGCCATCTTTTTAATACGAACCATGGAAAATGCTTGGGGGCTTGAACTCCATTAAGCATCTTTCTCTAAAAGATATTAGTTATGAGTCAAAGACGTGTTGTAGTTACTGGTCTTGGAACCTTAAACCCCATGGGGCATAACACAGAAGAAAGTTGGGCCAACCTACTTGCAGGAAAAAGCGGTGCAGCTCCCATCAAACAATTTGATGCTAGCTTATTTAAGACCCAGTTTGCCTGTGAAATAAAAGATTTTAGCGGTGCCGACGTATTTGGTCGGAAAGATGTCCGTCGCTTAGATCCCGTTATGCAATATGCTCTTGTGGCAAGCGATGAAGCTATTGCTGATGCTAAATTAGAGGAAGTAGAAAACAAAAAACGCATTGGTGTTTTTTGGGCTTCCGGGATTGGGGGCATCACGACCCTTCAGCATGAAGTCCAAAGCTTTGAAAAAGGTAGTGGAACTCCTCGTTTCAACCCTTTTTTGGTTCCCAAAATGATTGTAGACGCCTCTGCAGGTAATATTTCTATCCGCCACGGTTTCCGTGGTCCTACTGGCGCCTTTGTTACGGCCTGTGCATCTTCAACACACTGTATTGGCCTAGCCTACGACCAAATTCGCCTCAATAGAGCCGATATTATGGTGGTTGGCGGTGCCGAAGCAGCCATTAACGAAGTAGGAGTAGGTGCATTTAATGCCCTCAAAGCCCTCTCTACTCGCAATGAAGATCCTGCTGTAGCTTCTCGCCCCTTTGATAAAGATCGCGATGGCTTTGTTATTGGTGAAGGCGCAGCCTCCCTCATCCTAGAGGATTATGAGCATGCTAAAGCCCGTGGCGCAAAAATTTATGCCGAGATTATTGGTGTAGCCCAAAACGCCGATGCTTACCATATTACAGCCCCCGACCCCGATGGTCACGGAGTAATTGATGTCATCAAATTGGCCCTAGAAGATGCCAATATTCAAGCAGAAGATCTCGATTATCTCAACCCACATAGCACCTCTACAGACCTTGGCGATATTGCAGAATCTAATGCCATTATCAAGGCCTTAGGAGATGCCGCCTTTAAAGTGAAAATGAGCGCCACCAAATCAATGACTGGCCACATGATCTCTGCCGCTGGCGCCATGGAGTCATTGATCTGTATCAAAACCATTGAAACTGGAGAAATTGCGCCAACTATCAACTTTCAGGAATTCGATCCACAAATTGATAGCCGCCTACAAATTACGCCCAATGTCAAACAATCTGCCGATGTGCAAATTGCCATGAACATGAACTACGGCTTTGGCGGTCATAATTCTGCCGTGATTTTCAAGAAAATAACAGAATAGTTAGTATATTTGAGCAGCAAAGGGCCTTCATTGGCCCTTTTTTTTTAGCTCATTTTTCAATCGAATTCAGGCCCTTATACCATAACTATTGTGTTGAAGTCCTATTATAATCTCTACTTCTCAAAGCAAAAAGCCTTTGCCCGCGAACTGAAAACCATCCTCGGTTTTGCCCCTAGGCATTTACCTTTTTATGATAGAGCCTTTACGCATAAATCTACCACAAACAAACAAGAAGACGATCAACATAGCTTCGATAACGAACGCCTAGAATATCTAGGAGACGCCATCCTCGATGCCGTCATTGCCGAATATCTCTTCCGCAAATATCCCACAGAAGACGAAGGCTTCCTCACCCAAATGAGATCCAAAATCGTTAGCCGAAAAACACTCAACCGAGTCGGCGCCGAAATGGGCCTAGACGATTTTCTCAAAGCCCGCGGCCTCCAACGAATCAGCCCCACCGTTATGGGCAACTGCTTCGAGGCTTTTGTCGGTGCTATCTATCTCGATAAAGGCTATAAGGCCTCCCGCAAGTTTATTATCTATAAAATGCTCCAAAATCATGTGGATGTCCACCTGCTCGAACGTATCGATAATAACTTTAAAAGTATTCTGCTCGAGTTTTGCCAAAAGGACCAAAAAACCCTTAGCTACGAACTACTCGAACAACAAAAAACCGATGGCAAAAGCAATCACAACCGACAACATCGCTTCAAAGTTGCTGTCATCATCAATGATAAATCTATAGCCGAAGCTACAGGCCCCAACAAAAAAACAGCCGAACAAAATGCCTCTAAACAGGCCCTGATTAAACTGGGTGTGGTCGATAAAAATGGCCACAAAAAAGACTAATTATTTGGGGCTGCCCCGCCCTTCAGGCGGGTCGGGCTGTTCCGGGCTCGCTACTCGCTCGGCCCTGCAGCGCTAAAGCGCTTCGGTCTGGCCCTAAGGGCCACCCTCTCCATCCCTCAGCCGCGTCGCTTCGCTCCTTTGCGGCGGCTTCGCCCCCTGCCAAACGCAAAATTCAAGACCAAAGGAAGATGTCCATATAGCTTATATATGGACTTTTTTCTGTACTTTTGCCGACTTATCCTTCCGCTATAAACTTTTGATTTTGATTAAATATATTCTCTCCGATATCGAAGGGACTACTACTTCTATTTCTTTTGTAGTCGATACACTCTTTCCCTATTTTTTAGAGCAACTCCCCCTTTGGCGCCAAAAAATGGATCAACCAGAGGTTAAAGCACAGCTCGAAGCCACCCAAGCACTCGTCCTAGCCGAAGAAAATAAAAATATTAGCCTTGAACAAGCTTTCGATTACCTAGAAACTTGGTGCAAGGCCGACCGCAAAGCTGGACCACTCAAAGCCCTACAAGGAATCGTCTGGAAAGCCGCTTATCTCAATGGCCAAATCAAAGGCCACCTCTATCCCGAAGTAGCTGACTGCCTCAAAACCTGGAAAGCAAAAGGCCTCCAACTAGGCATCTATTCTTCTGGCTCCGTTGCCGCCCAAAAACTCCTTTTTGGCTACTCTGAAGCTGGAGACTTAACCCCTCTGTTCAGCCACTACTTTGATACCAAAGTGGGCCACAAAAGAGAAGCCCAATCTTACCAAAACATTCAAGAAGCTATTGGCCTTCCCGCCAATGAAATTCTCTTCCTTTCCGATGTTCCCCAAGAACTAGCCGCCGCCCAAGCCGCAGGCCTAGAAGTGGCGCATTTATTGCGCCCCGGCACTGCCCCCAGCAAGTTTAAGGGCTATGCTAATTTTAACCAGATACAAATCGACTAAACTATGTCTGTTTTACCTCAGCCCTTGCGCACACTTTGGCTCAATGCAGAAGAGGAACTGCAAGTCATTAACCAAATCGTTCTGCCCCATAAGATCCAAGTGGAGACCCTCAAAACAACAGAAGAGGTTTTTTGGGCCATCAAAAATATGCTGGTCCGTGGCGCTCCCCTTATCGGAGCTACCGCAGCCTACGGCATTTGGCTAGCCGCCAAAGCCGCCCCCGCAGCTGACTGGAAAAATAGCCTAGCCCAAGCCGATGCCTATTTGCGAGACTCTAGACCTACTGCCGTTAATCTTTTTATCTGCCTAGATCGTATGAAAACCACTTGGGAACAAGCTAATAACCTAGCCGAAGCCCAAAGCGCCTGCCGCCAAGAGGCCGACGCTATTGTAGAAGAAGATATCGAAATCTGCTTTCAGATTGGCCAGCATGGATTGAAAATTATAGAGGAAATCGCCGCCCGCAAAAATGGAGAACCAGTCCAAATCCTAACGCATTGTAATGCAGGCATGATGGGCTGCATCCGCTGGGGCACCATTAGCTCACCAATTTATCAAGCACTAGCAAAAGGCATCAAACTACATGTTTGGGTAGATGAAACCCGCCCCCGCAACCAAGGCTCTAAACTTACCGCCTGGGAATTTGACCAGCATGGCGTTCCCCATAGCCTTATTGTAGATAATGCTGGCGGCCACCTTATGCAACACCAAGCCGTAGATATGGTCCTTGTCGGAACCGATCGCACTACAAGACAAGGAGATGTTGCTAATAAGATTGGAACCTACCTTAAGGCCCTAGCCGCCAAAGACAATAATATCCCCTTTTATGTGGCCCTCCCCTCTACTACTATTGATTGGGAAATTATGGACGGCCTAAAAGAAATTCCCATAGAAGAAAGAGATGCAGAAGAAGTACGCTTTGTCGATGGTCTCACGCCTAGCGGAGCTTATGAAAAGGTGCGTATCTGTCCAGAAAATACTCCCGCCCGAAACTATGGCTTCGATGTGACTCCCGCTCGCCTAGTCACTGGGCTCATTACAGAAAGAGGATATTGCTCAGCTAGCCAAGAAGGCCTAGAAGCCCTCTTTCCTGAATATAAATCTTAGACATTTCCCCGTCCCCGAAAATAGTAAAATTACACCACTGGGCCTTGGCCCTACAAAGCACTGACATTATGATTTTTGAATTGAGCCACAAGGGCCCTTTTGAATTTAATCCGGAGACGGTGAAAAATGAGGTAGAGGCTGGGCAAATGGGCAACTTCGCCCTTGGGAAACTAGATGCCGCAGATCGTTTTCACCCTCTCAAAATTGGACGTTCAGATACGGATGTTCAAGCAGAACTGCTTCGCTGGGCACACTTCCCACAGTACACTCACTTTTCTTATCAATACGCCTATACCCTACAACAGGCTTACGAACTAGAGTGTAAAAACTTCCATACAGTAGTGAGCCAACTCAACAAACGGGCAGTACATCCAGAGCCCCCCGCTGGTCACGATTTCCGTTGCCCCAACCCTTGGTGCAACCGCTAAATATTAGCCCAACCTTTTTAGGTTGGGCTTTTTTTGGTCCCTTAATCAAAAAGTAAGATCTTAGGTTTGATTTTTATACAAAAATATTGGCTGTGCAAAAAAGTATCCGAACATTATCCCCCTTTAATAATGAACTGAAGTTGAAGGGCTTTAAGGTTTTTCCCATTGAGGGAGATAGCGGGGCAACCCGACAATATAGTCGCAAAGACTTTTATAAAATTTGCCTGAGTAACGGCAGAAGCAAAATTCATTATGCCAACCGCAGCTATGAGGTAGAAGGTAGCATCCTCTTTTTTGGCAACCCCCATATTCCCTACGCTTGGGAAACTCTATCCCAAAGTTATACGGGGTACACCTGCCTATTTTCTGAGGAGTTTTTGCGGCCAAGTATGCAGGCAGAAAGCCTTCTACAATCCCCTTTGTTTAAGATTGAGGGAACCCCCATTTTCCAAATCAATGAGGAACAACGCCTATTTCTAAGCCGCATCTTTGACAAAATGATTGCGGAACAAGCAGAAAGCTACTCCTATAAGGATGAGCTCATTAGAAACTATATTCAGCTGATTGTACATGAGGCCCTCAAACTAGAACCCAGCAAAAACTTTGACCGCCAAAGCAACGCCTTGGCCCGCTTAACAACCGTTTTTCTAGAACTCCTAGAACGACAATTTCCCATAGAAGGTGTAGAGTCACCTTTGGTCCTCAAAAAGCCGCAAGATTATGCGCAAGCGCTTTCTGTTCACGTCAATTACCTGAATAGAGCCGTGAAAGAGGTGACCCAAAAATCAACCTCTACCCATATTAAAGAGCGCATCTTATTAGAGGCCAAAGCGCTCTTAGAACACACCAACTGGAACATTAGCGAGCTAGCTTATGCCTTGGGCTTTTCTTATCCTAGCTACTTTAATAATTACTTTAAAAAGGAGCTAGGCCTTACCCCTTCAGCCTACCGACAATCTAGAGTTTGATTTTTTTAAGTTTTGATTTGATTCTTCTTCTTGACCGCCAAGGATGTAGACTAACTTTGTTCCTGTGAGTTAGCGGAGGCTGCCAAACTCCTCAAAAGGCCCGAAGGGCCGTCGGCTGAGGGATGGACAGCAGTGGCCGAAGGCCAGAGCCAGCGGGCGAAGCCCGCGCAGGGCCGAGCGAATAGCGAGCTGCGAAACAGCCCGACCCGACCAAAGGGAGGGGCAGCCCCAAACCTTCTTAATTATAGCGACTATGAAAGAAGAGAAAAACATCCATTCAAGAAGAACTTTTATGCAGCAAATGGCCATTGGAGGCGGAAGCTTAATGCTTTTTAATCCCATTTCCCTTTTTGCTGCCGAGCCATTATCTAAAACAACAATTGATATGAGCAAGAACATCAAATCAAAAGGTTATGCCGCCAAGGATGCCTCTGGAAAATTGAGCCCTTGGGAATTTGAACGCCGTGCAGTAGGCGATGACGATATTCTAATCGAAACGAAATACGCCAGTATCTGTCACTCCGATATTCACCAAATGAAAGGCGATTGGGGCCCCCAACAGTATCCTCAAGTACCTGGTCACGAGATCGTAGGTATCGTAAAAGCAGTTGGAAAAAATGTAACTAAATTTAAAGTGGGCGACCGTGCCGGCGTTGGCTGTATGGTAGATAGCTGTATGGAGTGCCATAGCTGTAAGCATGGCGAAGAGCAATTCTGCGAGCAAGGGAAAACCGTCTTTACTTATGGTTATCCCCACCCTCAATCACCTACCGGAATTACCCAAGGTGGTTACTCTGATAATATCGTTGTAAAAGAGCATTTTGCCGTGCATATTCCCGAGCATATCTCTTTGGAAGAAGCGGCCCCCCTACTTTGCGCCGGAATTACCACTTACTCTCCCCTTATGCAGGCCAACTTCAAGTTGGGCGATAAGGTAGCTGTTGCTGGTATTGGCGGTTTGGGCCACTTGGCCGTGAAAATTGCCGTAGCCAAAGGCGCCGAGGTCTATGCCTTTACGACTTCTCCCGAGAAAAAAGAGGATATCCTTTCTTGGGGCGCTAAAGAAGTCATTGTGGTAGATAACCCACAAAAACTATTTGCCTATAAAGGACAAATGGACTACATGATCAGCACCATCCCTACTCATTATGATGTAGCAGCCTATAGCGTTGTCGTAAAGCCCCATGGCACCTTCACCCAGGTCGGTATGCCTGAAGGCTTTACGCTTCAACTTAACGCTATTTTCTTGGCCAATACCCGCGTGAAGTTTAACGCTTCATTGATCGGTGGTATTCCAGAAACTCAAGAGGTGGTTCACTTCTGTGCCGATAACAAGGTCCTTCCCGCTATTGAAATTATTGATGCTAAGCAAATTAACGAAGCTTGGCAGAAGGTAGTCGACAAAAAAGCTCGCTACCGCTACGTCATTGATGCCGCAACCTTCTAATTTAGAAGGGGTTTTAGTAGAGCCGAGCGCCAAGCTATATAGCTTGGCGCTTTTTTTTGCCCTATCCGAGCCCTTCCAAAATTTCCCTGGCCTGCCCCCGACTCTCCCCCAACAAATAGGGATAAAGCGCAAAAACCTGATCCCGAACAAACTCTTTTTGCCCCTCTGCTACGGTATAGTTCTCAATCTCTAAGGCCGCCAAAAAGAAATCACTCAAACGCTGCAAACGCCGATAAAGCGAAGCATATTCCCCCGCCAATTCTTCTTTTTTGAGCTGCCCTGCCGCATCCAATTGCTCTAAAAAGGCAAAAAATTGCTGCCTACGCTGCTGCATTAACTCCTGATAATGCGCCTTTAACTTGCTCTCGGCCTGCAGAATTTGCCGAAAATCCAGCAAAAAGAAGCGATACTTCCAAAACAACTGATACATCTGCTCCAACAAGCTTTTAAAGGCCAACACCCCTTCGGCCTCTTGCATAGCTGGCGCAAAAGCCATCGCATTCAACTCCTCGACCAAAGCATAATAAAGCGCCTGCACCAACTGCTCCCGCTTCGGAAAATGATAGGTCAAATTTCCCAAACTTATCCCCATCTCCTCCGCAATCTGCCGCAAACTAATTACCGCCAACCCCCGATCATTAAACAATGCTAAGGCCTTCGCCAAGATCAATTCTTTTCTTTTCTTTTTCATCTGTTCTTTTTTATTTGGGGCTGCCCCGCCCTGTGGGCGGGTCGGGCTGTTTCGCAGCTCGCTATTCGCTCGGCCCTGCGCCGCCAAAGGCGGCTGGGTCTGGCCCTTCGGGCCACTGCTGTCCATCCCTCAGCCAGATTTAATCGCGCTGCGCTCCGCGCGCTATCCCCCTCCAAAATGCTTGTTGGTCCAGACAAAGGTAATAGTTTAATTGCCTTTTTGACCCAATTCGCTCCCTTTAGCTGTTAAAATTAGGTCTTTTGTACTAGAGTTGTATAAAATTAGTACATTTGTACTATAATTAATAACTAAAGTAAATGAAAAGGATGAAGCAGCAAACATTTGATATTGTGGGCGGGGGCATTGCTGGCCTAAGCACCGCCTTGGCCCTAAGCCAAAAAGGAATAGATTTTCGCCTCTTTGAGCAGGCCCAAAGCTACCGCCCCATAGGCGCAGGAATTATTTTGGCCAATAATGCCCTAGAGGTCTATCAGCGTTTAGGGATTTATGAGGCCATTAAGACCAAGAGTTCTCCTATTCAGGCCATGCACATTTGTGATGAACAACTTCGGCCCCTATCTACGGTAGAGATTGCCCAATTGGGGACCAAACTGGGTAGCCTGGCCCTCCACCGAGCCGATTTGCAAGATATTCTGCTCGAACAGCTCGACCTCAATAAGATTAAGATGGGCCATCAACTACAAAGCTTTCAGCAAGAGGGGAAAGAGCTGCTCCTAGATTTTGCCGATGCAGGCCAATATCGAGCAGAGCAACTCTTGGCCGCAGATGGCCTTTATTCTAAGCTAAGAACCTTTGTGGAACCGCAGGCTCTCATCCGAGGCAGCAAACAACTTTGCTGGAGAGGCCTCTGCCAGCTAGAGCTCCCGCCCAAATACCAAAACCAATTGTTTGAGGCTTGGGGCAAGGCCCGCCGCTTTGGCTTTGTGCCAATTGGCCAAGGTTGGCTCTATTACTATGCGTTGCTTTCTTATGAGGAATCTCCCGAAGAGCTGGACCAAAGCCAACTGCTTGACTATTTCCAAGATTTTCATCCTTTGGTCCAACAAATCATTGCCGCAGAAGCTAAACTACATGAAGATGAAATTAGAGACTTATCGCCTATTAAAAGCTGGCATAAAGGGCCAGTTTGCCTACTAGGCGATGCCGCCCATGCCCTAACGCCCAATATGGGCCAAGGCGCTTGCCAATCTATAGAAGATGCCTATGTATTGGCCCACTACCTTGCAGAGAAAAGTCCAGAAGCCGCCTATGCCGCCTACCAAGCTAGCCGACAAAAAAAGGCCCTGAAAGTGGTCCAAAATAGCTGGAAAATTGGCCAAATGGCCCATTGGAAATCAGGCTGGGCAGGCCGCCTACGCAATGGACTCATGCGCCTAACCCCAAACAGCCTAACGGCTAAATCCTCTGCCCATATTTTTTCTTTCCAAGCCCCTCATTAGCCTATGTGGATTCCCCTAATCTTAAACCTGATTTTCCTGCCCATTGCAGCCCTTCATTTTTATTGGGCCTTGGGCGGGAGCTGGGGCTTGCGCTATGTATTGCCCCAACTGCCCAATCAACAATTTTCGCCACCGCCTTGGGCTAGCTTTGCAGTGGGGCTCTGCTTTTTGGGTTTGGGACTGCTTTATGCCTTGCCTAGCCATTATTTTGGTCCCCAGTTTTTACGCTATAGCTCTTGGGGGTTGGCCCTTGTTTTTGCGCTTCGTGCCCTAGGCGATTTTAGATATGTTGGCTGGAGCAAAACGCATAGAGAGGGAGATTTTGCCCTTTGGGATGACTTCTGCTTTTCGCCTTTGGTGGCTGGCACTGCCCTGCTTTTGGTCCTTTATGCGACTGGATGTTAAAAGGAGCGAAGCGACTGGCCTAGCGATGCGGCGGGGTGGCCCGCAGGGCCAGACCGAGCAAAAATGCGCAGCAAATTTTGCGAAGGGCCGAGCAGACCTGCGAGCCCCGAAACGTAGCGCCGACGAGCGAAGCGAGGCGGAGGCCCCAAAACAGCACAAAAAAAGCCCCCTCTCTCCGAAGAGAGAAGAAGCTCAATCATCAAAAGTGTTTGTTAGCTATACGATCTATTTATTCTTTGATTAGGGCTAGGCGTTGCCCTTCTTCTAGTTGTAGGAAATAGGTACCTGCAGGGAAATCGCTCAGATTGATGCGTTCTATGCGGTCATTCAATTGGCCAGTTTGCAAAAGGCGGCCCTCTAGGCTATACAGTTGGTAAGTACTTTGGCTGGACGCCTCCCGCTCTAATTGAACGATATCTAGAGTCGGGTTGGGATAAGCCTTAATGTTTGTTAGTTGGGCCAAGGAATGATTACTCAACAGCTCGGCAGATTCAAAGGCGCCAATATCTCTGCGGCCGTTAATGCTCATTCCTCTTTGGTCCAACATATTGCTCATTGGATCGCCTGCATCTACAGCGGGAGAGCTTGTCCCCACCAAAATTGCATGCGTCATTGTTGGGCCGCCATTATTGGCTAAGGTTTGGAGGAAAGGATCGAGGCCTAGAAGATCGCCCATGCCTGCCATCCAGCTCATGCCGCTAGTATCTTGGACCAGATTATAGCCCATAGAATTTAGCATACCCATTTCTAGGTAAATATCTTGGCCCATCATGCTAGCCGTATTATTAGAGACAATTGTTGATTTTAGGCCCAAGGGGCGCATACTATTTTGTGCGATTCCGCCCGCATTTCCGCTAGCCATATTGAAGGCAATGGTTAGGGCCTCGGCCGTGAGGGAATCGGCATTATAGATCCCTGCACCATCCATAGCGGCCATATTGCCCGAAATGGTTGAGCGGCTGATGGCCGTCATGCCCGTTTGGTTTTGGATAGCGCCACCATTGGCATTAGCGGCATTATTTCCAGAGAAGGTCGAGCCTTCAATCCAAGTATCTCCACCATTATTGAAGAACCCTCCCCCACCATCATCGGCAGCAGTACCAAAGGCGCTATTATTCATAATTGTGGAGTTGTAGATATACATCTGGCTATTGCTTTGGTTCCAGAGGGCCCCGCCTTCGCGAGCGGCTTCATTATCTATAAACTCTGACTCATCAATATAGAGCATGGTAGCCCCACTGATATGGATGGCGCCCCCATTACCTGGGGCGGCTGTTCCAGCAGTACCGTTTACATCATTGGCCTCAAAGACGCTATTGACAATCCAACAATTGCCATCAATCAATTCAATGGCGCCCCCTGCTCGATTAGCGGCATTATTGTCAAAGTCAGTATTTTGAATATCAACATCTCCAGCCACAGAGAGTAGTCCACCGCCACTAGCAGCGGCGCCTGTGGCCATATTCATATTAACGGTACAACCATCAAGGATTAGGTCTCCCCCATTGTTGAAAATTCCTGCCCCACCATTATCGGCTGCAGCGCCCAAAGCTTCATTATTGACAATGCTGACATATTGCAAGTACATCATTCCGCTGCCGTTCCAAAGGCCACCGCCTTCACTAGCGGCTTCATTATTAATTACGGATCCATTGATTAGGGTCGCATTTCCAGGGCCTGTTATATGTAGACCGCCTCCATTGCCAGGAGCGGACCCAACAACATTACCCGATAGTTGGAAGTCTCGCAGTTCTAGCTCACCTCTAATCCCTGCGGTAGAGTTATCTTCAATGCCACCACCTGCACGCATAGCGCTATTATTGGCAATAAGGACATTCGTTATGCGGATACGCCCCCCTAAAACATTGAGGATTCCACCACCGCTACCTGCAGCACCATCGGCCACATTATTCGTAATTTCGGCCATATTAGTAATTTCTAAAATGCCATCTTGGTTGTAGATTCCTCCGCCCCCATTATCGGCAGCAGCACCACTAGCGGTATTCCCATCGATGATGGTTCCATTGACCAACATATAGCCGCCACCATTCCAAAGTCCACCACCTTCTGAGGCAGCTAGATTACCTGAAACCAGACCGCCAATAATGTAGGTATTCCCTAAGCCTGAAATATGTAGTCCGCCCCCATTACCAGGAGCTGTGCCCGCATCATTATTCAGGAGTTGGACCATATTCAGGTTGAGGGTCCCACTAGCGCCCATAGAGTTATCTTCAATGCCACCACCAGCACGCATAGAACTATTGCCCATAATGGTCGAATGGCTCACATTTAAGGTACCCCCCATATCGTTGAGGATACCCCCACCGCTACCCGCTGTACCTGTGGCGCTATTGTTTGTTATCTGTGTATTGTTGATGATGTCGATAATTCCGCCTTGGTTGTAAATCCCCCCACCGCCTTCAGTAAAAGTATTGCCCGCAGCGCTATTGCCATCAATGTTTGTTCCGCTGATGCTCATAGCACCTGTACCATTCCAGAGCCCACCACCTTCTGAGGCGGCCATGTTGTTGCTTACGGTTCCGCCACTAAGGCTGACCATACCGTAGCCCGTAACATGTAGTCCCCCTCCATTGCCTGGAGCCGAACCTGTGCTATTATTATTGAGCATAGTATTGACCAAAAGCACCCCACTAGAGTCTGTGCATTCAATGCCTCCACCTGCGCGCATAGCCATATTCCCCATAATCATGGAGTTGCTGATGTTAATCATGCCGCCCATATCGTTGAGGATACCCCCACCGCTACCCGCTGCACCTGCTGCTTGGTTGTTATTGATTTGGGTTCCGTTGAGGATATCAATTTGGCCCCCTAAGTTATAGAGTCCACCTCCACCATTATCGGCTAAGGGACCATTGGCTACATTATTACTGATATTAACATTAGAGAGGGTCATCTGCGCCGTTCCATTCCAAAGGCCTCCCCCTTCTGCGGCAGCGGTATTGCCCGAAACGGTCCCCCCATCAAAAAGAAGGTTACCTGCTCCTGTAATATGCAATCCGCCTCCATTGCCTGGAGCTGTGCCTGTACTATTATTGGATAAGGTTACATTTTGAAAGCGCATAGAAGAGGGCGCTGAAGAAGAATTATCTTCAACTCCCCCACCAGCCCGCATGGCCATATTGCCCGTAATGCTGGTATTTTGGATCTCTAGCATACCGCCCAAATCATTGAGCACAGCCCCACCAGAACCCGCACTTCCATTAGCTATATTGTTGGATAAAATAGAGTTCATAATCGTCAGATCGCCACCCAAATTGTAAATGGCTCCTCCTCCACTATCGCCTGCGGCCCCACTAGCAATATTGCCATCGGCCAGAATGTTATTGAGGCTCATGCTGCCGCTACCATTCCAAAGAGCACCGCCCTCATTGCCTGCACTATTGCTATTAAAACTGCTATTGCTTATCATCATTTGGCCAGCCCCTGTAATATGGATAGCCCCACCATTGCCTGGAGCTGTACCTGTGCTATTACCTGTAAAACTAGCATCCGTAATCTGGACCATACTATTGGCCCCCGAATTATCCTCAATCGCCCCTCCTGCTCGATTAGAGCTATTGGCCGAAAAGCTCGTACCCATCGAAATCGTCAGTACACTACTCCCATCATTAAGAATGGCCCCACCAGAACCCGAAGCCCCTGAAGCCTGATTATTACTAAAGCTAGTATTCATAATGTGCAGCTCGGAGCCAGCGGTATTCCAAATCGCTCCGCCGCCCATCACAGCCATAGCCCCCTGCGCCTCATTGTTGCTCAGACTACAATCGCTAATCCAAAGCTCGGCCCCTTGGACCACAATCGCGCCTCCACTCATCGTGCTCAAACCATTCATGATCGAGAGCCCTTCAAACTGGACCATAGCGCCAGAAATTACTTCAAAAATTTGGCTGCTGCCGCCACCACTAAGCATACTATTGCTGCTCCCATTGCCCATAATGACCAGATCTTTATCTAAGGTCAAAATACTCGAAAGAACAATCGTCTGCCCATTTGTCCCTGTGGCAAAACTAATAGTATCCCCAGCCGAAGCATTTAATAACTGCTGCCGAAGGCTTCCCGCTCCACTATCGGAGCTGTTCGAGACCACTAGATTGGCCCCCCAGGCACTGTTGAAGCTAAACAGGGCAGCAAATACTGCTGCGGAGATAGATAAGGTTTTTTTCATAATTCACTTTTTTATGATTTGTTGTTCTCCTTATTTACGAGCGAACATTTTTATCAGATTTCACATAAAGTTTGTAAAAGGCATTTTTTATAAACTTTTATTCTAACAGGACTTATTGTGAATATTAATTATTTGGGGCTGCCCCGCCCTGCGGGCGGGTCGGGCTGTGTCGTGGCTCGCAAGTCTGCTCGGCCCTGCGGGGGCTTTGCCCGCTTGGTCTGCGGCTGCGCCGCACCACTTTCCATCCCTCAGCCAGCTAGCCTCTGGCCCTAGGGCCTAAACCCCTAATTTCATTTTGATACAGAACATCCTGAACAGCCCCAACAAGTATCTCGGATAACTATTCCCTGCACAGATATATACCTTCCTAAAGTTCAGATTGCTGCTTCCAGCACAGATATATACCTTCCCAAAGTTCAGATTGCTGTTTTCTACACAGATATACAGCTACCTAAAGTTTTGATTGCCGTTTTCTGCACAGATATACAGCTTACCAAAGTTCCGATTGCTGTTTCTTGCACAGATATATGCTTTCCTAAAGTTTTGATCGCTGTTTCCTGCACAGATATATACCTTCCTAAAGTTTTGATCGCTGTTTCCTACACAGATATATGCCTTCCTAAAATCCTGACTGCTAATTGGTCTACCCAAAACACAACCTAAAACCAAAACAAACAGGCTAAAACTATAATTACATGTACATCAAATGTTAAAAGTTATACTTTTTCAAACCCTACCCTTGATATCACGAAAGTATATGCCTATGTTTATAACTCAAACAATTATTGTACACAAAAAATTATGCTTATGTTTTCAAAATTGGGATGGTACCCACTGATTAACTTCTTTCACAGTAATACTGCTGGGTCCTTTAAAAAAATGTATCAGCTAGCGACTGATCACTTGAGCAAGCTTCGTTTAATGGCTGCTAGTGATCCTGCGCTTCAAGACATCTTGAGCTTTTTCGAGCCTTTTTATTTGGCCTTTTTGCAGCAGTACGAGCAGTCTATTGATGGTCGCCGCGCCTATCATGCTAAAACGGCTGAATTTAAAGAGCTTTTAGAAGAGGTAACTGGTCCGATGCTTCGCCGCTGGCATGCTGAGGTGCAGATGAACTATGATTTGGATAGTCGACAGTACAAGCAGCTATTTCCGCAGGGACGATCCATCTTTAAAAATGCGGTCTATGAGGTTCGCATTCAAGAGGTAAAAAGCTTGGGACGGGCCTTATTGCTTGATCCACAACTGGCGGCTTTGGGAGCTACAGTTGCGGCTTATGGGCAGCAATTGGAGGCTCTTCGAGATGAGCAGCAGGGGCTAGAGTATCGCTTTCATAGCAATTCTAATTTACTCGAACAACAGAGAGAGGAGTTGTCTTTGGGGCTTTTTGCCACCTTTGCTCGCCTAAAGTTTCATTATTATCGAGATGTGGACCGAGTGGTGGATTTTTATGAGCTCAAGTATTTCCGTCAGACTAGTTCGCCTAGCCATAGCGATGAGGTGGAGGTGAATACTTTAGAAGTGGAGTTGGCCCCTAATAGTCAGGAACAACAGTTGGAGGGCTTGCTGCAGGAGGGCTCAAGGGTTCGTTTGACGCATTTGCGAGGGGAGGCGGTCCGCTATACGACTTTGGCGAATGCTACGGCTAGTGCGGGCCAATGGCAGGAGCTGCTCCCGAATCAAACGCTAGATTTGCTGGTTCCTGCTGGGCAACGCATTTTGCTGCTGGATAATCCCACTGCAATAGAGGCTGTTTTGCTGCTGGAATTGCTTTAGGCCTATTGGAGGTTTTTTAATTGTAGGATTACTATAAGGTAAGGGCTATCGGAGGGTTCCGATAGCCCTTTTTTATATCAGCCGAAGGCTGATGATCTATGAGGAGGAGGCCCGAAGGGCCGATGGCCATGCTGGGCGCTTTGGCCTCCAAGGCCAAAGGAGCCCAGCCCCCAGGCGAGGGCGGCGCAGAAGATGATTTAGCCTGAAATGCAATATACTGAGGGCCAGATAAAGTTAAAAGTAGAGATTGCTGTGGCCGCCGCCCCTCGCCGGCCGGGACAAAAAATGGCTAAGTTTGACGCCGCGGTCGCGGCTTGTCGCTGCGCTTTGGCCTAGCGGCCTGTAGTGGTGCGGCGCAGCCGCAGACCCAGCGGGCAAAGCCCGCGCAGGGCCGAGCAGACTTGCGAGCCGCGAAAGGGCGCGGCCGCCGCAGGCGGCAGGCCCCAAATCATTGAGCAATAACAAATTGCTCCTGCCCAAGCAATTCCTGATTGGCAGAAAAAAGCTGTAGAATGAATACTCCATTGGACCAATCCCCTAAGGGAATCTGACCATTGGGAGCCAAAAGTTGATGACGGGCCAGCTCTTGGCCTAAAATGCTATAGATGCGTACTTCTTGGCCCGATTCCCAGCCCCTAGCCGATGAGTAATTCAAGACATCTTGGGCAGGTATAGGCCAAAAATCATAAGCCAATCCCCTTGAACTTTCGCTTCTGTCTTGAGCCAATACGCTGAAGAAGTTTTGCCCAACAACACGCTGATGAACAGCCGTAAAGGCCCAAGGCAAACTATCTTTCTGATAACTCCATTGCTGTGGAATTACTATATTGGGCCGATTATTTTCCTTTTGGTCAATCCGATAACTAAACAATAGCTCCTCTTCAGCAGCCAAGTCAATAAAGCCAAAATCAGCAGTTAACAGCCCTTGGCCCTTTAAGGACCAATTCGCAGGATGACTACTTACCCCTAAGGCTAAGCTACTAGGGTCCAAATAGCTAGACAGGCTATCCCTTAGCTGAAGATGCCCCTTAAATGGCCCCTGCAAGACAAACTGAGCATGCAAAGGATCTGAGGGAAAAATATAAGCTGGCACATCATAGCCCAAAGGGAGGACCTGCGCCTTCACATTCAATAGCGATTTAAAAGAATCTTGTAAAATCAAACAATGCTCTGCCCCAAAAACCGTAGCAGGCAAATTAGCCAGTTGTTGAACATAGCCCAGATGCATTTGGCCCAAACTATCCAGACCACAACCTTCCACCACATCAGAAATCACTGGAGCCGACCAAATACTTCCAGTCTGCTCTAAGAGCGCCCGATAGGTCAATCCTGCTTCTACAGGAATACGAACTGCAGTTACTCCACTGCCATAAATCGTCACAGGCAAAGGCGGCTGCATCAGGTCATCTTCAATGACGATTAATTGGGTCCGCAAAGGCGTCAAGCTAATCAAACCTATATTTCTCAAATAGAAAACAATAGAATCTCCCTCGCATTCGGCAGAAACAGCCAAGACAGTTTCTTGATAAATAGGCCGACAAAGACTATCGGGATATACATGCGCTTCTAAGCAAAAAGATTGGCCGGCCAAAACAGAGTCACAGCTCAATGAACTCCAAAGGTCCAGTTGCCCAACAGCCTGAGGGGCTAAATTGCCCAAATCTATCCGATAAGTTTGGCTATCGACTTGACTAAAAGGCAAACTAGCTGAATCTAAATGCAGGTATTTGGGCCAAGATAAGTCCACATAAGCCTGATAGGCGGTATCGGTTCCTCGATTTTCATAGCTCAACCATTGTTGTTGTGCTGTGCAAGCGTCCAAATTTGGCCCATCCAACTGAATTTGGACAAAGGGGCAATTATCTAGTGCCTGCAAGCCAATGTTTTGCTGTATGCCCTGCGGATGCTGCAAGTTGACTACATATTGTCCCTGTAATTGACAGCCATCCTGCCAATAATGGCTGGGCCGTACAGCCCAAAGCGTATATTCTCCAAAAGGCAAATTATCAAACTGATAAAAACCACTGCTGTCAGTTGTAGCATAATAGCGCTGGCCTTGTCTCTCCACACAAACAAAGCGCTGAGCAAATGGTATTTCTTGAGCCTCTTTCTGGCAATTAGCATTTTGGTCCTCATATAAATAACCTGAAATCTGGCTGCTAAAATCTTGAGACTGATAGCAACTGTTCTGCCCAATGCCCTGAGCCCAAGCCTGCTGCAAGTTGGGTATATTTTGGGGCAACAACTGCAACATCTGATAAAGCCCTGTCAAGCTATCAGCATAATGATAACTCAGCATAAGGTCTATATCCATGCTTTCCCCAGCCAATAAATCCCCCTTAAAATGAGAAGCCATCACTCTAAAATCTTGTCCTTGAGCCCAGCTATAACCATCTCCAGCCCACCAAGAGGATGCAGTACTATCAAAGGGATAATTGGGAAAAACATAATGCGCTTGCCCTGTTCCCAAACTATCATAGCCATTGCCATAAGGGCGCAAAGGCTGCCCATCGGTCCATTTCCCCTCCAATAAATGATAGAACCCCTGATCTAGATTAGGCTGAGCAGGATGCCCCAAAGGCGGTAAGGTAGTATTTAGGTTATAAATGCTTCGGTCCAAAGAGCGATTGAGAAAAGTCAAAGCCACTACAGGCGGTTGACTCCCATAGTTATTTGTTTGACAAAGGCTTGTATGGTCCTGATAATCAGCATTATAAGCATAAACCGTTTGCAAACTACTATCTGTACCAATATAATCATCAGCAGGACAACCCAAATCAAAATCAGTATAAAAACCCGCCCAAAATTGCTGATAATCTTGAGCCGAACGGTTAATAATTTTATAATTTAAAAAGATGCTTTCTCGCAGACTTTGCTCTAAAGCCAAACAACCAAAAGCATAGGCCGTTAGCTGCACTTCTACCCCCAGAGCATCTCCCTGCGTAAACTGATGCCCAGCCGAAACATCATTAAAAACAGTCCAAATAACCTGATCGGCCAAAGCCGTAGAATCGCCCATTCGATAAGTGGGATAATCCCCCTGATAGGGATTATAAATCCCATCTCCATCCCGATCAAAGAAAGGAGCTAAGCCCTGATCGGGTAAGGCAAAACCTAAACTTTGAGCATAGTAAGCATTTCCCTGAGCGGGCCAAATCAACAAACTTGCAGGCATTGGACCATCTACCTGCCCATTGTCTCGATAATCTTCTAAGACCACCCAAATATCCAACAACTCTACCGACCAAATGTAATTAAATCGGCGAGAAGAAATGGAATCTGCTCTTTGGCTAACACTATCAATCGGTCCAGGCCAAAAATCAAACCCTCCCTGACGATAGGTCTGGGCCGCCAAATGCAAATCACCACCAGCATCTAGCCCCCCCAAACTTAACCCAAGGAGATGCATAGCTGCACGACTTTCTGTACTATCCGCCTTATTCGGCGTCAAAAATGCCGCATTTTGCCCATCGTTAAACAAATCTCCTCCGTTTCTAAACAAAGCAGACAAGCGATTGGCCTCCAACCAAGTTTGCGCAGAAGGCGGATCTTGCGCCCATAAAACAAGGGGCAATATCAAAAAAATAGCAATTAAGGGACTAATATATTTCATATTCGGGGCGGTTTTATGTCTCAAGAATAGATAGGCTATAGTTTATAATTATTTTGGGGCCCGCGGCCGGCTAGCCTTTGGCTAGATCGGCCGCCGCTATGCTGCGCGGCTCGCAAGCCTGCTCGGCCCTGCGGCGGCAAGCCGCCTAGGTCTGGCCCTTCGGGCCACCGCTGCGCAGCGCTGGGCCAAATGGCGCTTAGCTTAACTACAAACACGGAAAGGTCGATCCTGCACCTTGCCTGATCAACTTTTCCGAACCGAACCTTGAAGATTTTCTTCACTTAACTTAAGAACGTTTTCTGCACTTGCTTTAAGCACATTACAAAGATGCAAATTGATTCGGTTCGGTTGAAGTACAAAAATCTTTTTTCCTCCACAAGCATTTTTAAAAGAATGCTTATATATAGGGCATTAGCGCCCAATTTCCTCATTATTTAAAATTTAAATCTCATGCAAACAAAGAAGTTTTTCCTACCTTTTTTATGTTTTTTGCTCTCTTTTTCAGCCCTACAAGCACAGTATGCCTCTGTTTTTGGCCAAGATTCTACCCAATGGATTTTTGAATGGAGTAATTTACCTGGTACACAACAAGATACCCTTTATAGCCGCTACGATAGCAGCTTTGCTGGCCGCCAATGGACCAAAGTGGAAATCCCCAATAGCTTTAACTACAGTGGTGGTTGGCTATCCGAAGATACAACTACTGGGCAGCTTTGGTACCGCCCTCAACCTAGCCTTCAATCACCTGCCGATAGCAATATCGTTTTACTGATGGACCTCCGTTTGCAAGTTGGCGATACTTTTAATATTTCTCCTGCTTGGGGCGCTATTCCTGATAGCCTACAGATTGTTGATAGTGTCTATACGGAACAGGGCCGCAAACACATCCGCTTTAAGGCTGATGCTACTGGCATCGAAAACTTTACTTTTATAGAAGGCGTTGGTCCCAATCTGGGCATTCTCTATAAACAAGCGGGTATGATGATGAGCCAATACTTGCTTTGTGCCTATCAAGATGGCCAACAGCATTACCTCAATAAGAGCCATGGCTATTGCAATGTTTATAATGGGGGGCCGCATGCTGTGGCCAACTTGGCCCAGCAACAGTTTCGGATTTATCCCAATCCCGTCCAAAGTCAATTGCAAATTGAAAAAGCCACAGCACTATCTGTTGATCGGATTCAGCTATATAATAGCTTGGGCCAGCTTATTTGGCAAAAGGAGTTTAGTGCTAGCCTATGCTTAGACTCACTTCCTGCAGGCCTTTATATTTTACAGTTTTGGCAAGGCCCAAGCCTAATCGAAAGCCAAGAGCTAATTAAACAATAGGCCCAGAGGGCCTATCGGCTGAGGGATGGAAAGCGGTGGCCCGAAGGGCCAGACCTAGGCGGCTTGCCGCCGCAGGGCCGAGCAGGCTTGCGAGCCGCGACACAGCCCGACCCGCCCGCAGGGCGGGGCAGCCCCAAAAAAGACTCCTACAAACAGCAAAAAGGGCGAGACCAACCATGGCCTCGCCCTTCTCTTTTAGGATTGAATATCGTGTAATTTGATTTTGCGGTAAAGTGTCCGCTCGGAAATTCCTAGTTCTTGAGCCGCATCCTTGCGTTTCCCTCTGTGTTTTTTGAGTGCTCTTTCGATCAGCTCTCTTTCCATTTGTTCCATAGAAAGTGATTCTTCTAGTTCCTCCACCTCATTAAAGCGCTCTCGTTGTTGCTCTGCATTATGATAGTCTTTATGCAAAATAATGGGCCCTTCTTGAGGTTGAGCATCCTCTTCTAGTGAATTTGGAGTATAGTGAGCGTTGTAATCCTCATTTTCGGGCCGGGGCAAAGGCAAATAGCCTTGCATACTGTGCCCCTTAGGCATGGGGCGGGGCATTTGGAGGTTATTGGTTTGGACCAATTCGGCAATAAGTTGCTTCACATCATTGAGGTCCTGTTTCATTTCGTAGAGAAACTTAAACAGAATCTCTCTTTCGTAAAAGCCTTGGCTGCTATCATTGGCCTCTTTATGCGGCAAGGGCAAGTGTCGGGGGCCTTGGCCCAATTGGGGCAAAAACTCTAGCAACTGCTCTGCACTAATCGTTTTATCCTCTGAAAAAAGGGCGGCTCTTTTGGCCACATTGCGCAGCTCTCGGATATTTCCGGGCCAGGGGTAGCGCAACAAAATATCCTCGGCCTCCTCGCTAAGGCGGACCATAGGCGTATGGTATTGATCAGCAAAATCAGAGACAAACTTGCGGAAGAGCAAGAGCACATCATCGCCTCTTTTGCTCAGCTCAGGAACCTGAATAACCACCGTGCTCAAGCGATAATAGAGGTCCTCTCTAAATTTGCCCTGCTCAATGCGCTCCAATAAATTGACATTAGTCGCAGCGACAATGCGCACATCGGTTTTTTCTACCTGCGAAGAACCCACTTTAACAAATTCGCCCTGCTCGAGTACCCGCAGAAGGTAAGTTTGGGTATCCAAAGGCATTTCCCCAATTTCATCGAGGAAAATAGTGCCGCCATTTACGGTTTCAAAGTAACCTTTTCGTTCATTGACAGCTCCCGTAAAAGCGCCTTTGGTATGGCCAAACAGCTCGGAGTTAATCGTACTTTCGGGCAGGGCGCCACAGTTAATCGCAATAAAATTATTGTGCTTGCGGTTAGACAGTTGATGGATAATTTTGGAAAAAGACTCCTTTCCCACCCCACTTTGGCCCAGGACCAAAACAGATAAATCTGTAGGCGCCACCTGAATGGCTGTTTTCAGGGCGTGTTGCAATTGGGGGGAGTGGCCAATGATTCCGAAACGTTGTTTTATCGCTTGAATATTATCCATACTGTTCTTTAACATTTAATAATGGCTGAGGTAGACCTTGTAGGTGTAAGTGATCTTCTTTTGTTCCCCTTTTTTGATCTTCATTTCCCAGCAAACATCGGTATAGGGATTATAAGTGGTATAGCCCATATTGGGTTGTAGGCGGGGAGATTTTAGCCAATCTTCTGAGCTTTCCATCAACTCGCCAAAAATAGCCCGTTTGATATCTAGGCGAATATCCTTGCCCTTAAAGTTCTGAATTTCAATTTCGGCTTCTACGGTCACTAGATCGTAGTAGCGTATGCGGTTAGTGTTGGTTTCGCGGATTTGCTTGGTATTATTGGTACGCTTGATTTCTTTTTCTGAAAACTTGAGAGCCACATCTGGCGCCTCCGTCAATTTTACGCTTACCTCATCTTGCTTAGAGGTGTAGTAAAGTACATCTTGGCTGATGGGCAAAATCTTATTGTCTTTATTTTGGACCACCATCACAGGGGCAGCCGTCCAAACATAATCCGTCTTATTTTCTAGCTTAATGGTATGCAAAACGGGAATCGTCTGCTTTTCAAAGCTATAAGCCGTGCTATAAGAATAAGAATTGGCCCCAATGATTGATTCATAAATATGTTCTACGGGAACCTTAGCCGAGAATACATCAAGTAGGGCGCGTTCCCCCTTCTTAATTTCTACATCTTTGAGCGTGTAATAGAAAAGGTCCTCCACGCTTTCGCCTAGAGCAGGAGCAGGACCAGGCATTCCATTACCTCCACGAGTGGGGGCCGAAGGCATAGGCATTGCATCGTAGCTAGCCACATTTTCTACCATAGCATTGCTCAAGGTATGCACATAATGTTGTGGTTGGACGGGCTGCACATAGCCAAAGCTCAACAGGTCCGAAATGCGATTGGCATACTTAAAATTAGGCACGCCAGCCACCAAATTAAGGGCCTTCGTTTTTACATCCTCGGCCTCATTGACCACAGTAGTGCGCAAAGAAATGCGGGCTTCCTTATCATTGAGCAGCTCAACCAAATAGTCGGGTTTCCAGCTCAGGTTTTGACGCAAATACATCATTTGTAGCTTTTGGCTAGCTGTAGTATTGGCCCCAAAATCAGCTTGCAAAACGGGTAGTTTTTGGATGCTGCTATTGGTAAAATTGGGCGAATCTAAGATCTCAAACTTTCGCAATGATTCGATTTGCGCTTGCTTGAGGATCAGGCTGCGGCCCGTTTTCATTTGAATAGCGAAAAGCGCCCCCGTTTTAATATTGGGTTTGCTAGGATCGGGATTAGGCACTTGTAAAACCTTAATTTTTCCTTCGGTCCAAGTGGTATCACCAGATAATAAAAGGCGTACATTTTTGCCATCATTGGCCAAAAACATACTACTATAATTATTGGCCAATCCCTCAATTTCTTTCTCTTGCTGAAAAGAACGAACAATTTGCAAACTAGGCGAGCTAAACCAAAGCGTACCATTGAGCGCCTGCGGAATCGTATCTCCAACTAGCTCCCATTTGCCTTTTTTGGTCTTTACCTGCCCCTCTTTAACAAAGAATGCCGTTTGGTTCTTAAAAATAGAAACGGCCTCGGTCTCCAAACCTTTTTGGGCCCAACTACTGGCCGAAAAGCATAGCAAAAGGGCCAAAGCGAAATAGCGATAAGTAAACATAAATAAGTGATGTTAAGTGAGAAAGTTGTTATCGCTCTATTAGATGTGTGGAGCTGCCAAATTGGTGGGCCCTGCGGCAGGCCAAGACCTGCCGCAGAGTAACCTCCTAAGCTTGTTCGGGAGCAGGCACCAAATGCCCACGAAGCGTAGCCTGCGTACATTCAGTGACTTTTACATAGACATATTGTCCAATTTCAGTATTTTCTCTAGGGAAAACAATCATCTTATTCTGTGAATTTCGCCCCGCAAAATCCTCTTCGCTGCGCTTAGAGACCTTCTCAATCAAGACCTTAAAGGTTTTGCCTATATCTTTTTTGTTATGCGCAAAAGAGATTTGATTTTGCAAGCGGATGATCTCTTGCAAACGACGTTTTTTCACTTCCAAAGGCACATCATCCTCATATTTCCGAGCAGCCAAAGTACCTGGGCGCTCCGAATAGAAGAACATATAAGACATGCTGTATTGGCTGTGCTCGATAATCGAAAGAGTATCCTGATGGTCCTCTTCGGTCTCTGTACAAAAACCAGCAATCACATCTGAAGAAATCGCACAATTGGGCAAAAGCTCATAAATGCGGTCAATCTTCCCCATGTACCACTCTCGGTCATAAGTGCGGTTCATTTTCTTGAGAATGCGGCTGCTACCCGATTGTACCGGAAAGTGAATATACTCGCAGATATTTTCATATTTACCCATATTGATAAGCACCTTATCCGTAATATCTTTTGGATGAGAGGTAGAAAAACGAATGCGCAAATCGGGATGAATGAGGGCCGTTTTCTCCAATAAATCAGCAAAATCAACCTGCTCATCGCCATCGGGATGCTCCCAATGATAACTATCTACATTCTGGCCCAAAAGGGTCACTTCCTTAAATCCACGATCAAATAAATCTTGACATTCCGCCAAAATGCTATAAGGATCACGGCTGCGCTCTCGACCACGGGTAAAAGGCACCACGCAGAAAGAACACATATTATCACAACCACGCATAATAGTCACAAAAGCCGTTACCCCACTATCGCTGAGGCGAACAGGACTAATATCCGCATAGGTTTCTTCTCTAGACAAAAAGACGTTGATCCCCTTATCGCCATCTTCTGCAGTGGCAATGAGGTTGGGCAAATCGCGATAAGCATCGGGACCTAAAACCAAATCAACTAATTTCTCCTCATCCAAAAGCTTGGCCTTGAGGCGCTCGGCCATACAGCCCAAAACCCCAACCAATAGGCCCGGACGCTCTTTTTTGAGCTTGTCAAAAATGCGCAAACGCTTACGAACCGTATCCTCGGCCTTTTCGCGAATAGAACAAGTATTAACCAAAATCAAATCGGCCGCATCCATGTATTTAGTCGATGCATATCCCGCCTCTTGCAAAATAGAGGCGACAATCTCGCTATCGCTAAAATTCATCTGGCAACCATAGCTCTCAATATAAAAGCGCTTTTGGCCATCTTGCTGTTGAGCTTGCAATTGCTCCTTGAAAAAGACATCGCCCTGCTTATCTTCAGGCAACATTTTTTTGTCCAAAGTTGGATTATCGTTGTACAGTTTCATATCAGTATCGGTGCTATTCTTTTTTTTGGGGCTTCCCCTCCCTGCGGGCGGGTCGCTATGCTGCGCGGCTCGCAAGCCTGCTCGGCCCTGCACAAAACATCGCCAAGGCTCGTTTTGTTTGGTCTGGCCCTTCGGGCCACCCGCTCCGCAGCGCTAGGCCGAAAACGCCCGGCCCAAAAGCTTAATTTTGGCCCTTTTGCAAAGGTAATTCATATTTTGGACAAAGGTGACAAAATGTCAGTCTTCTTTTTTATGCTGGGCGCCCCAAAGGGGCGCTTTTCTTGGCCTAGCGATGGTAGGCAGTGCGGCAAAGCCGCAGACCAAGGCCGTAAGGCCGCAGGGCCGAGCGATCAGCGAGCTGCCGAACGACAACAAGCCCTTTAGGGCGCAGTTCGACGACCGAAGGGAGGGAGTAACCGCCCGCCGAAGGCGGGAGGCCCCAAAACATCCTCCAATTGACTAATCTTGCAGTTCGGCTCTACGGCTAGCTGCTGGCCGTTCCGTTTTTGGACCAAGGGGCTTTTTGCGGCTTTCTTTAGACTGAAAATATTCGTTGAGGAAGTGAAAACTTTGGAGCAACAAAATAACTAAGAAGTGCAGGGCAATGCTTCGGTAGCGGACAATAGTGCCCAAATTGACCACCAATAGACCAATTAACAAGAGGTTGCTCAGGGCATAAAAAAACATAAAATAAAAGAGCGGCGAACGCTTTTGGGGATTGCGCCCCTTGTTTAGGCCCAAGAAAAAAAGCAACCAAAAGGAAAGAATTTCGAGGGCCGCAGCTAGCTGCAAACTATCCTTGACGTTCCAAATGAGCGGACGAAAACAGACATTAAAAAGGGCATTGGGCAGATAGGAAAAAAAGCTATAAAAATTAGGCTCCCAAGCCGTTGCATTAGCGATAACAGAGCCGCCTTTTTCGGCCAAAAAAGCGCCTTGGCGGTTGGCCAATACTTCCAAAGGAGAAAAATAGCCCGTCATTTCGAGGATAAAAAGCCCAAGGGCCAAAACGGCATAAACGGAAAGATAGGCCCGAATTGGGCGATTTTTAAATAAAAAAGGCAACAGACTTGCAGCCGTAAGCGCTGGAAAAACCAGCCCCAATAAATAGGTCCGAAAAACGGCCAAGCCCAAAAGCCCAAGGCCCAAAAAGCCCAAAGCTCGTTTCCAAGCCTGCCGATAATAGGCATCTAGGCCCAAAAGCAGCCCACTAATAGAGAGGTAAACCCAAACATCCTTATGCAAACCTGCGGTCCAAAACAACATAGAAGGCATAAAAAAGCAAGCAATCTGCAGCAAGCGAGCGGGCAACTGAAGATGCCGATTGAGCACCCAATAAAAATTAAGGCTAGCAAAAAGGCCTAAAAAAGCCACAAAAAAGCCATGCAAAAGATAGGATCCAGCCGAAAAAAACTGCGGAATAGCGTGAATATGCACCAAGGCATAAGTACCAAAATCTCGTTTGATAAATGCCCAATCCGGATACAAATAGACATCTGCCTCGGCTGGGGGAATAGGCGCTTGGCCCGTCCAAGTTCCCCAATAATAATCCCAATACGGCCAAAGGGTTTGGGCAATGCGCTGGCTCTCCTCAAAATAAAGGTAGGTATCCCCCGCATCAAAATATTCTAAATGCAACTGCCCATAAATTGCCCCCAACCCTAAGCGCAAAAAAAAGAGCAGAAGAATAAACTTGGGAGTCAATCCCCAGACCTTGAAGCTTTTTCCCTTCAAAATCCAGAGGGCCGCTAAAAAGGCATAAGCAATAAATAAGAGGGCTAAGGGCATAGCCATTTTGTTTAGGGATGATAAAGTTGCCCGAAGACAACCTCAATACAAATTAGGTTTTTGCTGGGGGCTAATTTTGTATCTCTTTTTTTACGAAAAAAGAGCTAAAACAGATCTTCTCTTTTACTTTTGATTAGCGCGCACAGTACCTTTCAAGAAAGGAACAAAACGGCAGGGCCCCTGATCCTCATACTCAAAAGTTTTGGCCGCCTTCCGCTCTACCACAAACATCCGTTGCTGCCCATCTAAAAGCAGGGGCAAGACTAAACGACCTGAAATTTTTAATTGGGCCAATAAGTTTTTTGGAATCTGCTCGGCCGCACAACTCATCAATATGCCATCATAAGGCTGCTCTAAAGGAGCAAGTTTTGTGCTATCGCCAAAATAAGAACGCAGATTCTCTAGCTTTAGCGCATCAAAGCGCTTTTTCGCCTGTAAATACAAGGCCTCTTGCCGCTCGTAAGTATCCACTATAGCCCCCAACTGCTGCAAAAGTACTGCCTGATAACCCGAACCCGTCCCTATTTCTAAAATGCGCTGCCCCCCTAATGGGCCCAGTAAACTGCACTGCCAAGCTACCGTAGAAGGCTGCGAAAGCGTTTGCCCCCAACCTATCGGCAATGCCTGATCTTTATACACTAATTCCTCAAAAGCAGAATCCACAAAAAAATGCCTAGGCAAACTCCCTATAGCCGCCAAAACAACAGCGCAAAAACGATTGTCTTTCTGCAACTGCTGCACTAATTTCCGCCTCATCCCCTTATGTCTATATGTATCTCGCATAGAGGGTCTCGCTTTTGAAAAAAAGGATATTATATCTTGACCTTCTGTATTTTATCCAGTCACTTTTGTTATTGAAGAGGCCAAATTTAGACCTTTTTTCAAGCTTGGCCAAGCAATAGCCCACAAAAAAAGCCGAGGCTCCTTACTGCCTCGGCTTTCACCCTTGTTCATACACTATATAAATCTGACTTTCTGTTGCGTCTAAAGCGCCGATTTATCTACTGTTTGTAGTTTCATCCCCTTGGGGAGTTGTACTTTTATCTTCAATTGCTCGTCCAGAATTTGTCCGCGCAAAATTACTTGATGCTCCATCTTGGGCATGTACAAAACCAAACCCTTGGGCGTCTCTTTTTGTACAATATTATAGCGGCCAATCATGACCAATTTCTTCAAAATAGCCTCGCTCACATTCTCCGCAATCACCTCGGTCGTAATCCGAACCTGCGCCTCTTCCCAATACTCAATCTCTACTTCTGCCGCAATTTCCAAACTAGCCGTAGCCGCTGCCAATGGCAAGGTCTGTACTAAGGTCTTTGATGACTGCGCCCAAGAAACCTGTAGGGCGAAAAAACAACAGCAGAGGAGGGTAATAATATGTTTCATTTTATATATCGTCTTGAACTCTCTTTAAATCAATGGGGTATATTCCGTTTTTGCTGATGCAAAGCTAAGCGCATTTTCTTAGTTAGACAAACTTTAAACAAAATAAAATTTTACAACACCCCCAAAATAAAGCTTTTTTATCTTTTTTAATTTTGAATTATTCATATAATCTAAAACTTTATTTTGAGCGTTATATTTTTAGTAGAATTTAGCAGCCGCCCTTTTTCGGCCCTCAAAAAGAAATATTTTCTTTAAAAAAATACTGCCTAAACATTGGGTTTACAAACAGTTGCCCTTTTCTGCCGTTTTTTTGGGGCTGCCCCACCCTACGGGCGGGTCGGGCCATTGCGCAGCTCGCTGTTACTTGCTTCGCTGCGTCGGCTCCCGTTGGTCGGGTCGCTCGGCCCTGCAGCGCTAAAGCGCTTCGGTCTGCCGCCTTCGGCGGCCCTGCTACAGCCCCTCAGCCACGTCGCTGCGCTCCTTTGCGGCGGCTTCGCCGCCTGTTGGACCAAAAAAGGCGGGAAATATCCTAACTTCTGTATCTTGTGGCCCAAGAGCGCCCATTTTGCGCCCATTTACCGAAGTTGTTTTCTTATGAGTAGTTTGCATTTCCCAGATTTACAGCAGTTTACAGATTGCCCCAAAGAGTTTTGGCTGGCCCAACAAGAAGAATCGCCCCGCCCCCGCCTGCCTTATCCCCTCGCTCCCGAACTCCGCCAACTGGCCGCTCAACGTATAGAACTAAGCGATCAAGATCCTCTTTGGGCCAGCTTTGGCCCCTGGCGAGCTTCCGTAGATTTTATTAAAGCCAGCCCCGATGCTCCCGATAAAGTACGCCTCTATTTTGTGCGCGCCTCCGGCTCGGTCTATTCTCCCAAACATGGCTTTAAGGAAAAATACCTGAGGGAATGGGCCTTTAGTTATCATCTCTTTTGCCTTGCAGGCTATGAGATCGAACAATGCTATGCCATCTGGATCGATAAGGATTATCGCTATCCCGGCGGAGAAATTCCCCCAAAACGCCTGCTTAAAATCCACCCCCTAGGCCAAGAACTTGCCGAACTTAGAGCCGAAACCGCTCTGCTCATGCAAAAGGCCGAGGCGCTCCGCCTCCAAAAAACAGCCCCCAAATGGGATGGCCAAAGCTTTTGCAAAAAGAAGCTGGCCTGCCCCTTTATTCAAAAATATCACGGCCAAGAGATTCCAACCTTTAGCATTTTCCAATTGCCTCGACATCGACTAGATCGGCCGCCTTTGGACCAAGCCCTGGCCCAAAAAAAATGGGATCTCAAAGACTTGGATCCCGAACTTCTGCCCGAACGCTGGCTGCTCCAACAACAATCGGCCAAAACGGGCCAAGCTCAAGTAGATGTTCCCGCCCTAAAAGAATGGTTGGCCCAACTCGAGTTTCCCTTGCAGGCCCTAGATTATGAGGCGGTCAATCCAGCCGTTCCCTTTATTCCCAATAGCCGCCCTTTCCAACATATTCCCTTTCAGTTTAGCTGGCAAGTTTGGGCCGATAAAGAAACAGAGGATATTGTTTCGACTAATTTTTTGGCCCAAGACAAAAAAGACCCTACCCCCGCCCTGATGCAAGCCCTCTTAGAAAATGCCCAGCCCCAAGGCAGTATTTTGGTCTGGCACAAAACCTTTGAAAGAGACCGCAACCGAGAACTAGCCAAACGCTTTCCCGAACATCGAGATTTTTTATACAGCCTTAATCAACGCTTAGTCGACCTAGAAGAAATTGTGACCAAAGGGCTTTATATAGACGCTAAATTTGAGGGCCGCAGCTCCCTCAAAAAGGTCTTGCCTGTCCTGCTTCCCCAAATGAGCTATGATGAACTCCCCATTGCAGAGGGCCTAGCCGCTGCCGATGCTTGGTGGCAAATGGACCAACAATCGCCCCAAGAGCAAGCCCAAACCCGCCAAGCCCTACTCGACTATTGCCAACTCGATACCTTCTCTTTGATTAAGATGGTCCAGCTCCTTATGCAGAAATTTGGGTAGTAGTTATGTCCCAGACATAGCTAGTTATGTTTTTTACCAAGCCAGTTATGTTCTAGACATAACTTTTACCCTTTTTGATTTTGTTACATTATTTTCATTTTTAACAGCCCCTTAACAACTGGGGGGGCCAAAAATCCTGTTTCTGCAGCCTAAAGGCCGCAGCCAATCTTGTTGGGCCGTCATTTTGTTCGCCGCAGCGGCTTAAAAGCCCCGGCTTCATCGGAGATAGGCGAAGGCATTCGGTTTTCAGGTCTTGCGGCTTTTAAGCTGCAAGCCATGGGAGCGCTAAAAGCTTGCTAATTGGGACCTAATCTGGCTGCGGGTTTCAACCCGCAGGTCTATATATCCATCCTACAGGCCCGAAGGGCCGCAGGCCTAGCGATGTGCAGCAGTGGCCCGCAGGGCCAGACCAAGCCGGCAAAGCCGCCGAAGGGCCGAGCGAACAGCGAGCTGCGAAACGTAGCGCCTGCCGCAGGCAGGAGGCCCCAAAACTTCATCTTATCGCCATGAACGGCCTTTCCATTGATAATTTTGTGGGAAAAGCGAGGCCGTGCCAACCAGCACAATATAAATCAGGTGAGCCAGCAGGGCGGGCCAGAAAATGCGGAGGAGTTGGCGGCGCTGAAAAAAGCGGCTAGCGCTAGACAGCAGGCAGTAATCGGCTAGGGCTTTGAGGGCCCATTGGCCGAGGACCCAATAGGGCGAAAAGCCGAAAAACAGGGCAATACTGCTCATAAAAAGGGAGCAGGAGAAGGCCCAAACGAGGCCCAATTGCAGTTCGGTTCGGCGGTCTTTGTAGGCGCCAGATTTGGAGGACCAGCGGAGGCGTTGTCGCCAAAAGGCGGCATAAGTTTGCACGGCGGGAGTCTGCACGGCAGCCTCAAGGCTTTTGACAAAAGCGATTTGTTCGGGGTATTTTTCGGCTACTTTTTGCAAAAAGAGCATATCGTCGCCAGAGGCGAGCTGATCCATGCCGGCAAAGCCGTTGAGTTCGATATATCGGGCTTTGGGGTAGGCCATATTGGCCCCATTGCACATCCGCATATATTGGCCATTAATGCCTGCGCCCGTGATGGCCATCATGCCCATAAAATCGAGTGCCTGAGCTTTTTCCAGAAAGCGATTGCGATAGGTAAAGAGGACGGGAGCGGCCACAAACTGCATATTTTCTTGCTCCATCGGGAAGCAAAGTTGTTTGGCCCAAAGGGGGGGCAATTGGCAATCGGCATCGGTAAAAAGCAGGTATTCGCCTTGGGCGGCGGCAATAGCTTGGGCCAGGGCGGCTTTTTTGCCTAGGCCCTTTTGCAGAGCGATAATATGCAGGCGTTCGTCTTGGAAACTTTGGGCAATGCTGCGGGTGGCGTCTTCAGAATGGTCATCCACCAGAACAATCTCCATTAATTCGGGCGGATAATCCTGAGCCAAGAGAGAGCGGAGGCAGCTTTCGATATGCTCCGCCTCATTTCTGGCGGCCAAGACAATACTGATTTTTTTTTTCGGCTGATAATTGGGGGCTAAAAAAGAAGGGGCCAGCCTTGCCCAAAAGAAGCAATAGCTGGCCATTAATGCGCCGTAGCCGAGGCTAAGGAAAAGAATTAAGCCGTAGATATAGAGCATTTTATTGCAATTTAGAAAACTGCAACCAACTGCCTAGCTGCCCATTTTGGTCCAAACTAAAAATGAGTCCAGCCAAAGGATAATAGAGCAACTTCCCCTTGCCCGTGCTTAGGCTATTGGCGGCAAAGCCGTATAATTTTTCGATTTCGCTTTGGCGGCTACCGATTTTAATTCCGCGGGCGGTTTCTCCTTGATAGTCGGCATTAAACTGCAAAAAGCCCCAGATTTCCTCTTCATTGGCTTGGCCGTAGCTAGCCAAAAGCAGGGCCTCTTTTTGCTCCAATCGGCTAGCGATTAATAGCAACTCGGGGCTATCCTCTTGTTGGCGTTCCATCATTTGGATGATGTCGGGTTGATTATTTTCAAAATAGCTAGGAAGTTCGGCCAAGGGAAGTTCGGCATAGCTCTCGGTTTCTCCGCTAATTTCTTGTTGTTTAGTGGCTTGTCGGGCTTGCCAGCGTTTAGATTTGAGGGCATTGAGGTTGGCCTCGGCCAAATCGGGCAGAGATTTCCGCAATTGTTTAAACTGTTTTTTGGCGGCTTTTTCGTCTCCGTTTTGGGCCCAAATAATCCCGATTAGGAGCTCGGCCTTATGTTGAATATGAGCGGGCATTTCCTCATTTTTAGCCAAGCGTTTTGCCTTAAAGAGGGCTAAATCTCGATCTTCTTTGAGCAGGGCCCAGATAATTTCATTGAGTAAAGCGGGCCCGTAATTAGGCGAAACCTGTAGCGATTTATCTAGCATTTGCTGGGCTTGAGCCAGAAAGCGTTCCTTTTTGGGTTGGCTATTGCCCTTGCTATTTTGCTCCAATCGGCTTTGGAGTTCTAGCTGCAAAGGCAATTGAAAGGGTAATTCTTCGGCCTTATATTCTTTGAGGGCGGCCAGCAGAAAATTCACGGCTGCATTATTATAAATAGCTCGGCCTGGAAACTGTTGGGCCAGTTGGGCGTAGGCTCTGGCGGCCCGTTCTTCTTGTCCCATTAATGCTAGATAATTGGCCATTTGAAAAAGGGGCAAAAGGTCTTGCAGCATCTTTTGAGAGTTATCGCAAATCGCGATGCGGTCAGTTCGGCTAGGATAGCCTTTGGTAGAGTCGGGCAAACCGATTGTCTCATACAAGCGGCTATAAAACTCCCCCCCTACCTCTAGGGTATTATAGCCGGCCAGATAGCCAAAAAGGCCACCAAAATAATCGGCTTCGGCTTCCATGCGGGCGCGTTGGGTTTCATCCAGCTCCATTTCATAAATCTTATCGGCAATCTCGCTGTCTTCATTGGCGATGCCGAAAGACATCCCCCAGCCGTGGTCCTTATAATAATGGGCTAGTTCATGGCCCAGCACCATAGCTAGGGCGTTTAGAGAATCAGTGCCAAATTCTAGGGCCAGATCATAAATCCCTTCTCCAAAATTAATAGAGTTGTTTTGCGGGTTGTAGTAGGCATTATGATAAGGCTTACTGCCTTTTTGATAAATAAAATTAAAGGCCGGCAACGGGCGGGGGTCATTAATGGCCTGGGCAATTTCCTGATAGACCTTTTCACAAGTCTTGGCCTTAGCCTGTTGGGCCTTGCTTTGCGCATAGCTATTTGTATAGCCCAGAAGGAAGAGGGCAAAAAGTAAATAATACTGCATAAGTTATTGAAATGATGAGTAGGGCAAAATTGCAGAATTTAGGCCAAAGCTGCAACTGATTTATTTTTTTGGGGCCTCCCGCCACCGGCGGGCGGTTACTCCCTTTGGTCGTCGAACTGCGGCCTAAAGGCCTTGTTGTCATTTACTTCGTCGAACTGGCGCCTCTTTGAGGCTGGTTGTCGCAGCTCGCTGTTGTTTTGGGGCCTCCCGCCTGCGGCGGGCGCTACGTTTCGCAGCTCGCTATTCGCTCGGCCCTTCGCCGCTTTCAGCGGCTTGGTCTGGCCCTGCGGGCCACTGCTGCACATCGCTAGGCCAAATAGGAATTCTGCGCTTGGGCCTTTTCAGTTATTCCAATTCATCATTTCATTCAATTAAGAACTTATTAGTAGATCAAAAGCTCTTTTTTCGTTGTCACAAATCTACAGAAGTTGAAATAAACAACCTAAACAAACACTTGCCGCCTTCAAACATAAAACCCTATATTTAAAAATTCAAAAAATAAAAAATGAATTAAATTTAAAATATAACTTGCGTTTGCGAAAAAAAGCCTCTACCTTAGTCGTATCCGATAACCGTAAAAACTTTAGCGTATGGCTTTTAAATCTAAAATCAAGTTAGAAGAGCTAAAAGACTTGACGGAAGTACAGTATATCAAGTTGACTGAGCGAGAGGTAAAACGGGCTGCTGCTTTTGGGCAAACTGGCGTAGTTGTTTTATCTGATTATACTTTTAGTTGTGGTTCGGTAGGGACATTAATCTTGCTGGGCAAGTTATCTGGCCCCCTAATGAAATATTATAAGGGACTAAAAACTGATCGAAAGGCAGAAAAAGACTTTGCCAAGGGGATCTGTTATTTTCAGGAAGTAGAGGGACAGCCTCCCACTATGCGCATTGCCTTAAATGATGGCAAGGGTAAGCCTGCAAAGATGAAGAAAAACGGCAAAAAGCTATTTAAGAAATTGGGCTTTGCGATAGACATCTTCAAGGGAGATTTAGGGCTGCAAGAAGTAGGTCTAGAAGCAGAAGAAATAGACCAAATAGAGGCCGAAGTGGACCAAGAAAATGATGATCAGAAGATGATTAGCATTATCCGGGCCTACAAGAAAACCTTTGCCTTGGTCGCCAACAATGTCATTCCCATACTTAAGGCCAAAACGCCAGAAAAAATTGAAGAGCGACATTATCAGTTATCGCTTCGCCTACTAAAACTCTCTAAATCTCTACAAGACAAATTGGCGGAAATTAGTGAGCAAAAACAGGAGAAATACAGCGCTTTTGTAGCAGAGGTAAAGGCCAAAGAGCCTCGGCTAATTAAGATTGTGGCCAACCTAAAACAGCATTTAAAAAACCGAACGGTAGAGGGGAATTTGGATGAGGTGCGGGGGGAGCTCCACACTTTATTAAATGACTTAAACCAAAGTTCGAATAAATTACAATCACTTAAAAATGAACTTAAAACTAAATTTAAAGACTATGGAATATCGATCTAAAATGAGCTTGCTTCTACTAAGTATGAGTTGCCTTTTATTTGTCAGCAGCTGTGAAGAGGAAACCCCTCAAAAAACTACAGCTAAGGATAGTCAACCTGAACCTATTGTTAAGCGCGACACCAGTTGGACTGATGGGAAGATTACAAGGCTATCTAGCAGCAAAAGGGAAGATAGTATAACAGTAGTAGAGTTGATAGAATATACTCCTGATGGGGATTCTAGTAGTACGACTATAGTAAGGACTATTGACAAATTTATGCCCTCTGGACAAATAATATCTACGAATGCAGAATATTATACAGTAGCTATAGCAATTGATTCCTTTAGAGGACTAGACCTTTTTGATGAAAACAATACTCCTACACAGAAATACCACTTAGTAAAAATTAAGAGAGGTCATACTATATCACTAGCTGTAAGAAGCAATAGAAAAGGCGATAGAGAATTTAGCTTTGATCCTAAAGTCATACCTGTCATAGTGGAAAAAGAGCTTAATAAAAAACTAGACAATATGTCAGTACATACAACTAGAAAGTCATTTTTTCATATGAATGGTGATTGTTTTTTTTCATATGAAATAAGCGATATATCAACTTATAAGCTAGCTGATAGTATAGAAAAAAAAATAGAGCCATTGCCAGAGCAATTCATAATGTCTTATTATAAAGAATATTAAGTATTAAAGTCACCAAAATAAGTTATGGATAAAGAAAAAATATTAGCGGAAATAAGTAAAATTTTGCTTGCCTTCAAGGAGGAACAAGAAAATTACAAAAAACTTGTATACAAACTTCGCAAACAAGAAATAAGCAATCCTTTAGATAAAGAGTTAAGTACGCAACGAGAATTTTATGAACAGCAATTAAGAGAAATTGAAGCCTTTATTTCTGTTAATGAAGAGATTGTAAATCTCCTTCAGAATGAAGATCTTAGTGAGATAACAGCCAGCAGAGCACATGATGCATACGAGCGCGCCAGAAATGCTACTAATACATACACTAATTCTTTGAGACATGTTTTCAACAATATTTTTAAATTTAGTGAAAGCTCCTTTGATAATGCAAAATGCATTCTAGATAGTCTAAATTTATCCGAAAGTATTCCTTCAGAAGGAGGAATAAAAGGCTATATTATTGAAAAAATAGCTAATAAGGCAACAAAATTAACTCAAGCTTATTTACCTCTATTTGATGAGGTTATCGAAATATTGACGGCACTAGCCCCCTCTTCTCCAGCAGCAATTACTAAAGCGAGTCTCAGTGCATCCTTAGAATTAGATATTAGAGAGAACCTAATAGATAAAGAAGTAGAAAATCAAGTAGGTGCCAGTAATGTTAACCAGAAATTTCTGGGATTTTTAGAAAGTATACTTAAAGATGATAACTTAAGTCCAAGTAGTAAATATATCAAATTTAAGGTTTTTATAAGTTCTGTTCAGAATGCCTCAGAGAATTTGGAAAAATCAAATCTAAAGTTGGGCGATCAGGTCGACCGTTTGATCAAAGCCTCATTACAAGAACTTTTTGAAAAATCTAATACCTCTGTTGTTCAAATTTGCGAATATACAGCTTTTCCACTCGATGGAGATATGGTAGATCCATCAAAAGTCATTAAAACAATGTTTACAAATGATGATGATGAAATGAATGCTAAGATTTTTAGCATAGCATTCCCTGAGAAAACGAGTCAAGTTGCATCTCTTCTTGAGTTAAAAAAAGTATTTCCCAATACAACTATTAGCTACAAAGGTCAAGGCGCAGCAAGTACGGGGATAGACCAATATGATGTGTCCAAGAATTATGAATCATTGGCGACTGAATTATTCAAAGAGAAAAAAAAGGAAGAAGTAGTTGATCTTAATCAAACTAAAGATGGTTGCCCCTCTACAGGTTCTCAATATGCTAACTCCTTAGCCAAAAGACGGAGACAAGAGGCCCAAGATCGGGAAGATCAAAAAGAAAAAATAGCTCTTCAAGCCAAAGCCAGAACTTTTGGAATTGACCCGACAACAGTAAAATATGGCTCTCTTAACGAGTTAAAAGAAATTATTGCGGAGCATGAGCTATTAGGAAAAATAAAGGGCTATGCCAATAATGCTAGACGGTATGGAGTGGATGAAGAGATAGTTCTTAAGCTCATTGCAGCTAGAGCGGAGGCTTCTAAATTTCATGAGGAAATTGCCAAGACCGATAAGTACAAGAAAGAAATTCAGACAAAAAAAGAGTTGAGTGATAAAAATGTTGCTTTTGGCCAAGACCTTCAACTGAATAAGACCTATCTACTCAGTAATACCTTTGGTATTTATAGTAAAGAGGAGACAAGATATGAAAAGGAGTTTGGTGGAATTTTACTCGATAACTTTCAGGCTAAAATCAAGGAGATGGCAGCGCGAATAGCAACTACCAACACTACACAATTGATTTTCAGAGCTACTTTTAGACATTCATACAATGAGGGTACAGTTAATGATGTCTGCCAAAAATTGACAGAACGCTTAAATGAACACATCAAAGAACTGAAAGGCAAAGACTTTCATCCTCTCAGCTATAAGCTGAACGAAGTTAAACGCACACAATCAAAAGATATGGCAGGCTACTTTGTTTTGCTTAAAGAGTAAAATCAACTTTCTCATACAACCTATGTCGAAGCCCAAAATCTTGGTTTTGGGCTTTATTTAACTCCCAATTACCACAAAAAAATTTAACCCAATGACAGCCTCCAAACACCTGATCCCCCTTTTGCTATCGATAATTGGCCTTTTATTTTTCAGCAGCTGTGCAGAGGACCCCCCTCAAAAAACTACAGCTAAGGATAGTCAACCTGAACCTATTATTGAGGGCGATACCACTTGGACCGATGGGAAGATTACAAGGCTATCTAGCAGCAAAAGGGGAAATGATGTAATAGAAGTGGAGCTAATACAATATAGCCCAAATAAAGACTCTAGTAGTGCGACTATCAAATTAAATCGAAGCAGTTCTACTGCTAATAGTAAAAAAAAATCCTACAACTCTACTCATATCACAGCATTTTACCCTATTGCAATAGACTCCTTTCAAGGACTTCATTCTTTTGATGCAGAAAGCAGCCTTTTAAAAAGATATCACATAATGCATCATTCTATTGACACTAAACATCAAGAAACAACAAAAACAATAGCCCTCTATGGAAATAGAAAAAATTTCAAAGATTTCATCAATTTTAGTTCTAAAGTCATATCCAAAATATTAGAGCATGAATTAGCTCACCCTCTAGTGACGAGTTCTTCAGATATACAAAGAAGATCTTTTTTTGACATGAATGGGAATTACCTTTTATCATTTAAGCATGATATAACAATAAACTTTGGATTAGATATAACAGACAGCCTAAATGCTAAAAAATCATTATTACCAGATTTTTTTATCCAATCGATCTACAATGAATAACATATAAAACTAGTTCTACGAATAAAATTTAACCCAATGACAGCCTCCAAACACCTGATCCCCCTTTTGCTATCGATAATTGGCCTTTTATTTTTCAGCAGCTGTGGAGAGGCCCCCCCTCAAAAAACTACAGCTAAGGATAGTCAACCTGAACCTATTATTGAGGGCGATACCACTTGGACTGATGGGAAGATTACAGAGTTATCTAGTAGCAAAAGTGGAAATGATACAATAGAAGTAGGGCTAATGGTATATTCCCCAAATAAGGACTCTAGTAGTGCGCGTATAAGTATCTATAAAGAAACTTCGACCTACAGTTCTAGTGGATTTGAATTTTTAAAATCCGTTACTACTTCCAAAGATTACTCTATAGCAATTGATTCTTTCCGAGGATTAGATCTTTTTAATCCAAAAAATATTCCTATACAAGGATACGACTTAACAGAGTACGTTCCTAAAGATAATTATGCTTATACTAAATCAATCCTTATGATAAGCAATACAAAGGATGATAGAGGGCTTAGCTTTGACCCTAAAGTCATCCCTACTATAATAGAAAATGAATTCAATAAAAAACTAGATAGCGAGTCAGCTCATATAATCAGAAGGTCATATTTCCATATGAATGGCGATTACATATTTTCATATATTCAAAACGATACAGGATCTTATATATTGGCTGATAGTATATCAAAAAAAATGGATTCATTACCAAAGCAATTCATAGAATCTTCTTATCGAACCCGAATTACTAAAATAACTTGTGGACAGAAAAGACAGTAAGCCTTCCCGCAGAAAGACAAAGCCGTAAGTCATCATATATATCCAGAAGTTCATTCATGAACATGAATGGAGATTACCTTTTTTCATATATAGAAGATCGCCAAAAATTTAACCTATTAGCTGATAGTACAGTAAAAAAATTAGAATCATTGCCAGAGCATTTTACAACATCTTATTATACTGAGTTCTAAATACCAACTACAGAAAAAGGGCCGAAGGCCAAACGGCCTAGCGATGTGCAGGGGTGGCCCTAGGCCAGACCAAGCGGGCGCAGCCCGCGCAGGGCCGAGCGAGTAGCGAGCTGCGAAACAGCCCGGCCGCCGAAGGCGGCAGGCCCCAAAACATCCTAAATTAAAAAGAAAAAGACCTACTCTCGAGCAGGAGCAGGTCTTTTATTTATTGAGGACTGGGGCTTCTAGAGTAGCTCGTAGATACCCGCAATACCTTGTCCACCACCAACACAAGCAGTCACCATACCGTATTTTTGGTTACGGCGACGCATTTCGTTGAGGAGTTGGATCGACAACTTAGCACCAGTACATCCCAAGGGGTGGCCCAATGCGATAGCGCCTCCATTGACGTTCACGATATTGGGATCTAGGCCCGCCTCGCGGATAACGGCCAAAGATTGAGCGGCAAAAGCCTCATTCAATTCAATTTGGTCGATATCGCCCAACTGCAAACCAGCTTGCTTGAGCGCTTTGGGAATCGCCACGCAGGGACCAATACCCATATACAAAGGCTCTACACCACCTACAGCGCAAGCGGCTAGGCGAGCGATAGGTTGTAGATTGAGTTGTTTGACCATTTCTTCAGAAACCACCAAAACGAAGGCAGCGCCATCAGAAGTTTGAGAAGAGTTACCTGCGGTAACGCTACCTCCTTGGGCAAAAACGGGACGCAATTTAGCCAAAGCCTCAGTAGTTGTGCTGCGGCGCACTCCTTCATCCTGGGCAACGGTCCAATTGCGCTCTTTGCGCTGGCCATTTTCTACATAAACTTCCTGAACATCTACAGGGACAATCTGATCATTAAAGTAGCCTTGATCCAAAGCATTGGCGGCTTTCACATGAGATAGATAAGCGAACTCATCTTGGTCCTCTCTAGAAATATTGTATTTATTGCTCACGGCCTCGGCAGTAAGTCCCATACCCACCAAATAATCGGGAGTCGTGGAAGCTACATTATAGTTGGGGGCCAACTTATAGCCTGTCATGGGAATCATGCTCATGCTCTCGGCACCTCCGGCAACAAAGATATGGCCCATACCAGCCTTAATCTTAGCTGTAGCCATAGCAATTGTTTCGAGGCCAGAAGCACAATAGCGGTTTACGGTTACCCCAGCTACTGATTTGCTTAAGGCGCGCATAGAGATTTGGCGACCGATTTGGAGGCCCTGCTCCCCTTCGGGATTTGCACAACCCACCAAAACATCATCTACCATATCGGCTTCTACGCCTTCTACTTTTTTGAGGAGGTGTTGGATTACCTCTACTGCCAAATCATCAGAGCGCATAAAGCGAAAACCTCCTTTCTTGGCACGTCCTACAGCGGTACGATAGCCCGCTACGATATATGCATCCATATTTTATATTAGCATCTTTAAAGTCTGAAATAATAATGAGTAGCTCGGCTTAGTTACGCAAAGGTTTGCCGGTCGTGAGCATCGCTTGGATACGCTCGAGGGTCTTTTGCTCGCCACAAAGCTGCAAGAAGGCCTCTCTTTCGATATCGAGTAGATATTGCTCCGATACTTTTTGCTGAGCAGAAAGATCTCCACCGCAAAGCACATAAGCTACTTTTTTAGCAATCTTGATATCGTGATCACTAGCATAGCGACCTAGGCGAAGGCTTTCGGCAGCTACATAAAGTGCGCCTAGACCACCACGGCCCAATACTTCGATATCATTGCGGCTAGCCGGCTGTACATAACCAGCATTGGCCAAAGCGATGACCTTTTGCTTCGCTTTTTGTAGCGTGAGGCTAGCATTTACAGATACTTGATCGATTCCATGACGGAGGTATCCTTCATTGAAGGCTTTGGGGGCAGAGGTAGCCACTGAAGCCATAGCGATCGTTTTGAAACGGTCGATCAATTTGGGAACATATACATCCTCTTTGTGGAAGCTATCTGAGGCACGAAGAGCAAATTCTTTAGTTCCAGCACCACCAGGGATCAAACCAACACCTACCTCAACCAAACCAATATAAGATTCAGCAGAAGCAATGACAGCATCGGCATGCATAGCCATTTCGCAACCCCCACCAAAGGTGAATCCTTGAGTAGCAACCACAACGGGAATGCTAGAGTAACGCACGCGCATATTCATTTGCTGGAAAGCGTGAATAGCCATATTGAGCTCATCAAAATCTTGCTCATAAGCCATCTGGGCAATCAACATCAAGTTGGCCCCAACAGAGAAGTTCGTGGCATTGTTGCCAATCACCAAACCTCTCCAGTCTCCTTGCTCAGCAATTTCAATAGCTTGCATTACACCACGAACGACACCCTCACCCAAAGTGTTTTGGTAAGAACGGAACTCCAAGCAAAGTACTTGGTCTCCAATATCGTGTAGCTGAACATCGCTGTTTTCCCAAACTACAGACTTATCACGGATGTTGTCCAAGATAATTGACTGCTCCGCACCAGGTACAGGCTGATAAGATTTGCTGTCTACATTATAGTAGTTAGTTACGCCATTCACTACCTTATAGAAGCTAGTATGACCTGCAGCAATCATTTCTTTTACCCAAGCAGCTACTGTTTGTCCATCGGCCTCAGCCAATTCAACAGCTTTTTCTAGGCCAATCATATCCCAGTATTGGAAAGGACCAACTTTCCATGCAAAACCAGCACGCAAAGCATCATCAATGCTATACAACTGATCAGAGATTTCAGGAATGCGGTTAGACACATAAGCAAAAAGACCCAACAATGAGCGGCGAACCAACTCAGCTCCTTTGTCCTCTTGATATTTATCTTTGAAGAAGGTTTTTACCTTGCCCGCTAGACCAGAAACATTTTTGAGATCACCCAAAAGTGCTGTTTTCACGCGCTGAGCAGGAGCATACTCCTGTGTCGCTAGATTGAGCGCCAACTTGATATTGCGGCCATTCTCATCTTTTTGTCTAGTACGCTCATAAAAACCTTTTTTGGTCTTGTTACCAAAAAATTTGTTCTCTAGCAAAAACTGTAGATAAGCAGGTACCTCAAAAGCGGCAGCTTGCTCATCAGTTGGGCAGTTATCTTTGATCCCCTTGATTACTTTTTCGGCAGTATCTAGACCTACCAAATCAGCCAAGGCAAAAGTCCCCGTTTTAGGACGTCCAAGAGCTGGACCAGTCAACTGATCTACCTCTTCAATAGAAAGACCAAGCTCTTCCGTCAATTGGAAAATCTTGGCCATAGCATATACCCCTACGCGGTTAGCAATAAAGGCGGGAGTATCTTTACAAAGTACCGTTTGCTTCCCAAGGAAACGGCTACCATAATCCATAAAAAAGTCGATCAATGCTGGATCGGTCTTTTTTGTGGGAATAATCTCGAGAAGTTGGAGGTAACGAGGGGGATTGAAAAAGTGCGTTCCACAGAAGTTCTTCTGAAAATCTTCGCTACGTCCTTCTAGCATCATAGAAATTGGAATACCCGAGGTGTTTGAGCTAACAATAGCCCCAGCCTTACGATATTTTTCTACTTGTGCAAATACCTTTTGCTTGATATCAAGGCGCTCTACAACTACCTCAATAATCCAATCGCAATCAGCAATTTTATGGAAATCATCCTCAAAGTTGCCTGTGCTTACACGACTAGCAAAAGCAGGATCATAAAAGGGCTCAATTTTCTTGGCCTTAACCGCGGCTTTAAGGGCCTGATCGGCCAATCGATTGCGCGCTGCAGGGTTTTGCTTTTCCTCTTCAGAAAGGTCAAAAGGAACAATGTCCAATAGCAATACCTCTAGTCCAATGTTCGCACAATGGGCAGCAATACCCATTCCCATAACACCAGATCCGAGTACAGCGACTTTACTAATCCGTCTGCTCATCTTGTGATTCTAATTAATTTAATGAAGGAATTATTTTTTTTCAGCTTTTGGCCAACGCCTGAGCCGCTCTAAGGCCCAATTGCAGGCCGAGCCTAACAATTTAATATCTTGAAAAACACGCATCATCATTAATGCGCCTTCTATCTGCATAACCGTCTGCCGAGCCGCCTTGAGCGCCTCCTCTTCAGAAGCCCCAGCCCGCAGAAATAAATGGGCAAAAGCAACTATCCAATCTTCAAAAAAAGCTTGCAATACCCGCCTAAATTCAGGCTCTACCGAAATGGTCTCTAAGGTAATGTTGCCAAACAGACAACCCGCCAAATCTTGCGTGAATATAGGCGCCTGCTGATCAAAAAAAGCTTGTAAACGCGCCAAGGGGGTCATCTCCTCCTCATAAGCAATGGCAAAAATCTTCTTGCGATAATACTCCAATAAGGTGGTCAAGACCTCTAACATTAAGGCCTCTTTAGAAGAAAAATAATGATAAAAACTCCCCTTCTGCAAGCCGCAAGCCTGAGCCAAATCACGCATAGAGGTTTTGTTGTACCCTTGCTTCCGAAAAACAATAATCGCTTTTCGCACAATTTCCTCTTTCGTAATCTTTTGTACGGGCATTTTTATTTGGTTTGTTGCTTTGGCAAATTTACCAAACGTTTGTTCGATTCCAAATTTTTTTAGCCTTTTTCTTTGGGGCCTCCGCAGCAAAGCTGCGGCGCTACGCTTTGGGGCTCGCTGTTACTTGCTTCGCTGCGTCGGCTCCCGTTGGTCGGGTCGCTCGGCCCTGCAGCCGCCTTTGGCGGCTTGGGTCTGGCCTGACGGCCACCCCTACACATCGGTTACTCCCTTTGGTCGTCGAAGACGCCCTAAAGGGCTTGTTGTGGCCGTTTGGCCTTCGGCCATGGCGGCTTCGCCGCCTGCAATTCATCGCCTAGGGACAAGAATGGAGTCAGCCCTAAAGGGCCTCCACTGTCCATATAGCTGGCCTTGCTCTCTAATGGATGGCGTTAACTTCATGAGGGTTTTAACTCTCATTTATAAGCATTGCGGAGCAATACCATTGTTGCTGTGGGTTTTCACCCAGAGCTCTATATATCCATCCTACAGGCGGCAAAGCCGCCGCAGGCTGAGGGATGGACAGCAGTGGCCCGAAGGGCCAGACCAAAGCGCTTTAGCGCTGCAGGGCCGAGCGAATAGCGAGCTGCGACAACCAGCCCCTATAGGGGCGCCAGTTCGATGACCAACGGGAATAAACAGCCCGGCCCGCCCATCGGGCGGGCAAGCCCCAGAAAACGACCTAATTCCATAAAAAAGACCATCTCAACTACTACTTGTAAACAAAAAACAACTATCTTAAAGTATTCTATAATCTTACAAGCAAATACAATGAAGCACTTACTTTTATTCCTCTGCCTATTCTGCAGCTCTTTTCTTTTTGCTCAGCATTATGAGGTAGGCAAAACCTATAACTTTGATGGTAAAAAAGTACAGCTTTCGGTCCGTTACGACGACAAAGGACAAGCTCATGTTAGCCAGAAAGCACAAACCAAAGAAGTAGAGGACCAAGCCTACTTTTTTACGGACCAAAACTACTGGACCAATATTTCTGCCGATGAAAATGTTGTGGAGATGGATCTAGTAGAAGATGCTCCCGTTCATCACTTCTGGGTTATCGACCTCAATGGCGAGCCCACAAAAGCAATTCCCTATACCGAATATAAAGGCGGGGAAGGATCTCAGCTCGTTTTAGAAGCCAATTGCGTCATTTTTGAATAAACACGTGCTATTCTAATAAAGAAAGCCCTCACCTGAATTCAGGCGAGGGCTTTTGCTTTTTCCCTATGGCTTAAAGTTGTTCAGCAAATCAACGAGATGTTGCACAGATGCCAAATCCATGGCATTGTACATAGACGCCCGAAAGCCCCCCACCGATCGGTGGCCCTTCAAACCACTAATGCCATTGGCCTCGCAATAAGCCAAAAAGGCCGCCTCATGCTCTGCCGTATCCGCTACAAAACAGGCGTTCATGATAGAACGATCCGCCTTGGCTACAGTGGGACGGAAATTAGGATGCGCCTCTACTGCCTGATACAACAAATCCGCCTTTTCTTTATTCCGACGCTGCATAGCCTTTAAGCCCCCCTGCCCCTGAATCCAACGCAAGGTCAACATAGATACATAAATGGGATATACCGGCGGCGTATTAAACATCGAGCCCTTTTTGATATGCGTCTGATAATCGAGCATAGTCGGAATCTGACGCTGGATTTTGCCCAAAATAGATTTGCGCACAATCACTAAAGTCACTCCCGCTGGTCCCAAGTTCTTCTGCGCCCCAGCATAAATCAAATCATATTGGTTGGCCTCTATCGGACGGCTAAAAATGTCTGATGACATATCCGCAACCAATAAACAACCCTCGGGACGCTCTGGCAAATGATGAAACTGACTCCCACGAACCGTATTATTGGTCGTAATATGTAAGTATTTGCAATGGGCCGGAATCTGACAAGCTTTGGGAATATAAGTAAATTCCTTATCCGCAGAACTGCCCACAACCACTACCTCACCAAAGTTTTTGGCCTCTTTGATGGCTTTGGTCGCCCATGTTCCTGTATCTATATAAGCAGCCGTTTCACCTTCTCCCAACAAGTTCATCGGGACCATAAAAAACTGCGTCGAAGCCCCTCCCGTCAAGAAGAGTACCTCAAAATCATCTTCTAGCTCCAAGAGCTCCCGCACCAAATCCCGAGCCTCATCCACTACGGCCGTAATCGGCTTAGAACGATGCGACATCTCTAAAATAGAAAGCCCTTCTTGTCCAAATTCTTTTACCGCCTCGGCCGCTTCGGCCAAAACTGTGGCAGGTAAAATGGCTGGTCCAGCCGAAAAATTATGCTTCTTCATAAGGTTCTTTTTGTCCGCCAGTAGCGGCCTATGATTTCAATTTGGGGTTGTTGGCATGCCGCTCGGCATCCCGAATTTTGCGTTTTTCCATGATATCCTCCAAAGCTTGACCCAAATCTACCCCAGTCTGATTGGCCAAACAGAGCAATACAAATAAAATATCGCCCATCTCACTGCCCAAGTTTTCCTGGGCATTCGCCTCATCTTCAATCCGTTTGAAGGATTGCTCTCCATAAATTCGAGCCATCAAACGAGCTAACTCACCCACCTCTTCCATTAAGATGGCCGTATTGGTCAACTCATTATAATAACGAACGCCTACCGTCTTGATCCAATGGTCTACGGCGGCCTGTGCTTCTTTTATTTCCATATTCTACTTTGCATTCTTTATCTTCGTCCAGAACTTGTTCAAAATAAGCTTTTATGCAAGAAAATAAAAATTCCAAGGCGATTCCAGCTACCCAGGCCTGGCTAAAAGCCGTAGTACTCGACCTACAACTTTGCCCTTTTGCCTATGCCCCTCATCGCCAAAATCGCATTGCCTACCACAGCTCTAGCGCCCAAACCGTAGAAGCGGCCCTGTTGGACCTTGAACAGGCTTTGCAGGAACTGCAAGATCAACCGCAAATTAGCACGAGCTTGCTCATTTTTGAAAGCGGCTTTGCCAACTTTTTTGATTATCTAGACCTGCTCGATCTGGCCGATCTCCTCATTGACCAACTCGATTTGCGCGGCCATTATCAACTCGCCAGTTTTCACCCCCAATACCTTTTTGCTGGCGAAGATGAACAAGCAAGCAGCCATTATAGTAACCGATCGCCCTTTCCCATGCTCCACCTCATCCGAGAGGCGGAAATGGAACTGGCCCTAGCCCATTATCCCCAACCCGAAAATATTCCCATCCGCAATCAAGCCCTACTCAATGAACAGCCCCCTAGCTATTGGGCCGAAAAGCTACAAGCTTGCTATCTCACTGAAGACTAGTTTTTTTTGGGGCTGCCCCGCCCGTAGGGCGGGTCGGGCTGTCTCGCAGCTCGCTATTCGCTCGGCCCTGCAGCGCTAAAGCGCTTTGGTCTGGCCCTTCGGGCCACTGCTGTCCATCCCTCAGCCAGTCGCTTCGCTCCTCTACATCCTAAAAAATACGCTTATGTCTACTCCTGCCCTACTGAGTATTTTGGCCAAAGACTTTCCTTTTTTGCAGGCCCAAGAAGAGGCCCAACTAGAAGAAGCCTTGGCCCAAGCGCTCCTCTCCTACCTGGATCCTTTGCAAGAGGCTTTCTTTCAGCTTTGTTACCGTTGGGACATTGCTGAGCATAAGGTTCGACAGATTTTGGAGCAGCCCCAAAATGAACCCATCAATATTTTACTGGCCCAATTGTTTATTGCTCGGGCCAAAGAGAAATGGGCCTACCGCCAAGCCTATCCCCAAAAAGAAGCCGATGAAGAAGACGGGGTTGCTCCTTGGTAAGGACAAAGGCCCAACAAAAGCCCTTCGCTTTGGCCTAGGGGCCTGTAACTGGTGCGGCGCAGCCGCAGACCCAAGCCGCCGAAGGCGGCTGCAGGGCCGAGCAGACCTGCGAGCCAGTGCACAGCCCGGCCGCCGAAGGCGGCAGGCCCCAAATAAAAAAGGCCTGCCAAAGCAGACCTTTTCCTTCCAAAAAATGAGTGAGATTGACCTTAATCTCTGGGGGGAGGGGGAGGACCATCTTCGCCATGTCCGCGATGAGGTTTCCCGCCTCTATGGTGCTTACCGCCATGGTGTTTACCTCCTTTATGGCGGCCTTTCATAGCTTTGAGCATCTCTCTTTTAAAGCCTCTTTCGGCCTTTTGGAGCATAAGAACTTTGCGCAAAGGCAAAACACTCTTAAACTCCTTATGGTATTTGCGCTCTAGAGCGATATGCTTTTCTTTCAGCTTCATTTGCTCTTCAAAGATGCCCTCAGCTTCCTTGTCTGACATCAAGGCCAGATCTTTTTGATGTAGGGCTTTTCCATCCTTGCGCAAAGCTTCTTTCTCCTTTTTAAAGGCCTCATATACAGGCCAAAATTTTTTAGCTTCATCGCTAGACAATTCTAGCTCTTTTGTCAAATACGCAACGCGAAGGGCTTCCATACGCTCACGGCGGGGGCTGTCTTCTTTGGGGCCATCTGCAGGGGGTTGTGCATTTAGGCCGAGGCTACCCAACAAGAGTAGCATCATAAATGATAGATACTTCATAGTCATCAGAATTTAGATTGTTGTTGTTTAGGAACTGCTTTTTCAAGCGTTCTAGTTGAGAATATCATCCTCAAGTTGATCTAGTTCGTCCATTTCTAGATATTCTTGAAGATCGTCATTGTTTGTTTCTTCTAGTAGTTCAGCTTCTATAGCCGCGCCAGTTGTAGAGAGGAGCAAATTGGCTTCTAGTTGATCTAAGGTATAGTCATCTACATAAGCCATAAGTTCATCCATAGGCAAATCATCGAGCTCAGCCAATAGGTAAGTTTCGGCCATTTCGCTATTTATTGCCATGGCATTGCTATTGAGGCGAGGGTTGTCGAGTAGCCAAAAGCTTGCCGTTCCAGCAAATAGGGCCACAGAGGCGGCCAGGCCTATTTTTGGCCAAAGGCGCTTTCTTTTTCGAGCTCTATTCTTTTTGAGATCCAAGAGGTTTTGCTCAAAGTAGCCAATTGGAGGAGCAGTGCGCTCTTCGGCTAAGGGCTTTTTATGTTGAGCCAAAAATGGGCTAATGCTAGCCAGTTCTTCTTCGGCCTCTAGGCGCTCTTCTAGGCGTTGGGGCAGGTTTCGGAAATAATCCTTGGGGGGAGCAGTTTGACTTTGGGGTAAGGGTTGCCGATGCTTTGCCAAAAGCGGGCTTAAGTCCGCTAGCTCGGCCCAAACTTCTGCTCCTTTTTTGGGGTCCTTCATCTTATTGCTGTTTAATATAGTTTTCAATTTTTTTCACTGCATGATGATAGCTAGCCTTTAGGCTACCCACCGAAAGTTCTAAAACCTCGGCCATATCTTGATAAGGCATTTCATCATAATAGCGAAGCAAAAATACTTGTCGCTGTCTGTCGGGCAAAAGAGCAATTGCTTCTTGCAATAGGTTTTGGATATCTTCTGCAGGTAGATAGCTATCCGCTTGAGCGGGTGCCTGATGGTCCAAAAGCTCCAGACTCTCTGTCCGATGCCGCTTACGCTTGCGCAAATGGCTAAGGGCCTCATTGGTAGCAATTCGGTAAAGCCAGGTATAGAGTTTAGATTGTCCTCTAAATTTATCAATACCTTTATATACCTTAATAAAGGTATTTTGCAGCACCTCATCGGCTTCTTCATGGGGGCCAAGCATTCCTCTCAAATGCCAATATAGGCGCTCTTGGTATTGTTGCACCAACTGACTAAAGGCACGCTCAAAGCTTAGCGGCATTTGCAGTTGCTGGAGCAATTCCTGCTCTTCTGGCTGTAGGTAACTACTTTCTTCTAGGGCCATTGTTATTTTATTCATAGCGCATCTTCCTTGTTTCGCTTCTAGGATGCCAAGGAAGGCCCGAGGTTTAAAATTTTTTTATTTATTCCCCTCATTTTACAAAAAAAGGGCTGCGAAACATATTCCGCAGCCCCTTAATTCTTAACTATTTAGCTTAGAAATCAAATTTGATTCCCTGAGCCAAAGGTACATCTGCACCATAGTTAATGGTATTGGTCTGGCGACGCATATAGGCCTTCCAAGCGTCAGAACCTGACTCACGTCCTCCACCAGTTTCTTTTTCTCCACCAAAAGCACCTCCAATTTCAGCTCCAGAAGTACCAATATTTACGTTGGCAATTCCACAGTCAGAGCCTTGAGCAGAAAGGAAAAGCTCTGCTTCGCGGATAGAATCGGTCATGATGGCCGAAGACAATCCCTGAGGAACATCATTTTGCATAGCAATAGCCTCTTCCAATTCACTGTACTTGAGCAAGTATAGAATAGGAGCAAAAGTTTCTGTTTTTACGATATCAAATTGCTCGCTCACCTCAATCAAACAAGGCTTCACATAGCAACCGCTTTCATAACCTTCACCTTCCAATACACCACCTTCTACCAAGATATTTCCGCCAGCAGCTTTAGCGGCTTCAATAGCCGCTAAATAAGTGTTTACAGAATCTTGGTCGATCAATGGCCCTACGTGATTGTTTTGGTCCAAAGGATTACCAATGCGAAGTTGAGGATAAGCATTGACCAACAACTCTTTTACTTTATCATAAACAGAGTCATGGACGATAAGGCGACGAGTAGAAGTACAACGCTGTCCGCAAGTACCTACAGCGCCAAAGATCGTAGCAGTTAGCGTCACTTTTAGGTCAGCCTGAGGCGTAACGATAATCGCATTGTTCCCCCCTAATTCCAAAAGGGTTTTACCAAATCGGCCAGCTACAGTTTGGCCCACGATGCGGCCCATACGGCTAGAACCTGTAGCAGAGATCAATGGAATGCGCTCGTCATTGGTCATCCACTCTCCTACATGGTAGTCACCTGTTACGATAGCCGAAAGGCCTTCGGGCAATTTATTCTCTTGCAAAACTTGCTTCAAGATGTTTTGGCAAGCAATAGCACAAAGAGGAGCCTTTTCAGAGCCTTTCCAGATACAAACATCCCCACAAACGAGGGCAATCATAGCATTCCAAGACCAAACGGCTACGGGGAAGTTAAAGGCAGAGATAATCCCTACAATCCCTAATGGATGCCATTGCTCATACATTCTGTGGTTAGGGCGCTCCGATTTCATGCTGAGGCCATAGAGTTGGCGCGAAAGTCCAACAGCAAAATCACAGATATCAATCATTTCCTGTACTTCGCCCCAGCCTTCTTGCAGGCTTTTTCCCATTTCATAAGAAACGAGGCGGCCCAAAGCGTCTTTATGGCGACGCAAAGCCTCTCCATATTGGCGCACAATTTCACCACGTTGAGGAGCAGGCGTGGTTCTCCAGCTCTTAAAAGCAGCTTGTCCAGCCGAAACAATGCGCTCATATTCGGCCTGGCTAGTCGCATAAACCTTAGCGATCAAGGCCCCATCTACGGGAGAATAAGAAGAAATCAAGGGCGCATTGGCCTCGTGAAAATCCTCTAAACCAGTGCTACTACCTGCATTGACATCGGCCAATCCTAGTTCTTTGAGCACTTGGCTCATATCAATTTGCTCTGCTGTTTGCATCTTGCTGTAATTTTGTGTTCAAAAATCTTTTCAAAGATAACAGAAACCGAAAGTTCTGCCAAATAGGGAGGGACTAAAGGCTTGTTTTTATTCTGTTTGTTTTGGGGCTGCCCCTTCCGCCGGGTTGAAACCCAGCGCAAAGCGGTATCGCTTTGCGAAGCGATACAAAATGAGGGTGGAAACCCTCATGAATTATCGGGCGGGTCGGGCTGTGCCGTGGCTCGCAGGTCTGCTCGGCCCTGCGGGGCTTCCGCTGCGCTTCAGCCCCTGGGTCTGCGGCTGCGCCGCACCACTTTCCATCCCTCAGCCGAAGGCGGCTTTGCCGCCTTGGGGACCTAGCCCAATATCGCTTTTTGCTGCCTGTTCTTTAGTGCTTCAGTATACAGAAGGAGAATTTATTTTTTGTCTCTGCCAAGCAGAAAACTAAAACCCAAAAGGCTAGAAATCTATACTATACGTCCTCTAAGTCCATCAGATACGTCTCTAAACTCCATTGGGTACGTTCTGAACTGCATGAGATAGGTCCCTAAACTCCATTGGGTACGTCCCGAGCTGCATGAGATACGTCCCTAAACCCCGTGAGATACGTCTAGGGACCTCTAAATAGAGGTCCTGAGACGTCTATTTGGGGTCCTACAACCTATATTATGGACTTCCATAACCTACATAATCGACTTCCACAACCTATATTATAGACTTTGACCACCTCTAGCATACAGTAAAGGACTCCATACAAGCAGTACAACTACTGCAGCCGAACAGTCAATTACTACATCAGAGCAGTACAACCACTGCATAGCAACAGTAAAAGAGTAGAACCATAGACTAAAGAAGAGGAATAGAAGATAAAAAGAGGACAAGCAAGGGCTAGAACAACTGCTAACCAGGAGAAAGGAAACAAATTCAGCCAATCGACAAGCCCCTAGGCGATGAGAAGGGCAGACACAAAGTTTTAAACAGTCCAAAAAAAACTGCCCAGCCGCCGAAGAAAACCGCCCAAAAAAAGACAAAAGATGAGCGGCCCAGCGCTGCGGAGCGGTGGCCGTCAGGCCAGACCTAGGCGGCGCAGCCGCCGCAGGGCCGAGCGAATAGTGAGCCCCGCAGCATAGCGGCGGCCGCCAAGGCGAAGGGCGGCCGCGGGCCCCAAAATAAAAGGAGAAAAAGATTATTCAGCTTCTTTTAGCGGGACAATCTTTCGGCCCAAGAAAATGGCCAAAAAGGTAAAGCCCACTGCTAGGTAGCCTAAATAATTATAATTACCGATAGCGACGACATCGGTATTTTTTTGGGCAATTTCCACCACAATATTTCCACTAAGCAGGGCGGCCATACCCGCGGCTAGTTGTTGCATAGCGGTATTTAGGCTCATAAATCCAGCTCGGTACTTTCGTTCTACGCTAGAGACCACCATCGTAGTAGAGGGAATAATTCGGCCACTAATGAGGATAAAAAAGAGCGAGCTCACGAGCAGGGCGAAAGGGATACCGTAATCGGGTAAATGCGTGATTAACAGTAGAGGTAAAATGGATAAGATGGCAAAAGTGACAAAAATATTTTTGTGGCCTTTTTGGTCGGCTAAACGGCCGATAGCGGGACCAGTAAATAGTGTGAGAATACCGCCACAGAGGTAAATATAGACTAATTGCATCTCGCTAAAGCCAATATTTCCGACCATAAATGGGCTCACATAGGGAATAATCATAAACTGGCCGAGGATAAGCAAGAGCGTCATGCCCAAGGCTCGGAGTTGGTTGGGATTGCTAAAAGTGCGTTGGATAATGCTAAAGGGAGGCGCTTTGGGTCCCTCTTCCTTATATTCCAGATTTGGAATAAAGTACCAGAGGCCGACCAAAACGGGCAAAGAAGCCACGGCCAAAATCAGGAAAGGCCAGCGCCAGTTGCCCATACTGGCCATATAGATACCAAAGGGTACCCCGAAGGCAGCGGCGGCAGAAAAAGCGGCCATGACTACGCCCATAGCAGAGGCGCGTTTTTCTAAGCTAAACACATCACCAATTAGGGAAAGGACGAGTGCGTTGAGCAGGCCACCAAAGAGGCCTGTTAGGATACGGGCGAGGACCAGCGTTTCGTAGCTATTGACCAAACCACAGGCTAGGGTTCCCAACCAAAAGCCAGCATAGGTCCATAGCAGCGCCTTTTTCCGGTCTAATCGGTCAATAAAAAAAGCACTAGCCAAAACGGTAGCGCCTGCACTGAAGGTGTAAGAAGAAACGAGGACCCCAAACTCCTTGGCCGAGATATCGAGTACTCGCATAAGTTGTGGGCCTAGAGGCATAAGGACCATAAAGTCCATAATGTGCGTAAACTTTGCCCCTGCCAAACTAAAAAGTAAGAGTTTTTCGCTAGGGCTAAATTTTATTTTCATGATATTGAGATTTGAATACAGTAAGCAAAACAAAATAAGGGGCTAAAGGTTGCCCACTTTTTTTTTGCTTTTGTTTTCGGAATGTCGCAAATATGGCTATTTTTAGGCGTAAACAAAGGCCCTTAACAGACTTTAGGAGTCTGTTTCAAGGAAGCCTTAAATCTCTTAGGCTAGCTTAAAAAGGCTGGCTTTTTTTGGGATAAATATTGTATTATCTATATATTGACTTTTGTGTGAAAGTCAGAGAGCAAATCCATAAAATCATGAAGGGAATTATTCTAGCCGGTGGGCAGGGAACGCGTTTGTATCCATTGACATTAGCTGTTAGCAAGCAGCTCATGCCGGTTTACGATAAGCCTATGATTTACTATCCTTTATCGACCTTGATGTCGGCGGGGATTAGAGATATTTTAATTATTTCTACGCCTCATGACTTGCCTAATTTCCAGAAGTTATTGGGTGATGGCAGTCAGATTGGCTGCAATTTCAGCTACATCGAGCAGCCCGAACCAGAGGGAATTGCGCAAGCGTTTATTTTGGCGGAGGATTTCATTGGGGAGGATTCAGTTGCGCTTATTTTGGGCGATAACATTTTTTATGGCGATCGTTTAGATGAGCAGCTTCAAGCGGCCACCCAGGTAGAGGGCGGGTTAGTCTTTGCTTATCCCGTTTCTGATCCAGAGCGTTATGGTGTGGTAGAGTTTGATAAAAATCGCCAAGCGATTTCTATTGAAGAAAAGCCCAAAACGCCCAAGTCTAATTATGCGGTACCGGGCATTTACTTCTATGACAATGATGTTATTGAAATTGCTCGCAACTTGGAGCCATCTGCTAGAGGGGAGTTAGAGATCACGGATGTGAACTTGCACTATCTCAAGGCGGGTCGTCTCAAGGTAAGCCCTATGGGCCGTGGAATTGCTTGGTTGGATACGGGCACACATGCCTCCTTAATGCAGGCGGGGCAATTTATTGAGGTGATTGAGCAACGCCAAGGCCTCAAAATTGGATGTATCGAAGAAGTAGCCTATCAGATGGGCTTTATTGATGCGGAACAACTAGCCCAATTGGGCGAAAAATATAAAAAGAGTGGGTATGGCGAGTACTTGTTGCACCTACTCAAAATGGGACTGTAAACTTAGGGAGGAAACTAGCTAGCACAAACAACTTTTTCATCATATACTTGTTGCTACATCGGTTTTATTCCCCTTCCATATTATCACCAAAGTTATCAAGCTCATCGCTGATAATGACATTTAAATATAAAATTCAAATGGACGCCTTAAAACAAAAATTTGCGGAGAAAGCCGCTGCGCTCTTTCAAGAAAACCGAGCAATGCTCAAAGAACATGGAGATAAAATTATCGACCAAGTTGCTATTAGCCAGTTGTATGGCGGTATGCGCGGCATGAAAAGTATGATTTGGGAGACTTCTGAGCTTGATGCCTATGAAGGGATCCGCTTCCGGGGCTACTCGATCCGTGAGCTACGCAAGTTGTTGCCCAAGGCGCCCAACTGCAAGGAGCCTCTACCCGAGGGATTGTTCTGGCTCATGCTAGTCGGTGAAATTCCTAGCCAAGAAGAGGTGAACTGGCTAACTGAAGAATGGAAAAAAAGAGGTGAACTTCCTGCTCGCACCACAGCTATGCTAGATGCTATGCCTGCAGATACTCACCCTATGACTCAATTGAGCATGGGGATCCTCTCGCTACAAAATGATAGTATTTTCGCTCAGCGCTACGAAGAAGGTATGCCCAAAAACGAATATTGGGATGCTTACTATGAGGATAGCATGAACCTAATTGCTAAACTTCCTCGTCTAGCTGCTTATATCTACCGCCGTACCTTCCACAACAATGAGCACATTGCTGCTGATCCTAGCCTAGACTGGGGAGCAAACTTTGCTCATATGCTTGGAATTTCTGAGCATGAGGACTTTAAGTCACTTATGCGTCTTTATCTTACCATCCATGCAGATCATGAAGGTGGAAATGCCTCTGCACACAGCACGCACTTGGTAGGCTCTACACTTAGCGATCCTTACTACTCGCTATCTGGTGGTATGAACGCCTTGGCTGGTCCCCTTCACGGTTTGGCTAACCAAGAAGTTATCAAATGGATCTTGGAAATGGTGGATGATCTAGGTACAGACACCCCCACTAATGAGCAAATCACAGAATATATCAACCAAACTTTGGAAGCCGGTAAGGTAATTCCTGGCTACGGTCATGCCGTTCTTCGCCAGCCCGACCCCCGCTATATTGCTCAACGCCACTTTGCTGAAGAGTACATCAAGGATGACGCAATTGTAAGCATCGTTTGGAAACTCTTCACTATTGTTCCTCCAATCCTTCAGGATTTGGGCAAAGTGAAAAACCCTTGGCCCAATGTAGATGCTCACTCTGGTGCACTACTCATGCACTACGGCCTCAAAGAATTTAGCTTCTACACTGTACTTTTTGGTGTTTCTCGCGCCATGGGTGTATTGGCTGCAGGTGTTTGGTCTCGCGCCCTAGGTATGCCTCTAGAGCGTCCTAAGTCAATGACGACCAAAGCCATCAAAGAGTTTTTGAAGAAAAGCACTGTAGAAGGATAATCTTCTGCTTGACTGAATAAACTAAAGCCCATAGCAACGCAAGTTGTTATGGGCTTTTTTATAATTCTTCTTTTTTAATGGGGCCTCCGCTGCGGCTTCGCCTTGCGGCGCTACGCTTCGGGGCTCGCAAGTCTGCTCGGCCCTGCGGCGGCTGCGCCGCCTAGGTCTGGCCCTTTGGGCCACCCCTCCGCAGCGCTAGGCCTGCGGCCCTTCGGGCCTGCAAAACCGTAAAAGGGCCAAGTATAGGCACAAAAAAAGGGCAGCAGAACAAACTGCTACCCTCTATACATTTCAGACGACAGGAAATTACTGACGTTTGATAGTTACTTTGCGGTTAAGCTCAGCACCAGACTCATCAGTGATTTGGAACATGTAAGTTCCGTCATCAAGAGTTTCTACGTTAAGTGCATTGTAGTTGCTACCTTCGTTAACTTCCATCACACGGTGGGCAGCCAACTCATAACCTTCTTCATCGAACATTTTCATGGTTACGTCTTTCTGCTCTTCAGATTTTAGAGAGAAAACGAAAACATCATTTTCAACGGGATCATCAGAAGCGATCATCTCGATGTTCATTACTTTGGCTACTTTTTCAGCGGCCATAAGGCTAGTGTAGATAGTAGCTACAACTTCTTTGTCGTCACCGTTGTCCATAAGAAGAACAACAGCTACCATTTTGTCCTCATTCTGAGGCGCAGCAAATGCGAAGCTATTGAAAGCGAGCACAAATGCAAGTACAGCGGTTAGGATTCTCATAATGCATTAGTTTTAAGAATGATAAAAATAGAATTCTACAATAAATGTAGGGGTCAAAACTCAGATTTCCAAATATTTAGAGCACCTTAACCCATAATTAATTTCTATTTGTCTATCAATAACGGTATTTGGCCTAGTATATTGGCCTTTCTGACGTAATTCTACTCAAAAAAATGTAATTACAAGCATTTTTCTATATAAAATTTTGATTTTTAACCTTCAGACTGACTTTTAGGCAAATTACGTAGCGCGAAGTTTCTTCCATTCTCGTACATAAATTTGCGCAAAATTTCTTCTGGGCTCAAATCAAACATTAAGGCCTCCACTTCTTCTTTTGTAAACAAATCAAAGATAGCTTCTGGTTCACTTAAAAAGGCATAAATATCTTGGGCCAAAACAGGCATATCTGCAGAGCTAGCATAGCATTCAAAAGGCGCAATCATGCCGTCAAAATCAGAGCCTAGAGCTAGAATATCCCAAGCAGAGGGCTCATTTACGGCTTTTACTGTAGCAAAAACATTGGCCATAATGACCTGTACATAAAGTTTTCTTCTTTGGGCCGAGCCTTCTACGGTCTCACCCACAGCTTTTTTGGCCTTATTGCCCATTAGGCGGTACTTATCGAGCATAATGCCCACAATGCCTTTAGATTGATGTATTTGGCGAATATCTTCATCGGCCAAACTGATGGTCCAGCGATTGAGGTAAGCATTTTTATTTTTGGCCTTATTATCCTTTCGGCTATACGCCTTATCATAAATAGAGCAGCCGGCCACTGTAGAATGAGAACTAATAATGCCAACGGTATCTCCTTGGGCTCTTAGCTCCTCTAAGTAATTGTAATACCAAAGGCGGGCATCCAAACTCATGTGTTTAACATCCACTAAAATGCGGCGGCCATTTTCTTGGTCCAGCATCTTTTTGATGACCTTTTCTCCCAAGGGGGTCAGCCCCTCTCCTACTCCTTTTTTTCCTCCAAAGACAAAATTTTGTAGCCCGCTAAAAGTCCGAGCATGTCCCCCAAGGCCATTCCAAAAAAAGTGATTGATATTCATACTCAAAACAGGATGTTCCAAATAATCGTCTCCGCCCTCAGTCAAAGGCAAAACGCCCTTCATTCGGTCCACATTTTTCAGATACAACTCGGCATATTCTTCTGTTTGAGAGATATCATTTTCTTCTAGAGAAAGGCCCAAGCTATGTCCTCCTTCAATATTCAAGACAATAGCCAACTTGTGTTCATCGGCTAAAAGGGATTGCAGATGTTCGCTGCTTTGAGCGACCTCATACTGTTTGGGTTCTCCATACATATAATAGTTTTGCCCTTCTCCCTCTAATACATAAGCAATATTGGCTCGTAAATCCTCATAATAGTTAATCTGTTCTTTTCGGCAGGGCATATCGTCAAACTCTACTCCAGAGACACAGGCCATGGTCCCTTTCCCCTTCTTTTTTTCATTTAATAGACGTACATGCATCATTCCCTTCTCCAAAGGCGTAAGTGATAAAAAGCCAAGGCCAACATTTCCTCGCATCAGGCCCTCAAAATGGCATTGCGAGTAGCGAGGTACTTCCTTTGAGCTGCTCACAAACAATTTAGATAGTTTACCCTCACAATTATGATTGATCGGTTCCCAAATACTATAACTACAAACATCTAAGGAATTAAATGGCTTGAGCGCAGAATGCAAATGCACATCTGTATAAGGAAAATCCGTTACATTAAATTGATAGGATTCTTGGGCCGATAAAGACAGTCCCAAAAGAAAAAATAGGGAGAAGAAGGAGACTTTTTTCATTTTTGATTGTACGTTTATTTAATTTAAATTAGCTAATAAAAAATAGCAGATCTTTTGGACCTACTCGGTTTTTCTAAGATAAGAATTTAAACGGGCTAAACAACTAATTATCAAAATTTTGTTCTCGTGTACCTATTATTTTGCGTCCTACAGGCGGCGAAGCCGCCGCAGGCCCAGCGCTGCGGAGCGGGTGGCCCGAAGGGCCAGACCAAAGGCAGGCTTTAGCCTGCCTGCAGGGCCGAGCAGACCTGCGAGCCCCGAAAAGGCAGGACCCGAAGCGCAGCGGAGGGGCAGCCCCAAATAAAAAACAGTAGTTGGCCCTTTTTACTCGAACCAAAAGCCCCCTATTTTCGTCTATAATAAAAGACTTTGTACAATCGTTGAATTTACTAAAGAAAACTTAATTCTTGGTAAGATATTTGGTCTAAATAAAGACTAATTTGGCCTTTTATTGGGCCTTATTTTTTAGCTAACAAGCAGTTTTACGCCCTAATTTTATGTTTAACCTCAACTATCAAGCGCCCAGGCCCATCCAAGTTCCGCTAACGGTCAACCGGCAGCGGGCAGTTTTGGAGCATTATATTCAGCCAGAAACCAAGCTAGAGCGGATTCTTTTGATGGATCCAGCTTGGCTGCGTGGTGCCTTTTGGGGTCGACCTCGACCAGGTCATCCCGAGGGACAAATTCTTTTTCATATCCAAGATGTTTTAGCGAACATTGATGCCGTGAATTTTTCGGCCAATGTGCGCCAAGATCTTCGTTTGGTCGCCATTATTCACGATACCTTTAAGTATTTGGAGGAAAGCCAGCGCCCTAGAAGAGATTGGTCGAAGCATCATGCGGCAATTGCCAAGCGCTTTGCCAAAAATTACTTGAGTGATGAGCGGCTTTTGCAACTGATTGCGCTGCATGATGAAGCCTATTATGCTTGGAAATTTTGGCAAAAAGGCCGCGAGGAGGAGGCTGAAAATAAACTGGCCCAAACGTTTAAGCAGCTTGGACCAGAAAATAAACAGTTGTTCTACAACTTTTTTAAATGCGATACTTGGACAGGCAACAAGACACAACAGCCCATTGCCTGGTTCGAAAATAAAGTGAAGGATATTGATACTTTTCAGTTCTAAAGATCAAAATCTTGACGCAAGGCCTGCAATAGCGATTTTCCTCGCTCTTGCAGGCTTTCTTTTTCGCTAGCTCCCAATTTCATCCAGCGCAATTTGGCCAAAAATAAAAGGGCCGCATCTCGCATCCGAACATAAAATAAGCTAAGACAAAGGACCAAGACAGGCAAAAGTAAGCCTAGGGCACCAAAGTAAAACAGCCCAAAAATGCTCCAAATTAAACCATAAGGAATCCAACAAACTAAGGCTAAGGCAATGGCCATAGGTCCCCAAAAATGTTGACTTTTAGGCGAGCGAATAAAATGCGCTCTCAAGGCCCGAATAGCCGTAAACAAAGGCCAAGAAAGTAGCCAACCCGCCAAATAGAGCGGCAAAAACAAAATAAATAAAACAGGCGAAATTGGGTTTTGCTGAAAAATGGCCAAGGGCAATTTATGCTCGGCCAAAGCCCCAAAATAATCTCGACAAGCGGCCAAATGCTGCGCTTTTTTCTCTTCCTCCAAAGCATTGAGTTGCTCTGTCAAGCGCTGATCTTCGCCCAAGGCGCCCGCATCAGCCTGTAAAAAGCCTGTTGCTTGGCCCTGGCCCTGACGGGCAAAACTATATAAGTATTCGGCTAATTCTTCGTCCTCTTCTCGTTCAATCCAAATGACTTCTTTGGCCAAGGCTTCCCGCATGGCATAAGTTAATAACTTGGCCCCTCTTTGCGAATCTTTCTGGTAATCTTCCTCAAAATCTCGGACCGAAAAGCGCTCGCCAATGCTAATTTTGACCTCGGCCCGCCAATTTTTATGATGGCTAAAGTTGACCCCAATAGGCAAAACTTGCAAATCTTGGCCCGCGGGCAATTGCTCCAAAGTAGAAAGCGCCAAACGTGCTGTGCCCGTCCGAAAATGCCGCAAACGCTTTTCCATCACGCAATTTCCCTCTGGCGCAATGACCACCGCCAAGCCCTCTTTTAGATAAGCCTGCGATTGCTGCATGGTCGAGGCATTTTGGTCTAACTTCCGTAGCCCTTCTTCGGCCCGCATAATGGGCAAAATGTGAATTTGCCGATAAAACCAACGCGCCCAAGGATTAGTAAAAACCGACGCCCTGGCCCAATAATAAATAGAGCGGGGCAGAAATGCCCCCAAAATGAGCATTTCCGTAAAGGCAGTCGAATGATTGACAATAATCAATAAAGGCCCATTTTGGGGCAAGCTCTGCTTTTGTCGCCAATACAAACGGCGAAAAAAACCAAAGAGCAATAATCGAACAAGTTGGCGCAAGAAGCTGTACATCATAAACTAGAGATTGGAGGGCAAAACTAGCAGTTTTTAAGCTAAAAGCGGTATTTTCAAGCCAAACTCCAAGCTTCATCTTAGATTTGCCTATGCTACTCTCCGCCAAAAAAGTCCGCCTCAATCAACTGCTATCCCTAGCCATTGTGCTTATTATTAGTGCTACCTTTCATCTATTTACCTTTGTTAGCGCCGTTACTCCCGAGCTCTTAATTATACTTGTACTGACCAACTTTGTCGTCAGCTATAATATATATAGCATTCTGACCAAAAAATACAGAGAGCGGCAAAAGCTAGAAAACACGCCTTTTCCCGAAAAATGGCGGGAAATTTTAGAGGAATATGTGGCCTTTTATCGCGCCCTTTCTGAAACGGATAAAAGACGCTTTGAAACCGAAATCCAAATCTTTTTGCATGAAACCCGAGTAACGGGGGTCAAAACAGAGGTGGATGACCTCACTTTGGTCCTAGCCGCCGCCAGTGCCGAAATTCCCGTTTTTAGCTTTCCCGATTGGGAATATGAAAACCTAGGCGAAATCCTCATTTATCCAGGCGCTTTTGATAGAGATTTTCGCACCGAAGGCCATGGCCGCTCCGTTTGGGGCATGGTAGGCACGGGTGTGATGGAGGGCATGATGATTCTCTCTAAGCCGGCCTTAATTTCTGGCTTCCAAAATTCTGGCGATAAGCTCAATGTGGGCATTCATGAGTTTGCTCATTTGTTGGATGCCGCCGATGGCAACTACGATGGGGTGCCCGAGGTCTTTTTGCAAAATCAATATTTGGAGCCTTGGCTAGAGGTCATGCACAAAGAAATTGAGAACATCAAGGCGGGCAAATCGAATATGAATCCTTATGGGGCCACCAACAAGGTGGAATTTTTTGCTGTGGCCAGCGAATATTTCTTTGAGCGGCCCGAAGTTATGCAAAAAAGAGAGCCAGAGCTTTACGAACTGATGCAAAAGATTTTCCAACAAGATACCAAACAGCATTTTCGCCTAGCGGCCCAAGCCATGATTGGCTATAATGGGCGCAAACTGGGCCGCAATGCCCCTTGTCCCTGCGGCAGTGGCAAAAAGTATAAACAATGCTGCCTTAAAAATGCTCGTCAGTATTAAGGAAATTTGGGGCTGCCCCTTCCGCCGGGTTGAAACCCAGCGCAAAGCGGTATCGCTTTGCGAACTTATACAAAATGAGGGTTAAAACCCTCATGAGTTCTTGGGCGGGTCGCTATGCTGCGGGGCTCGCAGTTCTGCTCGGCCCTGCAGGCAGGCAAAGCCTGCCTTTGGTCTGGCCCTTCGGGCCACCCGCTCCGCAGCGCTCAGCCGATCTACGGCCTTTTTTCAGGTCCAATAAAGGGCTTCGGCCGCAAAACTAGGGGTTCAGAACAAGGCGTTTTGAACCTTTTTTAGGCTTTTGGGGCTTTAAGCTTCTGAAGGATAAAATTAAAAAAGCTGCTCGCTCTTTTTTACCTTTGCGTTTGGCCAATTGGCTAGGCGTTTATTGGCCTAGCGCTGTGCAGGGGTGGCCGATAGGCCAGACCAAGGCGCTTTAGCGCCGCAGGGCCGAGCGACTAGCGAGCTGCGCAACATAGCGGCGGCCAACTGAGGCCAAAGGCCGAACTGGCCGCAGGCCCCAAAACCAGAATAATTTAAGAATAGAAATGGAACAGCAAACGATAAAACAGCGGCAAGTAGCTGCTATGATTCAACGAGAATTTTCTGTGGTCCTCCAAAATGAAGGCCGCCTCATTTATGGCGATGCTTTGGTAACCGTTACCCGAGTGCGCATGAGCTCTGATATGGGCATTGCTTACGTTTATCTCAGCGTGTACAATAGCGTATACAAGCAGGAAGTCATTAAGGAAATGTGGGAAAATTTGGTGCGTTTGCGGACCGAATTGGGCAAGCGCATTCGCAAGCAGGTGCGCCGCATTCCTCGCCTCAAGTTTTTTATTGATGACACCTTGGACCAGGTGGAAGAGATCGATAAGCTCTTTCAGAAAATCAATGGAGAAAAGAATGTAATGCGCTCGATGAAAGATGCGCAGCAGGACCGTGAAGAGGACTAAATTCCCCAACTTATTATGCGTTTAGCCTTTTGGATTGCCCTGCGCTATATTTTTTCTAAGAAATCGACCAATGCCATTCATTTGATCTCTGCCATCTCGGTTTTCGGGATTGGCCTGGGGAGCATGGCCCTATTGGTCATTATGTCGGTCTTTAACGGCTTTGAAGAATTGCTTCAAAGCCTGATGAATAGCTTCAAACCCGAGCTGTTGGTTTCGCCCATAGAGGGCAAAGTCTTTCAGCCTGAAGAAGAGCAAATTTTGCGTTTGCAAGATCATCCCGACATTTTGGCCCTCAGTCAGACCTTAGAAGAAATTGCCCTTTTTGAGTATGAGGGCCGGCAAAATTTGGGCAGTCTAAAAGGGGTAGACCCTAGTTTTTGGGAGGTCTTGAGCTTGGACACCTGCATTGAGCGGGGCAAGCGGCCTTTGCCCAAAGACTTTGCCGATGATAGCCAGCCCGTGGGCTTGCTAGGCGCTACTTTGGAGCATACTTTAGGGGTTCGGGCACTGCGCGATCGGCCCGTAAAGATTTTCATGCCCAAAAGAGAGCTCAAAAAGTATACGGCCACAACGGGAGAGCCTTTTCGCAAGCGGAACTTTTATCCAGGGGCTATTTATGCGGTTCGGCAGATTGACTATGATAATATGGCCATTTTGCCCCTAGCTTTTGTCCAAGATTTATTGGCTTATAAGGCAGGAGAAATCTCGGCTTTGGAGCTGCGTTTGCGGCCTGGCGCCAATGAACAGGCCGTTCAAGCGGCCGTTCAGGAAATCATGGGGCCCAATTTTAAGGTCCAAAACCGCTACGAGCAAGACGAGGCCTTTTATAAAATTACCAATATGGAAAAATGGGTGGGCTTTCTGATTTTTGCCTTCACCCTGGTTTTGGTTGCCTTTAATATGGTGGGAGCGCTTTGGATGCTGGTCCTTGAAAAAAAGGCCGACATAGCCCACTTACAAGCCATGGGCGCCCAAAAATCGCTTTTGCGCAACATCTTTTTGGCCGAGGGATTTTTGCTCTCTGCCTTTGGCCTTGTTGGTGGCTGCCTAATGGCCGTTTTGCTTTGCATTTTGCAGCAAGAATTTGGCTTGGTGGCCCTAGAAGGGGCCGGCAGCAACTTTGTGGTGCAATCCTATCCCGTGAGCATGCGCCTAAGCGACTTTCTGATTGTCATTATTACTGTTTTAATTATAGGAACTGGAGCCGCTTATTTGCCAGCCTTGCGAGCTAGCCGCATTAGTTCTGGACCAAATCAAGCCGATTAAGATGCAACGATTAGACTTTATCTATTTTAAAGATAGCCCCAAGGGCGGCCGCGGCGTTTTTACCGCCGATTATATTCCCAAAGATACCCTTATTGAGATCTGCCCCGTGCTGGTCCTCTCCAATGAAGATCGAGAAAAGATTCATCAAACCTTTTTGCACGACTACTATTTCCTCTGGGACGATCAGGGCAAACAGGCTGCTATTGCCCTTGGTTACGGCTCTTTATACAATCATTCTTATCAGCCCAACGCCTATTATCAAATGAACAAAGATGGCCAATCTATTGATGTTTATGCGGGCGAGGATATTGAGCCAGGCCAAGAAATTTGCTTCAACTACAACGGCCAACGCTTTGATGAAAGTCCTCTTTGGTTCGAGGCAAAATAATTTATTAAAGATTTGGGGCCCCCGCAGCAAGCTGCGGCGCTATGTTGCGCAGCTCGCTAGTCGCTCGGCCCTGCGGCGCTAAAGCGCCTTGGTCTGCGGCTGCGCCGCCCTGCTCCACAGCGCTGGGCCACAAAAAAAGCGAGCTCAGCCAAATGGCTGAGCTCGCTTTGCGTTTAGTGCGCCTGGGGATTAAATTGGCCCCGCAGGCAATTCATGCGCTGGGCGCAATTGTAGGCGAATAAGTGTATTCACATTTTCGTCTAGCTTCATCTCTTCTTGATAAGGCTCAATAAGGGCTTGGGTGCGAATGCGGCCCAAGGGATAATTTTGTCCATCTTGGTGGTAATAGCCCACAATTTGTTGCAATAAATCTCCCATTAAAAGCGCCTGTTGGTGTGATTTCTCTCCTAGCAGTTCTGCGGCTTCTACTCCACGGTCCAAAGCTACTGCACTAAGATCCACACGCAAATCTCCTTGTTGAATTTTTAGCTGCAAGTCTTCGGGCAAAGACATCCACCATTGTTGCATACTCTGCAAATTAGTTTGACGAATATTGCTGCTCAACAAATGGATTTCATGGTCAAAGCTTTTCAAATCTGTAGCTACTTTCTTCAGAATATGAATGGAGGTCGAGCCTTCTGTGCTGGCCACTTCTGCTGTTTTATTGAGCAAAGTAGTATTTACTCGAAAGGTCATATCTGGACTGCTGCCAATAATTTCTTCTAGGGCCTCTCCTGTTTGCTCAATTTGCGGATCCGTTTGTTCGGGCTGCATCTTGGCCTCATCGGTAGAACTAAGTTGAGTGACCAGCTCTAATTCTACTTCTTTTCTTTGAATTTGCTGCTGTACATTTTCGGGCAATTGTTTCCACCAAGCACGCAAAGCGGCCAAACGTTCTGCCGATAATTTCTTTTGGCCCAACTCTTCTTCTTGCATAGCAATTTCAATAGAGTGTTCCTTCATTTCTAGGCGCAAGGAAATGCTATCGGCCATAGTAGTAACTGGCCTTGAAAGCTGCTCTTCTGGCGCTGCATGTTCAGCCGGAATTTGGCTGAGCGCCGCTGCATCATTCAATTCTGGCTGGCAGCTATACAGACAGAATAAGAGGAGGACTAAAGGTCCATATATATACTTCATAGATGTAATGAGTTGAGCAGCTAAGGTATAAAAAATAAGCGCTACAATTGTAGGTATATTGCTATAACGTAGAACTATTCTTAATTGCTTAGTCAGTGGGCAAATTTCTTAACATTTTCTTCAAAAATATTGCCATGGCCTTAAGCTTTCCTTCTGATCAACAGATAATTCCTTTTTATTCGACAAAAAGATAGATTTGGGCTATAACAAAGTCTTTTGGGCCAATAAAGTCATGAGTTTCAACATAGATTTAGCCCATTTCAGGTCATTGGCATCCAATAAAACGGCAGAGGCCTCAAAGCGAATCCTATTTTCCTCCCATTCAAAATGCCCCTTCCAATGGCGTTCTAAGCGCAGGAGTTGATGAATGAGTTCTTCATCTAGTAACTTATGGATAAAAGCCTCTTCTTCTGAGCGGAGCAAAAAATGCTCATCAAGTTTGGCTTCCCCAATTTGGATATCTATCCAGCCCATTTCCGATTGGATTTGGCTGAGTAAAGTTTCTTGGCCCAAATAGGTTTTAGGGAAGCTTTGGGGGAGCGTCAATTCTATACAAAACTGATAATTATCGGCTTTAATAGCGCTGCGGCTGTATTGTTCCATATAGAGCGGGAAGCCTGCGAGTTCGCCTTTTGCGGCCAGACGAAAAAAGGCCTCATCTTGTTCAGCTTCTATACTTTGGGCCTGATATTCATCTAAAAGAAATTGCCATTGAATTTGCATGGCCCGCTCTTGTCTTTTATTCCAGTAGGCCAATAAAAAATAGCTGCCCAATCCCACTAAAAGTAGGCTTCCGAGTAAGGCAAATAGCAACATTATTCCTTAATTTTTTTAGCTGAGCAAGCGTATTCAAACTGGTTGTAGCGAATTTTGGCCCGACCTAAGGTAGTCGCATCTCTCAAGTCGGCTGCGATATAGACTAACTCTTTACCAGTAAAAGCAGAGAGTCTAAGTTGATCCTTTTGGATAGTTCCTTCTAGGTAGATAGGCGTTTCGCTAATAGCCGATTTAAATTCGGCATAAACTGTATTTTGATCTGTTTTTAGGCGAAGCTGGCCAGGAATAAGGTTTTCATCTTTATCTAAAATATCTAGTGCCCAATTGCCATTAATATCATGATCTGGCGACATGTGTAAGTCTTTAAAGCGATGGGGGCGGCTAAACTTTGCATAGAGTTTAATGGGCAAATCGGCTCCTTTAGCGGCAGCTCCTTTGACCATATAATTGCCCTCCATCAAGTCTACTTCTCGAATGAGCTGCAAGTAGTTTTCGGTCCCCTGAAAGTACACAAAAAGCGTATCGCCCCAAAAACGAAGGCTATCCGAATAGACACTATCGTCGCCATTATAGAATAACAAACGAGGCTTTTCTACCTCCTTACTGCTAATTGAGTTAAAAAGCACAGGAATGCGTTCTGCATCTTCGCCTTCGCCAAACATGAAAACTGCTCGCCAGCCGCCAGGGGCAATTTGCTGAAAACCTTCGCCATGTTCAATGGCAAAGCAAGCTGTTAATAGTAAGGTTAATGAAAGGCTTGCTACAGCCCATATTTTAGACATCTTTTTCATCTGATCGGTTATTTTTTGATTTGAACATCAAATTGTCCGCAAAGTTAAAGAACTAGCCCATAGTTTAAGGCCTTTATTCGGCTATTTTATGTCCTTTTTGGTCCAAGAAGGCGGCGAAGCCGCCTGCGAGCGCAGCGAGCCATGGCCCAGCGCTGCGGAGTGGGTGGCCGAAGGCCAGACCGAGCCAGCTTGCTGGCGAAGGGCCGAGCGAATAGCGAGCCCCGCAGCATAGCGGCGGCCGCCCCGCTAATCAGGGCGGCCGCGGGCCCCAAAAAAAAGAGAAGCACTTGTTGAAGCACTTCTCTTTAATTTATCTACTGATTACAGCTTTTGCAGCATTTTTTGTAGTATTTGTTGGAGCTATAAAGGCTCACAATGGGAATATCGACTGCGATGAATGCGCCCCAGCGCCAACCGCTAGTTTTATCGATATTTAGGCTAGCATTGGTTACCTCTCTGAGGTTGGGCCCCAGTTGGGCGCCAACGCCAATGGCCAAGGGATATTTGGGCACACCATAAACCAAATAAGCGCCTGGTGCAAAAACATTCTCCATTTTCAGCTCGGGCAATTCGCTCACATTATCTTCTCCTTCGGCCTCAAAGCGGAAAGTGGTCAGGGCGCCTAGATCAATAGCAGAAGCCAAAATACTGATTGAGCCCGCACTTTTGAAGCCCCAGTTGAAGCTGACCCCAATAGGCGTGGCCAAAGAATAAAAACTGCTGCTACCGATGCCGTTTAAGTGCTCTTGTCCAGCCGAAAGCCCTACATAAGCATTGATAGAAACGCTAAAACGAGAGTATTTTTTGATGGCAGAGCCGCCGGGAGGCAAGGCAAAAGCCGAAATGGCCTGACTGACTTCTTTAGAGGATTTGGCTTGTACGGCCGTAGCGATAAAGCTGCCGTATTTCATCAAGTTTTTGCGCTCGCAAGCATAATCATCTTGGGGCAACAACTTTTCAATAATGACTAAAGTATTGATTACGGCAGAAGTATAATGCTTTTTGCGGATATTGAGGCCGAGCGTATTGAGGTCGCCCACAATGCCCAAATAACGGTCTACAATACTATCTTGCTCCGTCGTTGCGCCCACCAACTGCTTCTTAAAGTTATAGCCTTCGAGCAGCATATTCGAGACCCCTTGAGTAAAATGGTAATAGTCGTCAAACTCCAATTCCTTCTCGCTTTCGTCTAGGGTAGCGCCTCCTTTGGCTCGGCGGCGGGCATTTTTTCTGGCGCGGATGTCTTTGGCAATGCGTTGCACATTTTTGCCCTCATCGACAAAGCGTTTGAGGTTATTGACGAGGGCGCGCATCTTGAGATTATCGCCGCGCAGCTCTAGCAGGCTTTCGCCCAATGTTTTTTCCTCCTCCAATTGGTACGTTTTTCCTTTTTGGTAGAGCAAGCCAAAGAAAATATCATTAAAGGTAGTATCTCGAACGAGGTCCACCACCTCATTGGGCGTCACCCAATAGCCCGATTGGTCCTTTTGTTCTAAAGCCTTAGAAAACAAGCCCAACAATTTGAGGTTGCGCTGCATCACAGGCACAAAAGCGGCACTATCGTCTTCGGGCGTAAGCACATGCAGATAGGCATCTTCTGCCATATAGCTGACAATTTGAGCGGGTGGTGTCTGCTCTTGCAAGAGTTCCCCCACCTTAAAAAAGTCGCTCATCATGTGGCGTTGCATGGGGCTCTTGATGCGAGAAGAATTCTGTACAAAATCATCTAAATGATAGCCCAAATCATTGAGATCAGTCAAAAAGCTTTCTCTCAAAACCTCCCAAAAAGCATTGAAGCGATAAATATCCTTATCGATTTGGAGCAAAACGGCCGAAGTAGTGGGAAAGAGGTAGCGCATTTCCTCTGATTCCTCCACTTTTTTCTGAAAATCCTTAAAAAAGGCAATTGTCAATTCTTGTTTGGTGCGATTGACCAAGAAATCGGTCAAGCCCATAATAAAAGTAGAACCAGGCATGCCCAAACCACTAGCGGCCCCGGCCAAATCGCCAATAGCCCGCTGTCCATCGCCCTCTACGCCTCGGTCTTCCGCCATCACCAAATCCAAATAAGGCGCAATAAATGGATTATCTTCATAGGCTTCTAATACATCGGTTTGACTAGCCGATTTGGCCAAAGGGCGCTCCAAGTTATAAGCCAGCAATTTAATCAATTCCGATTGAGTTGATTTAGTCAGCAGCAAATTCCCATCTTCATCTACCATCTCCCGAATTTTTCGGGCATCGTGAATCATCTGGGCCTCTAGGGAAGGGCTTAGGGTAAAAATAAGCAGTAAAGCTGCAAAATAATGGAGATAAGTTTTCATACGAATACGATTAGATATAATGAATGTTTGTTTTGGAAATGGTTTTGGGGCCTGCGGCTGGCTAGCCTTTGGCTAGCTCGGCCGCCGCTATGCTGCGGGGCTCACAAGTCTGTTCGGCCCTGCGGCGGCTTTGCCGCCTGGGTCTGGCCCTTCGGGCCACCCGCTCCGCAGCGCTAGGCCAAATAGGCTGGGCCAAAGCATTGATTTTTGGCCCCAAAAGTAATTACTCGAGTAAAATGAAGGCGGCCCAATAATAGGGATTTCGATACTGCTTCCGCATTTCGTCTTGGGCCAAACGGAAGGCTTTATGGTAATCGCCCAAAGATAAATAATGACGATAAAAGCGCTGCATCAGCTCCGAGGTCTGCGCATCGGGCACCTTCCAAAGGCTAATGACAAGGCGTTGCGCCCCCGCCATCTTAAATGCTCGTTGAAGGCCCATAATCCCTTCATTATTATCAATATCGCCTCGGCCTGTTTCACAGGCCGAAAGGACCACCAATTCTGTTTGGAACAAGTTGAGGTTAGACACCTCATAGGCACTAAAAATACCATCGGCTAGGCCTTCGATAGGCGCTCGCCCTTTCCAGACATAATTGATATTGGTTAGGGCCAAACCAGAGCGAAAAAGTGGGTTTTCAATTTCGGCCAGCCGCTCTTCAAAAGTTTTTTCCTTTTGTTTTTGGGCCAAGGCTTTCCGCAAATCGGTTTCTAGCTTTTTGGCAGGGAAAAAATAGCCATGAGTCGCCAGATGCAAAATTTGAGGTTCCTCTTTATTGATATGTTCTACTACGGTCTCTTCTAGCGCATTTAGGCCCATAATTTTATTCACCTGCCAGCTTTCCTGTTGAAACTGTTGTGCAATTTCATTCACCTCTCTTTCGGTCCCTTTGAGGTAGAGAAAATCTTCTCCACGGCTGGCGCCAGCCTTGGGTTCGGGCAAATTAGCCGCTAATGCTTCTTCATTGAAAGCGCCAAAATCGGGAATATCTAAACGACCCATTCTAATTTTCTCAAAGGGCAGTTCTACGTCCTGGGCCTCCGCCACTATTTCAAGTTCGGCTTGGCTGAGGTCAAACTTCACTCCACCAATCAAAGAGATTTTAGCCTTTTGGCTAGCGGTCTGTTTTCGTAGGAGGTCACGCATGGCGCTATGATAAACAATATCGTGTCGGTCCATCAGGCGAAGGCGAGAGAAATCATCTACTCGCAAAGTGGCAAAAGCAATTTTAGCTAATAGTCCAGTGGGGCAAAGGTGGATAGTTTTTGCTCCCTCCAATTCTTTCTCCATTGGTTCCCAAAGCATAAAATAGAGATTGTTACTCTCCAAATCATCGGTGATATAGTTCAGCCCCGCAGGAGAAACCTCATTTTGTAGGCTCATCGCTAGTTCGCTCTCTAGGCAAAGAGGGATCATTTTGGGACTTTCCCATTCGGGCCGCATAAGCATTCCGTAATATTGAGCGCTGATATTTCCGTATTCATCGCTGCGCTCTAGGCGCAAGAAGTCAATGGCCACCTCATTTGGGCCTAAGCGTTGCTTGAGTTGAGCTAAATTAAGTTGTTGGTTTTGCTGTTCAAATACCGTTCTTAGGGCTTTAGAGTCTCGGCTAATGCGTTCTTCTAGGTCTTTAATCTCCTTTTCTAAAGTTGTCAGTTGTACCCCTTCGGCCTTGCGTTCTTTGGGGCTAAGGCTAAGCAAGCGCGCCAATTCCTTTTTGAGGTTTTGCATTTCCTCAAAATTATTTTGCAAAACCACATTATCAGAAGCATAAATGACTTGGCGGATGTTGCTACTAGTTTCAAGGGCCAAGCCTTTCACTCTAAAATGAGCATTGAGAGCTGTTTGGACCAAATCGGGCTGGGGGTTTTCGGCCACAAACAAGAAAAAGGCATTGAGTCGTTTGGCCAAAGGACGCAAAAACTCTAGGCGTTCCTCTTCGGGTAAATCATTGTAGCTATCTTCTAGGCGTTTTAGGTCAATATTAAGTGCTTGACGATAATGCTTTTCTGCTAGAGGCAATTGGTTTCTCTTTTGGTAAAAGCTAGCTATTTGGAGATGTAGATCGGCTAATTCGGTAGGGTCTTTTAAGCCTTTAAGGGCCATTTCTTGGTACTTTTTGGCCTTCTCATCCTCATACATGAGATCATAATAGTAAGCCAAGGCTTGTTGTAGTGAAGCATCATATTTAAAATCGAGCAGCTTAGAATTATCCTCATAAGTCATAATCCGTTTGAAAATGTCATAGGCTTGCTCATACTCTCCTTCTTCGAGCATAGCATTTGCTTGATGACGAAGAATTTTGATATAGTTCAGTGCGTCTTTAAATTTCTCCTTGCGATTGATGCGGCCTTGACTTTCTAGTTCGAGTAAGAGGACCAATGCTTGGTCAAAGTAGTCTTTAGCTTCTTGGTATTGAGCTAAGGCTTGTAGATTTTGCCCAAAATCATCTAGAATTTGGACCAAAAGGCCGTTAGGTTCTGCGACCTTTTGCCGAGCAGTTTGCAAGGCTTCATAGGCTGCGACATAGCGGCCCGTTTTGCGATAAATTCTCCCTAATCGATAATAGACCTCCGCTTCATCTACTAGTTGGCGATCAAATTGATCTGCATCGACTAAGCGAAGAAGTAATTTTTTATAGAGGCCTTCTGCTTTAACAAAGCGATCATTATTATAATGCCAATTAGCGAAATCTTGATGGGCCGAAAGATAACGCCCCATATAAACCTCTAAATCTTGTAGCTCAAAACCTTTGAGGCGGCGTTCAAAAAGTTGTTGACTACTGGCCATGTCCCAGCGATCATCTTTAAGGAGTTTATCGGTAATTTTTTCTAGTAGTTCCACATAAAAAATAGAGATGCCTTCTGTTTTTTCATAAATCGTAAGGGCTTGTTCATAGGTCGCCAATGCTTCTTGGGCCAATCCATTCTCTTTGCTATTTTCTTGAGCATAAAGGTAGCGCGCCTTCATGCCTAAAACATCGGCATAATCATCATCGTAAATGCTGCCTTCTTTTTTGCGAATAAATTCTAAGACTGCCGCTATAATTTTTCGATTGCTGGCTAAAGATAAATGAGTTGTAGCAGATTTATAGACCTCATCATAAAACATGAGTGGTCGTTCTTCTAAAATGGGAATTAGTTGTTGAACAAAAGCCTCTTCTTCTGCTAGGGGAATAGTCTCAATAGCTTCTTTGACATATTGAAAGCCGTTATCATAAACCAAAATGCCGGCTTTAATCATTTGCCCCCCCGCGGCTAGTTGATAAAAGGGAATTCTATCATCACCATCATAGTCGGCAATTAGCAACTTAGTTTCCTCTTCGACAATAGCCCTCCAAGGTGCTGGAATTTTGGCTAAATAGATCTCCTCATAAGAAGGCTTATTATCTGGTACATAATCATCCTCAAAAATGCGATCAAAGTCTGTTTCTGCAAGGTCTTTATTTGTTGCTGCGAACATCAAATCTTGAAAGGCTTTAAAAGCAACTTCATCATCTTGGTCCTTTACGGCTAGCAAGGCCATTTTTAGGCGAACATCTAGTTCCTCCTCACTAACATCTCCATTATTTTCTTCCTGAATAACTTTTAGCTCTTCGGCTAGGCTACGGCGTTCTAATTCCTCATCAGTATAGCGCTGGCTATCTTTGATATATTTTATTTGGTAATAAAAGGGGGCTTTTCTTCCGCCATGATACTTCCTAAGATTTTTTAGTACAAGATCTACCTCCTCCATAACATCTACATCGGTAAACTCATAAGCATAGCCTTGATCGCTATCCTCAATAAAAGTTTTAAACTTTTTATAGAAGCGTTCGCTATTCGTTTCATTCTTAGCGATCATAGCTCTAACCTCCATTTCTTGTGCAAAAAAGCGTTGCATTTCGGCAGGTAGTTTTTTCTTTATGCTCAGCGCCTCTTCTCCTTTGCCTTCTTCCTCTAGGGCGATCAGTTGTGCTCGGACTTGCATATAGCATTGATATTTACTCCCATTGAGTACTCCAGCATATTCATCTTCTTGCAGTGCTTTATAAAGTAGAAAGCTTATTTCTTGGAGGAGCAATCGCTCTGCTTTATTCTTAGCCTCTGTTTCTATCAGATCTGATATATCCGTAAAGTTTTCTCCTCTTTGTCGTTCAAAGGCTCGTTGGAGTAAAACCAACTTTCGGAGAGTTGGGGGGAGAAAAGCCATAAAGCTGGCTAAATCTTCTTGGGGGTATTTTTCCTCTAATTGTTGAGCGATAAGAACAGATTGATCATGTGCGTCATAATCTTCTTCCTTGAGATGACATTTAACCTGTTCGCGGCAGGCTTTTAGGTGGGCCAAACTATTTTCTCCCGCTGCATATTTAGCGGTTTCAATAAGGTAGTCGCTATAGAGGTAGCAAGCTGTAGCTTCCTCTAATTTGGTCAATTGACTTTGAAACTTATCTGATTCCGCCCCATATTCTCGGCCAAAGACCCGAAGAGACTGCGCCACTAAACTATCGGGTTCATCGCTAAGCCCTTGTTGATAGTAAAGCAAGGCCAAGTCCATGGCCTTTTCGGCATAATTGGGATGTTCTTTGGAATTGAGGAGTTCTACTTCTGCTAAGGCTTTGCGGGCTTGTAAGACAGAATCTCCAAGATTTTTTTGGCCCCAGGAAGAGAGCGCAGAGAGGATAAGAAAAAGGGTAAGAAGTAAACGTAGGTGCATAGTGGGGAGTTTTATCGAGGAAATGCTTGAGCTTGAAGTATCGTCCAGCTCGTTCTTAGCAATGTTTTGCGGTGGACAGGGTGCGAAGCGCCCGCAGGCTGAGCGATGCGGAGCGGGTGGCCCGAAGGGCCAGACCTAGGCGGCAAAGCCGCCGCAGGGCCGAGCAGAACTGCGAGCCCCGAAGCGTAGCGACCCGCCCGAAGGGCGGGGCTGCCCCTAAGATATAATTGTATTTTAAAAATTCTACTACTTATTCATGTTATAATAAAAACCGAGGTTGAAGCTACGGCCCCAGCGGAACTCTCGGTAGGCATATTCTCTAGCCTTGAAAGTTTGCGTTTGCAAAAAGGGGCTATCGAGAAGGTTTTGGACCGAAAAGCGGAGTTGAAAGTGGCGGCCTAGCGGTTTGTTGAAGTGGACATCAAGGTTGGGACGAGGTTGCTCGATAATATCGGGCGTATTGCCATAGAGCACATAAGCTAGGCGTTCTCCTTGAACTTGGAGGCCGACATTAGCCTCAAAATTCAACTTTTTGTTATGGTATTGCAGCAAAACGCTCATATTGTAGGGCGATTGGCCGAAGAGTTGGCGGAACTTAGCTGGATTATCCATTTCTAGGTGCATGAACTCATACTCGGCTGCGCCAACTTTGGCTCGGGCATGCACATAACTAAGATTGAGTTGCATCAGCCAAGCTTCTCCCCATTTGCCGAGCATACCCAACTCTTGGCGGAGCTCTAGCTCCATACCCAAAAGATAGCCCCAAGGTGCCGTTCTAAACTGCATTTCATCTCTAAAACCAGGTTCTAGAGTGGCCAATTCGATAGGGTTGATGAGATATTTGGCAAAAAAGCCCCCAGCCAAGAGGCTATGTTGGCCCTCATAGCGTTCCCAGCGAAGATCTAGGTGTTGCAGGTGAGTGGGACGCTTGGCTAGTTCGAGATTCCCCGTAATTTTATAGTCGCCCATATAATCAAAAGAGGTAAAGGCCGAAAGTTCGCGCAAAGAAGGGCGGGCAATGGTCCCCGAATAAGCGGCGCGGAACAACACATTTTTATCCAGTTCATGTCGAAGCGATACTGAAGGTAGAAGCACGGGGTACATGTGGAATCCATCTACAGAAATGCTATCTTGATCGAAGCCCGTATAGGCGTTAATAACCCCTTCTACTCGAAAACCAGCTTCTAGCTGTGTTTTGGGTCCGAGGGTCCATAAACTAGAGGCATAAGCCCCCAGAAGCAGCTCCAAGGCCACATAATTATTAGTTGAATCATAGGAGTTTTCGAGGAAAATACCTGGAATTAGTGCGTCGTCAGTATCGGACCAATTGATATAATTAGCTTCTTGAATGTAGCTGGCTGCGCCTCCTCCCGTATAGGGCAAATAGCTAGTATTATAGCGGATTTGTCGCTCATCAAAGAACTGATATTTGGCTGTAGAACGGAAGCCCCAACGGAGGTTTTGTAGGGCTTTATTTTTATACTTTCGATTGAAATTAAGCTGCCCCTCTCCACTAAAGGCTTGAATGCGACGATAGTATCGACGTGGTTCGCCACCCGCCTCTTCTACTATTCTGTGATTTTGCTCTTCTCCAGTAAAATTGTGGACCGTATAGAGCTCGCTAAAGTAGCGCAAATCGGGTTGGTTGCTATTCGACAAACTAGCCGAAACAATCCAGTCTATTTCTAGCTGTTCGTTTCTTCGCAAATGCCGACCCAGCAACTGCAAGGCGGCAATATTCTTTTGCTCAAAGTTCCAGCTCTGTGTGCGATAACGAGTATCGGTTAGGCCAGAAACATCCTCATAACGCCCCCCTAAACCCTCTAACTCTCTATAGCTTTTTTCTGTACCCAAATTGTCCATAATGACTAAGGAAATTCGGTTGCGGCGACTCTTATACGAGAGGGTAAAAAAGAGGTTGGCCCTAGTCTGCTCGGCATAAAAGCGATCACTTAACTCTAACTCATTGTCTAGCTCATAATTACTATCATAATCGCCAATAAGGTGATGAATAGAAGCATATCCATCCTCATACATCATAGAAGAACGCTTATAAAGCGCCACAAAAGCATAGCTCAAAGAGCGCCCTTTTTTAAGGTCTCTTCTTCGACTGATAGAGAAGTTAAAGCCCAAGTTAGGTCCAGGCATCTGGCTTTGGGTCTCAAAATTGGCAGGCACTTCTAAGGTTCTATTCCGTAGGGCTAAGGTCAAATCTCGTGTGGAAGAGCCTCCTCCTAAATTCAAGGCATCGGAGGGTAGACTACGGCTACCATCATCTATTCCCAAGAAATCTAAACGCCCTCCTTCATAAGTCTGAAAATCACTATTGAAACTAGAGCGCTCATGCAAGCCAACATGAATTTGGGCCTGCAACTGCTGCTGATCAGGAAATCTACGCGTCTCAATATCAACGACCCCCGTCCCAAAACTAGCCAACTGATCCGCAGAGTATCCCTTGCGCAAAATAATATGGTCAATAATAGTCGTGGGAAAAAGGTCCAACTGAATCAAACTACTACTACTGTTCAAATCCAAACTAGGCAATTCCGCCCCATTCAGTAAGGTTTTTACATAGCGCCCGCCCAATCCTCGAATAGACAATTGGTTGTTGTTTTCTACATTGATCTGGGGCAACTGCCGCAAAGCTTTACTCAAATCCTCATCTCCCGAATGAAAAACAGACTCCGCCGCCAAGGTTTCTATAATTTGCTGGCTACTCTTTCTACGCAACAACATACTCTGGGCCGAATAACGATTGAGGCTCTGGCTTTCATGGTTTTCCTCTGCCTTGCCCCCCAAATCTATATCGGGATTTCCCAAACGGAAATAGGCCAAACGAATACCGCCTTCCCGAATCGTCATCCCCTTTATCTCTTGCTTGGGCGCCTCGGCATGCGTACAAACCAAATCGTACACCCCCGCCGGCACCGACAATAATACAAAGTTCCCATCCAAATCCGTCTGCACCGCTTTAAGCTGCTGCCCATTCTGCTCCAATAAAATTTGGGCCCCCACCAATGGCTTAGCCGCCTCGGCATCACTAACCTTTCCCCGAATAGAGCCCGTTTGCGCAAAGTTATACAAACCAACCAACTGAAACAGCAAGAGATAAATATATTTCATAACATTCTATTATATGATTTCTACAAAGGTACGCAAGCCTATAAAATGAGTCGCTATTCTATTCCTACTTTTTTGGGGCCTCCGCTGCGGCTTCGCCTTGCGGCGCTACGTTCAAAAAAACAAAACAGAAAAGCGCTAGGGCCTTCAAAATGAATATTTCAGCGGATTGGAAAATGTAAAAAAGGAGCTACGAGTCCGCAAATCCGCAAAAAGCTTTGTATCTTCGAAGCTTGAAAGGGGGACGCCCCTTCGAACCTTAAAAAGTATAGCTATACCTATTCTTATGAAACAGTTTTCTTATCTGTTGTTGCTGGCCATTTTGGCTTGGAACAGCAGCGCTTTACAGGCACAATCTGCCCGAAATCCGTGGGGTCTTGGTATTTATCCAGGGGCCTATAGTTTTTATGCCCTAGAAGGAACCGATCTTTTTGCCCCCGAAAAATATGGTGCGGGCGTAGAGCTCTCTTTGATGCGCCGCATTGGTAGCAACTTTGATTTTGGTGTAGAGACCAATTTTGCTCGTTTGGCCCATCCTTTAGATCCTGCTTCTGCATTGGCGGCGGATCAGGGGAATTATGGGACCCGCAGCAACTTTTTGTCGGGCCAACTGGCCTTGCGTTTCCGCCTAGACGGTGGAGGCATTATGGATAAAAATGCTCCTTTTGTTCCCTTCTTTAAGGTTGGGGTAGGCGGAAGCAGTTATGGAGATTTTGGCAGCTGGAGCATGTATGTTCCCGTTGGTTTGGGTTTTCATTATCATTTGCCCAAAACGCCGATTAGCATTACGGCCCAATCTAATTACAACCCCCACTTTTTGTTGCCTGATGGCCAAGAGATGATTGGCTTTTTGCATCATTCTGTTGGGTTGACCGTGCAATTGGGTAAAACCAAGCAGAAAACCGATAACACAGAGTTTATTGAGTTGGCCAAACAGGAGGGGCCCAAAGCGCCCGACCGTGACTATGACGGAGTGCCTGATGAGAATGACCTTTGTCCAGATATTTACGGCTCTCAAAAAACAATGGGTTGTCCCGATAGCGATGGCGATGGCATCAAAGACATTGATGACAAATGTCCACAACAAGCAGGTTTTGCCAACCTAGAAGGTTGTGCAGATAGTGATTATGATGGCATTATTGACCCAGAAGATGATTGTCCAGATATTTATTCTGAAAACGCCAATGGTTGCCCCGATGGTATGGGCGGCGGAGAGGATGCCGATGGCGATGGCATTGCTGATGCAGATGATCTGTGCCCCAACGAGGCTGGCTCATTTACGGCCAATGGTTGTCCCGATGCCGATGGCGATGGTGTGCAAGATGCCCTAGATATGTGCCCCGATTATTATGGTACCGATGAGTATGCGGGTTGTCCCATGCCCAAAGACCAATTGGATAGCCTCAAGGCTTTGGTCGATGCGGTACGCACGCAAAGCGACTTCAATGAGAAAGGCTATACCACCACCAATGGCGGTAAAACGATCCAAGATAAGTTTGGCAATGTCCTAGAAATTGATGTAGATGGAAACATCATGAATGCCAAAACAGAAGAAAAATTGACCACTACAGGCGGCTACCGCCTAGAAAAAGGCCAAATCCTCAATGAGAATGATGAAGTCATGAACATTGGCGATGATGGTTTCCTTTATGCCAATGGACAAAAAGTAGATACTGAAAATAACCTTTGGGCTTGGGGCTCTAATCCCGACCCTTCTGGCGCACGCACAGGAGGAATCAGCCTCGGTAACCCCATTTCTGATAAGTTTGCGAGTAACCTAACCACAGGTTTTGCACCTGTCAAGCAGTTAACACCTCAAGAGGCGGCCTACTGCCAACAATTGGACCTCAGCGAGCTTCGCGCCGCTATCTATTTCGATTATGATGCTGGCCAAGCCGACGCCAACTCACTTCGCGCCCTCAACCGCATTGTAGAAGCCATGCGCCGCTGCGCCATTTTGGAACTACAGGTGGCTGGCCATGCCGATGCCGATGGTTCAGAAGTCTATAACCTAGAGCTTTCTGAACGCCGGGCAAAATCTATCCTTCGCTACATCAGTGGTGCAGGTGTAGATGATCGCCGCCTCAAGTTCAATGCTTATGGAGAGCGCTACCCCATTGCCCCCAATGTAGAAGGCAGCAAATCTAAAAACCGCCGCGCAGAAATTCGCGTACAGAGAGCCTACTAAATGGGCTGCAATTGATAGAATAATGAAGCAGAAGCATCTCCCTTGCGGGCGCTTCTGCTTTTTTTTGGACCAATCAACGACTTATGTTTGACCTCATCCCAAGCTTTATTACCGCCTTTATTATTACCTTTTTTGCGATTCCCTCCATTATTAAAATCGCCATTGAAAAGAACCTTTGCGATGAACCTGGCGAAAGGCGTTCGCATAACCGTAGTATCCCCACCCTTGGGGGCTTAGGCGTTTTTGCTGGACTCATCTTCTCTATTACCTTTTGGATCCCCTTTGATAGTGCCGCTTACCCCGCCCACCGCTACGTACAATACGTACTTTGCGCCTATATCATCATTTTCCTGATTGGCGCCAAGGATGATATCATCCCGCTCAGCCCCATCAAGAAGTTTTTGGGCCAAATTGTGGCCGCCTGTATTTTGGTCTTCAAAGCAGGTATCTATCTCAGCAGCCTTTATGGCATTTTTGGCATCAATGATATTCCTTATGCCTTGGCCGCCCCGCTCTCGGTCTTTAGTATGCTGGTCATTATCAATGCCCTCAATCTCATTGATGGCATCAATGGATTGGCCGCCACTATCGGCATCATTTGCTGCGGAGTGCTGGGCCTTTGGTTCTATCAATTTGGCCGACTCGATTTGGCCATTTTGGCCTTTGCGATGCTAGGCGCACTGGCCGCTTTTCTTTACTACAATGCCAGTCCCGCCAAGATTTTCATGGGCGATACGGGCTCACTTTTGTTGGGCCTTACCCTCTCGGTTTTAGCCATTTCCTTTATCGAGAGCAATAAACTTCCGCACGAACATTGCTATATCGAATCTGTACCCGCTGTAGCCATTGCCATCCTCATCATCCCCCTCTTCGATACACTGCGAGTCTTTAGCCTTAGAGCCATGCGCGGCAAATCGCCTTTCCAACCCGATCGAACACATATTCACCATATCCTAATCGACCTAGGATGCAGCCATATGCAAGCCACCGCTATCCTTGCCCTCATCAATCTGCTCTTCATTGGCATCGCCTTTCAGTTGCAGTTTTTGGGCAGCCTAGAACTCCTTTTAGTCTTGCTATTGATCGCCGTTTTACTCACCAGCTTTTCTTTTTATCTCATCAATCGCAAACAAGGACAAAAGGCCTAAAATGCCATTTCTAGAGGTATTTGGGGCCTCCGCCTCGCTGCGCTCGTCGGCGCTACGCTTTGGGGCTCGCTGTTCGCTCGGCCCTTCGCCAGCAAGCTGGCTCGGTCTGGCCTGACGGCCACCCCGCCGCATCGCTAGGCCTGCGGCGGCTTCGCCGCCTGCAAAACGCAGTAGGGCCAGAATCGCTGAATTCTAGCAATTTCAAGACTAAAATTCTTCAATGCCATAGTTTTCCCCTATTTTTGTAGACCAACACCTTTTGATGATTTTCATTTAAAAACGGCTAATCTAGCCAGTTTTTTTCCATTTTGAGACTAAGTAGATTACATGAAAAATATTCGCAATTTCTGCATTATTGCCCATATCGACCACGGAAAAAGTACCTTGGCCGACCGTATGCTCGAGATGACCAACGCCATCTCTGAACGTGAAATGCAAAGCCAAGCCCTAGATGATATGGACCTCGAAAGAGAAAGAGGGATTACCATCAAGGCCCATGCTATCCAAATTCAACATGAACATGAGGGCGAAACCTATGTCTTTAACCTCATCGACACCCCCGGCCACGTAGATTTCTCTTATGAGGTTTCTCGCTCTATTGCCGCCTGTGAAGGGGCCCTACTTTTAGTAGATGCCACCCAAGGCGTACAGGCCCAAACTATCTCTAACCTCTATTTGGCCATTGATCACGACCTAGAAATTATTCCAGTCCTCAACAAAATTGATATGCCCTCGGCTATGGTCGAAGAAGTATCAGAAGAGGTAATTGACTTACTCGGCTGTGATCCTGAAGATATTTTGACCGCTAGTGGTAAAACTGGAGAAGGAGTAGACAAAATCTTTGAAGCGATTATCAATCGCATTCCCGCCCCCAAAGGCGATCCCGAAGCTCCGCTACAAGCAATGATCTTCGACTCTGTATTTGATAAATACCGAGGCGTAATTGCTTACTTCCGCATTTTCAATGGTAAGATTCGCAAGAATGATATGGTGCAATTCTTTAGCAATAAAAGAAGCTTGCAAGCCAATGAAATCGGTGTACTCAAAATGGTCCAACAACCCGAAAAAGAATTGTCTGCTGGAGCAGTAGGCTATGTAATTACAGGGACCAAGGACTCTAGTGATATTAAAGTGGGAGATACCATTACGCTGCAAGAAAATCCTACCCCCACTCCTGTAAAAGGATTTGAGGAAGTAAAACCAATGGTTTTTGCCGGTATTTTCCCTATTGATAATGATGATTTTGAGGACCTACGCGATGCCCTAGAAAAGCTACAACTCAATGATGCTTCTCTCATCTTTGCCCCCGAGACTTCAGCCGCCTTGGGTTTTGGTTTCCGCTGTGGTTTCTTAGGTATGCTTCACTTGGAAATTATCCAAGAACGTTTGGAGCGGGAATTTGACCAAAACGTGATTACCACTGTTCCCAACGTAGGGTATTTTGCCTACAACAAAAAAGGCGAAGAGATTGTGGTTAACAACCCTTCTGAATTACCTGATCCTACGGTTTTGGACCGTGTAGAAGAACCTTATATCCAAGCTCAAATTATTACTTCACCTGATTATATTGGCCCAATTATGAGCCTTTGTATGGAGAAGCGAGGATTGGTAAAGAATCAGGTTTATCTCACCACCAATCGTGTAGAGCTCACCTTTGAACTTCCTTTGGCAGAAATTGTTTTCGATTTCTATGACAAGCTAAAGACCATCTCAAGAGGATATGCCTCTTTTGATTATACGCCTATCGATTATCGGGCTTCAGAATTAGTCAAACTCGATATCAAACTCAACAACGAGGCGGTAGATGCCTTCTCTAGCTTGATTCACCGTGATAAGGCCGCTGCTTTTGGTCGCCGTCTTTGCAAGCGTCTCAAAGAGATTTTGCCCAGACAGCAGTTCCAAATTGCCATTCAGGCCGCTATTGGCGCCAAGATTGTCGCTCGTGAAACCATTTCGGCCCTCCGTAAAGATGTAACTGCAAAATGTTATGGTGGTGATATTAGCCGTAAACGTAAGCTACTCGAAAAGCAAAAAGCGGGTAAAAAGCGTATGCGTGAGGTCGGGAATGTTCAGGTGCCTCAAAAGGCCTTCCTCGATGTCCTCAAATTAGGAGATTAAGCCTAAATTTATGAAAATCATCACAGTTGTGGCGGCCATCTGGCAAAGAGCAGATGGCCGCTTCTTTTTAGCCCAAAGGGCCCCAGAACAGTCATTTGCTGGCCAATGGGAGTTTCCTGGTGGCAAACTAGAAGCCGAAGAAACTGAACCTCAGGCCCTAGCCCGCGAGATGGAAGAGGAATTTGGCATTCAAGCTCAAATTGGTTCCTTCTTTATGGAGAGTTTGCATCCCTACAAACCCCAAAAGACCATTCGCCTGCGGGCCTATTGGATTGCCTCCGTTCAGGGTCAGCCTCAGGCGCTGGAGCATGCCCAGCTGGCTTGGGTTTTGCCTCAAGAGTTATTAAATTACCCACTTTCGCAGGCTGATATTCCCATTGCAGAGGCCCTATTAGAGCAGCTAGATTAAGCTTCTAAAAATCTTTTATTTATGTCTATACTCAAATATATTGTATTGTCTTCCGGCCTTTTGGCTAGCCAATTGGGCCAAGCACAAAAAACAACAGATCAACGTCCAGAAGAAGCAGAGGTCCTTCTCCAAAAACAATTTATTGAGGCTTCTAGAGAAAAGATTTTGGGCAATAGCAATGAGGCCCTTGCCCGCTATAAAGAAATTGTAGAAAAGGCTCCTAAATTGAGTGCCCCCTACTTCCAAATGGCTGAACTCTATGAAGAGCTCAAACAACCAGAAGAAGCCCTAAAGGCCTTAGCTAGCTGTCATGAATTGGCTCCCCTAGAGCCCGATTATGTTGCGGCTTATGCCAAAGCACTAAGCAAGATGGGTAAACATAAAGAAGCGGCTGAGCTCTATGAGGAGTTAATCAAAAATAGTAATGAAGAGCGCTACTTCCATGATTGGATTTTCTATTTGCTTCGAAGCAAAGACCAGAAAACGGCCCTTAAGGTTTATGACCGCCTAGAAAAAGAAAAGGGTCCCAAGGCCGACTACTACCTCAAGCGACATAAGATTTATGCTCAAATGGGGAAGGACAAAAAGGCGCTCAAAGAGTTGGAAGAGCTGCAAAAGAACCTGCCTCCTTCTGCTGAGCATTATTTACTTTTGGCCCAATACCAAGAGCGCTTGGGCTTAGAGAAGGAAGCTAGAGCCAGCTATAAAGAAGTTTTGGCCCTAGACCCCAAACAAGCCGATGCGAACATTGCCATGGCGGAGGTTTTTCGGACCGAAGGAGATTACCCCCGCTACCTAAAGGCCCTAGAACAAGTTTTTGCGGATGGGGGACAACCGCCTTTGGCCAAGATAAAAGTCTTAGAACCTTTGGTCAATGCCTATTTATCGGGCAATAGCCAAATTGATGGACCAAGTTTGCAGCGATTGGCGAAAAATATTCTTCAGCAGCATCCAGGTTATGCGCAGGCGAGCTTGCTTTATGGCGATTTGCTCAGCCAAGAGCGGAAATATAGCCTAGCCGCCCAAGCTTATGAGGAAGCTTTGGCCCAAAACAAAAACCAGCTACCCATTTGGGGACAATTGATGGCCAGCTACAACCGCCTACAGAATAGTCAAGCCTTATTGAAAACGGCTCAAGAATGTGTGAGTTTGTTTCCCGCCCAAGCCCTAGGTTATTATTATCAGGGATTGGCCCAAAACCAACTAGAAGATTATACAGCAGCAGGCAAAAGCCTAAAAAGAGCTATTGAGCGGGCCTTTGATCAGCAGCAGCTCAAGGCGCATGCGCAGGCGGCCTTGGGGCAGGCCTTGGCTGGGCAAAAGAAATATGCAGAGGCCGAAAAGCAATTTGAGCAAGCTCGGGCCATTTTACCCAAGGCGCCTGCGCCTATGGCCAGTTATTGCCAAAGTTTATTGGCCCAAAATAAGTCTTTGGAGGAGGTGGAAAAAATGAGTGCAAGCCTACTGAAAGAAGATGCTTACAATCCTCTTTATTTGGGAATCGCCGCTCGTTTGGCCTATTTAAAAAATGATTTTAGAGCGGCTCAAAAAGAGTTTGGGAAAGCCTTTGACAATGGGGGGGAGCGCAACCCACTTTTGCAAGAACAATATGGCGATCTGTTGTTTAAAATGGGAGATTTGGAAGGCGCACTTAAGGCTTGGAAAAAAGCCAAAGAGCTAGGGAGCGTATCGACCATATTAGAGCGGAAAATTGAAAGCAAAAGCTTATATGAGTAAATCTGTGCGAACAAACACGGCCCTAGCCGCCTTAGGCGGCATTGGCCTAGCGATGCGGAGCGGGTGGCCCGCAGGGCCAGACCGAGGCGGCCAAGCCGCCGAAGGGCCGAGCGAGCAGCGAGCCCCGCAGCGTAGCGCCGCAGCTTGCTGCGGAGGCCCCAAAAAACAGTTCTTGCAATTCCTTCTCCTCCTCTTTTTGGTGGCGAGTTTGGGCGCTTGTAAATCTGGCGAGCGCTTGGCCAAAAAGACCGAAGAGCGGACGAAAAAAGAGTTGCTCAATCGCTTAAAGGCGCAATATCTGGACTTTGAGTGGTTGGAGGCCAAGGGCAAGGGCAAACTGAAGACTGAAGAAGAAAACCTTTCTTTTAGTCTAAAAATGAAGATGCGGCGAGATAGTTTGGTTTGGATGACCTTTAAAAAGGTGAGTGTGGAGGGCCTGCGCTTGCAGATTTCCAAAGATCGGCTAGAGACCTTAAATCGGCAGGCTAATGAATATCGGGCGGAGCCTTATGGCAAATTGGAAGAGCAATTGGGGGTGAGTTTGAGCTTGCGAGAATTGCAAGATTTGCTCTTAGGTAATCCGATTTTGTTGGAGCGTTTGGATTTCAAATTAAAGCAGGATAGTCAATATTATCATTTGAGTAGTCCCTTGCCGCAGAATGGGCAACTGGAGCTTTGGTTGGATGCCGATTATCGGATTCGGAAAAGCCGTATTCAGCGGACGGAAGCGGAGTATATGACCGTTACTTTTGAGGACTATCAGGAGTTGAATGGCAAATATTTAGCCTTTACAAAGATCTTGGAGGCCCAAAATGCAGCGGGAAAATCCGTATATTTGAAGATTGATTTGAACAAAATAGAATTAAACGAGCCGCAGCGCATGCGTTTTAAGGTGCCCGATCATTATGAGCAATGGATTAACGGCTATAAGCAGTAGCATTTGTTTATTGATATGTTTGTGGACCCTGCCCTTGCTTGGGCAGAGTCGGGCTGAACTATTGGCCAAACGCAAGCGCTTGAGCCAGCAAATTGCGCAAACGGCCTCTTTATTGGACCAAACCGCCAGCAACAAAAGCCAAACTGTAGAGGAATTGGCCTCTTTGCAAAAGCAATTGGAGCAGCGGCAAGAGCTCTTGGAGGTTTTGGAAAAAGAACAGGCCCAATTGGCCGCCGAAACCAAGGAACGAGAGCTTAAATTAGCAGAACTGCAAGCTCAATTAGTTGCTTTTAAGGCCAGTTATAAAAAGGTGTTGGTAGAGCTCTACAAAACCAAAAAGACCAGCTCGTATTGGGGGAATTGGTTGAGTTTTAGTGGCTGGAGTCGTTCTTATCGCCAAAGCATTTACCTCAAAGAATTGGAGGAGAAACGGCGGCGACAAGCTCTGCTCTTGCAAAAAACAGCCGATAAAGAAGCCGAGGAATTGGCCCAATTGGAAAAGAAGCGCATCGAGCAAGAACAACTGCTAATAGCCACCAAAGAACAGCAGCTACAGCTAGAAGAAGAACTGAGCGATAAGGACCAATTGCTCAAATCGCTTAAGCGCAAAGAAGGCAGCCTGCGGCAGGCCCTAAAAGCCAAAGAACGGCAGAAAAAGCAGCTCAACCGAAACATTGAAGCCGCTATTCAGGCCCAAATGCTAGCCGCCAAAAAGAAAGCCCGCGTCTATGAAGACGGAGGCAGCAGCAATAGTTATAAGACAAGTAGTAATCAACAATTTGCCTCAAAAAAAGGAAAGCTTCCCGCTCCCGTAAGCGGTAGCATTATTGCGGCCTTTGGCCGAAGAAGACACCCTCTTTTTGAAGAAGTATATTTAGAAAACAATGGAGTAGATTATCGAACAGCGGCCAAGGCCAGCGTCCGCAGCATTGCGGAGGGCCGAGTGGTCAGCCTTTTTGAGATACCGGGCAGCGGAAAAGCGATATTGGTCCAACATGCCAATTATTATAGCTCTTACGCCCATATCCAAAACGCCAAAGTAAAAGCTGGACAAAAAGTAAGTGCGGGCCAGCAATTGGCCGAAGTAAGCAAAGACCCGCAGTCAGGAACCTATATCCTGCATTTTGAATTATGGGAGGGCAAAAAAAAGCTGAATCCGCAACAGTGGTTACGCCCTTAGATTTTGAACGAACTCGAAGTTATATAGTATGTCAGAGAAGTGGAACTTAGGAGAAAAGAATTTCCAGCCCAAATTGGGCATCGAAAAGGCCGTTTTGGTGGCCGTTATTTTACCCGATCAGCCCGAAGAATTGGTGCATGAGCATTTGGATGAACTAGAGTTTTTGGCCGAAACCGCTGGGGCGGAAACGGTCAAACGCTTTACCCAACGCCTAGATCATCCCGATCGCAGAACCTTTGTGCGCAAAGGGAAAATGGAGGAGATTCGAGATTATGTAGAAGATAAAGAAATCAATCTGGTCATCTTTGATGATGACTTGACGGGTAAGCAAACTAGCTTTTTGGAAGAGGAAATTAAGTGCAAAATTGTCGATCGCTCTAGCCTGATCCTCGATATCTTTGCCTCTAATGCCCAAACTGCCCAAGCTAAAGCACAGGTGGAATTGGCCCAAATGCAATACCTTTTGCCCCGTTTGCGGGGGCTCTGGACCCACCTCGAACGCCAAAGAGGGGGTATCGGTATGCGTGGACCTGGAGAAAAGGAAATTGAAACGGATAGACGGATTGTTCGCGACCGCATTGCTTTGCTCAAAAAGAAGCTAGAAAAAATCGACCTGCAAGCCAGCACCCAAAGAAAAAGCCGCCAAGGCATGATCCGGGCCGCTTTGGTGGGCTATACCAATGTCGGAAAATCTACCCTGATGAATCGCCTCGGCAAATCAGAGGTTTTGGTCGAAAATAAACTTTTTGCGACTCTCGACACTACGGTCCGAAAGGTGGTGGTGGGCAATATGCCTTTCTTGCTGTCCGATACGGTCGGTTTTATCCGAAAACTGCCCCACCATTTGGTCGAAAGCTTTAAATCTACCCTCGATGAGGTCCGCGAAAGCGACCTGCTCATTCATGTGATCGACATCTCGCACCCCCAATATCGCGATCACATTCAGGTGGTAGAGCAAACCCTCAAGGAGCTGGGCGCAGGCAGCATTCCCTGCCTCTATGTTTTCAATAAAATGGACCGCTACCGCTCAGAGGTTTTTGACGATTTCTTGACGCCTGAAGAAAGAGAACAGCTAGAAAGCGAACTCAGAAAACAATGGCAGGAGAAAACCCAAAACAAGGCGAGCTTTATGGCCGTTACCGAAGAAGAGGGCATCGAGGAGTTTAGAGAAAGCCTAGCCCAACATATTGGCGAGCTATATATTGAGCGCTACCCGCACAAAAAGAATTTCTGGTTCTAAGGCCATCAAAGCCCAATAAAGAAGATAGCAAGCAGATCTAAAATCTACTTGCTATTTTTTTGGGCCTCTGCTGCGGGTTTCAACCCGCAGTGATGGCCGAAGGCCAAACGGCCTAGCGATGTGGAGCAGTGGCCGTCAGGCCAGACCAAGGCGGCAAAGCCGCCGCAGGGCCGAGCGAGCAGCGAGCTGCGCAACGTAGCGCCCGCCGAAGGCGGGAGGCCCCAAAACAGCAGCGAGCTGTGACAACCAGCCTCAAAGAGGCGCCAGTTCGACGAAGTAAACGACAACAAGAACTTTAGTTCGCAGTTCGACGACCAAAGGGAGTAATGCCCCAAGACAGCCTCTTCTCATCCAAAAAAATCTATAATTGATCTAATAAAAGAAAGGGTATTTAAAGAGCCTTAGAGTTATTTGTATCTTAGAGATAAGAGAAGTGAACTCATTATTTTACCCATAGAATTAGACTAGCCTATGTCCTCAAAAATTAGCATCTTTAGCTGCCTACTCAGTTTATGTTGTCTGAGTTGGAGTTGCAGTCCATCCGAAAAAAAGACAGAAGAAAAAGAAGAAATGACAAAGTATAAATACGAAACGGTAGAGAATGACCCTTTGGGGACAAAGATCTACACCCTCAAAAATGGCCTAAAGGTCTATATGAGCGTCAATAAAGACGAGCCCCGTATTCAGACTTATATTGCGACTCGTGCGGGATCTAAGAATGACCCTGCCGATGCAACAGGCTTGGCCCACTACCTAGAACACATGCTCTTTAAGGGAAGCTCTAAAATTGGAGCTTTAGATTGGGCGAAAGAGAAGCCCATGTTGGATGAAATTTCGGCTCTTTATGAAGAGCATTTCAAAGCTGATCCAGAGGCGCGCAAAGCCATCTATAAAAAGATTGACAGCATCTCTTTTGAGGCAGCCAAATTGGTTGCCGCCAATGAGTATGACAAAATGATTTCACAATTGGGGGCCAAAGGGACCAATGCCTATACCTCTTTGGACCAAACCGTTTATGTGAATGATATTCCATCTAACGAACTAGAGCGTTGGATGAAAGTAGAGTCAGAGCGCTTTAGCGAATTGGTTCTTCGTCTCTTTCATACCGAGCTAGAAGCCGTTTATGAAGAGTTTAATATTGGGCAGAGCAATGATGGCCGCAAGGTTTTCCAGGCCTTTATGTCGGGCCTACTCCCCAACCACCCTTATGGAACACAAACGACCATTGGAACCAGTGAGCACCTCAAGCGTCCCTCTATGGTTAAGATCCATGAGTTCTTTAACACCTACTATGTGCCTAATAATATGGCCATCGTTTTGGCTGGAGACTTTGATCCCGACCAAACCGTAGAACTGATTGAAAAGTACTTTGGGGGTTATGAGAGCAAAGAGGTTCCCCAATTTGAGAAAAAGCCATTGCCCGAGCGCAAAGAAATGATCGTCAAAGAAGTAGTTGGCCAAGAAGCCGCTGTTCTTGATATGGGCTGGGTGGCGCCTGGCGCAGGTACAGATGAAGCCCTAATCGCAGATATTGCCATGGGCATTTTGTCGAATGGCAAAGCGGGTTTAATTGACCTTAACTTGGTGCAAAAGCAAGCCGTAGGAGGCAATAGCATGGCCTTTTGCTGGACCGCCAACGATTATTCTTTCTTAGGCATTTATGCTTACCCCAAACCCGGCCAAAGCCTAGAAGAAGCTAAGGAGTTGGTCTTGGAGCAGGTTCGTAAGCTCAAAGCTGGCGAATTTGAAGACTGGATGATCGAAGCAGTAATCAATGATATGGAGTATCGCTACCAAAAGTCATTGGAAAGTAACCGTGGCCGTGCTGGCCAAATGCTCGATGCCTTTATCAGCAATCAAGATTGGGCCACCGTAAGTAATAAATTTGCTCGCATGCGCAAATTTAGCAAGCAGCAAATTACGGACTTTGCCAAAACCTATATGGGCGAAGATAATGGCGTCGTGGTCTTCAAAAGAGAAGGCAAAGACGACAATATTGCCAAGGTAGACAAGCCTAGCATTACGGCCGTAGAGCCCGCTAAAGATACGCTTTCTACTTTCCGCAAAGCTTTTGAGGAAATGCCTAGCCAAAACCTCAGCCCTCAGTTTGTCGATTTCAAAGAAGCCATCCAACAGAGCAAACTCAAAGGCAAGCTTCCTTTTGACTATGTTCAGAACAAGACCAACGAGACCTTTAGCCTTTACTACATCCTTGAAATGGGCTCGCAGAATGATAAGATCTTGCCTATTGCCGTTCGTTATCTTCCCTTCTTGGGCACAGATAAGTACAGCCCCGAACAACTGCAGCAAGAATTCTTCAAGTTGGGCCTCAGCTTCGATGTATACACCAGTGGAGATGTTAGCTATGTGACCCTCCGCGGTCTCGATCGCTCTTTCCAAGAAGGGGTAACCCTCTTTGAGCACATTTTGGCTCATGCCAACCCCAATGAGGAAGCACTTAAGAATCTAGTGGCCCAAATCAAAAAGGATCGTCTAGATGCGAAAAAAGACAAGCGTCAAATCCTCAACAATGCCATGTTTAACTATGCTCGCTATGGCGAAAAATCGCCCTTTAGAGATATCTTGAGCTTTGAGGAAATGGATGCCTTGACTGCCGAGCAATTGGTGGACAAAATCAAGACCTTGACCCAATACGAGCATTCGGTATTTTATTATGGTAGCCAAGAGCAGGCAGATATTGCCAAGGTTTTGGAAATGGAGCACAAAATTGCCGATCAGTTGCTTCCTTGTCCCAAGCGTCCCGACTTTAAGGAGCTAGCCACCGAAAAGGACCAAGTTATTTTTGTTCCTTTTGCAGGCATGCCTCAAGCCGAAATCATGATGGTTTCTAAGGGTACAGAAGGCTTCAATCTAGAAGAGAACAACATGTCTCAGCTCTACAATGAGTACTTTGGTGCAGGCTTGTCTTCTATTGTTTTCCAAGAAATTCGTGAAAAGCGCGCTTTGGCTTATTCTGCTTATGCCTTCAACAGCTCGCCCGCTCGTGCCGATGATGCGCATTATTTCCGTGCCTTTGTAGGTACTCAATCAGATAAGATCAAGCAGGCAATTCCCGCCATGAAAGGCATTATCGAGGAAGTTCCTGTAGTAGAAGATCAGCTCAACAATGCAATTGGGGCCATCCTCAAAAAGCTAGAAGCTGACCGCCTTACGGGTTCTGATGTTTATTGGACCTACCGCAGCAACAAAAAGCGCGGCTACACTCAAGACCTCCGCAAAGACCGCTATGAGTTCTTCTCTGGCCTCAATGTAGAGGGCAAAGGAGGCGTAGACGCCTTCAATAAATTCCATGAAAGCAAGATCAAGGGCCGCAAATACACGGTTTTGGTCCTTGGCGATAAAAGCCGAATGGATACCGATTACCTCAAATCTTTGGGCGATTATAAAGAGCTCTCTGTAGATCAGGTATTTGGTTATTAAGCTGTTTTGGGGCCTCCGCTGCGGCTTCGCCTTGCGGCGCTACGCTTTGGGGCTCGCTGCTCGCTCGGCCCTGCGGCGGCTTTGCCGCCTTGGTCTGGCCTGACGGCCACCCCGCCGCATCGCTAGGCCTGCGGCCCTTCGGGCCTATTCTAGCCTAAGTCTGGCCCCAAAAGCTAGCCCCCAGTTTTGCAGATGCAAAGCTGGGGGCTTTTATGTCTGGGGTTAGTTGCTAAACCGTATCTGTATGTTGAGGTTAAAATAGTCTTCATCCTCCTCTCTATAAATGAGGCCAAAACCATTGCGACTGCTACTAGGCGTATCTAACTTCGTATTATGAAAAAGATAATCTTCAAACTGGTTGCGATCATAGATATGATAACAGACCAGTTCTCCATCATTACGAACAACAATATACCCTCCTCCAGCATCAAAACGACCATCCCAAACCGTATTAGGTGTCATCCCTAATGCAACATCAGTTAAAAATCGCTTGATCTTATACTCGTAAAAATGCTGCCCTTCTATCTCTGGAAACCCCAATGGGTTTTCTATTCTAAGCTGCGCTACTAGATCTGTAATCTTACTGCTCTTAGCTCGTCCTCTATAATAAATGAGTAATAAAGCGGCTATAATTTGAGGTAATGCACTATCAATTAAACAGAGGTTATTCGCAAATGTCTCATTCTGAATGGAAGCAAACAACAACTTTCCTCCCTCTTCATAAATAGCTTCTATCCTCTTTTTTATCTTAGAAGAAGTGCGAATCTTATTGATTGACTCAGTATTTACTTCTTGAGACAGACAGAACTGAAAATTTGTTGCTTTACTTGCATTAAGTAAAGTTGATGGATTCCCCAACTGCGATTTAATGCTAAACCCTAATTTCGAAGAACGTGCTACCCTATAATCATAAATAAGCACTTCAATATCTTTTTTTGAAGACGATTTAGCCTTTAAACTCAAACAATGAATTGTAGATAAAAAAGGGATAGCCTCTTCAATAAGAAATGTTCCTTTTGGAGCCTGACGAATACCATCTAGTACAACGGTCTTTATAGCCTCAAACTCTTCTAAAGGAATCTCAACTTGTTCCTCGCCATCAATAAGCAAAACAGATTTTTGATCTGAGTCAAGACGATATTCTTTAAGACCATCTTTTTCGGCTCGATAGACAGCTTCAACAATATACTCAAAGTCTGTTGCTACTAGATGTGCATCTCCTTGAGGCAAAACACCATCTGAAATTAGCTTGAGTAAAGTATAGATTTCACTCCACTCTCCTTTATTTCCCTTCTTCATCCCCTTGCGCCCTTAGTCTTTTTGAAAAAATGGTTCTAGCTCCATTACAATTTTTTCCGCAGTAGCTTTTATTGCAGGTACGGCTACAGAATTTCCAAACTGCTTGTAAGCTGCTGCATCTGAAACTGGAATAATATAGTTATCCGGGAACCCTTGTAACCTAGCCCATTCTCTTGGGGTCATTTTTCTGATACCTTCACGATTTACCTCTCCTTTAATATTAGTAACAGGAGTAAAGTTTGTCAATCTATGATCAAGTACCAAGTTCCGTTCTCGTCCCATTCCTCCACAAACAACAGCATTCGCAATCTCATCATCTGCTATAATTTGATACCCGAATCCATTCCCTTTTTGAGCATGTCGTTCCTTATGTTTCCTTAAAGTATCCAAATAAGTTTCTGACAAGTAATACTTTACCGAAACCTCCTTCTCTTCCTTAATATCTGCAAAAGAAAGCTGTTTATTTGATACCCTAGGATACTCAAATGCTACTTCAGGAGCTAAATCTGCTCTAAAACCTACAATAAAAATTCGCTCTCTATTTTGAGGCACACCAAAATCTCTTGCATTTATAATCTGGGGTTCTGGAACTGTATAGCCTAAATCCTCCCTCAAAACATGTAAGATTGTACTCAAAGTTTTCCCCTTATCATGATTTCTCAACCCCTTTACATTCTCTAGAAAAATAGCCTTGGGCTTTTTACGACGGATTATCTCTGCTACATCAAAAAATAAGGTTCCTCGAGTATCTTCAAAACCTCCACGCTTGCCTGCAATAGAAAAGGCTTGACAGGGAAATCCAGCACAAAGAATATCAAAGTTATCTGGTATTTGAGATTTTACACTCTCCTTCGTAATATCTCCAAAAGGATACTCCCCAAAATTGGTATAATAGGTCTTTTGGGCCTGTTTATCCCACTCACTAGAAAAGACACACTCTCCACCCAAGGATTGAAGAGCTAAACGAAAGCCCCCAATTCCTGCAAATAAGTCTATAAACTTAAACTTAGCTGGTTGTGCTGGCGGAAATGGAACATCTAAATTATTCGGCGTAAACAACCTATACTGTAATACCTTTTCTTCCAACAAGGCCTCTATCTTTTCCAATTTATTGAAACTGAACTCTTTTATCTGAGTATAAAGCTCTCTAGAACTTACCTCTTTTGCTTCATATAATTGATGAGTTAAAACAGCTAAGTCAAAAAAGCGCTGAGGATCTTTACTTTTTTGAGTTTCTACCAATAGCGCATTCAGTATTGAATTCAACATGATTTATCCTGCTTCCTTTAAAAGGTGAAACATTTTGTTTCAAATATAGCGATTTATATTTGCTTATTCCTCTAAAACTCAAATTTAGAGCTCAAGCGCCCCCAACGCAGCCCTACCCTAGCTGGCAAATGGGCCAAATTAGCGGGTAGTTGATAAGCAAAGACGGCAGGGTCTAAGGCCAAGGTTTTTAAATTGGGGAGCTCGGCTAGCCAAGAAGGTAATGCTAAGAGATAGGGATTTTCGGCTAGGTCTAGGGTTTGTAGAGCAGACATATAACGCATGCTCTCCGGTAGCTCCCGCAATTGATTATTGGGCAATAAAAGCGTTTTTAATCCCTTAAGCTCCCCCATGCTTTGGGGCAGCTGCTGCAACTGATTATTTTTTAGACCCAAACTGCGCAAGGCTTGAAGCTGGCCCAGACTTTCAGGCAGAGTTTGCAAACCCAAAGCATGCAACTCTAAGATTCCCAAACGCTGAAAAATAGCAATGACCGCAGGCAGCTCTAGTAACTCTTCTTCCTCTATGCTTAACGCATAAATTTGCTGACAAGCAGGCAGCAGTTGCTCAAAACTAGCTCCCTCCCATTGCTGTAGATTGGGACGGCTCTCTCCTAGGGCCAATAACTGCTTAATCTCCTGGGCCAAAGGCTGCAAAGCAATACCATTGGCCTGCGCTAGCTGCAAACCCAACTCCCAATTGCTGGGCGAACGACTACTAAATAGCTGTAAGAGTTTATCTATTGCTGACATACTTTATTTTATGCGTTCTACAGGCCCGAAGGGCCGCAGGCTGAGGGATATGGAGCAGGGCCGCCAAAGGCGGCAGACCCAGCGGGCAAAGCCCGCGCAGGGCCGAGCAGACCTGCGAGCTGCGCAATAGCCCGACCCGACCGCAGGGCGGGGCAGCCCCAAATCATTTTTCTAATAGCCACCATGATAACGACGCAAGAACCACTCTAAGCTCAAGAGGCCGAGGATTAAGAAAAAGATCCATTTGAGGTGGATGAGGCCCTGCGTTTTTAGGCTATCGAATAGGACGGGTTTGGCCAAACCCTTTTTGTCAATTTCCGCTGCCAGTTGGTCCAACTGATCGCTAAAATAGAGCTTGCCGCCTGTTTGCTCACTCATCGCATAGAGCAAATCATGCCGAGCTTGGGTCTCGAAGCGCTCCAACTGCAAAGCTTGCACGCTAAACTGCCCCTCGGCGGTGAAGGACTCGCCATTGTAGCTAGTGTTGGCCTTGAAGCGGTAGTTGCCCTCAGGGAAAATTCCAGCGTCTAGGGCATAGGCCTGCTTTTCATTCTTGGCCAAGGTAAAGTTAAATTCCTTGCCCTCCTCATTGTAAATTTCCAGAAAGGCATCGGGCTCATTGATGCGCTCATAACTGCTATTATAGAGCTCGGCGGCAAAGCGAATGCGTTCGTTTTCGCCATAAACGCTTTGGCTAGGCATGGCTCTAAAGCGGCGCTTGTCGGCCTTGACACTGAGGTATTGGATCGTTTGACTGATGAGCTCATCAAAGAGTTCAAAATTTTTGTGCTGTACATAGTCGAAGATGCGCCACTTCCAAAGGCCTTCCGCGGCCAAAACGCCCTGCCGCAGATTGCCCTCCTCGCCAAAGAGGAGCAGCGGGTAATCCGTACTGACGCTCCCCACTCGCTGCTTGAATAAAATATCGGCATCTCCGCGGGCTGTAAATTCGCCAAAAGGGGCCTGCATGGGCGGCAACTGTGCCCCGACATCGGCCCATTTTTCATTGAGCGTGAAGGCCGTAAAGTTCTTTTGCGAAATAGGGGTAACCTCATTGGCTTGCCCATTGCCCAAAGCGCGGATATTCAATAAGCTTTGCGCTTGATTATAAGCCGCTAAGTCGGTCTGCGCCCCCACCACAAAAGCATGGGGAATCTTATCTTTTTTCAAGGCATTAAGCTCAGCCGTTATGGGGTAAACGGCGGAGGGCAACTGATGCAAAAGGACCAAATCATAATCTTTGAGCTGCCCCTTGAAATCCTTAGGATAAGCCAGCTCCAACTCATAGTTTTTGTTGCCTTCCACTACCCGACGAAAGACCCCCAAATCGGGATGGGGCGAATGGGCCAACAACAAGATCTTTTGACGAGCATCCAAGACCTCGATATAGATTTTCTTTCGGTTGTTGGTCTCACTATACTCCCCTTCTACTGGGCTCAAGACCAGTTCATAGCTTTGTAGCCCCACCTTATCGGCGGGAAGGTTAAATTCAATGGTTTGGAAGAAGTCTTTATCCTTTATGCTAATAGCTTCTTGATGCAAGACCCGCTGGCCCTGACGCAATTCTAGGCGACTAGCTTGGCCCGCACAGTTGTTGGCCGCCACATCTAGTTGCACACTAAACTTATCGCCCAAATAGGCAATTTGATTATTATAAACCTCCTTAATGTAGAGATCTTTTTTGGGTAGGCTATCCCCTAAAGCAATAGTATAAATAGGCGCACTAAGTTGGCCCGCAGCATAAAGCGGATTATTCCCTTGGTTGTAAATTCCATCCGAGGCAAGAATAACCGTAGCCAAATCTTGATTTCCATAAAGGGCCGAAAGCTCTTGCATTAGGGCCGAAAGGTTACTACTGGGGTCCGTAAATCGGTAATCAATACCCTGCCGTACATTTTGCCCAAAGGCGTAAGTCTCTAGCTCATAATCCGCCCCTAGCTTTTCTTGCAAAGCACTAAGCTGGGCAGCATATTTAGCCGAATCCACCTCATCGGCCAAAGAGCTAGACTGATCTTGGGCCAACACGACAATGGGCTTCTTTTGTTCAACGACTCGGCTGCGCATCACAGGCTCTAGCAACAACAAACAAATAATGAATACCGCCAAAAATCGCAGCCCCATTAAGAGCGGATTGAGCCAGCGAGTCGCCTCGCCAAAACGACGGTCTTTGACGTACAAAGCCGCAGCATAAGCCGCAGCCGTGAGCAAACAAAAAAGGATAAAGTAAGTCGGATATTGAAAAACAATATTCACAGTGTTCTATATTTTAAGTGAAGCTAGGCAAGTAGATACTTTTGTATCTCTTGGGGCCTCCCGCAGCAAGCTGCGGGCGCTACGTTTCGGGGCTCGCAGGTCTGCTCGGCCCTGCGCGGGCTTTGCCCGCTGGGTCTGGCGCCTTTGGGCCACCCCTCCACATCGCTAGGCCGACGGCCCTTAGGGCCTACTATTTAGCGGCTTGATTATAATCGGCAATGAGGCGCTCAAGGTCTCGCTTTTTGTATTCCTTTTGCTCTATTTTGGCCACAATTTCTGGCTGATCGGCCAAATAGGCGGCCAGTTGCTTGCGGAAACGGCGGAAAATCACCTCTTCCATGCTTCCTTTGCGTTCTAAATAGGTTTGGGTGTAGCCTACAGAACCCTCTATATTATAGTATTCATAGAGCTTGACCTTGACCTTGCCGGGATTGAGACGACGCATAAAGACCGCATACCCCATATCCAGCTTATGCCGCCCCTTAGGATGATAGACCTTAGACTCAAAATAGTAATCGGCCCCTGCAGGATGCCAAGATTTAATATCTTTGGCCTTATAAGTTTTGGTTTCGCCCGTTTTGTCTGCCTTAAACTTGACCATCACCGAGCTTTTGCCTGGGGTTAGGCCACCCATGACCTTACCATAAAGGGTATCGTAGCTAATTGTTACGATAAAATCTTGAGGGGCATCTTGCGCCCAAAGGCCCACAAAAGGAAGGGCAATACAGAGCAGACTCAATAGGGATTTTAACATCTTTTGCGATTTTAAGGTCAACATTAAACGGTTTTAAACCCTTTAAGTTAAGAGGATAGCAAGGATTTTACAACTCGCTTTCTCTTTTTAAAGGTTTCGTAAAAATTTATAGGATGGGATTACAAGATTATATCGTTTGGGGCATTGGCCTTTTGGCCCTGGGCTATTTAGTTTGGCATTTTTGGCCCAAAAAAAATGCCGCAGGCTGTGCAGGCGGCTGCAACGATTGCCATCAGGTGGATTGGCAGGCCCTAACCGAAAAAGCCGAAAGAGAAATGAAGGCCTAAGTCTTAGCCAAGGCCCTCGGCTCAGCGCTGCGGAGGGGTGGCGCATAGCGCCAGACCAAGGAGCCGCAGGCGACGCAGGGCCGAGCAGACCTGCGAGCCCCAGAGCATAGCGGCGGCCGAGCTAGGCAAAGCCTAGCCGGCCGCGGGCCCCAAATCCCTATTAAAATAACAGACTTTCGAGTAATTGTTCGTAGAACTGAAGGCCCCTAGCAAAATTGTCTAGCCCCAAACGCTCATCCTCTCGCTGTTCTAAACGCAAACGCTCTACAGCATCGAAACGCCAAGGCGAAAAATGATAATATTGCTGGCAATAAGGCTGTAAAGCAGCCCGATAGCAGGTCGTTTTGGGCAGAACAGTGGGTAAGACAAGGGTCTCTGGAAAAATCTGGCGGATATGTGTTTGTAGCAGCTCATAGGCAAAACCCTCGCTAGGGCTCAATAAGCTGTCTCCCCAGCTTTTTTGCTGAATAGAGTCGGCATAAGTCGCTAGTTCAGTAAAACTTTGAGCCGTATAATGGGGTGCCAAGGCTTGTTCCAAGCGCAAATACCCCTCTTTTTCCTCCTTAATCAAGGGCGTGTTTTTCCAGGCGGCCAAAATGGGCGCTTGGCCCAAACTACTATTGCTCCAATCGCCTAAATAGCTGCGGTTGGCCCAAAGAAAACGCTTGAAGAAAGGCAGCTCTGGCCCCAAATAGGGATAAATCGCCTGATAGGCAGCTTGTTCTTGACTCCAACTATATGTTTGTTCCTCTAGGTAATTTAAGGCGGCCTTTAATTGGTCCTCTTCCTGCTGCCAAATTTTGGTTTCTAGGGTCTGGACTTCCCCAATAGCAAGGGCGGCAATGGGCGCAGTTAGGCCCAGCTCGTTTTCAGTATAAATATCTGATTCTGGTCCCAAAGCCAACTCAAAACGAAGGTTTTTGCGCTTGAAGTAGCGGGCCGCCCGATCGGCAGAAGCCCGATCTTTTGGGCCCATCAGCAAATAAAAGCTGCGTTCGGGCCAGCTATTTTTGGCTAGCTTCTGCTGAAAGACCTCTAAAAAGGCAATGGCGTTGGCCATGCCTCTTTGACTCCCCAATCCCCAGACAAAAGCATCTTGCTGCTCGCCAGAATAAGGGCCATGGGTCCAAGCCGGCAAATTATCTAGCTCTGGCTCTTTGAACTGAATGTAAGTGACCGCCAAAAAGGGCAGTAGGCGCAGGTCGCGCCCCTTCCAATGCAAAAGCGTAAGGTTTTCGCCCAAAACAATAAGCTCTGTATTGGGGTGTTGGACCAAACTCGGGTAATAACGGCGCAAAAAACCTTCCCAACTCAAACTATCTAACTGCTGCTGCTTAGGCGATGGGCGTTTAATGGCTAAACGCAGGCGTTTGGCCCCCTTTTTAACCGAAAAGGAAGCCTTCTCGGGCGCTGGCGGATAAGCTTGCATAGAACGCCAGCTCAGGGTATTAAACAATAGGATCAGGAGAAAGATGCTGGCCAAAAAGGCCAACAAAAGCAGCAGTAGTTTTCGCATAAGTCATCTGTTTTTTGGGCGCTATTTAAAGCGAATGGCCTTGAGGGGGGCAATACTGGCCACCAACCAAGAGGGAATAATCAAGACCAATAAGGTAAGCAACAATGTCCCTAAATTTAGCAGAAAGATGGGCCAAAATTCCAATTGTACAGGAGCTACCGATACATAATAGAGGTCTTCGGGCAAGCGAATCAAACCAAAGGTTTGTTGCAAACAACACAGGCCAAGCCCCAAGAGGTTGCCCCAAAACAAACCATAAATGATGATTTGCCCCGCCTTATATAAGAACAATTGCCGAATGCTCCAGTTAGTGGCCCCCAAGGCCTTGAGCACGCCAATCATATTGGTCCGCTCCAAAATAAGGATCATCAAGGAGGTGGTCATATTGATAATAGAGACCAAGATCATGAGCAAAATGATGATGCGCTCATTCATATCGGTTAAATTCAACCAATCAAAAATATTGGGCTCGACCTCCTTAATCGTATTGGCAAACTGATCTTTGCCCATCAAAGTGTTATAATTGATGTACTCCCCAAAAGCATCTAGATCATCAATATCCTCCACAAAGACCTCAAAACCCGAAATCTGCTCACTGAGCAAATCATTCGGCGATTGCAATGCCTGCCAAGGGACAAAAATTGTTTTCTCCCAACGCAAATTGGCTGGAGCCTGATAGATCGCGGCAATGATAAAGCGATAGACATATTTCTGCTCGCCAAAATCAAGATATTGTAGGCTAATGGTATCGCCCAGGGACCAACCTCTAGCTCCCGCCAAAACCGAGGAAACAACCACCGCCTGGCTACTGCTGTCTGAGAAGTCTGGAATTTGGCCCGCTTTGAGGTAGTTTTGCACCGCCACTCGACTCTCTTCAAAGCTGGCGGCAGTCACGCCTTTGAGGTATACATTTTCTTCATGTAGCTCTAAATCTGGCCCATAATTCCGATAAGGCCGCCAATTGTTGAGCTTCTGGATTTGACGCAGATCGACCAAGGCAAAACGACGGTCATATTCTTCTAAACCTGTCTTAAATATGCCCTTGATGTTATACTTGCGCGCCTGCGAGCTCCCATTTTGCACAAAATAAATCCGAAAATCATCGCCGACTTTAAGGCTAAGTCGCCTAGCAGTTACCTCAGAGATGAGGATATGGTTGGCATTTCCCTCACTTTTGGGGTCCAACAACTCCCCTTCTAAAAGGTAGTTTTTCAAAAAGCCCCAATCGTAGTCCTCTCCTACCCCACGCAAAATGATTCCCTCAATTTGCTCCTCTGTTTTGATGATCCCTTCTTTCTGTGCAAAGGCCTGTATATGTCGCAAGCCCGCTTTGGTTTGCCGCTCCTCTTCTTGGGGGTTCCCCCAGCTATCGGTCCCTTGCTCAATAAAGTAAATAGGCCCCTGCTGCCCCAAATCGGGATAATAAATCTGCTGTTTATCCATCGGCTGGGCCTCAAAAGCATAGCTAGAGGGCGAGCTACTAGTCGTAATATGAATATGCCCCCAAAAGCCAAAGACTTTTTCCGAAATACTGGTTTTGAAGCCCCGCACAATGGCGGTGGCCAAAATCATAACCGTGACCGAAAGGGCTATGGCCAAAATGGCAATGCGCATGATGGTCTTTGAAAAAGAGGGACCCGCCCCTAAACCTAATCGGCGGGCGATAAATATAGCTACATTCAAGGAAAAGGATGTTTTTTGATGTTTGCTTTTGGGGCTGCCCCGCCCTGCGGGCGGGTCGGGCTGTTTCGCAGCTCGCTATTCGCTCGGCCCTGCGCAAAAAAGCGCTCCGCGCTTTTTTGCTAGGTCTGCCGCCTGCGGCGGCCCTGCTGTCCATCCCTCAGCCGCGGGCGCTTCGCGCCCTTTTGGACCAAAACGCTCTGACCGAGCTGGAACTGCCTAAAAATACAACTTTCTACTAAAGTCAGTCTAACTCAAAGGGCCGCTCTTTAAAATTTTGTATTCCCCATTGAGAAATAAATGAATAATAATAAGCCTGTAGTATGTTGAGCTTTAACGCTGGGGGATTCCCCAGAGGCGTCTGTATCATTACATTTAGCTCCGGGGATTCCCCAGAGGCGTCTGTATCCTTACATTTAGCTCTGGCCCCAGGCCAGAGGCGTCTGCATCATTACATTTAACTCCGGCCCCAGGCCAGAGGCATCTGTATCGTTACATTTAGCTCTGGCCCCAAGCCAGAGGCGTCTGTATCGTTACATTTAGCTCCGGCCCCAAGCCAGAGGCGTCTGCATCAATACATTTAGCTCTGGCCCCAAGCCAGAGGCATCTGTATCGTTACATTTAGCTCCGGCCCCAAGCCAGAGGCGTCTGTATCGTTACATTTAGCTCCGGCCCCAGGCCAGAGGCGTCTGCATCTTTACATTTAGCTCTGGCCCTATCTAATTTGCCCTATATTTTTTTTCTGGACCGACCCTACTACAAATCAGCTAGGCTCGCTTAGCAGCGAAATATTGGATGCGGTTGTATTTAAGCCCTTGTCATTTTACCCTAGGGGCTTGCCCCTAGGCTAATAGTCATAGTCGCCCCCTCCTTCGAGGGGGCTTTTTGTTTAGCGCTATTGATCAATTAGGTCCAGACGACATTTTCTGTATTGGCTCCTTAGGTCCTAAATCTTATGTTTGAAGAGCAAGAGAAAGCAGTTTATTGAAGATCTTGTTTGCTTAACTGTTAAAGCTCAGGGGTAAAGACAAATTCCCTCGCAGGAGGGGATGACAGATTCTAGAGCCTAGGGCCTTGGCCCTAGGGGTAAAATTTATATCCTATCGACCTGTGGGTTGAAACCCACAGCAAAAAGGGCGGCCATGCAAGCCCTAATAAAATGGGCCGAAGGCTAAACCCTTCAGCCCATAACTAGAAAAGGGGCAATTAACTAAGACGAGATAGATAAAAGGCCAAAAGGGTTAGCTTAATGAAGGGGTTTCCCCCTCATTCTATAAAAGATTGCGAAGCAATACCGCATTTACTGTGGGTGTCAACCCACAGAATCGGCCCAGCGCTGCGGAGGGGTGGCCGAAGGCCAGACCGAAGCCGCCGCAGGCGGCTGAAGGGCCGAACAGACCTGTGAGCCCCGCAGCATAGCGGCGGCCAAGCTAGCCTTTGGCTAGCTTGCCGCGGGCCCCAAATAGTAAGCAATAAGAAAAGCCGAGTGGAAAAAATAAAAAAAAGCCAGTACGCTAAAACGGCATACTGGCTTTTTGTCCAACAACTGGAAAGTAACTTACATAAGGCCAAGGACCTTTGCAAACTTCATCATTTCGCTAAGATTGCTAATTTTGAGTTTGCCCGTAAATACGGCCATTTGGGGATTTTGTTTACCTGAAAGGATCTTGCTAAATACGCTATCAGAAGTTTTGATCACGCATTTGGGCTCATCTTCTAGGCCTTCGACTACCTCTGCCTTACCGTCTTTGATACGGGCGGTAAAATTGCCTCCTTCTTCTCCAGAGATGAGGAAGTGGAATAAGCTTTCTTTTCCTTCGATCGCTTCGGGGCTAATCTTAGAGGGAAGGTTCAATAAGAATTCACGAACGTTCATAGTTATTCTATTTTTATTTAGGTACTTCTGTGTAATGGATGGGGCGGCAACTACTGTTGGGCCTGCATCCACTGCCAAATATAAGCAAAAAGTTCTTCTTGAAAAGCTTCATTGTGCAACTCGTGATAGCCCGCCTCCCAAAGTTTCAAGTCGGCTAGGGGGCTCGTTTCGGCAAATTGTCGGCTTCCGAGAGGCGAGCAGATGCGGTCGGCGCTACCATGGACGAGTAGGGCGGGCGTTTGCAATTGCTGGGCATTGGCTAGGGCTTTCTGTCCCCATTCGATCATGCCAATGGCCGTTTCTGCAGAAATCTTATCATGGACCAGGGGATCATTTTGGTAAGCTTGGACCACTTTAGGGTCTTGGCTGAGAGCCTGCACCTCCAGTCCATTTCCTTGAGAAAAGGCGGGATAAATCTTGCGCATTAGTTTGCCCAAAAAGAGTTGGATCGCGGGAGGCTCAAAGGCTAGGCGCAGGGCCGAAGAGGTCGCAATCACGCCTTTGATAGGCACCTTAGGGTTTTGGATCATGTAGTTGAGGACCAGATTACCGCCCATAGAGTGGCCATAGAGGAAAGTAGGCAAGCTATTAAACTTGCGTTGACTTTCGGCCAAAAGTTGATCGATCTCCTTAAAAAGGGCCTCATATTGAGGCGTGTGACCGCGCTGCCCTTCTGATTGGCCATGCCCGATGCGATCTGAAGCCAGCAGGGCCCAGCCTTTTTGGGTAAAGAAATGGGCAAGATGGGCATATCGGCCGATATGTTCGCCTAATCCGTGGACCAAAAGGACCACCCCTTTGGGCGCTTGCGTATTGGGGAGCCAGCCTTGTCCAAAGATCGTTTTGCCTTGGGCATTCTTCCAATTAAAGTTATAGGTTTGCATAGTTCGATTAGTATAAAAAAGGACCTAAGGTGAAATTACCTTAGGTCCTTGAAAGATAAGAAAAACTAACGGAAGATTAAGCTAGGCCGTGAGCGGTTAGGCGGGCCTTCACTTTTAGGATTTGGCGAATCTCCTCTAGATCTACTTGATAGGGGCGGTAGACCTCATTATCGGACAGTAGTTCTAGTCCGACAACCTGGTTGCTCTCGCTATCTTTAATCCGACGGATGCGTTTTGTTACCACGGTATCTGTAACGACCACATAGACCCCATTATCTCGGGGCATTTGGTTGCGTTCTAGGGCTTCGCAGATCACGATATCGCCATTGGTAATATGGGGGAGCATACTATCTCCGCTGATTTCAAAAGCGAGCAGGGGGCCTTCTAAGCCAGGGACCGAGAAGCGTTTAAATTGGTCCAAATACTCCTTATTATCTACCGCTAATGCGTAGCCGGCCGAGGCTTTATCGGGCACAAGGGTAATATTATTTCGGCCTTGGATAATCTTTTCGGCTAGAGAGTGGGTAGGGATTTCGTTGCTATCGCTATTGTAGAGTTGTTCGCTACCACCAAAAACGAAGTTGGCGTTAATATCGAAATGTTCGACCAGCAGGTTGATCTGCTTGACAGTCAGGCTGCGGTCTCCTTTCAGAACATTATTGATAACGTGATTATAGGTCTCCAGCTTCTCGGCAAGGTCTGATTTTCCCTTAATTTTATTACTTTTGGTCAGCTCATCATAGATAAGGCCGAAGCGTTGGTTGACAATATTTTTGCTAAAGTCGGTCATATGGGTATGGAATTCGTTTGCCCCTTCTTAACTCGCAACATATAGTTGTAATTAATAGTAATTAGGCAGAAGGAACAACAAAAAGTTTTAAATACTTATGTTTCAAACAATTAGGCCTTAAAATTAGTACTTTGGCAAAAAATAAACGCATATGTTTGGATTTTTTTCGGGGAAAAACAATTTATATCCATTCCTTTTGGGTTTTTGCCTTCTTTTTGTTGCTTGTTTGGCCGAGCCTTCGCCGGTATTGGATTGGCCCAACGATTTGGGGGAACAAATTCGAGTAGAGCGGCAGCGTCGGGCATGGAGCCAGGAAGAATTGGCAGAGGGCTTAGGGATTTCGGTAGAAAGTCTTCGGCTCATAGAGGCGGGTCGGGCCACGCCTATTTATGAAAAGGTAGATGAGATAGAGGCCTTTTTGGGGATAAAAATAGATAAAAGCCAGTTGGACAGTTTGGCAACTTTTTAGGGCCAAAATTGTCTAATAGTTAACAACTTAAAGCAAGATGAAAATAGAGGAAGAGATCAATCAACAGCGTCCATTTAGAGATATGTATCAGAAAGTAGGAGTCAACATTTTGTTTACGGCCTCTTGGCTCAGTAAACTACAAACCGATGTGCTAAAACCTTATGGGCTATCGGTGCAGCAATTTAACATCTTACGGATTTTGCGCGGAATGCGGGGCAAGCCAGCCACCGTTAAGTTATTGACGGAACGCATGATTGACAAAACCTCCAATGCTTCTCGTTTGGTAGAAAAGCTGCAGCGTAAAGGCTTAGTAGAACGAAAATCTTGCAAGCAAGACCGTCGAAGAGTAGATATTTATATTAAGGAGGAGGGCTTAAAAGTATTGGCTGAAGCCTCTGCCAACCTAGAAGCACAGATGGCCGAGCGCATGAGTCATTTAGAGCCTGATGAGGCGGGGCAACTCAGTGATTTATTGGATCAGTTGAGAGGCTAGGGTGTTTTTTGGGGCTGCCCCTTCCGCGGGCTTGAAAGCCAGCGCAAAGCGGTATCGCTTTGCGAAGCTATACAAAATGAGGGTGAAAACCCTCATGAATGATCGGGCGGGTCGGGCTGTGCGTAGGCTCGCTGCTCGCTCGGCCCTGCGCAAAATTCGCTAGGCTCATTTTGCTGGGTCTGGCCTGCGGCCACCTACTACCATCCCTCAGCCGCGTCGCTTCGCTCCTTTGCGGCGGCTGCGCCGCCTATTTTCCGTAAAAAACGCTGAGAATGCTAAAGCTCCCTTTCTTTTTTTTGGGATAAAAAAATTACATTTGTTCGCAAGATTTTCTTTTTACGCAACCAAAATTTGTAGGACGTGGGATTTGACAATAAAGACCGGCGCTTCGAGAGTGTTTTTTCGCGCAAAGTAAAAGCGGGTAAACGCCGAACGTACTTCTTTGATGTACGGCAGACCAGAGGGAATGATTATTATGTGACCATTACGGAGAGTACACGCCGTTTTGAGGACGAGAGCTACTCTAGACACAAGATTTTCTTATACAAAGAAGACTTCAATCGCTTTGTAGAGAACTTGAACGAAGTAGTAGAGCATGTTAAAACGGAGTTGTTGCCAGACTACGACTACGAAGAATACAGCCGTCGCTATGAAGATGATGGCGAATGGGATTTTGAGCAAGGAAACTCTTCTGAAGAGAATGACTGGTAGTCATGAGCTTGCTCAGCAAAAAGCCCCCTTTTCTGTATAGAAAAGGGGGCTTGCTATTTTATGGACCAATTATTTGCTACGATCTACAGGGCGCGGAGCGCCCGCATCGGCTGAGGGATGGAAAAGGGTGGCCGCAGGCCAGACCGAGCTGCGAAGCTGGCGAAGGGCCGAGCAGAGCTGCGAGCCCTGACACAGCCCGACCCGCCCGCAGGGCGGGGCAGCCCCAAAACTTAAGACTTCATCACTTCTTTGAGCTTTGCTCGGAGGAAATCGGCAGTATAAGAGCCTTTAATTTTTAGCATTTCTTCTGGGCTACCTTGGAAAATCAGTTGGCCGCCATTTTTGCCGCCTTCGGCGCCAAGGTCAATAATATAATCGGCAGATTTGATGACCTCCATATTGTGTTCGATTACGATCACGCTATGGCCAGCCTCCACCAAGGCATTAAAGGCATCCAAAAGCTTTTTGATATCGTGAAAATGCAGGCCAGTAGTGGGTTCATCAAAAATGAAGAGAATATGTGGAGTTCGGCCTTCATCCTTGCCTAGGAAAGCGGCTAGCTTTACCCTTTGGGCCTCTCCGCCAGAGAGCGTGCTAGACGATTGGCCGAGGCGGATATAGCCCAAGCCGACATCGGCTAGGGGTTGGAGTTTGCGGACAATATCTTTTTGCTCTTCAAAAAACAGCAGCGCTTCCTCCACCGTCATTTCGAGCACATCGTAAATAGATTTATCCTTATACTTTACAGCCAGCACCTCTTTTTGGAAACGTTGGCCATTGCAATCCTCACAGATGAGGCGTACATCGGCCAAAAACTGCATAGAAACAATGGTTTCGCCTTCGCCTTTACAGCTTTCGCAGCGGCCTGCCTCTACATTAAAAGAGAAATGTTTAGGTTTAAAGTTTTGCATTTTGGCCGTATGCTGCTTGGCGAAGAGTCCGCGGATGGCATCATAAGCCTTGACATAAGTTACGGGATTGGAGCGGGAAGAGCGGCCAATTGGCGATTGATTCACCATTTCGATTTGGCCAATTTGCTCATAATCTCCGCTTAGGGCCTTAAAGGCACCGGGTTTTTTCTTGCTGTCTTCGCCTAGGGCGCGCAATAGTGCGGGGTATAAAATACCCTTGACCAGGGTTGTTTTTCCGCTACCGCTCACGCCTGTCACCACCGAAAAACTATTCAGCGGGAAATTAACATCAATATTCTTGAGATTATATTCTGCTGCGCCTTCTAGGCGGATAAAGCTATGTGGTTTTCGGCGATTATCGGGCAGGGGGATCTCCATACGGCCGCTCATATATTTAGCGGTTAGGCTATCGGCTGCGGTAGTATGAATTTCGGGATAGGGGCCAGCGAAGACGATTTCTCCGCCATGTACGCCAGCAAAAGGGCCTACATCAATGAGATAATCGGCTTGGGCGATAATATCCTCTTCATGTTCGACCACCACCACGGTATTTCCTAGGTCGCGCAATTTGCGCAAAACCTTAATTAGTCGGTCTGTATCTCTGGGGTGCAGCCCAATACTGGGTTCATCGAGTACATAGAGCGAGCTCGTCAGGTTGCTCCCCAAGGTTCGGGTCAGGTGAATACGTTGAATTTCTCCGCCAGAAAGGCTAGCAGAAAGGCGATCGAGGCTAAGGTAGCTCAGACCGACTTCCAGCATAATATTTAGGCGCCCTTTAATTTCTTCTAGCAGGCGATCGGCAATTTCGGCTTCTTGTGGGCTTAGTTCCAATTTATCGAGGACCTCCACTAGCTGGTCAATGGGCATTTGGACCAATTGCCCAATATGATAGCCATTGATTTTTATGTAAAGCGCTTCGGGGCGGAGGCGAGAGCCTTGGCAGCTAGGGCAAATCGTTTTGCCTCGGTAGCGAGCCAGCATTACTCGGTTTTGGATCTTATAAGAGTGGCTTTCTAAATCTTTAAAAAAGCCATTGATTCCATCAAAATGCTTATTGCCCTCCCAGAGGTCCTGCAATTGTTGAGCATTGAGTTCTCGATAAGGGCGATGGACGGGAAAATCAAACTTATCGGCCACTTTGAGAAGCTTTTTGAGCCATCGGCTGGCTTTATCTCCGCGCCAGCAGGCCACAGCATCTTCAAAAATGGATTTTTGTTTATTGGGAATTACTTTTTCCTCATCGATGCCTAAGGCTTTGCCATAACCTTCGCAGGCGGGGCAAGCGCCCAAAGAGCTATTAAAATTGAACAGTTGGGGACTAGGTTCTTCAAAGCTTTGGCCGTCTAATTCAAAGCGAGTACTAAAACTATGTAATTGACCATCTAGGCAATCCATAAAACAGCGGCCAAGTCCCTCTTGAAAGGCAGAGTCAACGGAATCTGCAATTCGTTTATTGTTTTCGGCATCGTCTTTGTTTATCACAAATCGATCAATCAGAAGATAAGGAACAGCCTCCGTTTTGGGGAGTTCCTCTTCTAAAAGTTCTTGTATTTTACGTGTTTTGCCTTCCCATTGCAGGCGAGTATAGCCTTTTTGGAGGAGTAGATCTAGGCTTTGTTCTAGGCTTCGGCCTTGTAACAAAACAGGAGCGAGTAAAAGGACCTTTTGGCCATTTTCTAGCTGATGTAAAAAATCAACCACATCAGTTACGGATTGCTTCTTTACTTCTTGGCCAGAAATTGGCGAAAAAGTATGCCCTACTCTAGCAAAAAGCACTCGGAGGTAATCGTAGACTTCGGTTAGGGTGCCTACTGTAGATCTAGCGTTTTTGTTACCCACTCTTTGCTCAATAGCAATAGCGGGACAAAGGCCGCTAATTTGGTCTACTTCGGGCTTTTTCATCCGCATCAAAAACTGTCGAGCATAAGAAGATAAACTCTCGACATAGCGGCGCTGCCCTTCTGCATAGAGCGTGTCCATGGTCAAGGATGATTTTCCAGAGCCCGAAACACCAGTCACGACGACCAACTGATGATAGGGAATTTCTACATCTACGTTTTTAAGGTTGTTGGCGTTGGCCCCCTTAATGCGAATTGATTTTTTTTCTCTCATCTTGCAACCTTTCAGGCAATTGTGCGTAATCTTAAGGAAAACTAAAAAATGGGTCCTCGCTGCGGCAAAAAATAATGTTCCACAGCTGATTATTAGGCCCACAAAGATAAAAAACAAACTTGGACATAGGCCAATTCCCTAAATAATGAATTATATTTGCGCCTAGCCCCCAATACTCCAAAAAAAATAACCTTCTCCTCTAATAAGAAAAAACAAGCTTTGCCTATCGTACAAAGATTTACACCTTTAGTTCAAATTTCCTAGTTCTTAAACATGCGCCTTGGGCCACTCCTTAATCTGTTTACTCCTTACCTTATGGGCATAGTCTGCCCTGAACAGCCTGTCCTAAGACTGCATACTCTTGTTGTACCTAAAAAATACTGCCATGACCTGTAAATCTGCTCACGATCGGGACCTTATCCGTAGCTACATGCAAGGAGACGAAAAGTCTTTTGAAAACCTATTGAACAAGCATAAAGCTAGAATTTATACCTCTATCTATATGTTTGTCAAAGATAAAGATCTAGCTAACGATCTTTTTCAAGAGACTTTCATCAAAATTATCGACACTTTTCGCTCTGGCCGCTACAATGAAGAAGGTAAATTTCTTCAATGGGCTTTGCGCATCTCTTACAATCTTTGTGTCGATCATTTCCGCAAGAACAAGCGCCGGCCTACCGTGGCTGCTAGCGATGATTTTGATATCCTCGACATCCTTAAAGTCAATGAGGACAATCAAGAAACTCGCATCATGAAGCGCCAAACCTACGATAAAGTCCGCCAACTGGTCGATTGCCTACCCAAAGAACAACGTGAGGTCATTATCCTCCGCCATTATGCCGAGCTTTCTTTCAAAGAAATTGCTCAGCTCACCAAAGTAAGCATCAATACTGCCTTGGGCCGTATGCGCTATGCTCTGATCAATATTCGCCGAATGATTGAGGAACGACAGATTTCACTTCAATAAGTCTTACCCTATGTTTTGGTTACAGTTTTTTTTGTCTTTTTTTTTAAAAGCTATAAAAAGAGCGACTTGCTGCTGAGCGAGTCGCTCTTTTTGTTGTTTTTGGGGCCTCCGCCTCGCTACGCTCGTCGGCGCTACGTTTCAGGGCTCGCAGCTCTGCTCGGCCCTTCGCCAGCTTCGCTAGCTCGGTCTGGCCTGCGGCCACCCTTTCACATCCCTCAGCCGCGGCGCTTCGCGCCTTTGCGGCGGCTTCGCCGCCTGTAGGAGCGCTATTTTTTTTGGTCCAAAAGAGTTTGGTAATCGCAAAGGGCAACAAATAATTGTTGGCTGGGGAGGCCCACAATATTAAAATAACTGCCTTGGATGCCTTTAATACCGATGAGGCCAATCCATTCTTGGATGGCGTAGCCACCTGCCTTATCAAAGGGTTGAAAATGGCTGACGTAATAATCAATTTGTTGGTCTGTCAACTCGGCAAATTCTACTTTGGAGCTGCCTACAATATCATAGCGTTTTTCTTGGCCCCAAAGGCAAACAGCGGTACGGACCTCATGTGTTTTACCCGATAAGGCCTTTAAAAAGGCTTTGGCCTCTTCTGTTGATTGGGGTTTTTCGTAGCTATTTTCGGCATCAATTACGGTCGTGTCTGAACAGAGGAGCAGCTGTTCGGGTTTCTCTAGTAGGTGCAAGACCGAACGGGCCTTTTTTTGGGCCAAAAAGAGAGCAATATCGGCTAGGGGAAGGCTAGCGGGATAATCCTCTTCTACATTTTGGGCAATTTGCTGAAAGCGCAGGCCCATATCTCGCAACAACTGTTGTCTTCTGGGCGATTTGGAGGCTAAAAGGATTTCTAGTTCGGGAAAAAACAATGGAATAGAAGCAGACATAAGTATAGATATAATGGTCCAATAAAAGGTTTTGCAGGGCCGTCAGGCCCGCAGGCCTAGCGATGCGGCGGGGTGGCCGAAGGCCAGACCGAGCCAGCAAAGCTGGCGAAGGGCCGAGCGAATAGCGAGCCCCAAAGCGTAGCGCCCGCCAAAGGCGGGAGGCCCCAAAATAATCAACTCATCAAGCAGAAAAAAAGGAGATGGAAATTTTATTACGAACGCGAGTGGAGCAGGCGCCCAAAGACGTGATGGCTGCTTTTGATCAGGATTTATTTATGAAGCTCAAGCCGCCAGGGGTTGGCTTAAAACTGCTGCGTTTTGATGGCTGTGAGACGGGAGATCGGGTAGAGATGCAGTTGAATTTTGGGTTATTTAAGCAAAACTGGCGGGGGCGGATTACGGAGCATGGCGAGGCGCATGGGGGCTATTATTTTGTGGATGAATCGGAGGGGGATGAGTTGCCATTTTTCTTGAAGAAATGGCGGCACAAGCATTGGGTTTTGCCGGCCGATTCGGGCAGTTATATTATTGATGAGATTGATTATGAGGCGCCTAAGGGCTTAAATTTATTGCTTTATCCTTCGCTTTGGTTGCAATTTGCTTATCGCAAGCCGATTTATCGGAAATATTTTCGCTTGGTGGGGCCGAATAGGCAATAAAGTTCAGAATTTGGGCTTCTCAAAGCGAGTTATGCAGAACTTTATTATTTTTGTTGGGATAGAATCTCAGGAACAGAAAATAAATACATTTTGAAAAGAGGAATACTAGCGAGCTTGCTATTGATTATCGTTTTGGTTAGCGATCAGTGGCTCAAGATTTGGGTCAAGCTCAATATGCAAATGGGCCAACATTTCAATATTTTTGGAGAGGGCCAAGATTGGGGACAGATTTATTTTACGGAAAATCCGGGGATGGCCTTTGGGCTAGAATTTGGGGGGGCTTACGGCAAGCTTTTCTTGAGCAGTTTTCGCTTAGTGGCCGTGACGATTATGTCGGTTTACCTCTATCAGATTATCAAAAACAAAAAAGGGCGGACCTTAATTAGTAGTGTTTCCTTTATTTTGGCTGGGGCCTTAGGGAATATTTTGGATAGTGTGTTTTATGGTGCTTTTTTCACAGAAAGTCCGATGCATGGAGGTTTGGCTGAAGTCACTACTTTTGGGGAGGGCTATGCACCCTTGCTCTATGGCCGGGTTGTGGATATGTTTTATTTTCCGCTTTTAGAGGGCGATTATCCGAGTTGGATGCCTTTTGTGGGGGGAAAACACTTTTTGTTTTTCCAGCCGATTTTCAACTTAGCAGATGCTTCTATTAGTTTAGGCGTCTTTTTAATCATCTTTTGTTATCAGGATTTTATGGAGACCGTGGGGAATTCGCCCAAAGAAGATGAAAATCCAGCAAGCATTCCAACTCCTACGGAAGTGCCGCCTATAGCGGCCCAAACAGAAGAGCCTCTTGTTGAGGAAGAAGATTCGGCGGCAATAGATGAATCTATCGGTTTAGATATTGATCTAGATGAGGAAGAAGATTAGTCATTATTTATCGTTTGCAAGAAATACAAAAGCCAGCCTAACAGCTGGCTTTTTTCATTTAGAAAGGGGGGCTGCTTAGATTTTTATGCCTTAAAATCTTGGCTTTGTGACAAAAATCATCAAAGAAGTCTTGTTTGGCCTCGACATTTGTAGATATCCAATAGCTACAAAAAAGAAAATCTATGAAAACGCTAACCTACTTAGCCCTAATTGTTATGGGGCTAGGCTTAAATGCCTGTGCGTCTAAGGAAGTACACATTAACGAGCATCATCCGAATAGTGTAGAAAAAAGCCCTGTTAAGTTGGAATCTGCGCCAGCCAGACAGCATGAAGACTGGAGTTATCAGGGAGAAACGGGGCCTGAGCATTGGGCCGAGCTTGAAAAAACTTCGGATTGTGGGGGCCAGCATCAGTCTCCAATTAACATTGTGGAGTACCAAAGCGACGAGCAGCTTCCGCCTTTAGATATTCAGTATGCGGACCAAACCATTTTGCATGATGTGGTTAACAATGGCCATTCCATTCAATATGATTTTGAGGAAGGCGATTATATTGTTTTGGAGGGCGAAAAGTTTTATCTCAAGCAGTTTCATTTTCACGAGCCTTCTGAGCACACCATAGAGGGCGTTCGCTACCCCTTAGAAATGCATTTGGTACACGCTAACCAAGATGGAGATATTGCTGTTTTAGCGGTCATGGCCAAAGAAGGTGGACAAAGTGCTCCCTTTGATTTTTTAGAGACTTATTTGCCTTTGGCCGCTGGTGCGAAAAAAGAGATTGGGAAGCCTTTTGATATGAATTTAAACTTGCCCAAGGATAGAAGCTACTATCACTACAAAGGGTCTTTAACTACTCCTCCTTGTTCAGAAAATGTACAGTGGTATATCTTCAAAACGCCGATCAATATCTCCTTGAAACAGGCCAAAATTTTAGAAGAGAATATGCCTGTTCATAATTATCGGAATGAGCAGCCTGTTAATGATCGCATTGTTAAGGCGAGTCCAAATTTCTAGTGTTGGAAAAGCGCAACAGATACCTAATCTGCTGCGCTTTTTTGTTCTTTATTTCTTGGACCAATAAAAAGCCAAGCCAAGGCCTGAGATAATATGCCAAATCCCCCAGCAGGCAGCAATCAGCGCCATTCCCCCCAAGCCACTAAAATATTGAAAGCAGAGCACTAGGCCAAGGCCTGAGTTTTGGATACCCAGCTCAATACTCAAGGTTTTTTGTTGAGCCCAAGGCAGTCGAAAGCCTTTGGCCAAGCCCATGCCTAGCCCTAATGCCAAGGCATTTTGCAAAATGACCAAAAAGATTACGGCTCCAATGTAGCCAAGAAAAATCTGAATATTAGAGATAAAAGCCAAAACCACCAAAAGGCCAAAAAATACAATAGAAAGCCATTTAAAGATGGGCGACATTCTGCGGGCCAAGTTAGGTCGAAAATTAGCCAATATAAGGCCGAGCAGAAGCGGCAAGCCCAACATAAGGCTAACATCTATAAAGAGTGGTAGAAAGTCTAAGGATAGCGTTTTCATTTGCTCTTGAGCAAAGGGCAAGCGGCTCCCCCAAAACATAAAATTGAGAGGTGTGCTAACAGCAGCTAGCAAAGTAGTACAAGCCGATAAACTCACAGAAAGAGCTGTATCTCCTTTGGCTAAATGCGTAAAAAAATTGGACATATTTCCACCTGGACAAGCGGCCACCAATAACATTCCCAATGCAATGCTAGGCAAAGGTGCTATATTTAATGCCCAAGCAGCATACAAAAAAGCAAAAGAAAGCGCTGGCAGCAGAAAGAGCTGTCCTAAAAGGCCCAAAATAATTGGCAGCGGCTGTTTAAGTAAACGCAGAAAATCTTGTCCACGGAGGTCTAGAGCCACCCCAAAAATAATAAGTCCAAGTACCAGCTTCAATAGAAGTTGGGTACTTGGACTAAAAGCCAGCTCTAGCTGGTCAATATCTGTAAGCAGGAACATAGACTAGTCTTCTTTTTGCGAGAAGAAAGAGTCGACAAAACTGCGTTTATTAAAGGCTTGGAGATGCTCAATGCCCTCTCCTACCCCGATATATTTAATTGGAATCTTAAACTGGTCACTAATACCAATCACCACACCACCTTTGGCGGTACCATCTAGTTTAGTGATAGCTAGTGAGCTCACATCTGTAGCCTTAGTAAACTCTTCGGCTTGGATGAAAGCATTTTGGCCTACAGAACCATCGAGTACCAACATCACCTCATGGGGGGCATCCTCGATCTGTTTAGAGAGTGAGCGCTTAATCTTAGAGAGCTCAGCCATCAATTGTTTGTTGTTGTGTAGACGTCCAGCAGTATCAATAATCGCTATATCACAGTTATTTTGAATAGCGTATTGAGTGGTCTCATAAGCCACGGCAGCAGGGTCTGTATTCATTCCCTTGCTATAAAAATCGCAGCCCACTCTTTCCGCCCAAATGCCCAACTGATCTACAGCCGCCGCGCGGAACGTATCTGCAGCACCCAAAACTACCTTATGCCCTTGGTCTACAAAACGCTTGGCCAATTTACCAATAGTCGTTGTTTTCCCTGCTCCATTTACGCCTACAATCAAAATAATATAGGGCCGTTTGGCCTCCTCTGGAATAGAAAAGAAATTAGTCTCTTCTGTAGTATTTTCACCCAATAGCTGAACAATCTCATCTCGGAGAATCTCATTTAGCTCAGAGGTAGACATATACTTATCGCGAGCTACTCGCTCCTCGATACGCTCTATAATTTTGATGGTAGTTTTTAGTCCTACATCAGACTGGATTAGTACTGACTCTAATTCATCTAGTACCTCATCATCTACCTTTGTTTTACCGGCAATAGCCCTAGACATTTTATTGAAGAAATTGGTCTTCGTTTTTTCTAGGCCTTTATCCAGGTCTTCTTTTTCTTTCTTCCCGAAAAGTTTGTTAAAAAATCCCATACGAGACTGCTTAATCTAGATGAACAATAAGGAGAGCTTAAAGAACGCAAAAAAAGGTCAAATAAAAAAACAGAAAGGGCTCTTCCCTCAACAGGAAGAGCCACTTTCATAATTTGCCTTAATTACCTGATTATTTATTCTTGAAGAAGTCTTCCACTTGATCTTTGTGGACGATAACTTCTTTGTAAGAATACTTTCCTGTGTTGGGGTCCTTAATGGACTTAACAACTCTCACGTGATCTTTACCACTGCCTGCATTAGCAGCACGCTGGGCTACACGTGCGTTTTTTGATACTTTCTTAGCCATGACGATTTATTTTTTGTCGAGCGGATTGTTCTCGAAAAATTACTTAATCTCCTTATGGATAGTGTAACGCTTCAAGATGGGATTGTATTTCTTCAACTCCATACGAGCAGGTGTGTTCTTACGGTTCTTCACAGTGATGTAGCGTGAAGTGCCAGGAAGACCAGATTCTTTGTGCTCTGTGCATTCCAAAATCACCTGTATGCGATTACCTTTGCTTTTCTTAGCCATAATATCTGATGATTTTTTCTATTTACTTAATAACAGAAGAGAGACGCACTTTGCGATTGTCGTCAGCGCTTTCTGGTTCGAAAGTGATGCTGTAGCTCTTGTTACCCTGAGCATCTGTGTGCTCTAGGCGACGGTAGCCACGCTCATTGCTCTTTTCAGCAGCTTTAGGATCTTCAACCCAAATGAAGGGATCATATCCTTTAGCGATCTGGCGCTTCAAGAAGTTGTATACCCCCAATTTGTTCATCGTACGAAGAGCTCGCATGCTCACCTTTACTTTGATCCAAACATTTGATTCGGGTACAAAAATACGTTTAGTTTTAATATTCGCATTGAAACGACGTCTAGTCTTGCGATTAGAGTGAGAAACATTGTTTCCCACCATAGCTTTCTTTCCGGTCAATTGACAAATTCTCGACATGACTGCTCTTTCTAATTTAAAAAGTTCCACAATTGCTTGTGGAACCTAATCAATTCTTTAAAACAATAAAGATGTGACTCTGAAGGGAGTCGAACCCCTAACCTTCTGATCCGTAGTCAGATGCTCTATCCAATTGAGCTACAGAGCCATTTTGCAAGTAGTGTGTTTTCTTCGTTGCGGTTGCAAATATAAGATGGTTTTTTATATCTGCAAAACTTTTTGAAGTTTTTTTCACTATTTATTTTCTCAAGCCGCTTGTGGGCTTCCCTTTTGGGCTTTGCAAAGGTAGAAAAGCAATTGCTAATAGACAAATTTTTCTGTCTTTATTAGGCTATTTTCTTCATAAAGCGAAATCAACAAAAGCTGACGACTCTCAAAAAACCCTAATTCCCAAATAGTTAGCTCCTCCCCTAGCAGCTGTTTTTCTCCTAAAAAAACTTGCCGCCCTAGCAAATCCCGAACCACTAAACGGTATTTTCCAGCCCTTTGCGCCCGATAACTTAAATAAAGTTGGTCCGAATCCCGCCTCCACAAAAAAGAATTTTCCTCCAACTTTGGCCCATATAGCGATTTTAATAAGCGAAAAGCCGCCCCCAAATCTAAGCGCCCCCCAGATTTTAATTCCTCCATATCCTCTTTCTTGCTCACCGTGGCCAATATAATATCCCGCAATAAGTACATGGCCGCCTGCGGCTCCGCTTTTAAATAGGCCTGCCAATCCGCAGCCGGATAACTCGCCAATAAGGCAATGCCCCCAGCCAAATGCGGCGCCGCCCCAGAGGTCCCCCCAAATACATTATAAGTATCGTTAGGCCGAAGCGTATAAACTGCCCCCGGCGCCGCCAAATCTAAATGCAAAGGACCATAGGGCGCATTTTGGTCCAATGCATCATAACGATTACTCAAACTTACGGTCATTAAGGCCTCCGAGGGACAAAGACAGGGCATGTCCCCAACCTCATCTATGTTTTCTTTCCGATTCATACTGGCCGCCACACTCAATATGCCCGCCTGACCCAAACTATCATAAACCCCACACCAAAGCGGATGATCCTCCGGCCGCCCAAAGTCTACCCCCGCCGATAAATTACTCACTAATATATAGGCCCCCCGCTGTCCCCCACTCTCTTTATATAACTGCCGCATTTTCCATATATAGTAGTAGGTCGCCAATAAATTCCCCTCTTCTAACAGACTGTTGGCCGACTGGGCCGATAGCAACATGACTTTTACCCGCCAATTAATACCCGCCATGCCTATCCCATTATCTCCCCTGGCCCCTATGATCCCCGCTACCGAACTAGCATGACTGTCGGGCGCATGCTCATCATCCTCTGTATCTGCCCGCCAACCCCGAAAATCATCAATATAACCGTTCTGGTCATTGTCTATCCCATCATCCGGAACCTCCCCCCAATTGACATATATATTCTCGGCCAAATCCTCATGCTGCCAATCCCCTCCCCCATCAATGACCGCCACTACAATGCTGTCCTGCCCCGCTAATCCCCCACTGGTCTCTTCCCAAATCTCTGGCAAACCCAATAATTCCATGTTCCACTGCCAAAAGTCATATTCTGGATCGTTCGGACGAGCCCGATAACGCAACTGATGCGCCCACTGCCAATTTTCTGGCCCAAAATGCTGCACTAAATACTGCTGCACTACCGCACTATCCTCCTCCGCAATGCTATAGCTCCAAATGCCCCAATCTGCCGCCAAACAAACTTTTTTCTGCCCCCATTGCGGCAACTCCTGCCCCGGCTCTAAACGCAATAACAGCTTTTTTTGCCCCCATAAACTGCCCGACAAACATACTAGGATCAGCATTATTTTTAGTCGCATATCTTTTCGATTTTTTCAATTACAAATTGACCATGTTTTTTGTTCTGGGGCTGCCCCGCCCTACGGGCGGGTCGGGCTGTTTCGCAGCTCGCTATTCGCTCGGCCCTGCGGCGCTTGCAGCGCCTTGGTCTGGCCTGACGGCCACTGCTGTCCATCCCTCAGCCGGCGGCTGCGCCGCCTCTAGACGCATAAAACTAAACCCAAAGCAGCTCTCCCCAAATTATTAGGCCCTCAAAGCTAGTCAATAAGCTCGCTAACATCATAAACGACCTTCCAAACATCATTGACTATAGCTCAGACATCGTTAATGATACTAAAAAGGTCATTCTTTAGCTCTTTGGATAAGTTCAGTTATAAATAACTTTAACAAAACCTTCACGAAAGTAAAGAAGGACTTCCGCTCGCCAGTTTGCAGCAGCCCCCAAGCTTGGGATTTAGCCCTAGGACCTAAAAGAGCTAGACAAATCCTAAGTCGAGCTAGGAAAAAGCTAGCTCATTAGCCATTGGGAATAAGTTCATTAAGTCAGCAGCTTAACTTATTAGTAACAATTGGACATAAAAAAAGGCGCAAAACTTAGGTTTTGCGCCTTTTTCGGCGGCCGAAGCGGGAGGCCCGGCCAAAACATAGCCGTTGAGCGGCCTAGCGATGCGAAAGGGGGCGGCGAAGCCGCAGACCAAGGCCGTCAGGCCGCAGGGCCGAGCAGACCTGCGAGCCCCAAAGCGTAGCGCCGACGAGCGTAGCGAGGCGGAGGCCCCAAAAACTACCACAATTTATAGCGGACAGCCAGTTGCCAGCCCCAGAACAAGCGTTGTTCCCAATCGCCTCGGCTTCTTTCCCAGAGTAGTTGTTGGCCTAGGGCTTGGCTAGCTTCTACATTTTGGTGGATAAAATTGAGTTCGGGTCCCGTGAGCAGCTCCAAGCCGCCCACCAAGGGATAAGAAAAGAGGGCTCGCAATTGATACAATTGGCCTTGTCCTTTGGTCCAATCGGGGCCTTCTTGCAAAGAATAGGCGAGCAATTCGGGATGTAGGTAATAGCCTTTTTCCATAGGCAGGCGGCAGCCCAGCCCGAAGCCCCAGAGCCAAATCGGTTGATCTAGGCGCTGGCCCATTTCATAAATAGTATAGAAGCGGGGGTGGCCAATTTGTAGACTTTGTTGGGCGTGCAGAGCGGCAGAGCCCCCTAGACTGATGCGGTTGTAGCCTCCTTTTCTGTAGATATTGAGCAGGCCAAGGCCTAGGCCAGTGGCGGCTGTATCGCAAACATTGAGCAAGCCGAGTTGGCAGCCTTTCAGATGGCCAGTATAATTGATGGCTCCTAGTTGCAAACCTTCTAGGCTATCGGCCTCATTTAGGCCTAGGCCGAGTTGGCAGCCCTGTACTTTTTGGGCTCGGTTATAATAGCCTCCCAGCTGCACATGGGCATTAGAGCGGCTATAATTGAAAAGGCCTGCCAGCTGCAAACTATTGGCGGCATAGCCTTGGCCTAGGGCCAGATTTCCAAAGGCCGAAAACTGAGAGCCCGACACGCTACTATCGACTAGATTTAGGCCCAGCGACAGCTGGCTGCCATAAAGTGTAGCCGATTGATTATAAAATCCAGCCAGTTGTAGGCCCATCACCTCCTGTTTCACTTGGTTAGACAGCAGAGAAAACTGAAAGCCCATAACCGATTCTTCTACACGGCTAGCGCCCAAGCTCAGTTGGAGGCCCAACAACTGTCTGCGGCGGCCCCAGCCAATATCTAGCGCCAAAACCTGTGCTTTAGCGGCTTCATCTTCGGGGGTACCAAAAAAAGAAAACTGAAAAATGGATAACTCTTCTAAAAACTGTCGTTCTAAGGCTTCTTTCCAAGCCGCTCCCCAATCCATTAAAATCCCTTGCGCTTGAGGATCGGCATCCAAGGCAATTAGAAGTCCTTCGCTATAAATGCGGGGCAAAACGGCTCGGCTAAAGCGAGGCGGTGGCGGTAGGGGGCGGCTATAAGGCAGAGGAGATTGGGGGGCTAGAGGTTGTTGTTTGGGCGCTAAAATGGGGGCGGCCAGGCTCCATTGTTCTTTAGGTAAATCATCCTTTAGGGCCCAGAGCTGTCCCTGTTGTTGGTAGGCTAGATTATTATCCTTCCATAAATCGATCAGGGCACTATCTAGGGGCCAGTTATCGGCCCTATGAAAAATAGTTTTGGCCAAGGTCAGACGACCTTGGCCATAGGCAAAGCGCAATCCGTAAGATTGCTCTAACTCAACTAAGACTTCTTCTAAAGTTTCTCCTTCAAACTTCCATTGGGCCCGCTGCCCCAATATCCATAGCGGCAGGCTTCCCAAAAAGAACAGCAAAAGGAAGCGGGCAAATAAACGCATAACAACTAAATTAAGGCATAAGAAAACCGCTGTTTAATCCAAAGAGGAAGGACAAGGCTCTCCAGATAGCAAATACTCTTGCTCGGTTACTTTTTTGACCGATAAATTTAGGGTAAAGCTAAGGGCTTGAAAGAGCTCTTCTAATTTTGGCGATTTGAAGCTGCCGTTAAAAAGGCATTGGCTCAAGGCTTCGTTTTCAAACTCTAGGTTAATGCCATATTTTTGTTGCAAATCCTTACGCAAATCGGCCAAAGAGCAATCTTTATAGGTCAGTAGACCATCTCGCCAGTGGGTAGGATTAAGGGGGCGTTTTAAATTAGCTCGTTTATCTGCATAATTGTAGTAAACGGCATCTCCTTTCTCTAAAATGTGTTCTTCGCCTTCTGGGCTACGGTAGCGGACCTTTCCAGTACTTACCGATAAGCACATTTCGGTTTCGCCTTCATAGGCGCGGACATTAAAGCTAGTTCCTAAAACCTCTAATTGGCCTGCTTTGGCAATTTGTAGCACAAAGGGGTGTTCTAAATCTCTATTGATTTCAAAGAAGGCCTCTCCAGCTAAAAGTTCTACCTCTCTACGGTCCTGAAAGCGGTCGGGATAGCGGAGTTTACTCTTTTTATTGAGGAAGATGATGCTGCCATCGGGCATTTGCAAATTGCGGCTATCCTTGGCCTCTAATTCTAGCCAGTTGAGTTCGGCCACAGCTTCTGATTTCCAGTTAAAGCTACCTGTTCCGTACAAAACAAAAATGACCAAGAGCAGGCTAGCGGCTACTGCTGTTAAATTAGCATAGCGTTGCCAGAATGTTTTTTGGGGTTGGCGTTCTTGCAATTTGCTTTGCAGCTCTGCCCAAATTTCTGCATTACTGCTCATGGGCAACTCTTCTTCGGGCAGGGTCCAAATTCGGTGTAGCTCAGCTTGCAGTGCTTGATGTTCTTCAGAGGCCCCCAACCATTCGGCTAAGGCTTCTTCTTCCTCTTTTGCCAAGCAGTTTTGTATTTCCTTGGCCAATAAAGACCATGGAATATCTTCGCCATTGTATAGTGTTGCCATATATTATTGAATCTAATTGGGAATTACCTTTGGTTTATTGCTGGATGTGCTAAAAGAGCTTAGCCCCTATGCTCCAACAAATTTTAACAATAAATAGCGCCAAAGGCAGGTAAGGGCTAAGCAATTTACGCATTACTTTCAGGGCCTTTCCCATTTGATTTTCTACCGTTTTGACTGAGATATTCATGGCTTCTCCAATTTCCTTATAGGAGAGTCCATCAAATCGGCTGAGGACAAAAACAGATCGACAGCGGGGGGGTAAGCTCTTAATCGCCTTATTCAAGGCTTTTTTAAGTTCTTTTTCCGCATAAACGGCTTCTATATCTGTCGTTATCGGGGCCGCTAGATCGTGTTGCTCCTCAATATCCTCTATAAAATACTTCTTATGCTTGCGCAAATGGCCTAAGGCCTCATTTACCGCCATTCGACGCAAATAAGGCCCTATGGGTCCACGTATATTCAATTTTTCTCGCTTTTCCCAAAGCTTGAGAAAGACCTCTTGAGAGAGGTCTTCGGCTGTAGCTTTATTTTGCAACATTCGATAAATAATGCGGTATATCGACTGATAATGCTGCTCAAAAATGGCCTTGAGGGCCTGTTCTTGCCCCATGCTCAATTGCTCTAGCAAAAGCTCTTCGCGATCTGTATTCATGCTCGCTCCCTAAATGGTTTGGCTTAGGATAATTTCTCCATAGCCTTCAAAATCTGCTCGGTATGTTCTGCAGTTTTAGGGCGCTTAAATACTTTTAAAATTGTGCCCTCTCCATCTATGATGAAGGTGGTCCGCAATACCCCTAATTTGATTTTGCCATACATGTTCTTCTCTCCCCAAGTCCCATAAGCTTCCATAATTTCCTTTTCCTCATCAGCAATCAAAGGGAAAGGGAGCTCGTACTTGGCAATAAACTTCTGATGTGAGGCTTCGCCATCAGGGCTCACCCCAACTACCGCATAACCTTGCTCCAACAAAGCTTCATAATTATCTCTAAGGTTACAAGCTTCTTTGGTACAACCAGGCGTATCATCTTTGGGATAAAAATACAGAATCAAGGTTTTACCCGAAAAATCAGCCAAACTGACGCTTTTTCCATTCTGATCTTTACCCTCAAAATTAGGGGCCTTATCTCCTGCTTCTAATGTAATAGCCATCTCGTTTTTGTTTTTGTTTTTCAAATTAAATTCCCTGAATTCCTTACTCATCTACTGCGGCCAAGCGCACGACCAAACCATCTAGTTCGGCTCGCAAATGGATCTGACAGCCCAAACGGCTATTATCCTCTACAAAAAAGGCTTGGTCCAACATATCTTCTTCATCATCAGAGGGATCCTTCAATTCATGATCGCTCTCTATATACATATGGCAGCTCGCACAAAGCGCCATACCTCCACAAGTTCCCTCCACAGGCAATTCATAAGCCTTGCAAAGTTCCATCATGTTCATGTTCATATCTGTGGGCGCATCCAATTCATGGGCCTGCCCATTTCGGTCAATCACCGTTACTTTGATTGTATCTGACATTTCTTTTTATTTTTTGGGGCCTCCTGCCTGCGGCAGGCGCTACGCTTTGGGGCTCGCAGGTCTGCTCGGCCCTTCGCCAGCAAGCTGGCTCGGTCTGGCCTGACGGCCCCCCCGCCGCATCGCTAGGCCAACAAGCGCAAAGTTAGGCTTTTGTTCGCATTCTAAAAATCTAGCTCCTTTTTTTATGCTTTTGCTAAGCCCTTCCCAATCGCCACTGATAATAAAGGAGTAAGCCTAGAGAGCCAATAGCCCAGGCCGCTAAGCCCCAAATATAAAGGCCCAAGGGAAATAAAAAGTAGAGGGCCAAAGGGGTCGCACAAAGCCGCAAATACTCTGAGGGCAGCCCCCATTTTTTGAGGTCCAACAGCCCACCCAAATTACCCAAAGCCCAAAGGATGATGACATTTAGGGCCAAGAGTTTGGGCCAATCCAACTGGCTTTCTACAATCAAAAAGCCCGTAGCCCCTAAAAGGACAAATACATATTGTAAAAGCACATAAATGGGCAAAAATGGCGGTAAAGGGGGATTGTATTTTTCTGTATGCTGTCGCTCTACGGCAGGGACCTGCTGCTGCCCGCCTAGTTCTTCGGGTAGCCAGCCTGGCCGAGCCACCCAAAGCCGCAAACGGTCTTTCCAGCGGGGCATTTGCCCCGCCGCCGCCCACAAATCAGCATAATAATCTAAATTGGCCCAAATGGGATTGTATGTAGCTAATGGCTTAGTTACGCCATAAACCACCTCCGCTTGTTCGGGCTCAAAGGTGCCAAACCAACGGTCAAATAAAATGAGGGTGCCCCCATGGTTTTTATCAATATACTCTGGGTTGCGGCCATGATGCGCCCGATGATGAGAGGGGGTATTAAAGACATACTCAAACCAAGCGGGCAGTTTGCGAATCGCCTCCGTATGAATCCAAAATTGGTATAAGGTCTGAAAGGTCCCAATAATAAAAAAGGGAACAGGATCAAAGCCTAAAAAAGCCAAGGGCCAATAAAAAGCCGCCGAAAAAATGCCTTGAAAAGCACTTTGGCGCAAAGCTACCGACAGATTATAGTCTTCACTCTGATGATGCACCACATGCGCGCCCCAAAAGCTATTGATTTCATGCGAATAGCGATGAAACCAATAATAAAGGAAGTCGATCAAAATAAAGAGGAGCAGATAAGTGGCCCAATGATTTGGTACAGACAACAAGCGCCAATGCTCATAGATATAAACATAGCTGCCCAAGCCTATAAGCTTAATAAAAACGCCTGTTACCTGCTGCCCTACTCCACAGCTAATATTGGCCACAGCATCGCCTAATCGATACAACTGCTGCTGACTAAAATAGCCAATCAATAACTCTATTCCGATGAGCAGGAAGAATACTGGAATTGCATAAATCATGATGCCCATAAACCTAATATTTAGCGATGAGGATAATTATGGATTCCTACAGGCGGCGAAGCCCAGCAGGCCCAGCGCTGCGCAGCCGTGGCCGCAGGCCAGACCAAAGCCGCCAAAGGCGGCTGCAGGGCCGAGCGAACTGCGAGCGGCGCAGCATAGCGGCGGCCAGCTTGCTGGCCGCGGGCCCCCAGTTATTTACTGCATGATAAATACAGCGGCAGAAACCTCAAAAATAAGGTTGTAGACCTTTTGCTCTTGGCTAAGAATGGGGTTGCCATTTTGGTCATTCATGCCTGTAGAGTAGCCTGCGGGGACGAAAACCTGCCGAGTAATATCGGGGCTAACGCTAGCTTCTAAGCGAAGGCCTAGGCCAGAATCGGGCAAGCGCAAATCATAGCCTCCGGCTAGTTTTACGCCCAAAAGTGCTCGATTTACGCCTTCTACGCCAAAGCCCACCAATTGATAATCTAGGGTATATTCGGCCCGCAAGCCCAGGAGGAAATAAAGGCGATCGCGTTCTTCGGGCCCTGTTGCATAATTCTTTTTGAAAGCACCTAAAAGAGTCAGATTGTGAAACTCGTTGGCGGGGACCGTGCTGCCGCCCACAAACATATTGCGGAAACTGCTGCCCTTTTTGTGATAGCCTAAGGCAAAGAGGTAAGAGGTTTGCTGGCCAGCAGAGCCAGGTAGTAAACTTTCTACAAAAATGCCTGCATGATAGCTCATCAAAGCATTGCGTTGGAAATTATTCCAGTTTTGGGTGGCCACCGTTCCGCCTCCATAAACGCCATAATAGAAGCCGCCTAGCAGTTCATCTTCAGGCTGCTCCTCTTGGGCCAAAAGTCTAGCATTTGTGGCCAAAAGGGCAATCAATAAAAGTAAGTATTGGGCCATTTTTGGCCCTAGTATCCATGTTCTCATAGCTTATTTTTTACAAAATAAACCTTTTTTAGCCGCCGCCCAAAATCGAAAAGCCCCAAGGATTAGCCTTGGAGCCTTAAAGAAATCTTATTGTTCTATATGCAAAAAGAGCGTCAATTTATTGGCGAGGGTCCAACTGCTGCCCCCTACCTCAAAATCTCTACGGTTAATTTCTAGTTCGGTATCAAAAACCGTTTTGCCATTCTTCTCGCTAATCATCACATCAAAAACGACCTTTTTAGTCGTCTTCTTAATTTTAAGATTGCCCGCTACTTTTAGCTGCTTGTCAGAAACCACCGTGACAGCTGTTGACTGAAAGCTCATTTCGGGATAAGTATCGACCTCAAAAAAGTCTTCATTGCGCAAATGTTTATCTCTGGCCTTGTTGTCCGTATCTATAGATTTAACCTGAACCGTTCCGCTAAACGCAGCTTGGCGAGGCAAATTTTTGTCATATTTAATAGAGGTCTTGAAATCGGAAAAAGAGCCCGGCACCGTGAAGCCCGCATTCTTAATCTTAAAGGTAATACTCGATTGAGCGCTTAGGAGCGTGACAAACAGCAGCATAATTAGACTTAAACCTAGTTGTTTCATAGCCATTAATTTTAAAGGTAAAACAAATTAGAAGGGACGGTAATAAAAGGCCAAAAAGCCCAAAATCGCCTTATGGCGAAAACGATCATTATCATGCGTCAGTTTTTCATCCGATTGAAATTCGACAAAGGTCATATTGAATCCGCCACGAATGCCCATTTTTTCATTGATGTCATAGGCCAGGTAAAACTCAGAGACCAATTGCCCAATATCATTTTCGCCAATTAATAATACGGAAGCAGTCGTAGGGCGGCCTGTCTGATTTACTGAATACTGCCCATAATTATCGCTACTTGTAAACTGGCCTGTTGTCTCTTTGCCCAACCCAAAGCCCAAAACATCAATATTAAAACCTGCTTTGAGCTTGGGCGTAATCAAATAACCAAGATGAAAAGAAGCCGCCAAAGCTGCACTAAAAGGCTGATCCACCAACATACTATCAATCAAATCATCTTTGGTGAGTTTGTAGGGAGCTGTGGTATAAAGCAATTGATCAGAGGCCCCAAAAGCCGAAAACCGAAGGCCATAGCCCAACAATAGTCGCCTATTTTTAAGTAAGGCATGCTCTCGCTGAAAAGAAAGGGCAGCAAAATAAAGCCTACTCTCTGAGGCAGAACCTAGGCCCAGGGCCAGATCTAAATTGTTATAGACCTTGGGCAGCTCCTCGGCCTGTCCCCAGCTTTTGGGCCCCACCAACAAGGCCATTAATAGGCCCAGAATCATCATCGAATTTCTCATAAAGTTGTTTGTTTAACTAAAAAACTCCAAAGGCATTAGCCTAAGAAAATAAAGGCCCAAGTTCTTTCATGAAAGAACTTGGGCTCAACAAATTACTGATTGTCAAAGCTAATTCACAAATACCAAAGGAATTAATTTACCCCAAGGGCTGCTTTTCCCAATGCAGTTCCCCATTCAAAAAGACGGCCTCAATAAGGTCCGAACCAAAGCTATAAGGCAAATAAGCCAAGCTGGGCAAGGCTTCGGTTAGGAAAAAGTTAGCTCTGGCGCCTGGACGAATACAGCCCAGCTCCTGCTCTAGGTCCATCGCATAGGCCCCATGCAAAGAAGCAGCATTAATAGCCTCTTCGGGTAACATCCGCAACTGGATACAGGCCAAGGAGCAAACAAAGCTCATGCGGCCCGAAGGCGTGGTACCTGGATTATAATCACTGGCCAAAACTACGGCCGCTCCCGCCTCAATTAATTGTCTAGCTGGCGTCCGATGCTCATCATTTAAAAAGAAGGGGGCCGTTGGCAATAAACAAGCAAGGGTATCAGCTTGGCCCAGAGCCTTCATTTCATCAGCATTCAATACCTCTAAATGGTCTACAGAACGAGCCCCAGCCGCAATGGCCGCCTCAATAGCGCCCATAGAATTAAACTGATTACAATGTATTTTGGCAGGCAAACCATAGGCCTTGCCTGCTTCCATAATGCGCTGCGCTTCCTTCAAAGAAAAAAAGCCTTTCTCACAGAATACATCGATATAATCGGCCAAGCCCTCTTCTGCAATTTTGGGCAATAGCTGCTCTATTAATAGGTCCATATAAGCTGCCCGATCCTCTTTATATTCAGGCGGCAAAGCATGCGCCCCCAAAAAAGTAGCCTTGATCGGAATAGGCGCCCAAGCTTTTAAGGCCTTAATCACCCGCAGCATTTTTAGCTCGGCCTCATAGGTCAAACCATATCCACTTTTGATCTCCAAAGCGCCGGTCCCCAAACGCAAAAGGGCCAACAAGCGCTTTTTGGCCTCGGCCAAAATCTGCTCCTCTGGCATGGCTTGCAAGCGCTTGGCCGAATTGAGAATGCCCCCTCCCTTGGCCGCTATTTCATGATAACTCAATCCCTGAATCCGATAGACAAATTCCTCCTGCCTGGGCGCCGCAAAAACCAAATGGCTATGCGAATCGCAAAAACTCGGAAATAAATCCCGCCCCTGAGCATCATAGACGGTATAGTTTGCGGTGGCGGGACAAGCAGACATAGGCCCAAATTCTACAATCCGATCTCCATCCAATACCATATAGGCATCTCTCAAATAAGGTAATTGGGCCAATTCTGCCCCCCTCCGCAAAGCGGGTAGCTCTTGCGCCTGCTGCCAAATGCAGCCAATGTTTGTTAGTAATTGCATCTCGTTTTTATTTCCGTTTATGTTGTTTTTTTTGGGGCCCGCGGCCGCCCTTTTTCTGGGGCGGCCGCCGCTATGCTGCGCCGCTCGCAAGCCTGCTCGGCCCTGCAGCCCTGCGGGCTTTGGTCTGGCCCTGCGGGCCACGGCTGCGCAGCGCTGGGCCATTTGGCCCTTCGGCCCTAGGCTGCGCCCAAAGCTAAAAAAAACTCCCCCGCAGCTCATGAGCTGCGGGGGAGAAGATATTGTTTTATCGCCTAAGGACCTATTTAAAATAACGCAAATCTTTAATCAAGCCCGTACGCATATTTTTTTGCTGCAATACTTTCTGAAAACGCTCAGCGGCCGCCTGGCTTTCAAAATCACCTAACAATAATTGATAGACCGTTTTGCCTCTAAGCTCATCGATATGCATCAATATTTTGTGCCCAGGCAATTGCTTTTGCAAGGCTTCCGCCTCTAAGGTCCAATAATTTACTTCTTTATAAACGCCCATTTGCAAAGCAAATCCTTCCGATTTTTGCCGCTTGAGACTTACCTCAAACAACCCTTTGCCCGTAGGCTGAATACCCTGCTCAAAGATAGACAAACTCCCCGACAACTGAGGGGCCGTATTGGTTTTGCTAGAGTTCACCGAAGGCAAAGAAGGCTCCTCGCTTAATGGCTGCGGGCTCTGTTTTCTTGTTGTTGGCGCGGAAGGACTCGCCTTAGGACTGCGTACTTCCTCAAAGGCCTTGAGCAAATTTGCCGAAGATTGATAACCTACTAAACGCTTGACCAATTTGCCTTCCTCATCAAAGATAAGTAGGGTCGGCAACGCTTCTATCTCATATTTTTGCGACCACATCACCCCATCAAAATCTTGCACATCCAAACGCAAGCCTACCACATTTTGGCCCATATAACTGGCCAAGCGGCTATCCTGATAAGTTGAGATATCCATATTGCGACAAGCCGCGCAATAACTAGCATCAAAATCAACAAAATAGAGTTTGCCCTCTGTTTGAGCCTGTTGCTTGGCCGCCGCCCATTCCATTTCAGAAAAGCTCACTTTAAGCGATTCGGGCTTAAAAAAGGCTAATAAGGGCAATAGGGCAAAAACAGCCAATAGACTGAGGGCAATAAGGGTATATCGTTTCATAAAAAAGGGTCTGTGCAGAGAAAAATTGTTCCTCCTTAAAGATACAAGTTCAATAGAAAAAAACAACTACCGACTCCACAAATAGACATGACTTACCGCTAACTCCATTACGGTAAACTCAGAGAAGCTCTTATCTATGGCTACTGTTTTTACTTCTTCGGGCCGGCCGGGGCGATGCTCTTCGGCCAAAAGATTTAAGCCCAACTCTTGATAAAGGGCCAAGTATTGAGGCAGACGCCAACGGTTCTGTGGCTGCACCTCATTATCTATGCGCGCCCATTGTTTGGGCGTAAATTGTAAGAAATTATAAATGGTAATATTGGGATCGGCATGAGCAAAATGGTCCGACATATCGACAAAATGAGACATCAAGCCCTTGGGGTCAAGCAATTGCTGAAAACGCTGCAAAATCTGCCGCAAGGCCGCTGGATGCACATGCTCAAAGGTATTATTGGAGTGGATCAGCTGTATAGACTGCTCCTTAAGTTCTCTCAACTCTCGAGCATCACCCAATAAAAAAGATAAACGCAACTGGGCCAAAAATGCCGCATCATCTAAATGGCGACTATCCTTGGCCAAGGCTTGAAGAATGGTCCAACGCTCTTCCAAAATGGGCAAAGCGGCCCGAACCTCCGCTTCTTTGTCCACAAATACTTCTAAGCAACACTCCCAATGCGCCCGATGCGTCAAGGGATTTAGGTCCAAACTGCGGACCTGCTCCGCACCAACTAAAAATAGACTAATTGGTACCACAGGATACCAGCCCGTTCCCAATTCTAAGGTTTGTATCCCCTCCAAACTACCCGCATATTGCTGATAGGCTGTTATGTGTTTTTGCGCATGCTCCAAACGATCCAGAAAATAGGCCTCCGAGAGCTGCACGCCCTTGGTCACATATTTTTGCATGAGGTAATTCACTTTATGGTCAAAGGGGGGCGGTAAAAAGGAAATGCCTTTTTGGACCACTGCTTTTAGCTTCCAATTCATTTTTATGCTTTTAGTGTTCTAGTTGAAGTTCAGAATACCTGAATCCAAAGCAATAGACGATCAAAACAAAAAAAAGATGGATTTTTTTAACAACTCTTTAAACCCTTCTTAGATCGCCTAGTCTCTAGGGCCAAGAACATTTTAAGGATTGTTTAACGAACTGGCATGAAAAGAATAGACTTTTTAAAGCGCATCGGACTAGGCGCTGTAGCAATCCCCTTTTTGGGATTCAAAGATGTTATGGATGAACCAAGCAACCAAGAGGTTTTGGAAAATATGAGCTGCGACCCCTTGCCCGCAGAAACCGCAGGCCCCTACCCCGCCCCCTCTTCTATTACTAGCTCTACTTTGCTGCGTTCTGATATTACTGAGGGAACCCAAACGGGGATTCCCCTTAATTTTAGCATTACGATTCAAAATATTGATAATAACTGCCTAGCAGTAGCTGGCCTAAGAGTAGATGTTTGGCATTGCAATAAAAGGGGCTACTATTCCGCCTATGATGGCCAACCTGGCATTGATGGAACAGTAAATAATGCTGGAACTACCTGGCTCAGAGGAATACAATATACCGACAGCAATGGTACCGTAAATTTTACAAGCATCTACCCCGGCTGGTATACCCCTCGGGCCACCCATATTCATATCCAAGTTTTTGATAGCTCCAATAACCTGCTATTAACTAGCCAATTGGCCTTTCCCGATAGCATCAATAGTACTGTTGATAGCTATTATGCCACTAGCGGAACCAACAGCTTTACGAATAGTAATGATATGGTTTTTAGCGACTCTTATACCGATGAACTAATGACCGTTAGCGGCGATACGACCAACGGCTATACCGCCAGCAAAACCATTGGTATCAGCCTTGGCGTTTTGGGGGTAGAAGAACATAGCTTAGAAACAGGCGGACAATTTAGCCAGCTCAAGGCTTTTCCCAATCCCGCCAAAGATCAAGTATTCTTCAGCTTTCAACTCCTACAAACTGCCAATGTACAGCTCAATATTGTGAGTATTTCGGGGCAACAACTGGGACAAATTATTAAATCTGATCTTTCTGCTGGCTTGCAACAACTGGCCTACGACTGTAGCCAACTGCCTGCTGGACAATATGCTTTTGAATTAGTGGTCCAAAATATTAGCGGGACCTTCAGACAGCAAAAGCTATTTATCAAGGGTTAATCTTCTTTGTTTGTTTATTTTTGGAAGCAAGGAGTTGGTTGTGGAGGCCAGCTCCTTTTTTTTTGTTTTGGGGCTGCCCCTGCGGCCTGCGGCCTTGGGTCGGGCCATTGCGCAGCTCGCAGCTCTGCTCGGCCCTGCGCGGGCTGCGCCCGCTGGGTCTGCCGCCTGCGGCGGCCCTGCTACAGCCCCTCAGCCGGCGGCTTTGCCGCCTCTACACGCATAAAAGGGACTTACCATGTCTGTAGGTTAAAACCTACAGCAAAAATGGTATTGCTTCGCAATAATATATAAATGAGGGTTGAAACCCTCATAAAATTAAACAAGCTAAAGGCCCAAATTTTATTCTAATACACAAAATCCTGAACAGTCTCAAATAGCTTGCTATACTTTACAAATGCCATTTTACAAATCCCGAATAGCTTTCCCTTTGAATTGTTTGGGGTTTGGCTCCGAAATCACGCTATTATATAGCCCTGTGGGTTTCAACCCACAGCAAGAAGGGAGGTCATACTAGACCTAATAAAATGGGCCGAAGGTTAAAACCTTCAGCCCATAACTAGAGGAGGATCAACTAACTAAGATGAAATAGATAAAAAGCCAAAAGATTTAAATCAATATGGGTTTTAAGCCGCATTCCATAAAAACATTGCGGAGCAATATCATTCTTGGCCTAGCGATGTGCAGCAGTGGCCGCAGGCCAGACCCAGGCAGCTTTGCTGCCGCAGGGCCGAGCGAATAGCGAGCTGCGAAACGTAGCGCCGCAAGGCGAAGCCGCAGCGGAGGCCCCAAAACAACAGCGAGCTGCGACAACAAGCCCTTTAGGGCGCAGTTCGACGACCGAAGGGAGTAAACGTAGCGCCCGCCGAAGGCGGGGGGGGGGGCAAAAAATAGCCCCTATTCTTAGGCAGAATAGAGGCTATAAAAAATTAGTAGGAGGAGACTAGAAATCGAAATCTAGGCGTACGGTAACATTAGCGGGGGCGGCTACTAGAGCGGGGCGCAAAGTATACTCTTGGTTGAGCAAGTTTTTGCCTACGACTGAGATCTTAGCGCCCCATTTTTCTTCGCCTTCAGCATTTTTGAAAGCGTGGCGGTAGCCAACGCGGGCGCTGAGGTTCACATATTCGCCACTATTAACGTGTTGGCGGTAGCGGCCGATACCGAAAGCATCTGCTGGTCCTAAAGGCAGATCATTATCCGAGAAAACGAGATCTTGAAATACCTTATCAATAGCGAGCATACTACTGCTAGCGTTAACAGAGAGTCCGACAGAGAGGTTATTTTCTTTGAGGAAAAAGGCTTCGGCATCGAACTTAACAGTATGGCGGGCGCGATACTTAAGGATATTGGTTGTATCGTTAGAGCTAAGGAGTTTTTGGCGTTCGTCAAAATCTTGGAAGCGGGGATCTAGGTAAGTATAGCCAGCGAGTAGGTTCATATCTACGCCAGCGATTTTACCGGTACCCATTACGCTAAATTCTGCACCGCGGATATTGGTATTTCCGATATTGGCTGATTGGAAGAAGATGGGGGTAGAACCATTTTCCACGCCTTCCAAGGTAATTTGATTGATAGCGGCAGTATCTCCGCCACCGAAAGAGAACTCCATCATATTCTGGTATTGGGTCCAGAAGAAAGAGACATCGACAAAGCCCTTCCAGTTAGAAGTGATCATGAAGCCTTGTTTGATACCGAGTTCGGCAGACCAGCCTGTTTCAGATTCTAGTTCTGGGTTGGCGCGGATTTCTAGGCCTGTACCATTGGGGTCCCCTACGAAAGTAGTGATATAGCGTTCGGCGATAGTGGGATAGCGGTAACCTTGTCCCCAAGAGGCGCGAAGGAAAGTAAAGGGCGTAAGTTCGTAATTTACCCCAGCGCGGAAAACGGGTTTAGCTTCCACAGAACTAGGTTCGGGATTTTTGATTTTGGGTTGAGAGACCGAAACCTGGATAGAGTCTGGGCTTGTAATGGCGTTTCGTTCGATACGGGCACCAAAAGAGAAATTGAGTTTACTATCGCCAAACTCATCGGTAAGGAAGCCTTTATCGAGTTGGACATAGGCGGCATAGTTAGAGATATCGTATTCGGCATCTCCATAAAGTTGAGATTGGGCAGCAGAATATTGGCCCACGAGGCCAGCCACCATTTTGAGGTTTTGTAGTTTTTTGAAGGTTCTTTGATATTGGTATTCGCCATAGTAGAGCGTAGAGCTATTACTTTGGTTATTGCCATTCTCGTTGCTAATATAATAGATACGAGTTTGTAGGCGGTGGCGGTTACCGAGGCGGTCAAAGTATGTGAGGTAGGGGTCCACATTGATCCGAGAGGTAACTGATTCGGTAACAGAACCAGGGTAGGTGAAGTGGGTTGAGCTATCAGAAATACTACCCGTTCCTAGAAAAGCATTGTTATTCCAGAGGAAGAAAGAAGAAGAGTTTCCGAAGTTTACGTTCACATTGGCACCAACATTTAAGCTATCGGTAAAGCGGTAGCGGACATTCGCGTTTGCTCTGAGTTTGCGTTCATACTCTCCGGCTAGGTAAGAATCTTTATAGAAACCGTTGGCCCCTAGGGTCAGGTCGAGTTTACCAATTTTGCGGCGGTGGGCCAAAGAGGCGCCAAACTCGATAGGTTTGCGATAGCCACGGGGGCCAGCTAGCCATTGGGGGGTAAAAGTAGTATCATAATAAGTAGCTCCCCCATCATCTGTAAGGTTCGCAGAGATAGAGTCTTGTGCCCACCAAGCTTGACCAGACACTTCAGTTGTTGTATTGGGATTACGAAAAGAGGGCATTGTTCTGCTACTAGGTTGGGCAAAAGAAGTTTGGAAGAGCGAGAACTTAGTTAGGGGTTTAGACTTAGCGTAGGCCGTGCGGATATTGATAATTCCGTTTAGGGCAGAAGAGCCGTAGAGGGCCGAGGCGGCCCCTTTGAGGACCTCAATTTGCTCAATATTTTCTACGGGGATATCTCTCCAGTTGGCAAAGCCGGCATCGGCAGACATAAAGGGGAGGTCATCTACGAGGATAAGCACTCGGCTACCGGCACCATAAGAATAACCTGATCCACCGCGGATATTGGCTTGGCCGTCTACAACAGTTACTCCAGGTACTTTATCGACTACCTCATCTACTTTAGTAGCATTGGTATTATCGACTAGGGTGGGTTTCACCACATCAATAGAGACGGTATTCTTGGCCAGTTGGGTTCCGGCCTTAGAGCCAGTTACAGTAACTGTTTTGAGGAGGTTATCTTCCTCTTTCATTTCTACGTTGATCTCTTTGGTTTCTCCTGCGGCCAACTCTAGATCAAAAGACTGATCGGCTAGACCAATATAAGAGACTGTCATTTTATAGGTTCCAGCATCTACAGAGATCATATATTCTCCAGAAAGCACATCGGCCCCGGCGCCAGTAATCAATTTGCCCTCTGTGTCAAGGATTCGGAGCGTAGCGGGTAGAGGCTCTTTAGAGTTAGCATCAGTAACAACGCCCTTAACCGTGGCTTTTTGCCCATAGGTCCAGCTAGTCAGTAAACTGAATAGCAGGCAAAGGCCCAATACGTTAAAGTTTTTCATTTCATCAAGTTTTAAAGTATATTTTGGATGTTCTGCATTTAGCAAAATGCCGACAAATTTAAGGCAAATAAACTAATTTCTAGGTAGATGTATAATTTTCTTCCATTGCGGGCATCTCCTCTTATTTATTTTGGCCATAGATTAGTCTGCCAAACAAAAATAGGTAAAAGCCAACTTAAGGCTAGCTACAGCAAATTTATAGTGCATTCCTGCTGCTTATTTCTATTCAAACAGCCCTTTTAGCCTCATTTTCCCTAGCTTGGTCTATCTACAAGCCTAAAAAAACTAAATAAAAAGATTTTGTTTGCCGATAATCTTTAACTTTGTACGCCTAGTAGCTCGACACTAACATAATTATGAACCTATTAAATTTCATCTAATGAAAGGACTACAACTAACTCTTTTCTTGGCCTTATCGCTTTTTGTTGGCCAACAACTTTTTGCTCAAGCAACAACTGCTTGTAATAATAAAACAGCCCCTGAAGTACAAACTGGTACCAATAGCTATGAGGTGGGCGGTACAATTTGGACGCCTGCGCCTCCTCTAAGTGTACAAGCTGTGGGCTTTGCCAATGTAGAATACCTCATCGTTAAAAAGGGAACCTGTGCTTTAGATAGCGCTCGTACCGCTTGTGATACAACTAATGGAGGCGGAGATGTTATTATTGGCGCCGATGCCGATGGTATCTTAGATCCCGCAACTCTTGGCCGCTATGGCGTAACGGTTGCTCCTGGCGATACTTTTGGGATGGTTGCTATTGGATATGATATGGGACAAGTACGTGTTTTATTAGACTCTATTTTAAATGGAATAATCGCAGGAAGTGGAAGTCCATGTTGTGGTCTATTTAATCTTTATAGTGAAACTAGAGGTTTTTGTGATACACTTAGTAATCTAGGCATTACTTCTATAAATGATGTCAATACCCTAGCTGATGTATTGACTGTTTTTGATGCCTTTACCGATGCACAGCTTTCTGCTGCTAGCTTGGTATCTTATATGGATCTTGTAAATGGCTTTTCAAGTAGAGTAAATGGTTTTGAATGTGGCGACCTTACAGACAACCTACTTATCTGCTATGGCCTGAATCCTTCTCAAGTTCACTACTACCGCACGGCTTCTACTGTGGCGACTACACATATCGATGGCCTCAACGCCTTTAGTGTATTCCCTAATCCTGCTGCTGGCGACGTACAATTGTTCCTCGATCTTAAGGAAGAGCAGGATCTACAAGTCAATATCTACAACAGCTTGGGCCAACGTCTACACAGCCAAAACCTAGGCGCACAAATGGGCCAACAGCAATTCCAATTGCCTACTGCTCAGTTTTCTGCAGGTATCTACCTGATCGAAATCAACAACGGCAGCGCGTCTAGCACACAGAAAGTAATCTTGCGTTAATCCGCCGCTGTTCCTACAATAAATCATAAAAGACTATTTGAGAATGCTAGCCTATTAGCTTCTTTAATAGTCTTTTTTTTTGGGGCGTTACTCCTTATAGTCGTCGAACTGCGGCTTGTAGCCTTGTTGTCTGCCTGCGGCAGGCGCTACGTTTACTCCCTTCGGTCGTCGAACTGCGCCCTAAAGGGCTTGTTGTCGCAGCTCGCTGTTGTTTTGGGGCCTCCGCTGCGGCTTCGCCTTGCGGCGCTACGTTCCGCAGCTCGCTATTCGCTCGGCCCTGCGCCAGCAAAGCTGGCTCGGTCTGGCCTACGGCCACTGCTGCACATCGCTAGGCCGATTCCCCCCCTGGCTCATACATTTTGCTAATCAAATTAAACAATTATACTTATGCGTCAATTTTCTCTTTTTGCGCTTTTGCTACTCCTTTGTAGCCAATACAGCTGGGCCCAATGCCCCAACTGCACCATCAACCTCCCGCAAATGCCCGCAGATACAGTCTATTTAGACAGTATCCCCAATGCCATGCAGAACAGTTATTATGAAGAAGTGATTAGCTTCCGCTTGCCTTATACAACTACCCCTTTAGTGGCCCTTGATCCTACGATTCCTTCAGGAATTAACCTTTCTGGTTTTCAGATTGTAGGCGTTTCTGGCCTTCCTTTGGGCATGAGCTTTTTATTTGATCGTCCCCTTCCCGCTGTTTATGATGAGGATAGCCCTGATACTCGCGATGGTTGTGTAACTCTTTGTGGTACACCTTTACAAGCCGATACCTTTACTGTTGTTATTTCTGTATTGGCCGAAACGGGTATCTTGCCTCCTCAGCCTGCAGATATTCCCCTTACTTTTGTGGTTGATCCTGATACTACAGCAGGTTTTACGCTTTCGCCCAATATGGGTTGTGCGCCCCTAGAGGTTACGTTCAGCAATAATATTCAAGTAGACCCCAACTTTAATCAGGCGGCTACTTATAGCTGGGACTTTGGCAATGGACAAAACAGCACAGATGAAAATCCTGTTGCCGTAACTTATGCCGATAGCGGCACTTATGCGATTACTCAAGAAGCCATTGTGAGCACTGCTGAATATTTCACTTATTTGGATGGCATTACTATCACAGCAGCTAGTTGTGACGATGCTTTTGGAGATCCTGAAATCTTCCTAACGGTACAAGGAAGCCAATCGGGCATTGATACCATTACAGGAGGTGGAGCAACTAATGTTCCCTCTAGCCAACTTCCTCTAGCTTTTAGTTTTGGGCGGGATATTCCTTTGGTAGCTGGAACCCGTTATACCATTGATGTAGATGAAGATGATTCAGTATTCCCTAGCATCCCTTCTATTCAAGATTGTGGTGTAGTTGATTTTGGAGCGGATACCACGGCAACTATCTTTAGCCTAACAGATGGCGACCTTACGCTTACTGTTAATTTAACTCGTGATACTTTGGTCACTTATGATACCATTACAACAACAGAATATGTAGTGGTCCAAAACTGTACTTCTGTAGAAGAAGTGGAGCTCATTTTGGCGAGCTTCAAAGTATATCCCAACCCTAGCCAAGGTCTACTTAATGTAGCCTTTGAGGTACCTGGCCAAGAGCAAGCTAACAGCAGCCTTCGTTTGGTAGATATGTTGGGCCGTGAGCTGATGTTCTTGTCTTTGGGCCAAACGGCTGGAGCGCAGACCAAAAGCTTAGACCTTTCTGCTTATCCTGCTGGCATCTATAACCTACAATTGCAAATTGGCGATCGTCAGGTTTATCGCAAAATTCAGTTGATGGATTAAGCAATTTAGCTAAAATAAAGAAAAAAGGCCCAATCTACTGAGTAGATTGGGCCTTTTTGCGGTTGGACAGGCGGCGGAGCCGCCGCAAAGGAGCGAAGCGACGCGGCTGAGGGATGGACAGCAGTGGCCGCAGGCCAGACCAAGGCGGCTTTGCCGCCGCAGGGCCGAGCAGAGAGCGAGCTGCGACACAGCCCGACCCGCCCAAGAACTCATGAGGGTTTTAACCCTCATTTTGCATCGCTTCGCAAAGCGATACCGCTTTGCGCTGGGTTTCAACCCGGCGGAAGGGGCAGCCCCAAAACCTTCCTAATTAAGGAACAAAAGGGCCTAAGTGCTTAGAACTAGATCTTTAAGTCGTCGCTAAAAAAGGGGAATTGCTCGAATAAGATTCTCCTAAAAAGCGGAGAGCCTCCTAAATTAAGTATAGAATTGCCTATCTTTGCAGCCGATTTACAGTCTGACAAAACGCATAGGCCCTATTGGCCTACAATTGAATAACTTATAATCAAAATAATGGGAAATTCTAGGAGTACAGTCATTGGTTTTGCACTGCTCTTTCTACTTTGGATGGGTTACGTTTGGGTAAACAGCCCCTCTCAAGCCGAAATAGAAGCGGCTGCAAAAGAGAAGAAGCGATTGGATGATAGCACGGCTATGGCTGACAGTCTACAATTGGTACAAGCTCAGGCGATGCAAGCTGCCAAGGAGCAGGCCAGTAGCAAAAAGGATGAAATTTTGGCCGATAGTAGTCTGAGCCAAACAGAGAAAGACAGCTTAATTGCGCAATTGCCCGTTGCCCCTCAAGCTAGTTCTTTAGAAAAAGAGCTTTTTGGTCCCTTTGCTGCTTCGGCTAGCTGCCAAGGCGAATTGCAAACCCTTGAAAATGACAAGATCAAAGTTACGTTCAATACCAAAGGGGGACGCATTGTAGATGTAGAGCTCAAGGAGTTTAAGGGCTATGACCATGAAACGGCTGATAGCCGCGATAAAAAAGCCCTACACCTACTCAATAATGCCAAAGATCGCTTTAGCTATTTTATTCCATTGGCCAATGTGAGCAAGGGCGGAATTGAAACCCAAGATCTCTGCTTTCAGGCAGAAGCCAAAGGCAATGTTTTGGTCTTTAGAGCTTATGCCGCCAACGATAAAGAATTTATTGAACAGCGCTACGAGATTGGCGAATCGGGCTATTTGCTCAATTATGATTTTGCCCTTCAGGGACTCGATCGCTATATCCCCAAAACGGCCAATAGCATCCCCTTTAGCTGGCAAAGTAACCTCAATAAGATTGAGAAAAACCCTAGCTACGAGCGCCGTATGTCTTCTATCCACTTTAAAGAGGTAGAAAGCAGCCCTAGCTATTGTACCTGTGGTTCGGATGCCGAAGAAACCCTTGAAAATGAGATCCAATGGGTCAGTCATGCGCAGCAGTTCTTTAATAGCTCATTGATTATTGACGGAAGTAACAAGCCCAAAAGTGGCCAATTGCAAACCTTCATGATGCCCGATGATTCGGCCCACTTGAAGAGCTTAACCACTCGCCTCAACTTCCCCCTCGCCAATGCCAATGAGCTCGTCTATAATATGCGCCTTTATCTAGGCCCCAACGATTATGACGGCCTAAGTAGCATTGATGTAGGATTAGAGCGTATTATTCCTTTTGGTTGGAGCATCTTCGGCTTTATTAGCCGCCATGTGATCCGCCCCCTATTTAACTTCTTGGCCTCATTTATTCCTAGCTACGGATTGATTATCATCATTCTGACGCTACTTATCAGAGGGCTAATGTTTCCGCTTCAGTACAAAATGCTTAAGTCTAGCGTGAAAATGAGTATCCTCCGCCCTCGCTTGAGCAAACTCAAAGAGAAGTATAAGGATGATGCGCAAGGTATGCAGATGGAGCAGATGAAAATCTACCAACAATATGGCGTGAGCCCCTTGGGCGGATGTTTACCGATGGTCCTCACTATGCCTATCTGGATTGCCCTTTACCGCTTCTTCCCAGCCTCTATTGAGTTCCGCCAGAAGAGCTTCCTTTGGGCCGATGACCTCGTTAGCTATGACTCGATTTTAGACTTTGGCTATGTGCCCGTTGTCTATGATTTTTATGGCGATCATGTGAGTTTGTTTACTCTCCTTTGGTGTATTTCAATGTTTGCCTACTTGACCTACAATAGCCGTCAACAGATGGATATGATGGCAGACAACCCCAACGCCAAAATGATGAAGTATATGCAGTATGCCTTCCCTGTCATCTTCTTCTTTGCCCTAAATAGCTGGGCGGCGGGACTTACTTGCTACATGCTCTTCTCTAACCTCTTTAACATTGGCCAAACTTTCTTAGTGAAATCTGTCCTTCTAGATAAAGATAAACTAGCCGCCGAAATGGAACAGCAACGCCAAGACCGCGAAGCTAACCCCAAAAAGAAATCAGGCTGGCAAGCACGCTACCAAGACATGATGGAGCAACAACGCAAAATGCTCGAAGAGCAAAAGAAGAATAAAAAGAATAAATAAATTATTTTTGCCCCTGAATCCTTTTTCAGGGGCTTTTTTTGTCCCTTTCCCTCCTCTTTTTCGTCTAGTTAGATACCTTAACTGCTGTATCTTTTGGGGCCTCTGCTGCGGCTTCGCCTTGCGGCGCTACGCTTTGGGGCTCGCAGGTCTGCTCGGCCCTGCGGCGGCAAAGCCGCCTCGGTCTGGCCTGCGGCCACTGCTGTCCATCCCTCAGCCTGCGGCCCTTCGGGCCTGTAGAACGCAAAAAGAGGATTAGTTTTCGTCTGCCGTTTAACTTTGCTACTGTGAAAAAACTCGATAAACTCTTAGTCATTAGCTTTCTTCCCCCTCTAATCATCTGGTTTTTGGTGGCGGTCTTTATCTTCAATATGCAGTTCCTCTGGAAGTATGTAGATGATATTGTGGGTAAGGGACTAGAGGTGCATATTATTCTCGAATTGCTTTTTTACCAAGCCCTGGCTATGGTCCCCCAAGCCCTTGTTTTTGGGGTGGTGATTGCCTCGGTCATGACGCTGGGCAACCTTTCAGAACACTATGAGCTGGCTAGCATGAAATCGGCGGGGATCTCGCTTATTCGCATTCTTCGGCCACTCTTTTTCTTTGTCCTGCTGCTAGGAGGCGCCTCCTACTTTTTCTCCAATGTAATTATTCCCGTTACAGCCCTACAATTTAAGACTCGGCTGTACGATATCCGAAAACAACGACCTGCCCTAGATTTGCAAGTGGGCCAATTCAATAATGATTTTCGGAATATGACCATTTATATCGGTGGAAAAGAGGGCAACCAGCTCGAAAATATGCGCATCTACGACCATAGCGAGCAAAGAGGCAATAGCAGCCAAACTAACGCTAACTTTGGCCAACTCAGCCTCTCTAAAGATAAACGCTACCTCCTTTTGGAGCTAGAAGACGGCAAACGCTTTGAAGAAATGCAACAGGGCCTAGATAAAAAAACAAGCTTCTATCCCTTTATGCGGATGAATTTCAAGACCTACCGCTCTGTTTTTGACCTCTCTGAATTTGACTTTTCTGAAACGGATAAGGACCTGTTTAAGAATCATTACTCCCTACTCAATAGTAAGCAATTGCTCAATGGAATTGATTCGATTTTGAATAAAAGAGCGCGCCGTATCCAAGAACTTCAACGCAATAGCGATAATTTCTTCTACTTCCGGAAAATGGGAGGACTCAAAGTGGATAGCCTGCCCAATCGACCCGATAAACAATATATTCCCTTTGCCAACTTGGCCCAAGTAAAGCCCCTAGCAGGAGCTAAAAACTGGAAAAGCATTGTAGAGCAGAATAAAAAATTGGACCGACATGCTGTTTATCAGCGAGCCCAAAGCTTTGCCCGAAATATTAAATCGCAAGCGCAAAATGTCAATCGTGGCCTGCCTCACTATGAAGAAGATGTAGCTGAACACGAAAACGAACTGCACAAAAAAATCATCTTTGCCCTGGCCTGTGTGCTTTTCCTTTTTGTGGGGGCGCCCATGGGGGCCATTATTAAGAAAGGGGGATTTGGCTGGCCTATTTTTGTAGCTTTTGTCTTTTTTATGACCTTTTTTGTTCTTCACTTAACTGGAGAGCGCTTAGCTAAAAAGCTGGTTTGGCCTTGTTGGGCAGGCTCTTGGCTGCCTATTTTGGTCCTTCTTCCGCTAGCTATTTTGCTTTCTAGAGCTGCTTTACGAGATGCTCAGCTGATTAGTTTTTCGGCCATTTGGAGCAAGATTAAAAGTATTTTACCCAAAAAGAAAACGGCTTAAGTATGCAGCGATTTTGGTCCTTTTGGCAGGCGCATCAGCTCTATTTTCATCTGATGCTTTGGCCCATTTTGTTGGGTTGGATTCCTGCGCTTTACTTAGATAAGGGAGAAGGCATTCAGTTCTTTTTAGATTTTAGAGGGCCCAAGCTTAACCTCTTTTTTCGTCTATTTACGCAGCTAACCGAAGGCTTTGCCCTACTCTTTTGTTTTGGGGTATTGCTCTTTATTCGGCTGCGCTACAGTCTACTTTTTTTATTGGGGACGGGCCTAAGTTTGGCCCTAAGTCAGGGACTTAAATTCTTTTTTCAGTTACCTCGGCCCCAGCCTTATTTTCTACATATTCGGGGGCAGTTATTGGCGGCCATAGAGCATTTACCTCAAAAGACGAGTTGGGTATCGAGTTTTCCCTCGGGCCACAGCATGGTTTCGGCTTGTTTATTTGGTTTATTGGGGCTTTGGAGTCCTCGGCCCATACAGCAAGTATTTTTTGCATTTTTGGCTTTGGGCGTTGCTTTTTCTAGAGTGTATTTGGGGCAACATTTTTTACAAGATGTATTGGCGGGAGCGGCTTGGGGGACCGTATTGGCGGCGTTGATTCATTACTTTAGTCGAAATTGGTCCAAAGAGGGGGAGCCTTTGATTAGATTTTAAGTTTTTGGGAAGCTCCCAACATAAAAATTGCAGCAAGCTGCCTGAGTTTTCTTATCTTCCAGAATGAGGGCGACCTGGCCCAAATTGGCGGCATAGCCGCCACTAGCCCGTAGGGCCAGAACGGCTGAGGGATGGACAGCAGGGCCGCCGAAGGCGGCAGACCAAGCGGCTGAAAGCCGCGCAGGGCCGAGCGAATAGCGAGCTGCGAAACAGCCCGACCCGACCGAAGGGAGGGGCAGCCCCAGAACAACAACAACAGCATAAAACAACAGCTATGATAGAGAGAGATTTTTGGCTCCTGATAGATGCGGTCAAGCAATCTGCGGGAGAAGATCAGCAAAAGTATGTCCTTTTATTGGAGGAGCGTTTGGAAGCGATGACCTCTGATAGTATTCGGCGGCATGCGGTTTATTTGATGCAGCTTTTGCAGCAGAGCAGTACCGAAGAAGTTTGGGCGGCCCATTATTTAATCAATGGCGGCTATGAAGAATGGGGATTTGAGGACTTTCGGTATTGGTTGATTGCCCAGGGCAAGCAATTTTTTCATGATTGCTTAGCGAATCCGGCCGAATTTCTTTGCGAGCAGGTCAATATTGAGGATGGAGACAATCCAGAGCTCAGCTTTTATGAATTTTGGTCGGCCTTCAAGACGGCTTATGAGCGCAAGAGTCAGCGCAACCTCTGCCACACTTATGATTGGCTTAGAGAGTATGAAAAAGTGCAGCAGGCAGAATTTAGTTTAGAAGAGAAAATGCGTCCTTTGGCGCAGGAGTATAAATTGCGGAAGCGTTATCCCGCTTTATTTAAGAAGTTTTTCCAGAACTTCTACTATCGTTTGCAGAAGTACCAAGAACAGCAATCCCCATCTACAGAAACTGCTTAATTGCCCAAGATTATGCTTAGTCGTTATGAACTTCAGTTGGCCGAACTACTGGCCCAAAAAAGCCTTAAGAAACTTGATGCCAGCCGTAAAGGTTTGCAGGAATTGCCCCAAGAAATTGGTCGATCCAAAGGCATGAAACAGCTCAATGTAGAAGACAATCGTCTTCGGGATTTGCCCGATAGTTTGGCGAATTTGGGGCAATTAGAGTGGTTAGATATTTCTGACAACCAGCTTTCGCCCTTGCCAAAGGTCTTGCTTCAGCTCAAGCGATTGCGTTGGTTGGACCTCTCGAACAATGGCCTACAAGAGCTTCCCGAAGATCTAGCCGCTTGGGAAGAATTGAAGCGTTTAGATTTGAAAAACAATCAATTAAAGGAATTGCCCGCTAGTGTTGGGCAGCTCAAGGCCTTGCGTAAATTGCTTTTGGAACGAAATCAACTGACTGCTTTGCCCACTAGCTTTGCCCAGTTGGAGCAGTTGCAGCAATTGGACCTTTCTGAAAATGCCTTGGCCCAGTTGCCCCAAGAAATTGGGCAGCTCAAGGCCCTAGAACAGTTGAGTATTAGTGCCAACCCTATCTCTCAGTTGAATGAGGTATTGGGCCAATTGAATAAATTGGAAGAATTGCAAGCGGAAGGGTTAGGCCTAAAAGAGTTGCCTAAAGCGATTGGGCAATTGCAAAACTTGCAAAGCTTATTTTTGGGCTACAACCGCCTGAAAAAGCTGCCCGAAGAAGTTGGCGAATGCGCCGCTTTAGAACAGCTCGACCTCGGTAATAATCGACTTGAAAAGTTGCCGCTCAATTTGGCCCGCTGCCAAAACCTCAAGGTCTTAAATTTGGAAGATAACCCCTTGGGTGAACTTCCACTAATGCTGCAGGAAATTCAAGAGCTGGAAGAGCTGGACATGAGTAACTGTAATTTGGCCGATTTGGGCCAAGGATTAGCCTTACCCGCCTTACATTGGCTAGACCTATCCGCCAATCAATTGCGAAATTTACCTGATAATTTTGGGCAATTGACAGCGATAACTTGGCTAGACCTTAGAGATAATCAATTCCAAAAATGGCCCAGTCCACTAAATGAACTGGCTCAAATTCAACAACTGTTGCTGGCCGGCAATTTCCTTCGTCAGATTGATCTTAACGACTTAGATTGGCCAGAGCTGGAAGAGCTTGATTTGAGCAAAAATGAATTGAGCGAACTTTTGGGCGGCTGGGATAAATTACCACAGCTTCGCCAACTCAATCTAGAAAAAAACCAATTGGCCCAACTGCCCGAAAACTGGCGCCCTTTGAGTAATTTAGAAGAACTAGATCTTTCAGATAATCAACTAAAAACACTTCCCCAAAGCCTAGGCGAACTAGACCAAATTCAATGGCTAGATCTTCGAAATAATCAATTTACAGATTTCCCGCAGGCTTTAGTTCCTCTAGCAGGCCAATTGCAAAATCTCTACTTGAGCGATAATGATTGGACCGAAGAAGCGCTGGCCCTCTGGAAAAGCCATTTTAAGAGCGCAATTATGGATCTAGAACTCTAGGCCTTTTGCCTAATTTGGCCCTTTAGGCCTTTCACTAGTGAAAAAAGTACCAAGCTACCCTATCTTTGTAATGCAATCAGGAGGAAACTCCTCCAAAATTGCACTTCAATTAAGTTTGGGGTAAATCATGGGGATTACAGAGCAGTAGCCTTGGGGAAGGCTGCTGCTCATTTTTTTTGCCTATACCAAAGCTAAACCCAAACGCTTGGCCAATTCTTGCTCCTTAATGCCAAATTCGGCCGCCAAAGCACGCAACTCTAACAAAATGCTGGCTTGCTCCTCTTCCGTAACTCCCTGCGGGCGCTTTTGGGCCGCTAACATCAGGTTTTTAGCCGTATGCTGGCCCGAAATAAACTCAAAAGCCTTGGCTTGATAGCCCTGATGCTCTAATAATAAGGCCCGAATGCTATCGGTTAATAGCTCGGCCTGCCGTTCCTGAAAAATGCCCTGCTTGAGCGGGAATCGCCATTGCGGAGCTACCGCCTGAATCTGTTTGCGGATTTCTTTATGACAACAAGGCGCAACCACCAACAAATCAGCCCCCTGCAAAAGACCCTTGTGCAAAGCATAATCTGTGGCCAAATTGCAAGCGTGTAAGGCAATTAAAACATCTATTTTTAGCTCCTTTGGAAAATCGGCAATGTCCATCGCCATAAAACGAATGCTGGCTTGCCAACCCAATTGCTCACTCAGTTGCTGACAAAACTCGACCAGTTCTGGCCGTAACTCTACGCCCAACAACTCTACTTCTTGCCCTTGCTGCATAAGAAAATCAACCAGCGCAAAGCTGAGGTAGCCCTTACCACTTCCCATATCGACAATGCGCAGGCGAGCAGCCTGGCCCAACAAATTGGTCTGCTCCAATTGGGCCTGCATAATTTCTACATACTTATTGATCTGCCGAAACTTGTCTTGCTGCTTGTCCTTGACCCGCCCCTTGGCATCCGTAATGCCCAAGGCCTGCAAAAATGGCCGATCTGCGGAGATGAGGTATTGCTTTTTGCGATTGTGCGACAAAGCCGCAGGCTCCGCCTTTTGGGCCATTTTTTTCCGCTGCAAACGAGCAATCCCCCGCCGATTAAAGAGGAGTTGTATCTCTTCTGTGGTCGTTTTTAAATAGGCCGCTTTATAGTCTTGCAACCAGCTCGATAGCTGGGGGTCTAGTTCTGCCAACAGATAATTTTGCACCTTATCCTGTGTAGGATAGCGATAGGTAGCTTGCAGGGCCAAGCCTTTTTTTAAGGCAATCGGGCGACCCAAAATCTTCTGGGCAGCTTCTTTTGGGCCCTTAGACAGGCTCAATTTGATTAAGGTTTTTTGGGCCAAAGCCTCTTGGAGCAATGCTATAAATTGCTGAATGGCAGTATCTTTCTCAGACATATCTCAAAAACTAAAGAATAACAGACTGCCCAATCTGAGCAGCGGCCTCAAAATACTAATTTTATTAGTGCTTTTTTGGTCCTTTTGTTTTGGGGCTGCCCCGCCCTGCGGGCGGGTCGGGCTGTGTCGGGGCTCGCAGGTCGCTCGGCCCTGCGCGGGCGTTGCCCGCTGGGTCTGCGGCTTCGCCGCCCCCCTTTCCATCCCTCAGCCTGCGGCGGCTTCGCCGCCTGAAAATATGGTATTGCTTCGCAAGAATATATAAATGAGGGTGCCCCCTCCTAAAATTAACTGCCGAAGAATACCGCCAAAAGAAAAAAATTGGATGAGCGGCCCAGCGCTGCGCAGCCGTGGCCGCAGGCCAGACCCAGCCGCCGAAGGTGGCGCAGGGCCGAGCAGACCTGCGAGCGGCGCAGCATAGCGGCGGCCAGCAAAGCTGGCCGCGGGCCACAAAAAAATCGCCTGTCTTCCAAAGAAAACAGGCGATGAATAAGCATTAAGCCAAGTTGATTAGCGATGAATAAGCAATTTTCGGCTCTGTTGTTTTTGGTCCAATTGCAGACGTAAATAGTAGACTCCAGCGGGCAAATTGCTTAAATCAATTTGCTGTTGCCATTTTTGATCTACAGTATATTGGCGAAGCTCTTGGCCCAAGGTATTTACCAAAGAAAGTCGAGCTTGCGGACTTTGCCCATCTAGTTCCAGCTGCACAAAACAGTTTTGGCTAGCGGGGTTCGGGAACACCTCAAATAAGCTTAGGCCTTCAATTGTTTCTACGGCAGTGGGTTGGATACAGAAACTACGGCTGGTAGAATCGGTAAAGTTAGTCCCCATATTGGCTAAGATGGTGCCCGCCGTATCTGTAAGCATAAAATTACCTGTATTTTGGCCATCATCTAAGCCATCTCCATAGCTATCATAGATAACAAAAGTATAGCAACCATTGGGCAAGCAATTGGCCTGACTAAAGGTTTGGTTGGGGGTCCCATCGGTATAAGGTCCACCACTAGCCACTACAAGGTTTTGTGTATTGAGAATTTCCCAAGTTGTTTCGCTTCCAAAGTTATCTGTGATAATGGCCACCGTCACATCTTGGCCAGGATTCACATAAGTGAAGCTAGTAGAAGCTGTATTATTGCTCAAATCGCCATCGGTTTGCCCATTGGGCGAACTCAATGTTATGCTATAAGTATGTGCTCCAGTGGCTACTGTAATTATAGGTAAGGTCACTGCAGTAGATGCATTGGTAGCTAGGGTGCCCGTCCAGTTAAAGCTTTGGGGACTTCCGCCATCGATGCTGTATTCAATAGTCAAGCTCGTTAGGGTATCTGCACCTAAGTTGGCTATCTTGATTTCGGGGGTAAAATCACCTTGGTTACAATAGCTTCCTGACAAATTAGTGATACTCAGTAGGGCTACGTCTTGAAGATAAGTAGGGGCTGCCACACAAACCTGAATTCCCCAGTTGTCTAGGCTTCCACCATCTTGGTTGGCACCATCCGATACGCTAAGCGTCCATGTTCCTAAGAGGTTTTCTCCATTGAAGACCGATAAGGGGTCCTCTGATTGGTAAGTGCCCCCACCAACGGGCGGGCAAGGCAACTGGCTACTAGCTGCAGCATCATCAAAATTGACATCAAAGTCATCATCTCCTCCACAAATTTGAGCAAAGAGAGTGGCATTACTGCTATTGGGGCTCGTCAATACAAAGGTCAAATCAGATACCCAAGAATGGGTTCCTGTTAAGTTGACCACATTCAAATCAATAATACTTCCCGCATTAGGGATATTGATATTAGAGCTGATTGTGGGAGCACCTGCGGCGGGGATAGCAATCGGCAAATCTGTGGCTGCATAAATATTACAATCGGCAGTAGTAAACTCAAATACAGCAGAATTGACTGAGTTGCTACAAACATTGCTAGCTGTCACTCGCCAATAATAAGTAGTATTAGCAGCCAAATTGCCAGAGGTATAACTTGGGCTACTGAGGTTCGTCGCTGACTCTACCATGTTTGTAAAGTTCGCATCGCTAGCGATCTCAATGCCAAAGCTTTGACCAGCGCTACTGCTAGCTGTCCAGCTAAAGTTAGCGGGACTAATAACGCCTTGAGCCTGATTGGCGGGCAGTTGGGGCGTTGGCGCAGCCAAATTGCCATCCAAAACAGAAAGGACCAAATTCAGCGTTTGTGTATCTGAAGCATTTTGGGCCACTAAACTGAGATTATAATCTCCTGCAGCTGCCGTTCCAAAAGCAATAGACAAAGTAGTGGTATCTGTGGGCGTAATGCTTGCATTGCCAAAGCTAGCCGTAGCTCCAGTAGGCAAGCCATTCAAGCTCAACTGAACGGGATCGGTATAGCCCAAGAGGCCTGTAACGCTAATCAAGTAGCTGCCGCTATTATTGGGACAACCTGCAATACTATCCATAGCCACAGAAAGGTTATAGCCAAAGGTTGCTGCTGTAATTTCAAAATCATTATCCGAAATATCAAAGAAGTTGCCTCCGCTTGCTCTAACCATAATGCGGCAAGTTGTAGAGGGGGTATTCGGTACCGTAATCACTTCGGAGCCATCGTTGGCGGTAGCCGTAGCGAGTACAGTAGGATAAGTCAAGCCGCCATCTGTAGACAATAAAATATCTACCAGCGTACAGTTGACTGGGGCATTATTGGTATTGGCCACATCCCATTCTACTGTTTTTTGGGTGCTTCCAATCCAGCTAATACCTGTAGCCGAAGGATAAGTCTCGATAAAAGGACCAGAGTTCGCATCTACATTAACCGATAAATCGGCATGATCGGTACAGCCACCGCCAGCCGCATTATCTCGAACAGTAAGACGGAAGTTATAGCTTCTGGATACAGATGAAAGCACCTCCCAAGTTGGACTAACCCCTGCGCTGAGATCCACTAAGTTGGGAAAATAGCGAGTGGGATTACTGCTGGGCGAAACCGAACGGAAGCTTGGCCCTACTGTAGAAGTTGGCAAAGGGGGCATCGTGGCCGTTTGATTGTCCATTTGCTCCCAACAATAAGTCAACACATCAGCCGTGTCTTGGTCCTGCGCATCTCCAGTGAGGAAGAAGGGCGTATTGGCTGGAATAACCAAAGTTGTGCTGCTGTTATTGACCACTGGCGAATTGTTGTTCAATGGCGTAGTTACAGCACAACTATGTGAACTGCCCGTAATGAAAGCCCCCATTTCTTCTAAAGAGACCCCATGAAAATGGTCATCGCTATTGCTTTGTACATTGGGCGCACAAATACCCGCATACCCCATAATTGTAGAAGCACTACCAGGCTCCATTGCAGTAGCCCCATTGCGGTTACAAGCATTGTTTTGGGTATGATTGGCCCCAAATTGATGGCCCATTTCATGTGCCACATAATCAATATCAAAAGGATCGCCGATAGGGCTGGCACTACCCGTTACCCCTCCTGCTTTATTGCTATTACAGACCGATTGTAGATAGGCAACTCCCCCACCTCCAGTAGAAAAGACATGCCCAATATCATAATTGGCCGTACCAATAGAATCATCACAGACCGTTTGGTTTTCGCCCAACATGGCCCCACCGCTAGAGTTGCTGTAAGGGTCGGTGCTGCCATTGGTATAAATAATTTTGTAGTTATCGGCCACAATGACCATCCGTATAGCCAAATCTCTTTCATAAAGCCCATTTACTCGGTTCATAGAAACTACCTGAGCCGCCAAAGCATCGGCTACTGTTCCCCCATGAAACTGGGTATATTCCCCTGTAGCGGCTAGCGCCAAGCGATAGGTCCGTAGCTCACAACTCCCAAAGGACTTGGGCAAAAATGGACGCTTATTCGTCTGTCCTTTCGTAATTTCCGCCTCCGTTTCACAGCTAAAATTCTTGGCCACCGTAGAACGGAAATCAGTGCGGTAATAGACCTGATAATAGCGCTTGTCGCCCTTAAAATAAACTGGATCAATAAAGATAGTGGGCCCATCGGCCTGCATAATCATAGCATGAAAACCCGCTGGTGTAAGATCAAAGCGAAGCGATTTACTAGGGTCAGTCACTCCCCGCCCGTTAAAGGTCTGTATATCGGGAAAACGCTCCGATAAGGCCGCTTCCATAATGGGCGACTCCTGAATATCAAAGCTTTCCATCCGCCCATCAGGCATGGGCAAACTAAGCAAAGTTTGGCTCATCCCCGCAATAGGCGTAAACTCCATAGGAGCCGCATCCAATAGCTGCTGCAACTGCCCCAAATCTAACTGATAATAAGCCGCGGCCTGCGGCTGAATATAACGAACCCCATAAATGGGAACAGTTGCCTCGCTTTGGCTTTGCCAAAGCTCTTGCCCCTGGGCCCATAAGCCTGTCAGCATCAAGCAACTAAGAAAAAAAGTGGATAAACTGCGCATAAGCATCGTTTTGAGTTGGTAATCCCACAAAGCTCAAATAATAATTTGGCAAAAACAAACTTATGGATATTTTATTTCGCCTTTAAAGTTAAGGTGATGAGGATTTGGGGCCTCCGCCTCGCTGCGCTCGTCGGCGCTACGTTGCGGGGCTCGCAGGCCTGCTCGGCCCTGCGCCGCCTTTGGCGGCTGGGTCTGGCCCTTCGGGCCACCCCTGCACATCGCTAGGCCTGCGGCGGCTTCGCCGCCTGCTATCTGTAGGTTTCAACCCAGAGGTATTATAAAATGCTAATCATCTCTTAGGGTATAGAAACCCCAAATAATCGGAAGGCTAAGCTATTCGGGATTTGTAAAATGGCATTTGTAAACTTAGGTAAGCTATTCGCAATTTGTGAAACCGTAGATCAAGACTTTGATGGGACTATTCCCAAAACTCATCCTACAGGCCCGAAGGGCCGCAGGCCTAGGGGCCTGCAAGGGTGCCGCGCAGCGGCAGACCCAGCCAGCTTGCTGGCGCAGGGCCGAGCAGACCTGCGAGCCCTGCAAGGGCCCGGCCGCCGAAGGCGGCAGGCCCCAAAACAGTCTCCTAAAGGCATAAAAAAGGCCCAAAACCTAAGTTTTGGACCTCTAGCTATTATACTTTGCGAAATGGGCTATTGCTTTCTAAACTTTTGGTAGAAAACCTCTTGCTGTTCGTTCTCTAGTTGCAGGATATAAAGGCCTGCGGGCAGATTGGGGACTGCAATCTGGTAGTTTTCTTGGCTCTGGCTAAGGCTCCCTTGCTGAATCAACTGCCCATTGAGTTGATAAATGGCGTAGCGCAGAAGGGGCTGCTGGCTCTGTAGGTAAAACTGCTCTTGAGTGGGGTTAGGAAACAGTTGAACCTGCGGAGCATTTTGGGCCATAGAAGGATCGGCTAAATGCGCTACGGCAGTAATGAGGCTTTCGCAGCCCCAGCCCTCTTGCACCTCATCAATGAGTACGCCCCGTTCATCATCTTGGTAGCAGACTAGCTCCGTAGTTTGGCCCTGCATTCCATCATTTGGATTGCAGACATAGGGGGTTGGATAAGGGAAAAAGCTAGTTTCTCCACCAATATTGTGAATGATTTTCCCCTTGAAATATTGGCTAGTCGTATCATCTAGAACCGTAGCGCTAATATTATAAAAAGAGCGATTAAACTGTAGTTGGTTAATCGTAAGGACATCTTTGTCCAAAAGCACTAAAGTATCTTCCAACTGATAATTGCTGTTATTGCTACAGCTTGCTCGATGTTGTTGGACAAGAAAAGAATCTCCAATCATAGCCGTAAAATCGTGTAGGATATTAAACTGCTGAGTTCTATCTAAGAAGAAGTACAGTTTGCCATTGTCTTCATAGAGAAACTCATCATTCTGCCAGCTAATGGTATGTCCAGCAATATAGGGCTGCTGGTTCTGGTATTGATAGGTATAGGCGACTCTATCGTGGCGAATCTTTTTGACTGCCTGCCCATTAACCACCGTATCTTTTTCATAGCTAAACATGCTGTAGGAAGGGAAATACATCTGCACTGCATGCTTATAGACCCAGATCGTGCCCGTAGGGCAAAAGCCGCTAGTATCTTGTTGTTGGGCCAGTAGGCCTTGAGAAAAAAGGAAGAGGAGGATAAATAATGCTTGTTTCATATTCTTTGCGATTTAATTTGGACTAAAGTTATGTTTTTTACTAGTAATTAGTTTCCTCGCATAAAAAAGCAGTCAATACCCTAAGATATTGACTGCCTTAGTGTTATACGGTTGTGCTAACTAGGCCTTGAGTTGAGCAATGAGCTCTTCTAGGCTACAGCTAGACTGATCTCCCGTTTTCATATTCTTCAGTTGGAGTTGGCCAGTTGTTCTTTCGCTCTCGCCAATAATGACCACTTTTTGCAGCCCTCTTTTATCGGCATACTTCATCTGCTTTTTAAACTTGGCCGCCTCTGGATAAATATCGGCTTTGATGCCAGCGGCTCGGCAAGCTTGTAGGCAGCTAAAGCCATACTTGAGCGAGTCTTCATCCATACAGAGGAAAAAGAGTTCGACTTCATCTTGTGGAATTTGGTCAAAGCGGCCCAATTCCTCCATCACATCAAAGATGCGGGCGGCCCCAAAAGAGCAACCTACGCCCGAGTTTCCTTCCCAGCCAAAGACCGCCGTAAGGTTATCATAGCGTCCTCCGCCACCAATGCTACCCATCTTGACCTTTTCTTGGCCGGGGGCAGTCGTATCGACCACCACCTCAAAGATACAGCCGGTATAGTAGCTCAGGCCACGGGCCAGGCTAAAGTCAAGGACCAGATTATTACTAAAGGTATAGCCTTCTAGGAAAGCAAAAACCTCTTGCAGCTCGGCAATGCCCTTTTGGCCCACTTCATTAGTTGGGCCAAAAAGCTCGGCTAGTTCCTCTAGGCTTTTGGCCTGAATAGCAGCTTGGATTTGCTGTTGTTGCTGCTCGTCTAGGCCTAGTTTTTCTAGTTCTTGGGCCACGCCTTTCCACTCAATTTTATCCAACTTATCAATAGCTACGGTAATCGGCATAAAGAGCTCAGGCTGGCCAATCATTTGGGCCAAGGCCTCCAGGAGTTTGCGGTTATTGAGGCGAATATCGACCTTCACATCAAATTTGGCAAAAGCCTGATCGTAAATTTGGAGGAGTTCGGCCTCATAGAGCAGAGAGTCCGAGCCAATTACATCCACATCACATTGATAAAACTCTCTATATCGGCCTTTTTGGGGGCGGTCGCCTCGCCAAACGGGCTGGATTTGATAGCGCTTAAAGGGAAAGGCAATATCGTTGCGGTTCAGGACCACAAAGCGGGCAAAGGGAACAGTTAGGTCGTAGCGCAAGCCACGGCTAGCGATCAGCGGGCTAAGGGCGGCGCTATCTTTCTCGGCCAAAATCTTTTCGAGTTCCTCGGGGCTGCTTTGTTTGCGCACCTCTTTTCCATTGAGGTAATCGCCATTATTGAGAATCTTAAAGAGCAATTGGTCGCCTTCATCGCCATATTTGCCTTGTAGGGTGCTGAGCATTTCTAGGGCAGGCGTTTCAATTTCCTGAAAGCCAAAGCGGCTAAAAATATCGCGCAGCGTATTAAAAATATATTTGCGTTGGCGGAGCTGCAAAGGACCGAAGTCGCGGCTACCTTGTACTAATTTCGGTTTCATGATATATATAGATCTAAACAGTCAAAAAATAAGATGGGAAAAATCGATCGCCTAATGATGCGTCCAACCTTGAGCCACCAAATCCATCAACTTGCCGCCCTTAGTTTGTAGGCGGATACCGTCTGCGGCGGGCACCATTTCCCCAATAATGGAAATATCCATATTGTACTTAATTTTATCGGCATCTTTGGGGTCAATGCAAAACAGCAGCTCATAATCTTCACCGCCATGCATGGCACAAACTAAGGGGTCCAGATTAAAATCTAGGGCTTTACGGTAGACCTTCTCCTTAATGGGCACATGCACTTCTTCGAGCAAGAGCCCTAGGCCCGATTGCTTACAAAGGTGTAGCGCCTCTGAAGAGAGTCCATCCGAAATATCAATCATAGCGGTGGGGACCAGCTTTTGCTCCTCAAAAAAGGCAATAATATCTTGGCGAGCTTCGGGCTTGAGTAGGCGGCCCACCAATTCCTCTTCGCCATCAAAATCGGGTTCCATATCGGGCTGCTCCATAAAAATTTGCTTTTCTCTTTCTAGCAGTTGAAGGCCCAAATAAGCGCCGCCCAAATGCCCAGTTACACAAAGCAAATCGCCAGCTTTGGCCCCACGGCGGTAAACCACCTTATCGGCGGCTTGTTCGCCCATAATGGTCAGGCTAAGGACCAATCCTTTGAGTGAAGAAGTAGTATCTCCGCCCACTAGATCAACGCCATAGATATCGCAAGCGAGCTGAATGCCCGCATACAATTCCTCCATAGCTTCCACCGAAAAACGATTAGACAGGGCCATATTGACCAACAACTGCTTGGGGCGAGCATTCATGGCATAGATATCTGAAAAATTGACCACAGCCGCCTTATAGCCCAGATGTTTGAGGGGCGTATAAGACAAATCAAAATGGATTCCCTCCACCAGCATATCGCTAGAGACTAGGGTTAGTGGACCTTCCGAAGCATAGCGAATGGCGGCGGCATCATCGCCCACACCCTTAATCGTAGAAGCATGCTTATGCGCAAAGGCCTTTGTTAGATGGTCAATCAAACCAAATTCTCCCAATTCTTTCAGTTCTGTTCGCTTCATAGCTATTCAATCGTCTTAATAATTTTTAATTTTTTTTGGGGCCTGCCGCCTTCGGCGGCCGGGCCCTTGCAGGGCTCGCAGGTCTGCTCGGCCCTGCGCCAGCAAGCTGGCTGGGTCTGCCGCTGCGCGGCACCCTTGCAGGCCCCTAGGCCAAGTCGCTTCGCTCGCCTTATTTGGACCAACCAAAAAGGGGCTTAACGCATCTCTTTAATGAAAGGGTTCATTTTGCGTTCTCGGCCCACGGTCGTTTTGGGTCCATGGCCCGAATAGACCACGGTTTCATCGGGCAGGGGTAAGATTTCATCTTTAATAGATTGCATGAGGATCTCGTAATTTCCGCCGGGCAAATCGGTTCGGCCAATGCTACCAAAAAAGAGTACATCTCCAGCGAGGAGCAGATGGTCCTTTTCAGAATAAAAACAAAGGCTAGCGGGGGAGTGGCCGGGGCAATAGAGCAGTTTAAAGCTCGTTTGGCCAAAGCTAAACGTCTCGCCTCCTTTGAGGAGTTTATTGGGTTTTGGGGAAGGGGTCACCTTGGGGATGCCGTATCTTTGGGCCACTTGAGGAAAAGCCTCGAGCATAGCGGCCTCGCCTTCGGGCACATAGAGCGGAATATCCCAGGTCTTGCAGGCAAAGGCATTTCCAAAAACATGGTCCAGATGGCAATGCGTATTGACTACAGCTTCGGGCTTCAGGCCTCTTTCCGAGATATACAGCTTCAGGCGTTCTTGTTCTTGGGCGGTGTAGCAGCCTGGATCTACAATGATACATGACTTGCTTTGGTCATATACTATATATGTATTTTCCTGAAACATATTAAAAGTGAAAGCTTGAACCACAGCCATAATTCCTTATTTTAAGATAGTTTTAAACGGTACTGTTTTCTCCTAAATCTGTTAAGAGCGACCTTTTGCCGCAAAAATACGTTTATTTAGGCAGAGAATCGATTTTATTGAGGCCCTAAAATTGTGGGCAATTATTTAAGCGCCTTTTCTATTGGGCCATCGCAGGCGAGCGCAGCGAGCCTGCAAAGGAGCGAAGCGACTGGCCTAGCGGCCTGTAGTGGTGCGGCGCAGCCGCAGACCCAGCGGGCAAAGCCCGCGCAGGGCCGAGCAGGCTTGCGAGCCACGAAAGGGCGCGGCCGCCGCAGGCGGCAGGCCCCAAAAAAACAGCAGGACCTGCTTCATTCAAGAATACCATAGCACCTCTAACTTATGCGACAACATCCCTACATCTATCTTTTTTTCTTGTTTTTATTGGCTGCGCCTCAGTTTGCGGGGGCCCAATTGGTCACGGCTGAATTTGGACAAAACCGTTTACAGTTGGAGCAATACGACTGGAAATATTATGAAAGCTCCAACTTTATTTTCTACTATCATCAGGATCAGGAGGGCTTAATGAAAACGCTTTTGCCGATGGCGGAGCAGGACTATCAGCAGCTCAAGAGTTTATTTGAGTATCAGATTCGGCAGCCCATTGAAGTCATTGTTTATGATGATTATAGTGATTTGATGCAATCTAATGTAGGGCTGTCGGCTCCTGCTCTGCTTCATTCGGGCCAGCAAGTTTATTTAGATAAAAAGCTATTGGTTTACTTTGATGGCAATCATCAAAACCTGCACAAGACCTTAAGTGAGGGAATTGCTCGGGCGGTCTTGAATCGGATGCTTTTTGGTTCTAATTTGCAAGAGATTGTTCAGAATTCGGTTTCACTAGATCTTCCCGAATGGTTTACGGAGGGGCTTGTTGCCTATGCTGTAGAAGAGTGGAACACAGAAAAAGACGATCAGCTTAGAGAGGCGCTTTTATCGGGTCGCTATGCTAACTTTTTGGAGTTAGCAGATAAGCATCCAGCGCTAGCGGGGCAATCCTTATTTCATTATGTAGCTCGCAACCATGGCAAAACTGCTGTTTCCAATTTGCTTTATCTTAGTCGCATTCATAGGAGTATTGATGTTGGTTTTCGCTATGCTTTTGGCAGTAGTTTTTATGCTGTAGCTGGAAGTAGTTGGTACAAATACTTTATGCAGCGTTATGAGAGTGATAATTTGGGAAAACTCTTTCCAAATGCGGGAGAGCTCAAAGTAAAAGTGGGGAAAAAGGTTATCAGTCAGTTAGTTTTGGCCCCTAATGCCAAACATGTTGCTTATGTCAAGCAGCGTTTGGGCAAGCAGCAAGTAGTTTTACAAGATACAGAAAGTCAAAAAACTAAAGTAGTTTGGAGCCAGGGAGCAAAAGATTACAGCAACCGTAGCGATACACATTATCCGCTTTTGGCTTGGCGCAATGATCAGGAATTGGCTATTGTTTATGAGCGTTCAGAAAAAGTTTATCTCCAGTTTTTGAATGTGAAGACGGGCAAAAAATCGGGGCTACAACAGCTTAAAGACATTGAACGTGTAGGGCATATTAGTCATTATCAGGGCAGCCAGTTTTTGCTTTCGGCTCAGGCCAAGGGGCAAAGTGACTTGTTTTTGTATGCTAATGGGCAAATGACTAACTTGAGTCAGGACGGCTGGGATGATTTGAGTCCAACAGTTATGAATTTTCAAGGAAAGAAGGGGGTATTATTTAGCTCTAACCGCCCAGCGGCTAAAATGAAGCTCCCTTTGGGCCAACAGCTCCCCCTACTTCAATTTGATCTCTTCTTTCTGCCCTTAGAGGAGAAAGGCGAGTTGATTCGCTTGACCAATAGCTTTTTGGTCAATGAGAAACACCCCCAAGCATTGGGTGATGGGCAGTTTAGTTTTCTCAGTGATCAATCTGGAATTTACAACCGCTATATTGGCCAAATAGACAGCCTGTTGTTGGGCCAGCAGTTAATGGGGTACCCCAAATCGGGGGGGGAGCCTATCCTTTTGCCCTTAGACAGTAGTTTTAGCGCTGCAGATAGCAGCCAAATGGATAGTTTTGGGCGGCAGCCGCTTTATGGTTGGCAGACAAAGCTCATCGCCAACACCAATTACAGCCGTAATATTAGGGCCCATAGCATTACCCCAAATGGTCAAAAAGTAGCTGATTTACTCTTCAGAGGCGGAGGATACAAACTCTTTTTGAGAGATTTGCGCAGCGATAGAGAAATGCAAATGGCCCCTAGCCGCTATCGCCTAATTTTAGAACGCCAATATGGTCTTTTGCAACATCCCAAAACTCGATCTATTGAAACTAAAAAGGTCGAACAGCCTAAAAAAGAACAAGAACCACAAACAGACAAAAGCCTCGAAGAGGAGCTCAAAGCTGTAGAACAAGAAATCAAAGCCGATAGTCTCCCCCCAAACAATAGCGATACGGCCAAGGTAGATATTGACAACTATCTGTTTCAAACAGAATTTGAAGAAGTAGAAACACCAAAACTCAATAGAAAAGATAGTACAGCCCCCAAAGCCATTGAACTAATAGAAGGACAAAATGGCCAAATTGTCGAAAAGGAAACGCCCAAAGAAACAACTATTAAAAAGCCGCAATATAAACTAGCCCAATTTAAAGCGGGACAAGGCCAAACTTACCGCAATAACTTTTATGTGGATGGGGTCAAATTCACTTTTGATAATAGTGTGTTATATAATGGCATGGACCTTTATTTAGGCGGCCCTTTCCGTCTCCCCCCTCTTTCCGCTCACTTCCAAGTTAATTTTACCGATGCACTAGAAAACTACCGCTTAGAGGTAGGGGCTCGTCTACCACTAGATTTTGATGGGATGGAGTATTTTCTCAACTTTGAGAACCGCAAATATCTTATCGACCAAAAATATAGCCTTTACCGAAGAGGCTTTAGCGAAGATTATGTTATTGAAGATAGCACGGGAACTATCCAAGAACAGGTAGAGGGCCGAACGCTCAAACATTTGGCAATGGCCCAGTTTAGCTACCCCTTGGGGCGCTTTCACTCTATCCGATCTACCCTAAGTTTTCAGGCAGATAGAGTATCTATCCGCCCCGAAGACTTGAGCAGCTTGCAGGTCCCTATTTATGACGAAAATCGCCTAGGAATTCGTTTGGAATATCTCTATGATAATAGCGTAATTATCGGACTCAATGCACGCAAAGGCTCTAGAATGCGGATCTATGGAGATTATTTCCAAGGTATCCCCTTTAGCACTGGCGAGCGCCTCGGCCAGGCCGCTAAAACACCAACTTTTGCCCTAGGCCTAGATGCACGCCACTATATTTCATTGGATGATAAGAGTATTCTGGCCTTCCGCTTCGTAGGCGCTAGCTCTTTTGGCCAACAAAAAATTCTATATAACTTAGGCGGAATGGAAAACTGGCTCTTTAGTAGCCAAACAGAAACTATTCCCCTACCCGACGGACAAGATTATGCCTACCAAACTGTAGCCGCCAATATGCGTGGCTTTGATGCTAATATCCGAAACGGTAGCTCTTTTGCCCTCATCAATGCAGAATTACGCATTCCCATTGCTGAATACATGAGCGCCCCCTCTAGCTCTAGCATTATCCGTAACCTACAACTAGTCGGATTCTACGATGTCGGAACCGCTTGGCAGGGGAGCTCACCTTTCTCTAAAGATAACCCCCTAAACAGCACAACAATTGATCCCGCCGCTGGGGTAAATGTGGTTTCACCTATCCGCCTACGCGTCAATTACTACCGCCGCCCGATTGTTCAAGGCTTCGGATTTGGCCTGCGCTCTGTCGTCTTTGGCTATTTTATTAAAGTAGATTACGGTTGGGGAGTAGAAACTGGCGAAATTCAACGCCCCAAGTTTTATCTATCTCTAGGTAAAGATTTTTAGGGGCCTCCGCTGCGGCTTCGCCTTGCGGCGCTATGTTGCGGGGCTCGCAAGGCTGCTCGGCCCTGCGCGGGCTTCGCCCGCTGGGTCTGCGGCTGCGCCGCCCCCCTCCACAGCGCTAGGCCAGCGGGCTTCGCCCGCTAGGGCCGCTTTAGCCCACTAGATACTTAGATTAAAACAAGTTTTAAAAGAGTTCAACCAGAACTTCTTTAATAATACTTAACTTAGCAGCGACTAATAAAAATGAGCGATTTATGAGGACTTACTTACTTCTCTTTTTGCTCTTTGCCTTTAGTGGGGCCAGCTTTGGGCAAGAGCGTATTAACAAACTTAGAAAAGCCAATAACCTCTTTAATGAAGAGAGTTATGTAGAAGCTCAAGAAATTTATGAGCTTCTAATGGGTACAACTTCTGGCCAAGGTGTAATGGGCGTAGACGCCCGCATCAATCTAGCCAAAAGCTATAACGAAACAGGCAATGTAGACAAGGCTGAGCCCCTTTTTGAGGACCTGCTTCCCCATGCCGATGAACGACCCGATATTTTGCTGGCCTACGGGCAATCTCTACTCTCTTTGGGCAAATTCGATGAAGCTCGCTCGCAGTTTTTGCAGTATGCAGACCAACGCCCAGAAGATCCTGCCCCAGCAGAACTACTCAAACGCCTAGATGCTATTGAGTCGATTATTCCCGTTTATCCCGATGTGCAGATTAACTATCAGGCAGCAGTCAATGATAGCATCAATGATGAATTTGGCCCTGCCTTTTATGGTACTGGGGTCGTCTTTAGCTCGGACCGCATACAAGCAGCCGATATTAGCGCCAACTGGGGAGAGCAAGAACGCTCTTTTCTCAATCTCTATTTTGCAGAACTCGCCTCTGATGGACAACTAGCCGCACCAGCCCCTTTTGCGCGCCAACTCAATGGCAGCCGCCGACATGATGGTCCAGCTAGCTTTAGCCGAGACGGAAAACTCTGCTTTTACAACCGATCGGTAAAGGAAACTCCAGAGGCAGAAGCCTATACCCTGCAAATTTTTGCCAGTGAATTAGTGGATGGCGATTGGACCAAACCCCTGGTACTAGAGTTTGTGACGCAAGGTTATCAATTTATGCACCCCTGCCTCTCCGCTGATGGCCGTGTCCTCTTTTTTGTATCGGATATGCCTGGTGGATTAGGAGGAACAGATGTTTGGATGAGCCGCAAAATGGGCGATAAATGGTCTAAACCCCAAAACTTAGGGGAAGGCGTTAATAGCCGAGCCAATGAAGCCTTTCCATTTGCCCACCCCAACGGCACGCTTTATTATGCCTCTAAAGGCAAAGCTGGTTATGGTGGATACGACTTGTTCCGCTCTCGACCTACTGGAAATGGTATTGATTGGACAGAAGCCGAGAATTTGGGCCAGCCCCTCAACTCTGCCTTTGATGATACTTATTTCTTATTGGGAGACGACCAAACTAAAGGCTTTTTCTCTTCTTCTAGAAATGGAAGCGACGACCTTTATCAGTTTATTTTGACAGGACAAGAACCACAGGACTTGCCTCCTGGCATTGCCCCTCGTGGAAAGCTAAATTTTACCGACAGCCTCGCCGATTCTGGCATCGACGACGAAAAACTCATCGACAGCCTCATCAATGCTGGTTTCGTCGTAGAAGAAACCACCGCTAAAGAAAAGGTGGATTCTATGGACTTAGCCATGTTAGAAGATGGTGGAGAGCTTGACGGAAATGAAGAAACTGGAGGCCAACCTAGCCCCAACCCCAATAGCCCAGATAATTTTGATCCTGATGCAGTGGTGGATAATGGGCAAATTGACGGAACTTGGAGCGATCCAAATGAGCCTAAAGATCCAGATGATCCTGATTATAATCCTTGGGCTCTTCCTGAAGATCCTGAAGTAGATCCCAATGGAGAAAATACAGCAACAGAGAAAGATCCCTACAACTATGAAAATACAGAAGGAGATCCGCCCATGTTGGAGACCAAAGATGATGTCAAAGTGAAATTGACTGTTGATTTGCAGGTGGTGCAGAAAAGCAACCAAAAAGGCATTGGGCAGGCGAGTATTGTTTTGACCAATTTGTTAGATGGCAGTGAAGAGCGCTTTACAGCTGATGCCAATGGTAAAATCAGTTTGCCTTTGCGTCCAGATCAAAAGTATATTATCCGAGCAGAAGCTGCTGGTTTTTATGGCGGGAATCTTCCTGTAGCGACCATGCAGGCCTATGAGGACCAAAGTATTCCTGCTGTTTTGCCTCTGATTGCAAAATAGAAGAAGGCCCTAAGCGCCCCAAACGGTAGTTTGGGGCGCTTTTTTGGTCCAGATAGGCGGCGAAGCCGCCGACAAGGCGCGCAGCGCCTCGGCTGAGGGATGGAAAGTGGTGGCCCGAAGGGCCAGACCTAGGCGGCTTTGCCGCCGCAGGGCCGAGCAGGCCTGCGAGCCACGACACAGCCCGACCCGCCCGCAGGGCGGGGCAGCCCCAAAAAAGAAGAAAAAGGGAAAAGCTACCCCACCCTTTTGAGAAAGGAAGCGTTTGTAAAAGTGTAGTTGAAGTAAGGAGCAACTATAACACAACAAGAATGAACTAGATTTTTTAGAATAGGGCAATGCTGTAAGGGGCATTGTCCTATTTTTTTTTGAACTTGCTAGCTGTAAACTCAAAATTATGCGAACGATCATCATATTTTTCCTTGGGCTGCTGTTCAGTATGCCGCTGCTGCACGCACAATCTTTGGCACCCAAAGTGGGCGTTGGACAATGGGAGTCTTTTTTGCCTTATGGGCAAACAAAAGCACTAATTGAGACCCCAGACCATATTTATGCAGCTACAGACTATGGGCTGTTTTCGGTTTTTAAGGCTAGTGGCGAATTTGCGCTTTATAATAAAATTACGGGGCTGTCTGATGTAGGCATTAGCACCTTAGCCTATAGTCCAGCCTATCAACGCATCTTTATTGGTTATGAAAATGGCAACCTAGATATTTTGGGTAGAGATGGCAGCGTCATGAACCGTCCCGCCATTAAGCAAAATGCCAATATTAGCAGCGGGCGCAGCATTCGCCATATTTTTTGTGATAGTAATCAAGTTTATTTATCTACAGAGTTTGGCTTAGTCTGCTTTAATCAGGAAAGTGGGGAGTTTGCCCAAACCACTTTTACGAGCATGGAGGTTTATGCGAGTGAGCGGCTTGCAGAAGAATTATTTATAGCAACGGCTATGGGGATTTATAAAATATCTACTACTGGTGCTAATTTGCAAGACTTTAATAACTGGCGAAAACTAGGCACTGCCGATGGTCTGGCCGTAGATTTTTACGAGAGTTTTGCCTTGGGGAAAATGAACGGCCGTCTCTATGCAGATATTAACGATACACTGATGCGCTATGATGGACAGCAGTTTAGTCATTTGCCATATGATGGCAATAGCTACATGTATACAGGGCGTTCCAAGCTGCGTATGCAGCTCAACGCCTTTGATAGTCGGTTAACGATTGCTACAGGAACCAACTATGTAGAGGTTCTTTTTGAGCATGAAGCCCTAGATGAGTACTTTTTTGATGGGAATATTTCGGGAAATATTTCTGATGCTATTTCTGACCGTAGCTCGGCTATTTGGATAGCGGGAGGAAACGGGCTCTATCGCAATAATGCAGATGGTAGCCTAACAGCTTATCAACCCGAAGGACCTTTTAATGCCAATATTTCGAGCTTGGGTGTAGATGATTATGGCGTACTTTGGGCAACAGGTGGCCTGCTTGATTATATCACTGTTTTTTTTGATGGCCTTGGTGCTTATCGTTATGAAGACTTTGATTGGAAAAGCTACCGTCCTGCCAATCGCACAGAACTTAGTGGGGTGGATAACCTTTCTTGTTTGGCGATCCATCCTCAAGATCGCAGTGTATATATGGGCTCCTTTTTAGCGGGATTAGTTCAGATCACAAAAGACGACAGCATTTATGTCTGGGATAAAGATAGCCCCAATACAGCCCTACAAGCGGCAGAAGGAGATATTAGCCGTACCCGTATTACTGGGCTTGCCTTTGACGAGGATAATAATCTGTGGATGAGCAACCACAAAGCCGTTCAGCCCATTGTGGTTAAAACGGAAGATGGCGATTGGAAAAGCTTTGCCAGCCCCTATACTTCTGAAATTGGCCCAATTGCCGTAGATCGGTTTGGCTACAAATGGATCGTTCAGCTTCGAGGAAATAATATCTTGGTTTTTGATAGTGGTGAGCTAGAAGTAGATGGCGACGAACAATATAAAGTACTGACGCCCAGCAATAGCGAGCTAGCCTCTAGTAAGGTTAACTGTGTGGTTAGTGACCGTAGTGGAAGCATTTGGGTCGGTACAGATGATGGAGTGACCATCTTCAATTGTTCGGTCTTTGATAGCAACTGCCCAGGACTTCGCCCAATTATCAATCCCGATGATTTTAATGGTCGTCTGCTCGAAAATGAAAATATTCGCAGCATTGCCGTAGATGGCGCCAACCGCAAATGGATTGCCAGCGATAATGGCGTCTTTTTACTAGATGGAGAAGACTACAGCCAAATTTATTATTTTACCGAGGAAAATAGTCCACTCTTTAATAATCGCGTAGGCGCCATTGCCGTAGATCCCGAATCAGGACAAGTGTATATGGCCACAGAAAGTGGCCTACAAGGCTTTAGAGCCGAGGCTACCCAAGGCAGCAGCTTTGCCAATAAATCGGCTGTGCAAGTCTATCCCAACCCTGTCCGTCCAACTTATGATGGTCCTATTGCCATCAGAGGTTTAGTGGAGAATACAAATGTTAAGATTACAGATGTAAATGGTCAGCTGGTCTTTGAACAGGAAGCTTATGGCGGTCAAGCCGTCTGGGATGGCTACGACTACCAAGGGCAAAAAGCTAGCCCTGGCGTCTATTTGGTATTCACGGTCAATGATGACGGCACAGAGCGACTCAACACTAAATTTCTTATTGTAAATTAACTTATCTCATGCTTTTTGCTAGATCTCTTTTTTCTTGCTTTTTCATTTTAGCCCTTTTTTCTTGCCAAAATAGAAGTCAAGAAGCCAAAGCTCTTAAAGAAGAGCTAACCCAAGACAGTAGTTATCAGCAAAAGAGGCCCCCTCGCCTAGCCGGAGAACGAACAACAAAAAATGCAGGTATCGACACCCTAATTGGTCGCAATCGCTATCAGCTAAGCATTAAAGCAGATAGCCTTTGGGTCCAAAAGAATAACCTTAGCCTGCGCTTAGCCTTAAAAGGCCAACAAAAAAAACTGGCCGCTCTCCTCTTTGAGGCCCCACAAGCCGATTTTCGCCCAATTCACCAATTTAGCGACTCGCTCTTTGTTTGTGGCAGCTTCGATGGCAAAAACCAACAACTTCATGTCTTTAGAGAAAGAGAAGGACAACTCTTGGCCGAAGAAAAAGACGCGGCCCAAAATCCACTAGAGACTTTGGGCCAATATCTTATTTATTTACCATCCGAATCGGTTTTAGCGATCCCTTCACAACCTATTATGAGCGCTAAGCCCATGGTGGTTATTCGCCGCTATAAGGTCAATGAACTCGATATGCTCCTCCCCCTTCGCAGCGATACAATTTATCAAAACTAAACTTCTTCTTGCAAGAGCGCAAATAAACGCTCCGCTAACTGTGCATTGGTAGAAGCCGATAGTTGGACCCGCTTTACGGGACTGTTCCAGCTTTCGGCTACTGCCGCATAAGCATGATAACTGCCGTTTTCTTTATAGCAATATGCCCCCAATGGCATCTGACAGCCCCCATTAAAGAGCTGCAACAAACGACGCTCTACATTGGTACAAGCAACTACCTCTTTTTTATGCAATTTGGCCAGAATCCGCTGCGTTTGCAAATCCTCCAAACGACACTGCCAAACCAAAACCCCCTGGGCCGGAGCAGGCACAAATTCTCTAGGGTCAAATTCAAATACCTGAAACTCCTCTAAGGGTATTTCTAAACGATTGACGCCAGCCGCAGCCAACAATATCGCATCAAATTGCCCCTCTCTGAGCTTGGCCAAACGAGTAGGCACATTGCCCCGAATATCCTTGATCTCCAAATCGGGACGAAAATCTAAAATCTGGGCCTTTCTACGCGCAGAAGAGGTCCCAACTACCGCATTGAGCGGCAAACCCAAGGGCTCTTTTTCCGCCAATACTTCTTTGCGAATCAATAACAAATCCGCCACCTTATCCCGATAAGATACAGCCGATAATTTTAAGCCTTTGGGCTGCGTGGTCGGCATGTCTTTCATCGAATGCACCGCCAAATCAATCTCGCCCTCCAACAAAGCAGACTCAATTTCTTTAGTGAAAAACCCCTTGCCTTCTAGCTTATCAAAGCTGAGGTGCTGAATGCGATCGCCCTGCGTCTTGATGATTTTCAATTCCGACTCAAAACCAAGCGCCTTGAGCTGCTCCTGCGTATAATAGGCCTGCCAAAGCGCCAATTTGCTGCCTCTGGTCCCAATGATCAATTTTCTCATATTCTATTTATTCTGTTCGCCGCCAAGATACTGAAGTTTTTCTATTTCTTTTTTTGGGGCTGCCCCGGCCAACGGCCGGGTCGGGCTGTTCCGGGCTCGCTATTCGCTCGGCCCTTCGGCAGCTTTGCTGCCTCGGTCTGGCCCTACGGGCCACCCTCTCCATCCCTCAGCCGCGTCGCTACGCTCCTTTGCGGGCCCTTCGGGCCCACTCTAGACGAATAGGGCTAGTCTTCTTTCAACATATTTTGCTTGGCCACCTGCAAGGGAATCGCAATGCAACGCTTTTCCATATAAGCCATCATCCGATCCAAAAGGGCCAATGATTCCTCATCCAAATCAGCCAATTCTTTCTTGAACACATTGTTGAGGGCATGCTGCCGTATGGCCTTCACCTGAATGGGCACCTCTTTGAGGGCCAACTCAATCAAACGCTCCTTAAAGGCTTGATAAAAAATATCTACCTGCTCTTCTACAACTTCTTTGGCCCGCTCCAATTCCTGCTCTCTAAAGGCCAAATTCTTTTGGGCCAATTCTCTCAAACTCTCAATGGGAACATATTGGGCCTTGGGATATTTCTCCGCAATGGCTGGCTCAATATTATTCGGGATACTCAAATCGATCAGTAGTTTGCTGCTTGTTGCCGCCTCTTCGCCCAAAAGCTGCTGATAAAGCTCAGTGGTCAATAAAGCTGATTTAGCGCCTGTGGCGGCCACAACTACATCAAAGCCCTTTCGATATTCGCTCAACTGGCTCAATAGTAACCCCTCTCCATCAAATTCTTGGGCCAATTCCTCGGCCTTTTTTAGGCTGCGATTAAAGACCGTGACTTTATTGTAGCCGTATTTTTTTAGAAACTTGGCAAAAAGGGCGTTGGTCTGCCCCGCCCCCAACAACAAAAAGCGTGAACTTGGAGGCAATTGGGCCTGCATCAATTTAGAAACGGCCAAAGAAACCACCGAAACGGGCTTTTCGCCAATGCGAGTAGAAGAATACACTCTTTTGGCTGTTTCTACCGTAAAACGCATAAGTAAGCGAATGGCATCTCCCGTAAGGCCTTGCTCCAAATTATCTTGATAAGCTTCTCTGAGTTGGCGGAGAATCTCGCGCTCGCCCACCACCAAAGAATCCATAGAAGCCGAAACCCGAAAGAAATGGTCAATCGCCTCCAAGCCCTCATACAAAAAGGCCTCTTTAATGGCCTTAGCCTGCAGCTCCTCACTCAAGTCCGCATATAAGCGCTGCATGAACTTTTGCTTAAAAGCCTTGCCCTTATCTTCTTTTTGGGCCAAAACCAAAAACAGAATGCGATTACAAGTAGAGAGATAATAAATCTCTTTGGCGCCAATCTGCTGCTTAAAAGCGTGCAGTTGTTCCAAAACAGATTCCTCCTCTGTTTTCGGTCGAAGTACAAATTGGCCAATCCCGTTTAAATCGGTTCGGCGATGAGTAAATGTGATAATTTTGTATTGTTCTATGGCCTTCATGGCGAGATCTTTAAGCAGCTGTTAAGAAAGAGAGGCGCTAACAGATGATAGCAGCTTGGGAGCAGGGAGCAGGGCAATTACTTCAACTCATTGCTTACTGAAAGTACGGCAAATTCTAGCGGGTAGTTTTCAGAGGCTGTTAATGACGGGCCGCTATAAGTAATTGATATTGGCCCATAAACAGCTTTTTGTAGTGAACAGCAAAGCTCCACAAAAGTACGGTCAGAGCGTCATTTTACTGTCATATTTATGTAAGTTTAGCCCCATAGCAACTTATTTATATTCAATCTAAACACATCTTAAGGTTAGCTATTTTTGCGGTGGACAGGCCCGAAGGGCCGCAGGCTGAGGGATGGACAGCAGTGGCCCGTAGGGCCAGACCGAGGCAGCAAAGCTGGCGAAGGGCCGAGCGAACAGCGAGCCCGGAACAGCCCGACCCGCCCGATAATTCATGAGGGTTTTAACCCTCATTTTGTAGAGCTTCGCAAAGCGATACCGCTTTGCGCTGGCGTTCAAGCTGGCGGAAGGGGCAGCCCCAAATCATTTAATAAATAGACTATCTTTGTCCAAATTTTGTTGAACACGACTATTTATGCAAGAATCACTTTTAATAGAATTACAGCTTTTTCCCTGCTTGCAATATTTGTCTAAATGGCAGGGCTTTTCGGTTATTTTGGAGGGCGAGGAGCATTATCGCAAGGGATCTTTTCGCAACCGTTATCATTTGGCGACGGCACAGGGGCCGCTGGCGCTTTCGGTCCCTTTGGAGAAAGGCAAGCATCAGCAATTGCCTGTTCGAGAGGTTAAAATTGACTATAAAAAAGATTGGCCCAAGCAGCATTGGCGGACAATAGAAACGGCCTATGGCAAGGCGCCTTTTTTTGATTATTATGGGGAGGAAGTTCGGGCTATTTTGGAGCAGCGGCCCAGTCATTTATTTGAGCTCAATTGGGCCGCTTTGCAATTTTTGTTGGAGCATTTTCAGTTGGCGCAGCCTAGTTTTAGTCAGGAGTTTTCGCATCAATTTGAGCAGGGCGTAGATTTTCGGAATCAGATTCGGCCGCAGCAGCAAGCCAAAACCAAAGACCCTTATTTGGAGTTAATACCCTATCCTCAGCTTTTTGAGGATCGCTTGGGCTTTTTGCCCCATTTATCGGCTTTGGATCTCTTGTTTTGCATGGGGCCAGAGGCGCCTTATTATCTTGCTCAATATTTTAAAACCCCTTAGCCTTATGCGCTTTTTCCTTTTCCCCTTCCTCGGGCTGATTTTGCTCTGCAGTTGCCAACAAAACGCCAAAAAAATGAGGGCTACACATGCCCTTTGCGACTATGAATTGCTATCGGTAGACGAGGCTAAAAAAGCAATTGTAGTGGACCAAAAAGAGGGCTATTTCGACAAGGTCCAGGCCCTCGAAATGGCCATTCAGATGAGATTAGAAAAGGCGAGTAACCAGCGCCTAGATCTACTGCCCCTCTATAAAGAAATGCTGCAAAAAGATATACAAGAATTTAGCGAGAGCGAGCGGGTTTTGCTGCATGATAAATTTCAATCGGCCCTAGATCGGATACAAGCTTTTGCCCCTGATATTCAGCTGCCCAAAATGCGGCTCATTAAGACCTTAGGCAGTTATTATGGGGCCTCGGTTTATTATACTCGAGAAAACTGCATTGTTATTCCAGCCGACCAACTTGTTAGCAGCAGCAAGCTAGAGCAAACCCTAATTCATGAGATTTTCCATGTTTATTCTCGCTATTCGCCCAAAAAGAGAGACGCACTTTATGCGGCCATTGGCTATCAAAAAATAGATAGTTTAGCCTTATCGGATTTTCTGCAAAAGCGCATCTTCTATAATCCTGATGGCCTTGATTTAAATTACGCCATCCGCCTAAAAGATAGCAACCAACAAGAGTTTTTGGCGACACCACTTATCTTCTCTCGCTTTGGCGCCTATAAGGGTATTCCGATGTTAAAGGCTATGCTCTTCCAGTTTTTTGAGCTTGAGCAATTGCCTCAGGCTGGACACTACCGCATCAAAAGCCCCGATTTAGGCATAGAAGAAAAAGAGCTGAATAATTATTGGGAGCAAATTGGCCGCAATACAAACTACACCATCCATCCCGACGAGGTCCTAGCCGATAATTTTACTTTTCTTGCCTATGCGGCTAGCGGAGAACCTCTAAAAACATTATCTCCCGAAGGCCTTGCCCTCTCTAATAAAATTGCAGCGATCATTCAACAATAAACTTCCTTTAAGCTAGACAAAAAGCAGCGGCCAACTCTCTGAAGAGAATTGGCCGCTTATTTATTTAATAGTTGAAACTTAAAACAACTGGATCATTTGTCTGCCCCAAGCTTGTCCATTTTGGTACAAGACCAAATAGTAGCTGCCTTTAGGCAATTGATTCAAGTTAAGCCTTGCTTGTTGTCCTTGAATTTGGCCATTTTGAATGGTTTGGCCAAGCGTATTGAGGACTTGATAATCTAGTGCGCGATCTTGGTCCAACTCAATCTGGATCTGTCCTTGACTAGGGTTGGGATAAACCTCAAAGCTATGGAGTTCTGTTTGCCAAACCGAAACAGCGGGATCATATTGACAATTACTACTGCCTTCATTGGCACAATAGCGAGCAGAAAATTCTTGGAGGTACCAGTTTGCAATTTCGGCATCATGGATAATGAGCGTATTTTCATCATTATCGTCCTCGGCCCCTTGCGACCAGTTATGTGAGCCAGTAACAACCTGAGGATCAGAGTTAGGCGTGTTGGCATCAATAATTGCATATTTGTGGTGGATATCAAAAGGCTGGTTATCTGCATAAACATCTACACCTGCCGCATTGAGATCCGCATAATCACTCCCGATATCGCCAATATTTTCAATGACTCCAGCAACTTGCTCTCCAGACTGCTGACGGTCCAAAATAGCATCTCTCAACTCATTGTTGGTAAAGGTAAGCAGGGCAAAAGAAACGTCTCCACCTGCAGAAAGAATGGCATTTTTGATCGCCGTGGTGGTGTTATCTGTAGGCGAAAAATACTGCTCTACCAATTTCCCCCCAATCATAAAAAGGTGAGGGGTGTTGTCTGTTTTTTGGCTACCAGCACGGCTAGTAAGCGCATTAAAAGTAGCACTTGTCCCCCCCCACATCTCGTTAAATTCAAGGGTATAAGCTTTAGCCAAAGTTTGGTCCTGAAGCAAAACGACATTGTTAAAGTCATCGTAGATATTTCCCGATGTCAAGTTCATTGAACCTGTCCAAACATAACTATCGTAAACGGAACCCACATCAAAAACCAGAAATTTGTTGTGCATCAAGCCTGTCGTGTTCACCTCCTGATTGGGAAAGTTCGCATTGCTCAAAGCCGTGTTTGAGGTCCCATCATTAGCAATGTAACGGACAACAACTCCTCTATTTTGAGCATTATTTAAAGCCGTTACAATATTGCTCTGATTGATATTATATGCCGCCACGTCAATAGTGGCTTGGGCGCTATCAATCCGCTTAATCAACTCGGCAACAATTGCGGCTGAAGAGTTATTGATGTTTGGAAATGTCCCATTCGATACATTCGCATCAATACTTTTATTGAAGAAAATTTTGATTTGGCCCGTTGAATTAGAAGCCGTGGCCATAATCGCCGTTTTGGTAGAGGGAATCGTGTCCCCATTGCGAATAAGGCTAGGCCGCACATAATAAATCTCCGCCGCCTGCAAAGCCGAAAGCACAATTTGATGACTGCTCCCATTGGCCCCCGCAGCAGAAAAACCAAGTTCCAAACTAGGCGTTAACCCATATTCCAAAATTCCCTCGCCAGGCTGAGAAGTAGTATAGCTAACGCTAAAGCCAGAATTGTTAATATTTGATTGCACAGCCTCGCCAAAAATGACAAACTGAGCCGAAGCCCAAGGCGCAAAAGCCAATACAAAAAGAATCGGTAGTAATGTTTTCATAAGTAGTGTTGGTTTTAAATCGACTGGAAAGCTACAGCTATTTGTAGGGCCAAACAAAAGCCGCTCTTACTTTTTTATGTTTTTTTGGGGCCTCAGCTGCGCTGCGCTACGCTGCGGGGCTCACAAGACTGTTCGGCCCTGCGCAGGCGAAGCCGGCTCGGTCTGGCCTTCGGCCACCCCTCCGCAGCGCTGGGCCATCAGCTTGACCAAGGCTGCCCAAGGGCAGCAAAAAATATGGCCCAAAATAATCCCAGCCCAAAGACGCTCTATTAGGCTAAAAGGCTTGATTTTGCCAGAAGTTTACTAACTTTCAGTAGTTCTTCCGTATTTTTGCCCTAAATTCATACTTTACGACCTAAAGATAGAGAATATGCCAACGCCTGTAGATGTTTACCGTAGAGCTTTAGATTTTGCCGCTCGTGCCCATGCTAAACAAAAAATGTCTGGTAGCGAATTACCTTATTTGCTTCACTTGGCCCATGTCGGAGCCGAAATCAACTACGCCCTAGCCAATGATGCAACAGGTTTTGATGAAAACCTCTGCTTGCAAGTGGGCGTCCTACACGATGTTTTAGAAGATACGGACATTCTACCCGAAGAACTAGCCCGCGAGTTTGGCGATGAGGTCTGCACCGCCGTGCAAACCCTCAGCAAAAATAAAGAGCTGCCCAAAGCTAAACAAATGGCCGACTGCCTCGCCCGCATCAAAGCCAACTCTAAAGAAGCCTGTTTGGTCAAATTAGCAGACCGACTCGTAAATATGAGCCCCCCACCTCACTATTGGACCCCCAACCGCAGAAAGGCCTATCAAGAAGATGCCCGCATGATTTTAGAGGTTCTGGGCGGTACCCACCCTTATTTAGAGGCCCGCTTGGCCCAAAAAATTGAAGATTACTCTAGCTATATCGGAGAAGAAGATGGCGGGCAATAGTTTCGGACGAATTTTTAAAATTACAACTTACGGAGAATCTCATGGAGCGGGCATCGGTGTCATCATTGACGGCTGCCCCTCTGGCCTCCTGCTAGATTTAGACCTCATTCGCCGCGATTTGGCCCGCAGAAGACCCGGCCAATCCGCTATCGTTACCCAACGCCAAGAAACCGAAGCGTTTCAAATTTTATCTGGCCTCTTTGAAGGCCAAACTACAGGCACACCCCTACATATTTTCATCCCCAACCAAAATGCTAAATCTAAGGACTATAGCGGCTGGGCCGATCTTTATCGCCCCTCTCATGCCGACTATAGCTATGCCGCCAAATATGGCATCAGAGATTATCGCGGTGGAGGCCGCTCTTCAGCCAGAGAAACAGCCGCAAGGGTAGCCGCTGGAGCCGTCGCTCGGCAGCTTTTGGCCCAATATGGCATTAAGATTTGGGCCTATGTAAAAGCAGTAGGCGAACTAGAATGTACTCGCCCCTACTGGGAATTAGACCCCTCTGAAGTAGAACGAAATCCCGTTCGAGCAGCTGACCCCCAAAGCGCCAAAGCCATGGAAACCCTAATCCGAGCCGTCCGAAAAGCAGGCGATAGCATCGGAGGCCAAATTACTTTGGTCATAGAGGGCGTTCCCCCTGGTTTAGGCGAACCCGTCTTCGATCGCCTCCAAGCCGATTTAGCCAAAGCCATGCTCAGCATCAACGCCTGTAAGGGCTTTGAATACGGCTCTGGCTTTGCCGGGACCAAAATGCGCGGCAGCCAACATAATGACCCCTTTGTCATGGAAAATGGACAGGTCAAAACTACAACTAATTATTCTGGTGGAATACAGGGCGGAATTTCTAATGGCATGGACATTTATTGCAATTTGGCCTTTAAGCCCGTGGCTACCCTTATGCAAGCCCAACAGACAATTAACCAGAAAGGAGAAGCCGTTACTTTAGACGGAAAAGGAAGACATGACCCCTGTGTGCTCCCCAGAGCCGTCCCCATTGTGGAGGCCATGGCCGCTTTAGTTATCTTAGACCATTATTTTATTCATCAGTCTCGCCAATAGCTATGCTTTTACTTCTCCTCTTGCCCATTAGCCTGAATATTTATGCCCTGATTCAAATGTATTGGGATAAACGACAGGCCCAAAAAGACGCTTGGCGAGTCCCCGAAAAACAGCTGTTGCGCCTAGGTTTTTTGGGCGGTAGCTTGGGCCTTTTAACCGGCATTTATTGGTTTCGACACAAAACCCGAAAACGCTCCTTTCTCTGGCGAGCTTGGGCCGCCTTTCTTTTACATCTGCTTTTATTGGGCTTCTTTCTATACTACTTCTACGGCTTAGAATTTTAGGGCTAGGGAAGCTATCTAATCTTTGAGGGTTTATTTTTTTTGGGCTTTCCCGCCCTTTGGGCGGGCCGGGCTGTGTCGGGGCTCGCAGGTCTGCTCGGCCCTGCGTCGCTTTGCTCCTTGGTCTGCCGCTTCGCCGCCCCCCTATCCATCCCTAAGCCTGCGGGCCTTCGGCCCTCTAGGATGGATATATACCTGTGGGTTGAAACCCACAGCCATACAACAATCCCATTCTACATCTATAGTGTGGAGAGGATTAAAATCCTCTGCCGCTTTGAACAAAGGTTGTTTTTTCTTGGAGCTAATTTTTTTCCATTTTCCAGCAAACAAGGGCTTTAGCCCGCCAGTTTGCATAGACCCACAACCATGGGCTTCAGCCCATGGCCCCAAAAGGCCGAAGAAGAAGACCAAAAGAAAAACGCCCTGATGAGCGGCCCAGCGCTGCGGAGGGGTGGCCGAAGGCCAGACCAAGCCGGCGTCGCCTGCGCAGGGCCGAACAGTCTTGTGAGCCCCGCAGCATAGCGGCGGCCAGCTTGCTGGCCGCGGGCCCCAGAATAATTTAAAAGGTCAAAATATGCGCCTCTAGTTCGGCAGCAGAAGCAAAGCCCAGTTTATCGCGTAAGCGTAACTTCTTTTTGCTTACCGAGCTCAGTGCGATGGCCGGGGTATCTGCAATTTCTTGATTTGTTTGTTTGATGCGGATGAGGGTGGCCAGTTTGATATCGCCAGCGGAGAGTTGGGGATGCGACTCTTCAAAGCGGCGGATGAAAGCTTGGTGAATATTATCGGCCTGTTGGCGGAGGTTTTCCCATTTACTTTTGATGGCAATTTCCTGTTCTAATTCGCGCAGGAGGCTTTGGCCTTCTTTATCGTAGGGTAATTTTTTTTGTAGGTAACTGCTTAGTTTTTGTTCAAAGCTTTGGAGGAAGCCATTTTTTTCTTGTAGCCAGATGGCATAATGCAAAAGCTCCTTGCGTTTCAGGCTGAGGGCCAGTTCATTTCGTTCTTGCTCCAGTGCATGCGTTTGCTGGATATAAAAAATATTTTGGATACGGGCCAGCAATTCGGTTTCGTCTACGGGTTTGCGCAAAAAGTCGATAGCTCCTAAATCAAAGGCCTTTTGTAGCGCTTGGCTAGCCGTATGCACCCCAGTGTACATGATAACGGGAATATTGGCCCAGCGCTCCTCTTTTTTAAGGGCTTCTAGTGTTTGGATACCATCCATCAGGGGCATTTCCCAATCTAGTAGAATGAGGTCTACCTTTAGATCTTCTAGCAGTGCCAAAGCTTGGGCGCCATTGGGGGCAAAAGAGAGTTCGTATTCCTCTTTTTTAGGGTAGAGGGCTTTAAGGACCTGATGTAGATTTTGGGGTTGGTCATCGACAAGGAGAATCTTCTTTTGCATAATGCTCATTTAAAGTCGTTGGAGTTGCTGTAGCAAAGCCGCTTTTTTTTCCTCAAAGCGGTTGGCCTCTCCACTAAAAGGCAATTCGAGTAGTTCATTTAGGGCCTCTCTTAAAAAAGCGTCTTGGGCATAAGTTTGCTGTAAGGCGTAAAGTTGCCCTACTTGATGGGCTTGCAATTTAGCCAAAAGGGCCAATAGCTTAGGATCATAATTTTGAGCGCGTTGTTGGGGAGACGGCTTGGCAAAAGATAAGGTTTCTTCTTGTATTTCTTGAGTGTTTTTATGGCTTTGCTTCGGCAAGCTAATTTGAAAACAGAGTCCTGTAGAAGAGGAAGATAGCAGTTCTATTTCTCCGCCGAGCAGCTGGACAAACTTTTGAGCGAGGGGGAGGCCCAAGCCATTTTTGGCCTTTTTATTTGGGGTAAATAAGGCGGCTATTTGTTCTTCTGATAAACCTGGTCCTTGATCCTGCAACTGGATTTGGTAGTAATTATCTTTCTGTTGAATAATCAAGCTAATTTGCCCTGCTTTGGGCGAAAAGCGAATAGCATTGGCCAAGAGGTTGCGCAAAATGGTATTGAGCAAATAGCTATCCGTATAAAGTTCTGACAGCTCCGTACGGATTTGGAGTTGAATATTTTTTTCCTCTAAGGCCAGTTGAAGAGGCGCCAATAAATCGGCTTGTAGTTGTGCCCAACTATGATAATGGTAGTTGGCCTGAATGCCTTGATTTTGTTCTTTGATCCAAGAGAGCAGGTCCTCAAAAAGGAAATAGAGTTCTTGGCTGGCCCCTTCTGCTTTTCGGGCCAATTCCCCTTCTTTTTTTTGATTGAGGCTAGCTGCCAGGCGTTGGTTGACGCTTAGCAGGTTGCCAAAAGGGCGGCGGAGATCATGGGCCAAAATGGCATAGAGCTCATCTTGATTTTCGCTATATTCTTGTAAATCGGCATAGCTCTGATGCAGCAGTTTTCGATTTTGGGCCAATTGCCAATAGAGCCAAGTTCCAGCAAACAAGAGCAGCAACAGCATGAGCAGCCCCAAAAAATATAGTTGGTTAAGGCGTTCTTTTTGCGCTCGAACTTCTTTTTCATGGCTCAATTGCTGCTCTTGGTTTTTCAGCTCAATATCCTTGCGCAGCGAAAAGGCCAATTGTCCAAGACGGATGAGTTGGTCTTTATCTTTTTCCTTTCGACTTTCTTCGCGCAGATCTTTATTGATCTTTTTGACCAATTCAAAAGCCTTTTTATAATCTCCTTCCGCTTCGGCAATAGCTTGACTAGCCAAGAGATAAAGATCTCGTTTGGGATCATTTTGGATAGAGTCGGCCAAGAGATAGGCATATTTTTCCTTAAAAGGGGCAAAGCTTTCTTTGGCTGCTTGGAGTTGGCCCGCAGCAGTTTGGCAGCGAATCAATTGCCAGAGCGCATTGAAATCCCTAGGCATATAATAAGGCAAAGCCGTTTGAAAATGTGGAATAGCCTGCTCGTAGTTCTCCAATTTAAAGTCTACATAACCCAAACTATAATGTGCATAGCCGATCAACTGCCCCAAAGCCTCTGTATGTTCTTGGGCCAAGTCTAGCGCTTTTTCTTTATAATAATAAGCCTTATTATACTCCTCTTTGCCCGAATGGGCAGTTCCCAATAAACTCAAGGCCCAAAATTGCTCTTCCAACTGATTTTCATGAATATACGGCAGGGCTAAATTGGTATAATAAATCACCGAATCAAACTGCCGTAATCGGTTAAATACTAGGGCCTTATTTCGATAAGATAGATTGATTCCACTCGAATCATCTTTATTCAAAAAGCCTTCTAAGGCATAATTAAAATGCTGATTGGCCTCGGTCCAATAGCCCTTTTGAAAATAGAGATTACCAATATTGATATAAAGGTATTGATTGACCTGATTGGCTTGCAGTTGGGTTCGGCTAATTTTTAGGCTTTTATCAAAAGCTTCCATTGCCTGCAGTAAGCTATCTTTTTTTAGATAAAACTGGCCTTTTTGCGCCCAAAAATCGGCCAACTTCCCCCAGCTTTTTGTGGCTTTGGCCCGCTCTTGCCCCTTTTGGATATAGTATAATTGCGCAGGGCTGCTATCTATACTCGCATAAGCCTTAATCAGCTCTTCATAGCGAATAAACTCTTGTTCTAGGTCGCTAGGCGCTACAGCCAACAAACTATCAATTCTAGCCGTTTGGGCAGGACAATAGGTAATGCTCAGAAAGAGGAGCAAGAGGGGAATAATATATGGCATAATAACATGGGTAAAATCTCAACGAATTTACATTTTTTTGGGGGCTTGCCCGCCCTTTGGGCGGGCCGGGCTGTGTCGGGGCTCGCAGTTCTGCTCGGCCCTACGGCGCAAAGCGCCTTGGTCTGCGGCTGCGCCGCCCCCCTATCCATCCCTAAGCCGATAATGGTATTGCTTCGCAATAATATATAAATGAGGGTTGAAACCCTCATAAAATTAGCGGCCGAAGAAGAAGGCCAAAAGAAAAAAGATAGATGAGCGGCCCAGCGCTGCGCAGCCGTGGCGCGAAGCGCCAGACCAAGGAGCAAAGCGACGCAGGGCCGAGCAGACCTGCGAGCGGCGCAGCATAGCGGCGGCCAGCTTTGCTGGCCGCGGGCCCCAAAATATCCAGCTAAAATAGATTTATCATCTTTTTCAATTGCATTGGCAAAAAAAAGGCAACAAAAGGCTGTAGCATAGTAAAACAGGGCTTTGCACTTGTATATATGATATTTTATCTTAAATTTGTATAGGCTCAAAAGGCTTTTTTGGAAGAGTTTTGAGTCTATTCACGAATCAATATATCAAAAGTACAAGATCATGAAAAAACTAATTGTAGGCGCTTTGAGCCTAGGCCTTATGGCCTTTTCTGTCGTTAGCTGCGGCGGCGGAGCTTCTAGCGAGGCGGACATTGCCAAGAAAGCGGAAGAAAAACTAAAAACAGAAGAAGCTACCCTAATGGAAGAAGCCACTAAAAAGTGTGACGAGTTGGTAGCGGCTAAAAAAGATTCAATTGCTCAGGTTATGGCTGCGCAAGCTGAACAGTAATTTTATTTTGACTTTTATAAAACCGATATAGTTATGAAAAAGCAACTATTGTTTGCAGGTGCCTTCTGTCTAGGTTTGGGCGCTTTTGGTTTGCTATCTTCTTTTGATGATGGTGAGCAGGCGAAAATTGACGCCAAATATGAAGAGCTAAAGACTAAATTCATGGACGAGCAGTTCAAGAAATGCCAAGAAACTGCTGATGAAGAGGCCATGCGTTTGTACAAAGAAGAGAATCCTGATGCTCCTGTAGAGGAAACTGTAAAGAGTGGTGGAAACAGCACACGTCCTACAGCTCCTGCAGGTGGTTCAGCTACTTCTGGCAGTGAGAGTTCTTCAACAACTGCACCTACAGAAGAGGCTACTTCTGGTGGAGTGACTAAAGATCCTCAGAAAGCTCGTGGCGGCGCCACAACAACTCAGGATGCAGATGCTCAGAAAAAGCGTTCTGGTGCTACAACAACTCAGGATGCGGCTTCTCAGAAGCGTCGTCCTGGTGCAAACTAGAACTAAGTTAGCTACATAAAAAAAGGAAGCCAATTGGCTTCCTTTTTTTGTTTGTATATCTCTGTTTGCCTTATTGGCTTTCGAGAGCGGCAGCACCACCCACAATTTCTCCCAATTCGGTAGTAATTGCTTCTTGGCGGGCTTTGTTATAGTTAATTTTGAGTTCACGCAAGAGCTCATCGGCATTTTCAGAAGCTTTATCCATAGCCGTCATACGGGCACCATGCTCAGAGGCATTAGAGTCTAGGATAGTTTTGTGAAACTGCGTTTTGAGGATAGTAGGCGTGAGGTATTCGAGCAAATCCTCTTTGGGTGGCTCAAAGATAAAGTCTACAGAAAAGTCTTCTTGACCTTCTGGGGCTTCTGCTTTGGCGATAGGGAGGAACTGTTCTACTTCAAACTCTTGCATAGCGGCATTGCGGAACTTAGCATAGACGATATCAATAGCGTCATAGTCTGTGTCCAGATACTGCTGCATAAGCATTTCGGCTATAGGCATAGAATCTTGAGAAGAGAAATTTTTGCCTACGATTTCGAGATAATCCGTAATCAAGGTAGCCTTCGTATAGGTCTTTTTGAGGATATCGTATGCTTTTTTACCAATGAAGAGCATAGAAACATTGCCAGCTTCATATTGCTTGTGGTATTTTCCTCCTTCTTCTAGCAGGCCGATCACCTGTTTGATTACATTAGAGTTATAGGCACCACAAAGGCCACGGTTAGAGCTAATCACCACTAGGCAGACCTTATTGATTTGGCGTTCATTAGAGTAGCCAGACTCATCTGCTCCTTCTTCAATAGTGAGCATAATGTTAGACAAAATGCTATTGAGTTTTTCTGAGTAAGGGCGCAATTGCGTGATAGCTTGTTGGGCACGACGCAACTTAGAGGCCGCTACCAGCTTCATCGCTTTGGTAATTTGCTGCGTAGAGTTTACCGACTGAATGCGGTCACGTACTTCTTTAAGGTTGGCCATTTCGAGACATCTAGATGGTGAAAATAAGAAAAGAAGGGTTTGGGCTAGCTTGGCTAGCCCAAATCCCTAGAAGGTATATATTAAGCGAATTGCTGCGTCATTTCGGCGGCAAGTCCTTCGATCTTAGCGAGATCTTCTTTGTTGTACTTACCGTTGCGGAAGGCAGTGAGTACTTCGGGTAGACGGCGGTCGAGTTCGAGCAAGAATAGGCGCTCAAATTCTTTAACGCGATCCACAGGAACATTACGCAAAAGGCCTTTAGTACCACAGTAGATAATAGCTACCTGCTTCTCTACAGAAACGGGAGAGTACTGAGGTTGTTTTAGGATTTCTACGTTACGAGCACCTTTGTCAAGAACAAGTTTAGTAGCGGCATCGAGGTCAGAGCCAAACTTGGCAAAAGCCTCCAATTCGCGGTACTGTGCTTGGTCCAACTTAAGGGTACCAGATACCTTTTTCATGGGTTTGATCTGAGCAGACCCCCCTACGCGAGATACAGAAACCCCTACGTTAATAGCGGGACGTACACCAGCGTTGAAAAGGTTAGACTCTAGGAAGATCTGACCATCGGTAATAGAAATTACGTTAGTTGGGATATAAGCAGAAACGTCGGCTGCTTGTGTCTCGATGATAGGAAGAGCCGTAAGTGATCCACCACCTTTCACGATAGGATTACCTTGAGCATCCTTAGCGTTTTTGAGTGAATCGGGCAAATCGTTCATTTCACGAGCGATATCATCGTTGTTGATCACCTTAGCTGCGCGCTCTAGCAAGCGAGAGTGAAGGTAGAAAACGTCACCAGGATAAGCCTCACGTCCGGGAGGACGACGTAGAAGTAGAGATACCTCACGGTAGGCTACAGCCTGCTTAGACAAATCATCATAAACAATAAGAGCGGGGCGTCCTGTATCGCGGAAGAACTCACCTACAGCGGCACCAGCAAAGGGAGCGTAGAACTGGAGGGGAGCAGGATCAGAAGCTGCTGCAGAAACGATTACAGTATAAGGAAGAGCGCCATTTTCTTCTAGTGTTTTAGCTACCATAGCTACAGTAGAAGCTTTTTGACCTACGGCAACGTAGATACAGTATACGGGCTCATTGCGATCGTAAAATTCTTTTTGGTTGAGAATAGTATCGATGGCGATAGCTGTTTTACCAGTTTGGCGGTCACCGATAATCAACTCACGTTGTCCACGTCCGATTGGAATCATGGCATCGATAGCTTTGATTCCTGTTTGGAGAGGCTCATTTACAGGCTGACGGTAAATTACACCAGGAGCTTTACGCTCTAGGGGCATAGCATAGCGTTCTCCTTTGATAGCACCACGTCCGTCTAGCGGCTGGCCCAAAGGATTGATTACGCGGCCAAGCATACCTTCTCCTACATCGATAGAAGCGATACGGCCAGTACGTTTTACTTTGTCTCCCTCTTTAATCTTTTCAGAAGCACCCATAAGTACAACCCCTACGTTGTCTTCTTCCAAGTTAAGGGCGATAGCTTGAACCCCTTTATCTTTGAATTCGACCAATTCACCGGCCGCTACATTTGTTAAACCATAGATACGGGCGATACCATCACCCACTTCCAATACGGTACCTTCTTCTTCGAGCGTTGCACCGGCGCCAAAACCAGTAATTTGCTCTTTCAATATTGCGGAGATCTCGTCCGGTCTTACGTCAACCATATCTTTAAATATTTTTAGTATAGAGGTTTTGACTAAATTTGGTTCTCAGCTCAGAGAGCTTTTGCGCCACAGAGGCATTATATACTTTATCATTAAACTCGAGCACAAATCCAGCAACGAGGCTAGGATCTACAGCCACCTCTAGTTCAATATCTTTTTTGATTAGGCCTTTTTCTTGAAAGCCAGCCAAAATATTGTCAATAGCGGCTTGGCTAACGGCAGTGGCCGTGGTCAGTTTAACGATAGAAACCTCTTTATACTCAGTGTAGAGGTTGTGGAAGAAGTGGCAGAAAGCGCTAAGGTAGCGTTCTCTTTTGTGTTCAGCCATTACCATCAAGGTATTGAGGGCGAGGGGATGAATTTTCCCTTTGAACACGGCTTCGAAGATGTTTTCTTTTTTCTCGGTAGAGATCAGTGGGTTTCTCATGACTGCCTCAAAATCGGGCAATTCTACCACCTGCTCAATACTTTTTACATCCTCATGAATTTGATCGAGTGCTTGCTCTTGTTGGGCCAAATCAAAGAGTGATTGGGCGTAGCGAGCGGCAATACGGCTAATAGACATAATAGCTAAAAGTTAGAGGAAGAAAAAATTAGTTGAGCTGGGCGAGGTCTGTATTTTTCAACTCAGTCACTTTAGACTGAATGAAATCCTCATGCTTACTTTCAAGTTCACGGCCAATGAGTTGTTCTGCAAGATGTACAGAAAGTTGACCGAGTTCGTTAAAGAGCTCCACCTCCATTTCTTTGCGGCGGTTCTCAATTTCTTGTTTAGCGGCCTCAATCATTTGACGGCTGCTTTGGTCTGCTTTAGCTTTGGCTTCTTCTACAATTTGCTCGCGAGCGGCCTCAGCATCAGCAATAATTTTCAAGCGCTCTTCACGAGCTTTTTTCAACAATACGTCATGCTCAGATTTTAGTTGAGCCATTTCTTCACGAGCCAATTTGGCCTGATCTAGAGCCGACTGGATATCGGTTTCACGATCTTTAAGCGCATTCTTGATACTCTTGAAAAAGCGGCCGATAACCAACCATACCAAGATGAAGATGATGCTGGTCCAGAACAACAAGCCGAAGCTTGGATTCATCACAGAGAAGTCTGCTAGATAAAGCATAAGGCAGAGTATATATGTGTATTATAAGAAATAGTAAAATTCTAAAAGAAAAGAAGCTGCTCGACAACCAATCGTTGTCGAGTCAGCTTGAAGAGTTAAAATTACTCTTTGATCAAAGCTACTACGATAGCAAAGAGGGCAGCACCCTCAACAAGAGCAGCAGCGATAATCATACTTGTACGGATGTCACCAGCCGCCTTAGGTTGACGTGAAATACCTTCCATGGCTTTACCGCCAATTTGTCCAATTCCAAGGCCTGCGCCGATAACAGCTAGTCCAGCTCCAAGAGGTCCCATAATAAGTAATGATTAAAGAATGAAAAAAATATAAATAATAATCGTTAGTCGAAATCTAGTGTGCTTCTTCATGGTGGTGCTCTTCTACAGCTGCACCGATATAAATAGAAGAAAGCAAAGTAAAGATGAAGGCTTGCAAGAAAGCTACGAAGAGCTCCAAGAAGTTCATGGCAAATACAAAAGGAACTGCAATTGCTCCACCTCCTACGGCACCGCCTGTGTTTTCGCCTCCATTAGAGAAGATGAAAATCAAGCTAACCAATGAAAGGATGATAATGTGACCTGCCGTAATGTTCGCAAACAAACGAATCAAGAGCGTAATTGGCTTAATAAATAAACCAACTACCTCAATAGGCGTCAACAAAATCAAGATGGGAAGAGGTACACCAGGCATAGCAAAGACGTGGCGCCAGTAGTGGCCATTTCCGCTAATGTTAGTGACCAAGAAAGTGAAGGCGGCGAGTACCAAAGTAACGCCCAAGTTTCCTGTGATGTTGGCACTTCCAGGAAAGAAAGGAATGAGGCCCAACAAGTTAGAAAACAAGATAAAGAAGAATAGCGACATCAAGAAAGGAAAGAATTTTTCCCATTTGTGGCCAATTGCAGGCTCAATTACTTCGTCGCGCATAAATACAAAGACAGGCTCAAGCAAAGACTGAAGGCCTTTGGGCGCTTTTCCTTGATTCTTTTTATAAGCTTTGGCTACTGAGCTAAAGATGACTACCAATAGCAAGAAGGCCAAAAACATAGAAAATACATTCTTCGTTACCGAGAAATCATACCAGCTAGTCATCGCTTGTAGCTTGCTAGCCGACTCTAGCTCATACGTTTTTCCATCATGCGTAATTTGGTGCATAGTATGCACTTCGTCACGATCGTGACCACCCTCTGTATGAACACCATGCTCATCGACTACCTGCTTTTCGCCATGAGCATCGCTATGGCCAGGCATCGGCTGATCAGAGTGTGCATCAACATGACCATCTGTTTTTAGCTCTACAACACCAGCAGGAAAATCTCCTTTGATGCGCATCAACTCGTCATGATACAATACATATCCGTCGATAGCTTTGAGGCTCATGTGATTGGCATGGCTATACTCAAAAGCAGAAGATAGGCTAAAGAAAAAACCTGCATCGCTATAAGCAATACAAGGCAAGGGCAAATACATATCGCCTACAATGTGAAATTGATGTGCGTCGCCAATGTGGTGCATGACCGCCTCAATGGGGTCATCTCCCCCAGAAGCATAAGCCTGATTCTGACCTCCCAAAAGGCCCAAAATCGCAATTACTAGAAGGCTGTAAATTTTCTTAAGCATGCTGTTTAGCTTATGATGGTTTTCTTAAATTCGCTGCAAAGATATGCAGTTTCGCCACCTATGCAAAGGAATTTTATTTTTTTTAGCCCCCAGTTTCTATACTGCAGTTGCTTCAATTAGAAGCTTTTAGCAGTAAATGATAGCTTTACTAGCTTTTATATAAGAGAAATATAACTTGCCCAAAATTTAATTTCTTTTGCTAGGTTTTAACTATCGTTAAATTTTGTTTAGAGGAATTCTTTTTTAGTTCCTTTTTCAAAGTCCTTTGGCCCAACTTTTTTTCTGCGGTGGACAGGGCGCTTTGCGCCCGCAGGCTGAGGGATGGAAAGTGGTGGCCGAAGGCCAGACCGAGCAAAATGAGCGCAGCGAAATTTTGTGAAGGGCCGAGCGAACAGCGAGCCACGACAGAGCCCGACCCGAGCGAAAACTCATGAGGGTGTTAACCCTCATTTTGTATAGCTTCGCAAAGCGATACCGCTTTGCACTGGGTTTCAACTCGGCGGGAGGGGCAGCCCAAAAAAAATATGCTTCCCTGAATATTCAAACAACTTCTTAACTTAGACCTTCATTAAATCCAGTTTTATGCATTTCAAGAATTTTGGCGGCTGTCTGCTTGCCTGTCTGCTGCTTTTTGCTTGCCATAAGGGGCCCAATTGGGATCGGCTAGAATATTATCATGGGAATCCGAGCCTGCCCCCGCCCCATCAGCAATCGGTGCGGATGCAGCTCGATAGCCAAGGCCTGCAAATTGTTCGTAAATCAGCCCACCAACAAGATGAATTGCTGACCAAAGGACCAAATAAATTAGGCCCCAAAGCCCCTAGCCCCCAAACAAAAGAACTGCCGCCCCCTATGCCAGGAGCGCCAGTTTCTTCTATGGCCTTTTATCAAGGCGATTCTTTAATTTTTTCTGCCCATTGGCAGGCCCATCAACTCCAAAATAAAGCCCTGAAGCGCTGGGAAAAACGGCTATGGCGCTGGGCCCAAAAAGAATGTCCCGGCATCGATAGCCTTTGGCAAAAACCCTAACCTACAGCTGCCGCTGTGCCAGGATCATTGACGATAATATAGGCAAAGTAGCCAATGATGGCGATCAACAACAAGGCGGCCTCCCAACGATCTAAGGTATAGAGGTTCTCTTTGCGCAAAGTGCCCACAAAAAAGAAAGCAAATAAGACAAAACTGACCGCCATCAAGAAGTATAAATCAAAGTTGATGGCCAATTCGTAGTTGGTGGGCATAATGGCTGCACTCGTTCCCAAAACCAAAAGCACATTAAAGATATTAGAGCCCACCACATTGCCAATCGCAATATCAGAATTGCGCTTCATGGCGGCTACCACAGAGGTGGCTAGCTCTGGCAAAGAGGTCCCTACTGCCACAACGGTCAAGCCCACCAAACGCTCCGTCATACCAAATGCTTTAGCGATATCTTTGGCCGAACTCACTACCCAATCGCCACCAATAACCAAGGCTGCAATACCGCCCACAATAAAGATGGCCGATTTCCATGCAGGCAAAGGATCAATTGCCTCTACTTCCTCGGGATTGTTCTTGGCAGAACGGAAAACATAGTACAAAAAGCCCGCAAATAAGGTCAATAAGATAAAGCCATCTATGCGGCTAAGCGTACTTGTTTCGGCTCCCCAAAGCATACTGTCATTAGACAAAACAAAGAGCAGGGGAATAATCAAAATCGATAAGGGCAACTCATATTTTACGGTAGTCGACTGCACCACCAAGGGCACAATCAAACCCGCCACACCCAAAATCAAACAAGTGTTCGAGATGTTACTCCCAATCACATTGGCAAAAACCAAACCCGTAGAACCTTGCATGGCAGAACCCACACTAACCACCAACTCGGGCGCAGAGGTCCCCATAGACACCACCGTCAAACCAATAATAATATCTGGAATACCAAAGCGCTTGGCCACAGCCGAAGCCCCATCTACCAGATAATCGGCTCCCTTGATGAGCAATACAAAGCCAATAATGAGAAAGAAAATTGTCATGAAATCCATACAGAATAGCAGTATCAATGAGTAATTGGCCCAAAGAGGCCGAATGATGAAGATTTAGTTTTTTATTTTTTGGGGCCTCCGCCTCGCTGCGCTCGTCGGCGGTTACTCCCTTTGGTCGTCGAACTGCCCCCTAAAGGGTTTGTTGTGGCCTGCGGCGGCTTCGCCGCCTGCTCGCTCCAAAGCAAGATGCTACAAAAATAACTTTTTATCTAGGCCCTTAAAGAAATGCCTCTTTTTTTTTGCCTTGGGTCCAAAACAAAGAGCGACTTCTCTAGGTAGAGAAGCCGCTCTTTTTATCTGCTCGTAGTTTATCCTTACTTAGAAAACTCTTTCTTACTGCTGCGCACAGGCACCAACCAATCAAATGTATCTTCTACAGCATCTACTTTATAATCTTGGATCAACTTTTTAGCCATGGGACCAACTTTGCGGCCCTCGATGGGAGACAACTCAAAGTTTTTGCCTTTGTAGCTAAAGTCAGAGATATGAGAAATAACCGCTGCAGTTCCAGAACCAAACATTTCGTCTAGTTTACCTGCTTGATGGGCCTCAATTACTTCTTGAATAGAAATATTGCGCTCCTCTACCTCAAACCCTTTGTCTTTTAGCAAGTGGATCAAGCTATCGCGAGTAATACCCGCCAAGATAGCATCTGTAGTAGGAGGCGTAATGATTTTGCCATCAATGACCACAAAGATGTTCATGGTCCCACACTCTTGCAGATATTTAAACTCTTTACCATCCAACCAAAGGATTTGGTCAAAGCCCTGCTCCTTAGCTTCTAGAGCGGGAGCCAAAGTAGCGGCATAGTTTCCAGCAGCCTTAGCAAAACCTACTCCACCAGGAAAAGCGCGAACGTATTTCTCTGCTACCTTAATTTTTACGGGTTTTGGATAATAAGGTCCCACAGGGCAGCTCATAATCACAAAACGGTAAGAATCACTTGCACGCACACCCAAATAGGCATCTGTAGCAAACATATGTGGACGAAGATAAAGAGCCGAGCCTTCAAAATCAGGAATAAAGTTGCGGTCCAAATCTACTAAGCGATGTACCCCCTCTAAGAAAATCTCTGCAGGAATTTCAGGCATGGCCAAACGCTTGGCAGAACGATTTAGACGCTCTACATGCAATTCGGGACGGAAGAGAATAGGCTCGCCAGTTTTGGCCGATATATTTGCCTTCATTCCCTCAAAAATGGCCTGACCATAATGCAAACCCATAATAGCAGGGCTCATAGGCATAGGACCATAAGGAATGATTCTACAGTCTGTCCACTCACCATCGATGTAGTCAGCTACAAACATGTGATCTGACATCACACGCCCAAAAACCAAGTTATCAAAATCTACCTCGGCCAGACGAGATTGCTTCGTCAGCTCCACTGAAATTGGATATTTCATACAATATATATTAGATGAGGTTAAAGATGATTGCCGCAGCCTTGCAAATAGTCCAAACTCTTAGGCTTTTTCCGTACTTTTGGAACCCTAACGGAAAAAGAAAACTACCATTGATACTTCCTAATCAAAACACATCACTTCTTCTGGGACTAGCCTATGGCTTTCGGATCGTGAAGATACAAAAAATTTTGTCAACAGAAAACTATTAACATTTGTTTAGAATAAACATTAAACAATAAGCCATATATAGGAATAATATTCTGTCTAATAGTTTTAAACCTCCTGCATTGTTTTGGGCCCAGTACAATTAAACCATTATATTTTTGGCCAAGGGGCTACGCCCTTATTTTTAATATTTTGGGCAAAGACTATTATAATCGCCCAATAAAGCCCTCTGGGTTTCCATAAAAGCTAATAGAATGAAGTTTAATCTAAATTTCTTTGAAAGCGAGTTGTATCAAATTCCAAGTAAGCCTCTTTCTATAGAGGAGGGCCGCAAGGCTTATATATTCTTGGGCCAAGAATATAGTGAGGAAGAGCTCGACTTTTTGACCAAGGTGATGCAGGCTGTAGGCTTGCAGCTTAAGGAAGATGTTCAGCTCTTGACAACTCCCCCAAAGCAAAGCGTTCAAATTTCAAACATTCCTTTGGCTCCTTGTTTTTTCTTTGGGGTTTCGCCAGAGGTTTTGGGGTTGCATTTGGAACTCCCCCTTTATCAATTGGTCCATTATAAGAACTGGCAATTGCTGCAAGGCTTGGCCCCCAGACAAATTGCCCAGCAAAAGAATCATAAACTGGCCCTTTGGCGGGCTTTACAAGAAATTTTCCCTGCAAAAAATAGCTAGAGAACAGATGCAAAAGAAAAAATTAGTCATGGCTACCGCCAATGCGGGCAAGATCCGTGAAATTAAGGCCCAATTGGGCGAGCAATTCGACTTTTTGTCTTTGACCGATATTGGCTGCCTAGAAGATATTCCCGAAGAACAAGATAGCCTGCAAGGCAATGCCCTACAAAAGGCCCAATACGTTTGGGAACATTATGGCTATGCCTGCTTTTCTGAGGATACCGGCCTAGAAGTAGCCGCCCTAAATGGCGCACCAGGGGTTTATACCGCCCGCTATGCTGGTCCACAAAAAAATCCCGATGACAATATGGATTTACTGCTGCAGCAATTGGCGGCGGCCAAAGATCGTAGCGCTCAATTCCGAACCGTCATTTGCCTCTACCTCGGTCCAGATGATATCCACTACTTTGAAGGTATCGCCCCCGGCCAAATTGCCCCCCAACGCCTAGGCGAAAAAGGCTTTGGCTACGATCCCATTTTTGTTCCCCAAGGCTATGAACGCAGCTTTGCCCAAATGACTCTAGAAGAGAAGCAACAGCTTAGCCACAGAGGCCAAGCCGTTCGCCAATTGAGTCTGTTTTTGGCCCAACTATAAGGTACTGCTGCATCTAGCAGGGCGCGAAGCGCCCGCATCGGCTGAGGGATGGTAGGGGGTGGCCGAAGGCCAGACCGAGCTTTTGAGCACAGCGAAAAAGCGAAGGGCCGAGCAGAACTGCGAGCCCCCGCACAGCCCGACCCGACCGCAGGGAGGGGCAGCCCCAAAAGAAAAAATTTACCCGCTCATTCATAATTATAATAATATGAAACAATTAATTTCTTGGAGCCTAGCGCTCTTTATGCTCTTTAGTACTGGCCAAAGCTGGGCACAGGGCATTCAATTCTCTGAAGGCCAATGGGCCGATATTTTGGCCAAGGCCAAAAAGGAAAAGAAAATGATCTTTGTCGATGCCTATGCCGTTTGGTGTGGCCCCTGCAAATGGATGGCTAAAAATAGCTTTCCCGATGAGGCCGTGGGCCAACATTTCAACGCCAATTTTGTCAACTATAAGTTTGACATGGAAAAAGGCGAAGGGCCCGAATTTGCCAATACCCATAAAGTACAAGCCTACCCTACCCTGCTGTTTTTCTCTGCAGAGGGCAAGCTCGTTCATAAGGTGATGGGCGCCAAAGATGCCGAAGCCCTACTAGAAGATGGCAAGGCCGCTATTGACCCCAAAAAACAACTTTATACCCTCCAAAAGCAGTATCAATCTAAAAAGGGCTTGCCCAAAAAGGAGGTCAAAAATTATTTGGATGCTTTGATGAATGGCGGCGATTATGCCGGCGCGCAGGAAGTAGCCCAAAAACAACTAGAAGAAGCAGAGGAAGTGAACTGGACCCAAGAGGAATACTTTAGCCTCATCCAAGAACTTTTTGCCGACCAAAGCAGCCCTATCTATGATAAAGTATTGGCGAAAAAGGCCAACTTTGTAAAAGTCTTGGGCGAGGAAACGGTTAATGACTACCTCAAAACTGGACTAGAGGCAGGGATGCGCAAAATTGCGCAAGAACAGCAGCAAAAACCCTATGAGCTCTATAAAGAGCGGATCAAAAGCGTTTTGGGCGAAAAACAAGCGGCCTCAACTATTGCCCTTTTGGACCTACAGTATTATTTCCGCACCCCCCAACGCGATAAATATCTACATGTCTACCTCAATGAGCATTGCGATAATGCCCAAATGCTAAATAGCTACGCTTGGAGCTATTTTGAGCAAAAGGAAGAAGAAAATCTCTTGAGCATGGCCTATAGCTGGGCCAAAAAATCAGTAGCCCTAGCCCCTGGATTTGCCAATGCAGATACAGAAGCCAACCTCGCCTTTAAACTCAAGCGTTACGGAGAGGCCAAAAAGGCCGCCGAGAAGTCTATTGCCCTAGGCAAAGAAAATGGCGATGATGTCAGCGAGACTGAAGCCCTGCTCAAAAAGATTGAGGAAAAAATGCCCAAATCTGCCAATGGGATCAGCTTTACCGAAGGCAGCTGGGAGGAGATCAAAGCCCTTGCCCTCAAAGAAAACAAAATGATCTTTGTCGATGCCTATGCCGTTTGGTGCGGCCCCTGCAAATGGTTGAGCAAAACGGTATTTACCCAGCCACAAGTAGGCCAGCACTTCGATGCAAATTATATTAGCTACAAGTTAGATATGGAAAAAGGCGAGGGACTAGAGTTTGCCGAAAAACATGGGGTTAAAGCCTACCCCACTCTTCTATTCTTCTCTGCCGATGGCGAACTTCTCCACAAATCAGTGGGTGCACCCGATGCCCAACAGCTCATTGCCGAAAGCCAAACGGCTTTGGACCCCAACAAACAGCTCTTTAGCCTCAAAAAACGCTATGAGAAAGGCGACCGCCAACCCGAGTTTTTACGCAATTATATCCTGGCCCTTTCTGCTGCCTATGAAAACAATAGCGAAGAGGCCCGCACTTATCTAGACCTTATTAAGGAAGAAGACTGGAAGCAAAGCGAAAACTTCGAGATTATCAGCATGACTGAAGTGGGCTATGAGCAAAAGTACTTTGACTATGTTCTGGCCCACAAAAAAGAGTTTGTCATACAAAATGGGGCCGAGACAGTTGAGGAATACCTAGAAAAAGGCCTCATGACTAAAATTCATTCGCTTGGAGAACGCCTCAATGGACAAGGTACCAAAGACGAAGAGTATAAGCAGCTAGTCGAACAACTCAATACTACCCTTTCTGAGAAATCAGCCGCTTATTATATCGCTACGCTCAATAATATTATTTATAGCGGGACCAAGAAAGAGTTTAAGTATCTCAATATTCTGTTACTCGATCATACAGACAACTGGGCAGAGCTTAATGAAGTCGCTTGGGCCTATTACCTAGCGAATAGCTCTAAAAAAGAACTCAAAGCAGCCCTCAAATGGATTGATAAATCTATTGCCCTAGAGGAAAACTACTATAATCTAGATACCAAAGCCAATCTGCTCTATGAATTGGGCAAGAAGAAAGAGGCCCTTGCCACTGCCGAAAAGGCCATAAGTTTTGCCAAATCCGCAGATATGGAAACCACGGAAACAGAGGCCTTGATTGAAAAAATTAAGGGCTAAATTATCTGCCTTTTACGCTACTGAGCAGCTTTCCCATTATGGGGAAGCTGCTTTTTTTATGTGTTTTTCCAATGATTTGGGGCTGCCCCTCCCTTCGGTCGGGTCGGGCTGTGCGCGGGCTCGCTATTCGCTCGGCCCTGCGCTTTTTCGCTGCGCTCAAAAGCTTGGTCTGGCCTTCGGCCACCCGCTACCATCCCTCAGCCGATAGGCTGGGGTTCCCCCAGCCTTGGAAGCGGTATTGCTGCTCTATCCCCTCCAATAATGACTAAAAACAAAAGAGCATTGCCGCTTTGCTGCTGATTTGGACCAAAGTTTAGCTTCCCATCTCCTCTAAGGATTTCCCCATGGCAATCGGAGGCGGCAAATTAGCGTGGGGAAATTCCCCAAGGCGTTTGGATTTTTCCGATTAGCGTGGGGAAATCCCCCATGGCGTTTGGATTTTTCCGATTAGCTTGGGGAAATTCCCCAAGGCGTTTGGATTTTTCCGATTAACGTGGGGAAATTCCCCAGGCCGTTTGGATTTTTCCGATTAGCTTGGGGAAATTCCCCAGGCCGTTTGGATTTTTCCGATTAGCTTGGGGAAATCCCCCATGGCGATTGGATTTTTCCGATTAACGTGGGGAAATTCCCCAGGCCGTTTGGATTTTTCCGATTAGCTTGGGGAAATTCCCCAGGCCGTTTGGATTTTTCCGATTAACGTGGGGAAATTCCCCAGGCCGTTTGGATTTTTCCGATTAACGTGGGGAAATTCCCCAGGCCGTTTGGATTTTTCCGATTAGCTTGGGATAGCTGTATAAGGCCCTATCTTTTTTTTCTGGACCGACCCTACAACAGTTTAGCTAAAAGGGCTTAAAAACAACATATTGAAAACCCTTGTATTTAAGCGCTTGTCATTTTACCCTAGGGGCAAGCCCCTAGGCTAATAGTAGTAGTCGCCCCCTCCTTGGAGGGGGCTTTTTGTTTGGCTCTATTGGTCAATTAGGCCCAGACATAATTTTGTGTATTGGCCCTTAGGGGCAAAGTTTCTATCCTATAGGCCTGTGGGTTAAAACCCACAGCAAAAAGGGAGGCCATGCTGGACCTAATAAAATGGGCCGAAGGTTAAAACCTTCAGCCCATAACTAGATGAAAACAGCCAGTTCTAAGGCCAAAAGATTTAAATCAATGAGGGTTTTAACCCTCATTCCATAAAACATTGCGAAGCAATAGCATCCTTGCTGTGGGTTTCAACCCACAGTATCGGCCTAGCGATGCGAAAGGGGGCGGCGAAGCCGCAGACCAAGGCCGTCAGGCCGCAGGGCCGAGCGACCCGACCAACGGGAGCCGACGCAGCGAAGCAAGTAACAGCGAGCCCTGAAGCGTAGCGCCCGCCGAAGGCGGGAGGCCCCGAAAAACACTAAGTCGCTTCCTGATTTAATTTAGGCTTCTTCTTATAAGAGATCAGGAAGAGGCCAGAGAAGATAAAGGCAGCCGAGATAAAAAGGGCGGGCCGCAGCTCGTCGGCACCGAGGAGGATAGCGATCAAGGCGGCTAGTAGGGGTTGCAAATAAATATAGCTACTCACCACCGAAGCGGGCAGGCGTTGTAGGGCCCAAGCATTGAGTAGATAGGCAAAGAAAGTCACGCCAATGAGGACAAAAGCCAGCACCGCCCATATTTCGGCAGACAACTCATGATAATCAATGGCCCAAGCGCCGGGGCCGCCAAAGGGCAAGACATAAAAACAGCCAAAGAGGAAAACCCATTTGAGCAGCGTAATGGCTTGGTATTTTTGGGCCAAGGGTTTAATCATAATCAGGTAAATCGAGTAGGCAATAGCATTGCCGCCGATAAACAAATTGCCCAGCATAGGGTTTGTCGCCTTGAAAGCCGTAGAGCTGCCCGTGTTGAGGATCAGGTAAGCCGCGCCGATAATGCCCAGGGCGATTCCGCTTATTTTCAAGCTATTGAGGCGCTCATTCAAGAAGAAAACCGAGAATAAAAGGACCACAATAGGGACCGTCAGCATAATGAGCGATGCGCTAATGGGGCTAGTCATTTCTAATCCCTTAAAAAAGAGCAACTGATTGCAAGCCACGCCAAAGGCAGAGGCGATAGCTAGACGCAGAATATCGGCCTTAGCGACCTTTTCCTTGAGCCAAAAGCTAGCGATCCAAAACAGCAGGCTAGCGGCTAGGGCCCTAAGCATAATAAAGGCGGCGGGAGGAATCGGCTCGGGCATAGCGATTTTGGCAATAGAGTAATTTGCACCATACAACAGGGCCACTGTAAAGAGGGCCAAATGGGCGGCAAAAAGGCGATTAGGCATAGACAGTCGTTTTGAGTGCGGCAAAAAATTGCGCAAAGCTAGATTTTTTTTTCTGCTATCTTTGCCTAACAGCTAATGATTAGAATTCTCTTAAAGGCCGATACCTTTTTGGGAAAAACAAAACATCAATTTATGTGGACAAGCATCAAGCAACAAATCCCCAATTCGGTCACCTTATTGAATGCCTGGGCGGGGGCGGCGGCCATCATCAGTCTATTTTCTGGACAATGGGAGGTTTTGCCCTACTGCCTCTTGGTTTCCCTAATGGCTGACTTTGGAGATGGCTTATTGGCGCGTTTGCTCAAAGCGCAATCGCCTTTGGGCAAAGAGCTCGACTCTTTAGCGGATCTGATTTCCTTTGGTTTTTTTCCGGCCGCCATGTTGTATCAGCTCTTCATGCAAGCCTTGGAGCTGCCAGAGGGATTGCAATGGGGGCAGCGGGAGAGCTACCTGCTCTTGTTGCCTTTTTTGTTGCTCTTGTTTTCGGCCCTGCGTTTGGCCAAATTCAATACGGATAGTCGGCAATCGGAAAGCTTTATTGGTTTGAACACCCCGGCCACCACCCTCTTTGTCTTTGGTTACTTTTGGACCGTACAGCAGCAGCTCTATGGATTGGAGCAATACTTACTTTGGCCGCCCTTGCTTTATGGCTTGCTGGCTTTGCTTTGCTACCTCCTCATTGCGGAGATTCCCTTGCTCAGCTTCAAGTTTAAGTCCTTGGCGTGGCAGCCCAACCGTTGGCGTTTTCTGCTCATCTTGGGCATCTTACCCTTGCTGATCTTTTTGCCCTTGGGCTTAGCCCTGCCTGCGGGGATTCTGCTCTACTTGTTGTTGTCGGTGGTGGCTATTGTGGTGGGGGACTTGCGTTTGGGGGAGTAGGGATGTGGGAAGGTAGGTTTTTAAACAGCGTCCACCCCAGGGAAGAAGCCCCGCAGCTTCTTCCCTTTCTCTTTCCCCCACCAGCCAAAAGCAGTAGTTTAGCGTTATCTTAAAGAACACCAAAACGCCATACTTTTGCGCTTACTGCTTTTATTTTGCGGTCTTTTCTTTTTTGGGCAGCTTGGGGCGCAGACATTGTCCCAGCTAGATAGTTTGCAACAGCAGCAGTTGCGGCAGTCGGACTGTTATGTCTTGGCGGATAGTATACTGCTTGATAGTTTATGGGTCTTGCCAGGCAGTTTACATTGGCGGGGGCAACCTTTAGCGGACAGTTTATATCGGCTGCAGGGCAGTTATTTTTTCCCCAAGGGAGCCTTATTGCAGCAAGATAGTCTCTGTTTGAGCTATAAGCGGTTGCCCTTGCCCATTCACCGCAGGCGGGAGCGAAAAGATCGGCGATTGTTGCAGCCTCAAATGCAGTTGGGGGAAGATATCGTTTTGGGCCAATCCTATGGCTATCAGGTACAGCGGCAGGGCGGCAAAGAAGGCGATCTGAAGGGATTGGATTATAATGGCAGCTTTGCGAGAGGGATTTCCTTGGGGAATCAGCAAGACCTCATCCTTAATTCTAGCTTCAATCTACAATTGGCGGGAGAAGTTGGGGGCGTAGAGATTACGGGGGCTTTATCGGATAATAACATTCCAGTCCAACCTGAGGGCAATAGCCAAGAGCTGCAAGATTTTGATCGGGTTTTCATTCAATTCAAGGTAGATGAACATTACCTTTTGGCTGGGGATTATGATTTGGAGCAGCCCAAAAACAGCTACTTCCTCAATCATTTCAAGCGCTTGCAGGGGGGCCAATTTGGAAGTTCGGGCCAACTGAAATCGGGGGCAAAATGGGGGGGACAAGGCAGTTTTGCCATTTCTAGAGGAACCTTTGCCCGCAATAGCTTTATGGGCCAAGAGGGCAACCAAGGTCCCTATCGTTTAGAGGGCAATGATGGCGAGCAATTACTGATTATACTGGCGGGAAGTGAGCGCGTATTTATTGATGGGCAGCAACTAGAAAGGGGCTCCGATAAAGATTATACGATTGACTATAACTTAGGGGAAATCCAATTTACCAATAAGGTCCTCATCACAAAAGACAAGCGCATACAGGTTGAATTTAGCTATTCGGACCTAGAGTATCTCCGCAGCATTTCCGCCATTAATGGCCATTATGAAGACAAAAAATGGGGGCTGCGCTTTTTTCACTATCAAGAACAAGATGCCAAAAACCAACCGACCAATCCCCTAAGTGATTCGGCCCAAGCCAGCTTGAGTCGAGCAGGGGATCAAACCGCCCAGATATGGGGCGGCCAAAGCATTAATGAAGCAGATGGATTATCGGGCTTGGTGGCTTACCAACTTATTGATAGTATTGTTAATGGAATCAACTATGATTCAGTTTTGGTTTATGCTAGCAGCAATGCCAGTGATAGCAATTTCTATTCGGTCAGTTTTAGGGCAGTGAGCCAGGGCGGCGATTATATTCGGGAAGAGGGACAAATTAATGGCAGTGTATATATTTGGATTGCTCCTGATCCCATAACTGGGCAGAGTCGCGGGCAATATGCCCCCCTTAGGCTACTCAAGGCGCCAGAGAAAAAGCAGCTATCGGAAATTAGTAGCTATTATAACTTTGGAAAAACAGGACAATTAATGGCCAATCTAGCGATTAGTCAAGAGGACCTCAACCGCTTTTCTAATATAGACAATGAAGATAATCAGGGCGTAGCTCTGCGGCTAAGCTATCAGCAGGAATTGAGCTTGGGCTATCGGTTAAAAGTAGATAGCCAGAGGGTGGACACCCTCCGAAGGAGCCTAGGCATCAACGCCCATTATGAGCAGCTCAGCGCTAATTTTAAAACCATAGAACCCTATCGGAATCGAGAATTTAGTCGAGATTGGGGACTAGATAGCAGCAGTAGCCAAGAACAACTCTTTTGGCTGGGCCTAAATGCCCAACAGCAGGGACTAGGAAATATTAGCTACAAACTAAGTGGCCTGCTCAGAGATAGCAGCCAAAACTGGCAACAGAGCGCAAACCTGCAGCTTCAGCATAAGGGCTGGGAACTAACGGGCCAAGGCAGTTACCTTTCTCAATCCAATAGCCAGTTTTGGCGCCCTCGTTTACAATTGGGCTACCGCTTCCAAAAAGGCTTGCGCATTTCGGCCTACTATGAAGAAGAAAACAAACAACAACGGATTAATACAGATAGCTTAGCCGCCAATAGTTTTCAGTATCAGCTCTATCGCTTTAGTGCGGAGCTGCCTACTACAGAGCAGTTTTCGCTGAAGCTCTCGGCTAGTCAACGACTAGACCGCCTGCCTTTGGGGGAAAATCTATTGGATGTGACCCTAGCTCAAGAAGCTCAATTACAGGGACATTGGCAATTGGGGGCCAAAGAAAACCTGAGCTTCAACCTCAATTATCGTAAATTAATGGTCTTAGATAGCAGCCTGAGCAGCCAAGACCCCAAAAACACTTATCTAGGCCGCATTGCCTATGATGCCCAATGGAGAAAGGGCCTGATTAAATGGCAAACGATTTATGAGTTGGGGGCTGGACAAGAGCAAAAATATGCCTACAACTATTTAGAGGTAGATATTGGACAAGGCACGCATGTTTGGATCGATCGCAACGAAAATAGCATCCAAGAACAAGATGAATTTGAAGAGGCCCCCTTTCAAGATCAAGCTAATTTTATTCAATTACGAGTGCTCACTGGCGAGTTTGTCCGCGCCAACCAATTGGCCTTCAACCAAAGTATAGAAATTGATCCCGCCCGCCTTTGGCGGGCCGCCAAAACAGGCCCCAAAAGCTGGCTCAAAAAAATCTCTAGCCGATCTATCTTCAAGCTAGAACGCAAAACGCTAGCCCAAGAAGAACTGGCCGCCTTCAATCCCTTTGAACTCGATATTGCCGATAGTAGCCTGCTTTCTATCTCTTCCAATATGAGCAATGCCCTTTATTGGGACCGAAGAGGACGCAAGTTTCGCCTCATTTTACAACAAAGCGATAGCCGAAGCAAACGCCTTTTAAATCTCGGCTTCGATAGCCAACGAAAAACAAGCTATAGCTTTTCGAGCTGGTGGCAAATTAAGCCTTTTCTCCGCTTTGAAACGGAGAGCAATCTGGCCCAAAATGAAAATCGCTCCGATTTTTATAGCCAACGCAATTATTTACTCGATTCTTGGGAGCTTATTCCCAAACTGAGCTACCTAAGAGGAAGCGACCTCCGTCTAAGCCTCAATTATCGCCAAAAAGATAGCGAGAACCGCCTAGGCATAGAAAAGGCCCAACTCCAAGAGTTGGGCCTAGAAGGCAAATGGTTTAGCAGCAAGGGAAAACGCAGAAACATCCGCCTGAAACTCAGTTGGGTCGAGCTTCAATATGAGGGCGAACAAAATAGCCCTAGCCAATTTGCCTTGACGGAAGGCCTGCAAGCGGGAAGTAATTTTTTATGGACCCTGGAGGTCCAACAAGCGCTTAGCAAGTTTTTGCAACTCTCCCTCAGCTATGAAGGCCGTAAAACAGGCGAAGCCCAAATGGTCCACCTCGGCCGAATGCAGTTGCGAGCCATTTTCTAAAATAACCGCCTACTCGCCCGACGCATAGCCTCCGATATCTCTCGACGCAAACGCGCCTTGCCTTCTTCTCTAGCCGTTTTGCGCAGCTTACGCCCTATTCGCTTCCGCTTTTGTTGCCTCATTTTAGACCAATTTAACAACACTCTTTTGGGCGGAATCATTAAGCGCTGCCCAACGGGCAACTGATATAAACTCGTCAAACCATTGTATTGCGCCAACAATAAATAATAAGCTAAACTGCCAAAATAACGCATTGAAATCTTGCCCAAATTATCCCCCTGCTGAATGTCGTGATACTCATATTTGACCAATTCTTGCCGCACTGCCGACTGATCCCATTTTTGCTGCTGCCGAAATGGCGAACGCCCCCAAAAGGATAAACTTAATTCCGCCCGAATGGGCAAACCCTCAAAGGAAAATAAAGAGTAGTTGATGTCCATGGACGAAATAATACAGTTGAAAGTATGCGCACTGGCCTCCTTCCGAGAATCATTGCTGGGCAAAATCTCCCCCCACTCCAATTTCAAATAAGCGGGCCCATTCGCCTGCTCATTATAATCGTAAATCAAAGCTTTCAAGGCCTTAATATATGGCGCCACCGAAGGCTTGTTATTTTTGTTCTTCAACAAGGCCTTATCCTGCTGACTCCCCTGATGATAGGCCCCCGTCGCATCCACCAAAATATTCCCAAACTTGATTTCTGGAATCAAATACTCAGGACGATGCGCCAAAGTTTCTTTGCTCGCCTGTGGCTTTTCCTCCGATTGCGCCACATTCGCCAACTCCTCCGTACTCTTCACCTTATAGGAAATATCAAAACTAGCCGGATTGATCGCCAAATAAATTTGCCCAATATAACTGCGCTCATCATAATCCGCCAAAGCATAGGCCTTAATGCACAGTTTACTCATGGCGGTCCCCGCCGGAAATGGTTGCTGCATAATCTTTTGTCTTTAGTTAAAAATGTTTACACTAAAGATATAACTACAAGTTTACAAAATCAACCCTTACCGTATGTTTTTTTCTTTTATTATTTTTGGGCCTCCGCCTCGCTCTGCTCGTCGGCGCTACGTTTCGGGGCTCGCTGCTCGCTCGGCCCTGCGGCGGCTTTGCCGCCTGGGTCTGGCCTTCGGCCACCCCTGCACATCGCTAGGCCAGGCGGGCTGCGCCCGCCTTCTGGACCAGAAAATTGCGTTTTCCGCCAAAACCTTTATCTATGAATCATTATGCTTTTTTTCTTCTTGCCTTCTTTTCTTTGGGCCTTTTTAGTTGCTCAGACCAACTAGCCAAAAGCTATACGGTAGCCGAGCTCTTAGACAATCCGCAAAATCAATTGCAGTTGCCCGTCGAGCAAGATCCCGATCTTCTTTTGCTCTGCCAAGAATTAGATGAAACAGATATTACAGGCATCAAAACACGCTTAGAGCGGCCAGGAATTCAAGCCCTAGAAGCTTCTTTTGGCCTTTATTTTTTGGGCCAAAAATACTTTCAGCAAGATTCTTTTGATTTGGGCTTAAACATCATGGAAAAAGTAGCGGACAATTATCTCAATCCCTTGGCACTTACTCGCTTGATGCTGCTCCATAAAACCGATCCTAGCCGCTTTGCCCAATTGCCTGCGGGCCAGGGCCAAGGATTCCAACCCGAAATCGAGAAAGCCCATTATTATTTGCATGCCGCCCTTAATTCCGCCATCTTTATGATGGAACGCTTTAATGAGCGGGCCCCCGTAGATGATGTCAATCGCTATGCTCAGGGTTTTATCCAAATTTTGGAAGAAGGCGATAGCAGCCAGCTTCGCGGCCTAGACCTAGAAGCTGCAGAGGCCAAAATGAAAGCCGAATTGCCGCAGTTGCAAGCTAAATTTGAAACCCTCTACCCTGCTCCACCCGCCAGCTAACTGCGGCCTTGGCCGCAGCTTTGTCGAGCCGGCCTAGCGATGTGTAGCAGTGGCCGCAGGCCAGACCAAAGCGCGTAGCGCTGCAGGGCCGAGCGAACAGCGAGCTGCGAAACGTAGCGCCTGCCGAAGGCAGGAGGCCCCTAAAAAAAATCATTAGAAAAATAGAAGCGTGAAGTACAACAAAACCACCTTAAAAAAATTAGAAGAGCTGCTCAAGGCGGCGGATTATCGGATTCGCTATGAAAAGGGCCAATTTCAGTCGGGTTATTGCTTGGTCAAGCAGCAGCGGCAAATTGTGATGAATAAATTTTATACGACCGAGGCGCGTATTCAGTCTTTGCTTGATATTTTGGCCCAAGTCGGTTTATCTGAAGAGGTAGAGCTTTCAGAAAATTTGCAAAAATTTTGGACCGAATTGCTGCCCATTTTAGCCCAACAAAGAGAACAAATAGAGGCCGCAAAAGAGCAGGAGGAAGCCCCCAGCGAAATAGGCTAAATAGCGAAATTTTGGGCTGGGTGCATCTTCTTTGGGCAGACTGAAAGCTAGGCGGCTATTGGCCCAGGCAAAAAATGGCGTACTGAGAAAAGAGAGCGCGGTAGCGATAAAAATCAGCTGTCCCATAGCTTGTAAAAAGGCAAAAATGATGAGCAAAGCGCCTCCAATTAAGACGGCGATCCAGAGTCCCTGCCGATGCCAAAAAGACGAGTTTGGGAAAGCTAATTCCATAGCTTGGCCCATCGTTCGGCTCAGGGCATCTAGGCAAGTAATCAGGGTACTAAACATGCAGATAAAGGCGGCCCAGCTTACCCAAATGGCGGCCCAAGGGCCTAGCGCCTCCTCATATACCTTGAGCAATTGTTGGGCAAAAGCGAGCGCCTTTTGGGGAAAGTCGCTACCAGCTAATAAAATAGCGCCCAAAGCCATAAAACAACAGGCCAAAAAAATGCTCACGCCATAGCCCAATTGGAAATCAAACTGGGCTTCTTTCCAGCCAAAATCTGCTTGATTTTTCTTCTTTTCTAGGGTCCAGATCGATTGCCAGACCGAAAGATCTAGGGGCGCGGGCATCCAGCCTGCAAAGGCAATAATAAAGGCCAAATGGCTAGCTTCTAAAGAGAAAAAAGGCATATAATCTATCTCTGGCAAAGGCCGAAAAAGTAGGCGAAGTAGGGCCAAAAGCGTCAAAATGGAGAGGGAAAAGACCATATATTTCATCAGCTGGTCCAACAGTTTATATTGGCCCCATAAGAGAATGACAGCGGCAAAAACTAAGAGTCCAGCCGACATATAAAGCGGTTGATTCAGGCCCAAAATGGGGCCCGCCAAAGCGGCAGAGACAAAACTGACTGCAGCCTGCACGCTAAACATGGTCCCTAAAGTAAGCCCAATAAAAAGCAAAAGCACCCATTGGCCCAGCTCCTGATAACCTTGCAAAAGCGTTTTTCCCGTTTTTTGGGCATAGCGCAGGGCAAATTCAAAAAAGGGATATTTGGCCAAATGGGCCAAAATGAGTAGCCAAAACAACCCAAATCCATATTGTCCCCCCGCTTGAGTAGAAAGGACCAAATGCGAAACGCCAATGGCCGCTGCGGCAAAGAGCAAACCAGGGCCTAAGCGTGCCCAACGTTGAGATAGATTTTGCATAAAATAGAGCGGAATATCAAAATAAAACTGGAAGATACTTATTTTTGACTGATTCCAGCAAGCCTTTTATTTCCTAGCCTCATGCAAGAGCTCCAAGAATTTCGTCGCTACTACAACAATCATCTGCATGCTGATTTGCAAGCATTTGAGCGGCAGCGTTGGGCCCTCATCATTAGTATTGGATTAGCGATATTGACTGGATTGGGTTTGGTTTTGGCGGTTTTGGCCTTTGAGCTTTTCCCCATTATTTTCCTGCTCATTTTGCCCTATTGGTTTATCTACAACTTTTTTCTGCGTTGGATCGATCGCTTCAAATCTCGTTTTAAGCCCTTAGTGGTGCAGTCTATTTTGCAATTTATTGATCCTCGTTTGCGCTATTATCATAAGGATTTCATTCCCAAGGATAGCTTTAATCGAGCGCATATATTCCCCTTCAATCCGCATATTTATAGCGGAGAAGATTATATCATGGGCAAAATTGGGGAGGTTTATTTTGAGATGTGTGAGCTCAAAGTCATGCATACTTCTGATGTAACAGACCGTTTGGAAACTTGGCTCAATGGGGTCTTTTTTCACACCAAATTCAACTTTCGGGCAGAGGGCCAAATGGTCATTATCCCTAGAGTACAAGCCCAAAAATTCATTCGGACCTTCAAGCGGCTCACGCGTTATGGCGGTTATGAGCTCAAGGATACGGGCAACCCTCGCTTTGATGAGGACTTTCTGGTTTATATTGACCGAAAAATGAAATATGAGGACATTTTAACCCCTGACTTGCTCAATACCCTCAACAGCTATCACGAACGTTCGGGCCAAGAAATTTACGCCTCTTTTATGGGAAGCCATTTTTATTTGGCGGTAGCCGAACCCTATGAATTATTGGATGCCCATCTATTTAGCACCAATGTCGATTTTGAGTTGATTTCAGCCTATTATGAGGAGCTTTTTGTCTTTACCCAATTGGTAGAAGACTTTGATTTGCGTCACTAATTTTTTTTTGGGGCTGCCCCGCCCACAGGGCGGGTCGGGCTGTTTCGCAGCTCGCTATTCGCTCGGCCCTGCAGCGCTACGCGCTTTGGTCTGGCCTTCGGCCACTGCTGTCCATCCCTCAGCCGAGGCGCTACGCGCCTTTGCGGCGGCTTCGCCGCCTTTTTCTTGGACCAAAAAAGCGCCTTTCTTATAAAAAGAAAGGCGCTTTTCATTTTGGGCTTGGGGCCAATTATTTTTTAGCTCCTCCCCCACCAAAAAGATCAACATTCGGTTGGGTTTCTCCTACTTGATAAGGATTAGCTCCACGCAAAGCGGGTTTATTATCGCAGGTTTCATTGAGGAAAATAAACTCATTCACTGCGGGTTCTTCGCCTTCTTCTAGGCGATTTCGCTTATATAGCTTAGATAATTTAATTCCGTAAAGCTGAGAGATCGTGTACATGCTTTCTCCTTCATTTACTTTATGTGGACCTTGTGCATCTTCCACCATATTCCCTTTGGCCTCCAAATAGATATAGCAATTGGGAGGTAGATTATCTTCTTCTCCCATAGAAAGATCATTGTAGCGGCGTAAATTTTTGAGCTCCACTTGATGTTCTTCAGCAATATCATCTAAGGTCATGCCTTCTCGTAAGGTGGTGGCTCTACGGCTATTCTTATAAAAAACGCCCTTTTGATTATGATGTTGAGTAGGAAAAATGACCAATTGTTTTTTCATCCCTGTTTCTGGATCAAAGAGATCGCGGAAAGGATCAAGAGTCAACATTTGGCGCTGAATACTACTCACGGTGTTAAGTTCAACTTGTAGTTCTTCAATCACCGTTTTTTGGTTTTCTAAAGCGGTACCAACATAGTTAATCTTACCATTGAGGCGATCATCTCGCTGAGCCATTTGATTAAGCTGACGATTCATCTCCTTTAGCTCTATTTGTAACTCTACTTGATGGGCTAGTGCTTGTTGCAAACTATTTTCTAGGCGTTCTACTCTATTGCGGACCGTAGAAAGGTCTTCGCCCATATCGAGATTTGGATCTGCTCGATAGGCACTTAAATCTGTATTGGAAGGAAGTTGATACTGTGTAGAGACTCTATCATATTGTGCTAAATCAAATTTTTCAATTACATCAATCAGCTTATGTGCGTAATTGACATCTGTGGCGTAGTTGGCTTCTTTTAGACCTTTGGCCCAAAAGCGATAATCCATATTTCTTGCGGCAAAAAGATCGCGATAGGGTTTGCGAGAGTACAAAAAGTTAGTGTGATCCTTATAGGACTCTTCCACAGTTTCATAAGAGCGGAAACAAGCCATTTCTGTACGTTCTGTGCCGTATGCTGTTTGTTCTAGCGTTTGCTTATAGTAAGTATCACTAGACCAATCTTTGCCGCATTTAATTCCGAAATGATTATTTGCCTGATTAGCTAGTTCACTACGACCGTAGTTAGATTCCAGCATCCCTTGAGCCAAAGTAATACTAGCCGGGATGCCACTTCGGTTCATTTCCTCAATGGCGATAGCTAAATAACTGCGGATATAAGCTTGGGCTTTTAAGTTTTCCTCTTCTTGCAGCTCTAGGGGCAAAAGAGGGTCACTTCCCTCTGCCGCAGAGAGTTGAGGGGCTATACAAAGCAAGCCTAAACCAAGTAGTAGGGGTCTGAAAATCATATGCGAAACTTTAAGAAAGAGCCCTTTTTATAAACGAAGCAGACTCTCTCTATCGTTAGAGAGTAGGTCAATCACTTGATAGTGAATGTGATCTTGCGGTAAATGGTAGTTGATTTTTCTGTCTGGACCTCGTAAAAGTAGCATTTTTTTGCTGCTTCTTAAAAATATAGTTAGTTTAATTTTAGTCACTTAGCTTTAGTAAAGAGGATTTTCCTCTTCAAAATTTTTTGTTAAATTTGGTATAAGCTTTGCCCAATGGAGGGCACACTATAAAACTTTTCGATTATGCAGTACATCCAAATTTTCTTTTTCTTTTTTGTAGCTCAATTAGCGCTACAGGCCCAAACTGCAGAACAACTTGAATTTAAAATCAATTTGGCCAAAAAAACAATTGAGGCTATTGATAAAGGGAGCAAGCAAGTGCTCAATGATAAACTAGAGCTCATTTCGGCTCAAATTGACATTTTTGATGCTAGTGGTGAGTATGCTGGCTCTATAGAAGTGAAAAGCTGGAGTATTCCCGTAGATGAATTTGCGCCTAATGAGCAGCTAAAAATTAGTCAGGCCAAAATTAAAGTTAAGGCTTCTGCGGAGACTTTAGCGATTAGTAATGCGCCCTTAAGTAGGTAAGCTCAACTAATCGGAAAATAGTAAAATGCGTTGTACAACTTTGTATGACGCATTTTTTTGTGGTCCAAAACAGCTTTGGGCAAAATGGTCCATTGGCCCAGCGCTGCGGAGGGGTGGCCGCAGGCCAGACCCAGCCGGCGCAGCCGGCGCAGGGCCGAACAGACCTGCGAGCCCCGCAGCATAGCGGCGGCCGACCGAGGCGAAGCCGAGCCGGCCGCGGGCCCCAAAAAATATATCTGGATAAAAAAAAAGCCCCTATCTAAAGATAGGAGCTACTATTATTTCGACTTTGTTCAGCAGTTTAGTGGTTGAACATATTGTCTTTGCTCTTAGGAGTAGGAGCTGCTTCGCGCTTCACTTCACCAAAGATTTTCAAGCGAGTAGTGCTTTCATTTTTGGCATTCGTAGTCAAAGTAACATATTTAGTAAAAGGACCTTGGCGGTTAGTGTCATACTTTACCTTAATCTCGGCACTTTCACCAGGCATGATCGGCTCTTTGGGGTAAGTAGGTACCGTACAACCACAGCTTCCTTTAGCTTGGCTAATAATCAAAGGTGCATCGCCAGAGTTGGTAAACTTGAATAAGCGGACACCGTTGGCACCTTTCTCGATGCTGCCATAATTAACTTCTTTGGTCTCGAAATCAATGTTTTGTGCAAATGAGCTAGTAGCAAATAGAGCAACAAAGGCGAGACAAGCGAATAAGGTTCTCATATAATTCTCGATTTTAATTTAAGATGAGCAGAATGTTCTATACAATAGTAGGCTTTTTTTAGCAATTTTGAAAATTAGACCAACTAAAAGTTTAGTTAATAATCAATAAAACGGTAATAGCCATTGATTACTAGCATTTCCAACTGCCGTGCCAAAGCCTTTTTTTTTGTAAACTCATTATTAAACTTATTGTTTGTCTATGCGAAAAATGCAGTGGAATAGCTGCCTGCCTCCTTTTTTTTGTATTTTAAGGCCCAAACAACATCTTAATACAGATGTCCTATTTTTTGGCTAACCCAACTTTTAGGATGTCACAAAACAGGCAAAAAAACTACATTTAACAGCGGTAGTTCTTCTGCTTGATTTTAGCATATTAAATAGACAACTATATATGACTGAAGTTCATTTGAAAACACCCCCTAGCAAGGAATTTTTAGAAGAGGCCTTGCAAGATTTTCGGTTGGCTTGCATGAGCCGCGAAGCCAGCCTTAATGGCCGCCGCGAAGTGCTTTCTGGCAAGGCCAAGTTTGGTATTTTTGGTGCGGGTAAAGAATTGGCTCAATTAGCGATGGCTCGAGTTTTCCAAAAGGGAGATTTTCGTTCGGGTTATTATCGCGATCAAACCTTTGCCTTGGCTACAGGATTAGCTACTGTAGAGCAACTTTATGCCCAGCTTTATGCAGATCCTGAAAATGATCCTTTTTCTGCTGGTCGACAAATGAACTCGCATTTTGCCTCTCCATTAATCAATGCTCAGGGCGAATGGCTCAATCATACAGAACTCAAGAACATTAGTGCCGATATTTCGCCTACTGGCGGCCAAATGGCTAGAGCTTTGGGCTTGGCCTTGGCTTCTAAAAAATATCGCGAATGCGCCGATCAGATTGGTGATTTGGCCAATAATTTCTCTGTCCATGGAAATGAAGTAAGCTTTTGTACAATTGGCGATGCCTCTACTTCTGAGGGTGTTTTTTGGGAAACCTTGAATGCTGCTGGCGTACAGCAGCTCCCCTTAGCTGTTTTTGTTTGGGATGATGGTTATGGTATTTCGGTACCCAGAGAGTACCAAACGACGAAGGGCAGCATTTCTGAGGCGCTAAAGGGATTCCACCCCACAGCAGAAGGCCAAAATGGCGTTCGCATTATTAAAGTAAAAGGTTGGGATTATTTGGGCATGCGCCAAGCTTTTGCCGAAGCGATTGCGCTTTGCCGAGAAGCTCATAGTCCCTGCCTCATTCATGTAGAAGAATGCACGCAACCCCAAGGCCACTCGACTTCTGGCTCTCATGAACGCTATAAGGACGAAAATCGCCTAATTTGGGAAAAAGAACAGGATGGCATTGAAAAATTGCAGGCTTGGTTAATCGAAATGGACGTAGCCACAGAAGAAGAACTCAAAGCCATTCGCAAAGAAATCAAAAAAGAAGTGAAAGCCGCTATTCGCAAGGCTTGGAACAACTTTAATGATCCTATTCAACAAGAACTCAAGCAAGCCCAAGAACTTTTGCGCCAGGCTGCCGCTTCTGCTAACCAAAAAGCAAAAATAGAAGCTCTAGCTAATGCTTTGGGCTCGGCCTACAATCCCGTTCGCAAAGATATTTTGCAAGCGATGCGCAAGGCGCTCCGCCTAATGCGTGGCGAACAATCAGCCGCAAAGAATAGCCTAGCTCAAGCCCTAGAGGAAAAAATAGCCCTGCAAAACGAACGCTATACCTCTAAGCTTTATAGTGAAGGGCCAAAATCAGCCCTCAAACAAACTGGCGTTCCCGCTCAATACGCAGAAGATGCCGAGCTCAAAAGCGGCTATGAAATCCTCAATGCCTGCTTTGATTTACACCTCCAAAATAACCCTCAATTCTTTGCTTTTGGCGAAGACGTAGGCCAAATTGGCGATGTGAACCAAGGCTTCATGAATATGCAAGAGAAGTATGGAGAAGCCCGTGTTTTTGATACGGGAATCCGCGAGTGGACCATTATCGGTCAAGCTATCGGGATGGCCATGCGCGGCCTTCGCCCCTTAGCCGAAATCCAATATCTCGATTACCTCATTTATGCCATTTCGGCCCTTTCTGATGATTTGGCTACCCTGCAATACCGCTCCAATGGCCAACAAAAAGCCCCCGCCATTATCCGTACCCGTGGCCACCGCCTAGAGGGAATTTGGCACTCGGGCTCCCCCATTGGCCTCTTGCTCAATAGCCTCCGAGGAATCTATATTCTTACGCCCCGCAATATGACGCAGGCCGTAGGTTTCTACAATACGATGCTCGATAGCGACGATCCCTGCCTCATGATCGAATGCCTTAACGGCTACCGCCTCAAAGAGAAAATGCCTAGCAATTTAGCCGAATTCAAACTGCCTTTGGGTATTCCTGAGGTCCTTGAAGAAGGCCAAGATGTTACGCTGCTCACTTACGGCTCATCGGTCCGCATTGCCGAAGAAGCCATGGAGGAACTCAAAGAAATGGGCATTTCAGTAGAATTAATCGATGCCCAAACTTTACTTCCTTTTGATATTAACCAGATGGTCGTCGAATCTGTAAAGAAAACTAACCGCCTGGTCATTCTAGATGAAGACCTGCCCGGCGGCGCTTCTGCTTATTTGTTGCAACAGCTTATGGTGGAACAAAAAGCTTATTATCACCTAGATTCAGAGCCTCTCACGATTAGCGCCAAAGCAGTGCGCCCAGGCTATGGCTCCGATGCCGATTATAGCATCAAACCCTCGGCAGATGATGTGGTAGAGCAAATTTATGCACTCATGCGCGAGGCTCGCCCCTCAGACTTCCCCGCTATTTATTAGGCCAATAAGTCTTTAGCTTAACGCAAAACAGGAGGAGCGATTCTAGTCGTTCTTCCTGTTTTTATTTTGGGGCTGCCCCTCGCTTCGCTCAGGTCGGGCTGTTTCGCAGCTCGCTATTCGCTCGGCCCTGCGCCAGCAAGCTGGCTAGGTCTGGCCTTCGGCCACTGCTGCCCATCCCTCAGCCGCGTCGCTTCGCTCCTTTGCGGCGGCTTCGCCCCCTCTAAAATGCACAAAAAAAGGCCCACTTCTTAAAGAAGTGGACCTCTATATAGTTAAGTAGTCAAGATACTGCCTACTTTTCTTTCACGATCAAATCGTCATAGATACGGAGACCTGTACCTGCAGGAATGCGTTTACCAACAATTACGTTCTCTTTCAAGCCCATGAGGTTATCGCTAGAAGCCGAAATAGCCGCTGTGCTCAATACCTTAGTGGTCTCTTGGAAAGACGCAGCTGAAATCCAGCTGTCAGTACCCAATGAAGATTTAGTAATCCCCTGCAAAACAGGTTTAGATGTCGCTGCAATTGAAGGACGAGCTGACATGATTTTCTTGTCATCACGACGAAGCGCCGAGTTTTCCTCACGCAATTGACGCTCAGTAATGAACTGCCCTGCGAAGTACTTGCTAGATTCTCCAGCATCCTCAACCAACAACTTATCATAGATACGGTCATTCTCTTCCAAGAAGTCAAACTTGTTCACCGCTTCTTTTTCCAAGAATTTAGTATCTCCAGCATCCATAATTTGGACCTTACGCATCATTTGACGAACGATTACCTCAATATGCTTATCATTAATCGTAATACCCTGTGCGCGATATACCTCTTGGATACCATTGAGCACGTACTGTTGTACCGCTCCAGTTCCCATAATAGAGAGAATATCCTGTGGAGAAGTTGCTCCGTTAGAGAGTTGTGTACCCGCACGAACAAAGTCACCCTCTTGTACAAGAATGTGCTTAGATAGACCAATGAGGTAGCGACGTTTCTGACCATCCTTGGCCTCTACAATCACCTCACGGTTACCCCGCTTGATTCGTCCGTAGCTTACAATACCATCAATCTCGGCAACAACTGCAGGGTTAGAAGGACGACGAGCCTCGAAAAGCTCAGTTACACGAGGGAGACCCCCAGTAATATCCTGAATCTTACCCATTGTACGAGGAATCTTAACCAGTGTCATACCCTTAGTCACTTCCTGCGCATCATTTACACTAATGTAAGCGCCCACAGGAATAGAGTAAGCACGAAGCACCTCTCCCTTGTTGTCTACTACCTTGATCGTAGGTACTTGTTTTTTGTTTTTAGACTCTACAACTACCTTTTGCTCGAAACCAGTTTGTTCGTCACGCTCAATGCGGTAAGTAAAGCCTTCCTCAATGTTTTCGAATTCTAGTGTACCATCAAATTCTGTAATGATTGAGGCGTTATAAGCATCCCATTCAGAGATCTTATCTCCTTTCTTGATTTCTTGGCCATCTTTCACAAAGAGAGAAGAACCATACATCAAGTGGGCAGTAGAAAGGACACGGTTGGTCTTATCATCGATGATGCGAAGTTCACCAGTACGAGAAATTACCACATCGCGTTTTTCATCTTTCTCCTTATCATAAAGTTCAACGGTAGTTACAGAGTCAAACTCTAGGCGACCTTCAAACTTAGAGCGAAGTTCAGATTCTTCCGCAGTATATGAAGCTACACCCCCTACGTGGAAGGTACGCAGTGTGAGCTGAGTACCCGGTTCACCAATAGACTGGGCAGCGATAATACCCACAGCATCCCCTTGCTCTGAAGCACGTCCTGTGGCCGTATTTTTACCATAGCACATAGCACAACAACCTCGGCGAGCTTCGCAGGTAAGTACCGAACGAACTTCTACGGCTTCTACTTCTGCTTCTTCAATTTCCTTAGCCAATTCAGGAGTAATCACTTCTTCTGCTGAAGCAATCAACTCTTCTGTTTCAGGATGGAAGATATCATAAAGTGGGAAGCGACCTTCAATGCGCTCAGAAAGGGGTTGAACGATTTTGTCATTTTCTACCAAGGCGCTAACTTCAACACCACGGAGTGTTCCACAATCGTAAATATTAACCACCACATCTTGAGCCACATCAACAAGACGACGAGTCAAGTAACCCGCATCCGCTGTTTTAAGGGCCGTATCCGCCAAACCTTTACGGGCACCGTGGGTAGAGATAAAGTACTCTAGTACCGAAAGTCCCGCTACAAAGTTTGAAAGAATCGGGTTTTCAATAATTGCCCCTCCAGTATCACCAGATTTACGAGGCTTGGCCATTAGACCACGAAGACCACAAAGCTGCTTAATCTGCTGTTTAGAACCACGAGCTCCAGAATCAAGCATCATGTATACTGAGTTAAACCCTTGCTTGTGTTCTGCCATCTCCTTCATCAAAGTATTGGTGATGTAGTTATCCGCCTGGGTCCATTCATCAATGATCTGGTTATAGCGCTCGTTATTGGTAATCAATCCCATGTTGTAGTTATCCCAAATACCATCTACTACTTCATGAGCAGCTTGTAGGCGTTCGGCACGAACAGTAGGCGTGATCAAATCGGGAAGGTTGAAAGACAAACCACCACGATAAGCCCAGTAGAATCCCATATCCTTAATATCATCCAAGAACTTGGCCGCCGTAGGCACGTTTGTTCTTTTCAAGATATCTGCAATTACGCGCTTCAAATTCTTCTTAGAAAGTAGCTCATCCATATAGGGCAAGCTCTTAGGACGAACTTGATTGAAGAGTACGCGACCAGTTGTTGTCTCTGTAAGACGGATAACCAAGTTTCCTTCTTCATCCTCTACAGGAACACGAACTTTAATGATTGCGTGTAGGTCCAAACGACCTTCATTGTAAGCAATGATTACCTCTTCTGGAGAATAGAATCTACTTCCCTCCCCTTTTACAGGGTTTTCTGGAATATGCTTACGCTCCTTTGTAATATAATAGAGACCCAAAACCATATCCTGAGAAGGCAGCGTGATCGGCGTACCATTCTGAGGGTTGAGCATATTGTGTGCAGAAAGCATCAAAATCTGGGCTTCCAAAATAGCTTGATTGCTCAAGGGTACGTGTACCGCCATTTGGTCACCATCAAAATCCGCATTAAAGGCCGAACAAACAAGAGGGTGAAGCTGAATCGCTTTTCCTTCAATTAGTGTAGGCTGGAACGACTGAATTGACAAACGGTGAAGTGTGGGAGCCCGGTTGAGGAGAACTGGATGCCCTTTAAGCACATTCTCCAAAATGTCCCAAATAATTGGATCTTTACGATCAACCAATTTCTTGGCTGATTTTACAGTTTTCACGATACCTCGCTCAATCAATTTGCGAATCACAAATGGCTTGAAGAGCTCAGCTGCCATGTTTTTAGGTAATCCACACTCATGCAATTTGAGCGTAGGCCCTACCACGATAACCGAACGACCAGAGTAGTCAACACGCTTACCCAAAAGGTTCTGACGGAAACGTCCCTGCTTACCTTTGAGTACATCACTCAATGACTTGAGGGCGCGACCACCTTCTGCCTTAACCGCATTAGACTTACGAGAGTTATCGAAAAGTGAATCCACCGCCTCTTGCAACATCCGCTTTTCATTGCGAAGAATTACCTCAGGCGCCTTGATTTCAAGTAGACGCTTCAAACGGTTGTTACGAATGATCACACGACGATAAAGGTCATTGAGATCTGAAGAAGCAAAACGACCACCATCTAGAGGCACTAGAGGACGGAGTTCTGGTGGAATAACGGGCAGATAGTCAATAACCATCCACTCGGGCTTGTTTTCAATATTTTTTTGGCCCTCACGGAACGCCTCTACAACGCGAAGACGCTTAAGCGCTTCTGATTTACGCTGCTGAGAGTTTTCTGTGGCGGCTTTATGGCGTAGATCATAAGATAATTTCTCCAAATCTACACGAGAAAGAAGATGACGAACACCTTCTGCACCCATTTTAGCAATGAACTTATTGGGATCATCATCGGGCAACATTTGGTTTTCGCGAGGAAGTGACTCCAAAATATCGAGATACTCTTCTTCTGTGAGCAAATCACGCTCTTCACTACCTGTAATTCCTCTTTCTGCTACGGCACCAGGCTGAATCACCACATAGCGCTCGTAGTAAATAATAGACTCCAGTTTCTTAGAAGAGAAACCGAGTAGGTAACCAATTTTATTGGGCAAAGACTTGAAGTACCAAATATGTACCACAGGAACAACTAGGCGGATATGCCCCATGCGTTCACGGCGCACTTTCTTTTCGGTCACTTCTACTCCACAGCGGTCACAAACGATTCCTTTATAACGGATACGCTTGTATTTTCCACAAAAACATTCATAATCCTTGACAGGGCCAAAGATACGTTCGCAGAAAAGACCATCGCGCTCGGGCTTATACGAGCGGTAGTTGATGGTTTCTGGCTTGAGGACTTCCCCGTAAGAACGCTCCAAAATCAAATCTGGAGAGGCCAAACTTAGCGTGATGCTATCGAAGTCGTTTTTAATTTTGTTGGTACTATTTTTCTTAAATGGCATAAGAAGACAAATTTAGGCTGGCTAGGGGCCAGCAAGAGGCATTTAATAGGATAGACTTTTATATTCTTTTGGGGCCTCCGCCTCGCTGCGCTCGTCGGCGCTATGTTGCGGGGCTCGCAGGTCTGCTCGGCCCTGCGCCGCTAAAGCGGCTGGGTCGGCGGCTTTGCCGCCCCCCTCCACAGCGCTAGGCCAAGGGGCTTCTGGCCCATTAGCTAGCTAAACAAGGAAGAGCAATTAAAAGAAGATAAAAGCAAGGCTCTGCTTTTTATAAGGAGGCCTAGCGATGTGCAGCAGTGGCGCGAAGCGCCAGACCTAGCCAGCTTGCTGGCGCAGGGCCGAGCGAACAGCGAGCTGCGGAACGTAGCGCCTGCCCGTCTTGGCCAAAGGCCAAGTTGGGCAGGAGGCCCCAAATAAAAAGCAGAGTGAACAAAAAGGAAGGCTTAGTCAAATTTGACTTCTAGGGCCAAACCTCTAAGTTCGTGTACCAGTACATTGAATGATTCCGGAATACCGGGAGTAGGTAAGTTATCGCCTTTAACGATTGTTTCGTAAGCTTTGGCGCGTCCGATAATATCGTCAGATTTGATCGTCAAGATTTCTTGTAGGATATGCGAGGCGCCAAATGCTTCTAGGGCCCAAACCTCCATTTCACCAAAACGCTGACCACCAAACTGGGCTTTACCACCGAGGGGCTGTTGCGTAATGAGTGAGTAAGGACCGATAGAACGGGCATGCATCTTATCGTCTACCATGTGAGAAAGTTTCAACATGTAGATCACACCGACTGTTGCTTTTTGGTGGAAGCGATCGCCAGTTTCTCCGTCATAGAGATAAGTTTCACCATAGCTAGGCAAGCCAGCTTTTTGTACGTATTCCTCAATTTGGTGCACCTTTGCCTCATCGAATACGGGAGTAGCGAAAGTCATGTTGAGTTTTTCGCCCGCCCAACCTAGAACAGTTTCAAAGATCTGTCCGAGGTTCATACGAGAGGGTACCCCTAGGGGGTTAAGGACGATGTCCATGGGTGTTCCATCTTCGAGGAAAGGCATATCTTCATCACGAACGATGCGGGCCACAATACCTTTGTTACCGTGACGACCGGCCAACTTATCCCCTACTTTCAGCTTGCGCTTTTTGGCCATATATACTTTAGCCAATTTGAGGACACCAGCGGGTAGTTCATCACCGATATTGATGGCAAACTTCTTACGCTTATACACACTAATCTTCTTATTGAGCTTAATGGTATAATTGTGCAAGAGCGTGCGGACCTGTTTGTTTACGGTATCGTCTTCTGTCCAGTTCGAGTAATCTACGGCGCTATAATCGATATCCTTAAGTGCTCTTTGCGTGAAAGGTGCACCTTGAGGGATAAGCAATTCGGCATAAATACTACGTACACCAGCAGAATTTTGACCTTCTAGGACCTGCATCAATTTCTCTACGAGAACTTGAGTATGGTCTTTTACCTCTTGGTTGTGCTCCTGCTCTAGTTTGTCGAGCATTTGCTTGTCTTTTGCCTTTTGGACCTTATCCTTTTTGGCGCGGACGAAGAGGCGAGAGCCAATGATAACTCCTTTAGCAGAGGGTGACATTTTCAGCGAGGCATCTTTTACGTCGCCAGCTTTGTCGCCAAAAATTGCGCGGAGCAATTTTTCTTCTGGAGTAGGATCAGATTCTCCTTTAGGAGTAATTTTACCGATGATAATATCGCCATCGCGGACCCATGCGCCGGTGCGCACGATACCGTTTTCATCCAAGTCTTTAGTGGCCTCTTCAGAAACGTTGGGGATATCGTTGGTAAATTCTTCTTCACCTAGTTTTGTGTCGCGGACATCGAGTTCAAACTCTTCGATATGAAGAGAAGTAAAGATATCTTCACGAACTACACGTTGAGAAAGTACGATTGCATCCTCAAAGTTATATCCTTTCCAGGGCATAAAGGCCACTTTAAGGTTTTGGCCGAGGGCGAGTTCGCCATTATCGGTAGCATAACCTTCACAAAGAATTTTGCCTTTGTGGACCTTTTCGCCTTTGCGGACGATAGGTTTGATATTGATACAAGTACTCTGGTTAGTTCTGCGGAACTTCACCAAGTTATATGTTGTCAAATCGTCATCGAAAGAAGTGAGACGTTGCTCATCGGTTCTGTCGTATCGGATAACAATTTTGCGTGCATCTACATATTCGACTACTCCAGATCCTTCTGCATTGATAAGCATACGAGAATCTTGAGCTACTTTAGCTTCTAGGCCAGTTCCCACGGTAGGGGCTGAAGGACGAAGAAGAGGCACCGCTTGGCGCTGCATGTTAGAGCCCATGAGTGCACGGTTCGCATCATCATGAGAGAGGAAAGGAATCATAGAGGCAGAGACCCCTACAATTTGGTTAGGAGCGATATCGATAAATTCGATTTCGTCTTCATTAGGATCAAGAACGGGGAAATCGCCATGGTTACGACATTTCACGCGATCTGTATCGAAAACACCTTTCTTGTTAATAGCTGTATTGGCCTGGGCGATCGTTTTAAAATCCTCCTCTTCTGCAGAGAGATAAACGGGATCATTTTTGAGATCGACCTTACCTCCTTTAGCTACGCTACGGTAGGGAGTTTCGATAAAGCCCATTTTATTGATCTTGGCGTGTACACATAGTGTAGAGATTAGACCAATGTTAGGACCTTCAGGAGTTTCAATAGTACAAAGGCGGCCATAGTGAGAGTAGTGAACGTCACGTACCTCAAAGCCTGCTCTTTCTCTAGAGAGACCACCTGGACCGAGTGCAGAAATTCTACGTTTGTGTGTAATTTCTGAAAGCGGGTTAGTTTGGTCGAGGAACTGAGAAAGTTGGCTAGTACCAAAGAAAGAGTTGATTACAGAAGAAAGCGTTCTTGCATTGATAAGATCTACCGGAGTAAACACTTCATTATCGCGAACATTCATTCTTTCACGGATCGTGCGAGCCATACGGGCAAGACCTACACCAAACTGGGCATAAAGTTGTTCGCCTACAGTACGGACACGACGATTGCTGAGGTGGTCGATATCATCGATCTCAGCTTTTTGGTTGATCAACTTTACTAGATACTTCACGATAGCGATAATATCCTCTTTTGTGAGGACAGAAGTATCGTTACTTTCGTCAAGTTCTAGTTTGCGGTTAATTTTATATCGACCGACTTCACCTAGGCTATAGCGCTTATCAGAGAAGAAGAGTTTGTCGATAATACCGCGAGCAGTTTCGTCATCGGGTGGATCAGATCCACGCAATTGGCGATAGATATGTTGAACGGCTTCGATTTCAGAGTTAGAAGTATCTTTTTGTAGAGTATTGTAGATAATGCTATAATCATCTTCTACATTTTCTCTTTGGAGGATCACTTTATCTACTCCGATGTCGATAACCTCTTGAATATTATCTTCATCAAGGATTACGTCACGTTCGAGGATTACCTCATTACGTTCGATAGACACCACTTCGCCAGTATCTTCATCTACGAAGTCTTCTACCCAAGAGCGGAGTACGCGGGCAGCGAGTTTACGGCCTAGGTGTTGTTCTAATGCTTCCTGAGTAGCTTCTACTTCATCAGCAAGGCCAAAGAGGCCAAGAATATCGCGGTCGCCATCATATCCGATAGCGCGGAGAAGAGTAGTTACAGGAAACTTCTTTTTACGGTCAATGTAGGCATACATAACCGAGTTAATATCGGTAGCAAATTCCATCCATGCTCCTTTGAAAGGAATAACACGAGCAGAATAAATTTTTGTACCGTTAGGGTGGCGGCTTTGGCCAAAAAATACACCTGGAGATCGGTGCAGTTGAGAAACGATTACACGTTCAGCGCCATTGATTACGAATGTACCTTTAGGCGTCATGTAAGGAATATTGCCTAAGAATACATCTTGTACAGTTTGCTCAAAGTCGACATGTTCTTCATCATTACAAGACAGGCGAAGTTTTGCTTTGAGTGGGACGCTATAGGTAAGTCCTCTCTCCATACATTCATCGATAGTATAGCGAGGAGGATCAATAAAATAGTTGAGGAATTCCAGAACAAAGATGTTGCGTGCATCTGTGATTGGAAAATTTTCTTGGAACACCTGATAGAGTCCCTCATTAAAGCGACTTTCAGGGGTGGTCTCTAACTGAAAAAACTCCTCAAAAGACTTGACTTGAATTTCGAGAAAATCCGGATAATGAGAATCATGTTGGATTTTACCGAAACTAAAGCGTTCTGGTCTTTTGGGAGTAAGAGTTGTACTTTTTGCCATTTAGCCTTTTAAATTTAGGTCGACTACTTATTGTCTGATTTCGAGCAAAGTAGCAAGATTTATAGAAGGTAGTATAATAGCTGAATAGGCTTAGTTACAGCAAGCTGTAACTAAGCCTTAAATATAGATACGAGCGCATGCTAATTATGCGAACGCAGTATGTACTTACTTCACTTCTACTTCAGCACCGGCGCCTTCTAGTTCAGCTTTGATTTGCTCAGCTTCTTCTTTAGAGGCTTTCTCTTTTACAGGAGCGGGAGCACCGTCAACGATAGCTTTAGCTTCTTTTAGGCCTACACCAAGAAGAGTTTTAACAGCCTTAACTACTTGTAGTTTAGCAGCACCAGCAGACTTAAGAATTACGTCAAATTCAGTTTGCTCAGCAGCAGCAGCTTCGCCACCAGCAGCAGGGCCAGCAACAGCAACAGCGGCAGCAGCAGGTTCGATACCATACTCATCCTTAAGGATGTCAGCCAAGTCTTTTACTTCTTTAACGGTTAGGTTAACTAGTTGTTCTGCTAGTTGATTTAGATCAGCCATTTTATTAGCTTTTAGAGATTGTTGTTAAAAGGAATGTTGGATATATGGGTGATGTTGGTGGAAGCCAAAATCTTTAGGCAGACTCACGCTCTTCAAGCGCTTTGAGGAGTCCTGTAATGGTATTGCCTCCAGATTGGAGAGCGCCCATAACATTTTTGATAGGAGATTCGAGTAAACCGATGAGTTCACCAAGAAGTTCTTCTTTAGATTTAATCTGAGTGAGTGCTTCTACTTGATCGTCTCCGATATATACTGAAGAGTCGATAAAAGCTGCTTTTAGTAGCGGCTTATCATTCTCTTTACGGAACTCTTTAATGAGTTTAGCGGGAACGTTTCCAGTCTCAGTAAACATCACAGCAGAGAAGCCTTTAAGGGCAGAGTAAATCTCTGTATAGTTTTCTTCATTAGCATCGGCAGCACGTTCTAAAGCTTTACGAATGAGGGTATTTTTAACTACCTTCATTTGGATGCCGCTTTCGAAGCACTTACGACGGAGCTGGTTTGTTTTTTCAACAGTTAGCTCAGAAGTATCTGTGATATAGAAATACTTAGAATCTTGGAATTGGCTAGCTAGCTCTTCGATCACCGCAGTTTTCTGTTCGCGTGTCATTATATTGCTATTTTAAAGACCTTACCAATAGTTGAATTTAAATTATCGAGCCGACTTAGGGTCGATTTTGATACCGGGGCTCATAGTAGAGGCCACAGTAATGCTTTTGAAGTAAGTACCTTTTGCAGAAGAAGGCTTCATGCGAGAAAGGGTTTCGATTACTTCTTGAGCATTTTCTACAAGTTGATTGGGTTGAAATTCTACGCGTCCAACAGAAGTGTGAACGATACCGTACTTATCTACCCGGAAGGAGGTCTTTCCTTTTTTAATTTCGCGAACAGCATCACCAACATTAGGTGTTACAGTTCCTGTTTTAGGGTTAGGCATGAGGCCACGGGGACCTAGAACACGACCTAAACGACCTACTTGAGCCATCACACTAGGCATTGCCACTACTACATCAACATCGGTCCAACCTTCTTGGATTTTAGTGATGTATTCCTGTAAACCAGCGTAGTCTGCGCCCGCCTCTAGAGCCTCCTGTTCTTTATCAGGTGTACAGAAAACAAGAACCTTCTTTTCTTTACCTGTACCGTTAGGGAGAGAGATGGTACCTCGTAGATTCTGATCAGCTTTACGAGGGTCAACCCCGAGTCTGATGTGCAAATCTACAGAAGCATTAAACTTCGCATAGTTCACTTCTTGGAGAAGTGTCATTGCTTCCTCTAGTGTGTACAATTTTTCGGCATCAACTTTTTTAAGCGCTTCGGCTTTTTTCTTACTCAATCGAGCCATTTGATAAATTGTGTTTGAATAGTTATCTCTACTTAGAGGTTCAAATAGAGACTTAAATAATTTTGTTTACTGCTTACGCCTGAGCCTCTTCCCAGGGTGCGGTGCCTTCTACTGTAAGACCCATAGAGCGAGCAGTACCTGCGACCATGCGCATACCTGATTCTACTGTGAAGCAGTTAAGGTCAGCCATTTTGTCTTCTGCGATTGCACGGACTTGGTCCCATGTTACAGATCCAACTTTCATCAAGTTGGGCTGTGAAGAACCGGGCTTACCCTTAAGGCCAGCGGCCTCTTTTAGCTGAACAGCAGCAGGGGCTGTTTTAATTACAAATGTAAAGGACTTGTCTTTGAAGACTGTGATAATCACAGGACAAACTTGGCCCATTTTATCTTGGGTTTCTGCATTAAAACGCTTGCAGAACTCCATGATGTTCACTCCTTTGGCACCTAAAGCGGGACCTACGGGAGGAGCTGGGTTGGCTTGTCCGCCTTTCACCTGCAATTTAATGAGGGTTTCGACTTCTTTCGCCATTATTAAGATTGTTTTTCAACTTGCATAAAATTCAATTCAACTTCTGTTCCCCGGCCAAAGACTTTAATAATTAGCTTTAGCTTTTTCTTCTCTTCATTCACTTCTTGGATAGTACCAATAAAGTTTTGGAATGGTCCTTCAATCACTTTTACATCCTCTCCAATAATAAATGGATCTGCTAGTGACTCACCTTCTTCCTCTGAAGAATCTACCTGAGAAAGCATTCGTTTTACTTCATGCTCTTTCATAGGCTCTGGATTATCTCGGCCCAAAAAATGAATAACATCCTTGCTATTAGCAATAGCTTGGATGATTTCAACAGTAAAACGATGTGGATCCGCTTCTACCATAATGTAACCAGGAGTTAATGTACGTTCCTGAATTACTTTCTTTCCATTGCGGATCTTATAAATTTTTTCAGTGGGAACAATAATGTGGGGGACAATCTCCCTCCAGTTAGAACGTTCAATATGCGCATCTAAACGCTCTTTGATTTTTCGTTCTTTATTTGAAATTACTCTAAGGCAATACCAATTTGTAGACATGACAGCTTTAATTCTCTTGATTTGTAGTCGTAGCTTTTCCTAAGGATAAATCTAAGCTAGCCACCGAGGCTATAAAAGACTTCCAGAACAAAGACTACAAGTTTGTCCATACCATATAATAGCAATGCCAAAAGAATGGAGGCAACAATTACTACCACAGTGGTTTGTTCTAACTCGTTCCATGCTGGCCAAGTCACCTTATGCTTCAGCTCATTATAACTGTCGCGGAAATATTGTACGATATCATTCATTTTGCCTCCTATTTAAGGATTTTGCACGGGCGGAGGGACTCGAACCCCCAACCTGCGGTTTTGGAGACCGCTGCTCTACCAATTGAGCCACACCCGTGTATAAAAGTTGGGTGCTTTTAGCACCCAACTTTGTATATTCAAAGTAAGTTATTCTTACTCGATGATTTCAGTAACCTGACCAGCACCTACAGTACGTCCACCTTCACGGATAGCGAAACGAAGACCTTTTTCCATAGCGATAGGAGCAATCAACTCAACAGTTAGTGTCAAGTTATCACCAGGCATTACCATTTCTACGTTCTCAGGAAGAGAGATAGATCCAGTAACGTCAGTCGTGCGGAAGTAGAACTGAGGACGGTATCCGTTGAAGAAAGGCTTGTGACGTCCACCCTCGTCCTTAGAAAGTACGTATACTTCACATTTGAACTTAGTGTGAGGAGTTACAGAACCAGGCTTACAGATAACCATACCACGCTTAAGCGCTTTTTTATCTACACCACGGAGAAGGATACCAGCGTTATCACCAGCTTCACCGCGATCTAGGATCTTACGGAACATCTCTACTCCAGTTACAGTAGAAGTCAATTTTTCTTCTTGTAGACCGATGATTTCTACAGCTTCACCAACGTTTACTACACCGCGCTCAATACGACCAGTAGCAACAGTTCCACGACCTGTGATAGAGAATACATCCTCGATAGGCATCAAGAAAGGCTTATCTACAGCACGCTCGGGCTCAGGAATTTCAGCATCAACAGCAGCCATCAAAGCTTCGATAGCAGCAACGCCTTCAGCATCTCCCTCAAGAGCTTTCAAAGCAGAACCTTGAATAACAGAAATGTTATCGCCATCAAACTCATATGAGCTCAACAATTCGCGAACTTCCATTTCTACTAATTCTAGCATTTCCTCATCATCAACAAGGTCAACCTTGTTCATGAAAACTACGATCTGAGGTACACCTACCTGACGAGCCAACAAGATGTGCTCGCGAGTTTGAGGCATAGGACCATCAGTAGCAGCTACTACTAGGATAGCACCGTCCATTTGGGCAGCACCAGTAACCATGTTTTTCACATAGTCGGCGTGACCGGGACAGTCTACGTGAGCGTAGTGACGGTTGTCAGTTTCATACTCTACGTGAGCAGTGTTAATAGTAATACCACGCTCTTTTTCCTCAGGAGCTGAGTCAATAGAAGAGTAGTCTTTCTTCTCTGCAGTACCTTTGTCAGACAAAACAGTGGTAATTGCAGCAGTAAGAGTAGTTTTACCGTGATCCACGTGTCCGATAGTACCAATATTCACGTGGGGCTTGGTGCGAACAAACGTATCCTTAGCCATTGTTTAAATAGGTGTTAAATGATTTTATAAATATATAACTTACTCGTAAACTCGGCTAAGATGAATTAAATACACCCCCAACCGCGTTATTTACACAGAGACTGGAGCCAACGATGAGATTTGAACTCACGACCTCTTCCTTACCAAGGAAGTGCTCTACCCCTGAGCTACGTTGGCTTGTCATAAAAAAGACAAAAAGGGAACTAACTCCCTTTTCGTCTGTAGAGCGGGAGACGAGACTCGAACCCGCGACCGTTAGCTTGGAAGGCTAATGCTCTACCAACTGAGCTACTCCCGCTTGATACTGTGTAATCATTAAAATCTGTGGGGATGGAGGGACTCGAACCCCCTCAGCTATAAGCAACAGATTTACAGTCTGCCCCGACTCTCCAACTTCGGCGCATCCCCAAACATCTTGAAAAGAAAAAATGGAGCCGGCAGAGGGATTCGAACCCACGACCCCGAGATTACAAATCACGTGCTCTGGCCAACTGAGCTATGCCGGCTTCTTTTCGAGATGCAAATATAAGTTAAAAAACTTAAGTATCAAAATTTATCAAGAAACTTTTTTTCTTGTCGCTTTTTTTTAAAGCAGCACTCCCTCAGAAGCGCATGCAAATATAGCAGCTATTTTTGTATTTCAAAACTTTTTCAAAAAAAAAGTGAAGTTTTTTTTAGTGGCGGTCTAAAACCTTGCCTTTATACTTCAACAGCTGACGCCTTAGCGATTCGGCGCACAAATCTATAGCTTCTTCAAAACTTTTGCAAGTTTCTTTAGCTAAAAGTATGTTTCCAGGTACATTTAATTTAATCTCAACGACCTTATCCTGAACTTGTCCCGTTTTTTCGAGCTTCATGATAACATCAGCACTGACGATACGGTCCAAAAACGTACTCAATTTGCCTACCTTTTTGTCAATAAAGTCTAACAACTTGACGTCTGCATCAAAGTGAATTGATTGCGATCTGATATCCATAGGCGTTTCTATTTTCAAAGTTTATAATGAAAAAGGTGGCTCCCTTTTGAAACCAACTTCTTTTGCTTCCTTTTACGGCCTTTCGGCTATTGAAAGTTGCAAATTCAATCAGGATTTTCCAAATTTTACTCTCTTTATTTTAACAATAAGTTTCCTTTTAGTTTACTTTGGTCCTTTAGCCACTTATTATCAAGTCATTGCGATTTGAGTAGGCGAAGATTAACTTATTTTGCGGTAGACAGGCGGCGAAGCCGCCGCAGGCTTAGGGATGGATAGCAGTGGCCGTTAGGCCAGACCAAGGCGCTGCAAGCGCCGCAGGGCCGAGCAGACCTGCGAGCTGCGAAACGTAGCGCCTGCCGCAGGCAGGAGGCCCCAAAACAACAGCGAGCTGCGACAACAAGGTCTTTAGACCGCAGTTCGATGACCGAAGGGAATAAACGTAGCGCCGACGAGCGTAGCGAGGCCAAGGCCCCAAATAGAAAAAGAGGAGCATTTGCCCCTCTCCTACTCTATTATATAGATGACTTTAAAAAGTTTGCACGAGTTGATGCAAAGCCAAAAGTTGCTGCAAAAGCGTTTCTAGCTCAGCTAGAGGGACCATATTGGGCCCATCGGATAAGGCTTGGCTAGGATTGGGATGGGTTTCGATGAAAAAAGCGCCGACCCCAATAGCGGCTGCAGCCTTGGCCATATAGGGAGCATAAGCGCCATTTCCGCCACTTTTGCCATTAGCTGCGCCAGGTTTTTGAACCGAATGGGTGGCATCCATGACCACGGGATAGCCTAAATCTTGCATTTCTAAGATGCCGGTATAATCCACCACCAAATTATTGTAGCCAAAAGAAGTTCCTCGCTCCGTTAGCAACAACTGTTTATTGCCAGCAGCCTCTAGTTTGCCGAGCACATGTTTCATATCGGGACCAGAAAGAAACTGAGCCTTTTTGACATTGACAATTTTATTGGTTTCGGCGGCGGCAACCAACAAATCGGTTTGGCGGCAGAGGAAAGCCGGAATTTGCAAAATGTCGAGTACTTCCGCAGCGGGAGCAGCTTGGCTAGGCAAATGAATATCGCTAAGGAGGGGCAGACCAAACTCCTCTTTGATTTCGGCTAGCATCTGCAAGCCTTTTTCTAGGCCTGGGCCACGAAAAGAGCCAATTGAGCTGCGATTGGCCTTATCAAAAGAAGCCTTAAAGACAATTTGTACGGGATATTTCTCTTGCAAGCGAACCAACTCTGTGGCTACTTCCTGCAGTAATTCTTTAGATTCGATCACGCAAGGGCCTGCAATCAAAAGCAAGCGCTCGCCAATTTTATGATAATCAATCATTGTAGTAATAATTTAGAACCAGCGCTTGTACCATTGCCGAAGCACATACAAGAACCAGATGAAATGAGGGTTGATATAAGCTTTGCGGTCTAAAAACTGCCGCAAAATATGTTGTAAGACCGTTTGTTGCAGCCCAAAGCAATCGGCAAAGGCTTTATCTTGGGCCAAAGCCTCTAGATCGGGGCGGAGTAAGCCGCGCAGCCATTGCTCAATGGGGATAGAAAATCCCTGCTTGGGGCGTTCAATTAACTCTTTGGGGACATAATCATACAAAAGCTGTCGCAACAAATATTTTCCTTGGCCCGAACGAATTTTCAGCTCATCGGGCAAAGAAAGCGCAAAATCGAGTAGTTGATGGTCCAATAAAGGCTCTCGGCCCTCCAATGCTACAGCCATGGTTGCCCGATCCACCTTAACCATAATATCGCCTTCTAGGTAAGTGAGCAAATCTAAACTGCCCAAATACCCAATATAGCGTCCCGCTTGAGGCTTGAGCTCTCCTTGATAGCGAGGCGTGGGGGATCCAAATAAAGCCTGATGCTTTTCGGGCGAAATATAAGAGGAAGATTGATGGAAAAAAGCCTCTTGATCTTTGGCGCCCAAAGCGGCCACCAATTTCGGCCATTTGTTGCTAATATTTTTATAGCCTTTGAGAATGGGCAATTTACTGGCATTGCGCTCTAACCAAAAGGGGTTAATTTGGCCCATTAATGCTGCTGCCAAAGGGCGAATTGGGCCCAATTTCTTTATTTTCGGATAAAAGCGTTGGCAAATCTCATATTTAGTGTAGCCGCCAAAAAGTTCATCGCCACCATCAGCCGAAAGACTCACTTTGACCGATTGCTTGGCCATTTGGGCCACCAAATAAGTGGGGATACCTGAGCTATCGCCAAAAGGTTCATCATATAGTTCGGCCCAATTGGGAATCAATTGCTCAAAATCTTCTGGCCCACAATAGAGCTCTTCATGTTGGCTGCCAATATGCTCCGCCACGGCCTTGGCCTGATTGGCCTCATTATATTCTTTATCCTTAAAACCAATGGTAAACGTGCGCAGCTGTTGGGCCGATTGATCTTGTAGCAAAGCCGCCACAATCGAAGAATCTACTCCACCCGACAAAAATACGCCCACGGGCACATCAGCCACCATCCGCAAAGCAAATGATTTTCGCAGCTCTTTCTCCAAAGCCGATTTGAGTTCCGCTTCTGAGGCATCCGGAATTTCCGCCGCCGCATAGCGCTCGGCCAAAGACCAATACGGATAAGTTTGCAGCTCGCCTTTTTGGTTGAGCTTCAAAAAATGTCCTCCTTTTAACTTTTGGCAACCCTTAAAAATGCAATAGGGCGCAGGAATATAGCCCTGTTGCAAATAGAGCGAAACCGCCTGAGGCGAAATTTCTTTGCGAAAACGAGGATGTTGATGGAAAGCTTTGAGCTCCGAGGCAAACAAAAAGAGCCCATCTTGATAATAATAGTAGAGCGGCTTTACCCCCAAACGATCTCGGCAAATTAATAGCTCCTTATTGACCTTGTCCCAAACCGCAAAGGCAAACATACCATGAAAGCGGTTTACGGCTGCCTCTCCCCATTCTTCTAGGGCCTGAAAAAGCACCTCTGTATCCGATTCTGTTTGAAAAGCACGGCCCAAAAGCTCTAATTCCTTGCGAATTTCCTGATAATTATAAATCTCGCCATTAAAAATCAGGGCCTTCTCTTTATAACATAGCGGCTGGTTGCCTGCTGGGCTCAAATCAATAATAGACAAGCGACGATGGCCTAGGGCTAGTCCTGTTTCGGCATCTAAAAAAGCGCCGCCATAATCGGGACCACCATGTTCCAAGCTATCTCGCATCTTTTGCAGGACCGCCTGAGGGTCATAAGTAGGGCTAGAAAAATCCCAAAATCCGCTAAGTCTACACATATATATAAGGGGCTATTTTTTTGGGGCTTCCCCTTCGCTTTGCTCGGGTCGGGCTGTGCCGCAGCTCGCAGGTCTGCTCGGCCCTGCAGGCTTTTTCGCTGCGCTCAAAAAGCTTGGGTCTGCCGCCTTCGGCGGCCACTGCTATCCATCCCTAAGCCTGCGGCGGCTTCGCCGCCTGTCTGACCTAAAATTGGTCCAAAACATTCTAAAATTGGGGTAAAAAATAGCCTCTTTTAGCAAAAGAAAAGGCCGAGCGGCTGTTGGCCTAGCGCTGCGCAGCCGTGGCCCGAAGGGCCAGACCCAAGCCGCCGAAGGCGGCTGCAGGGCCGAGCAGGCTTGCGAGCGGCGCAGCATAGCGGCGGCCAAGCCAGGCAATGCCTGGCTTGGCCGCAGGCCCCAAATCCATCTAAAAGAGGCTAAAAAATTTAGAGGTCGATTCCTTCGAGTAGGAACTGGCCATCTTCGCGGAGATGCACTTCAAACTCGCGACCATTTTTGGTAGAAGTGAGTTCAAACTCAAAGCTAAGATCGCCATTGCTGTAATGCACCCAAGTGCAGGCATCAACGCTATGCTCTGGATAGAGTTCGGCGAGGATATCCAAGATTGATTTTGGTGCTTCGGGACCTTCAATTTCGGTAAGGAGGTGGTGGCCCGTTACAGTAATTTCCACCTCATATTCATGGCCATTAAGTTCAAAATCGGCTTCATAGATTTTGCCAGGCACTTCCCAGCTCCATTCCACTTTGCAGAGGTCTACATTGGGGTAGAGGCCTCTGAATACGCGAAGGATATCATTTGGAACAAAAAAATCTTGCATGCTGCTATTAATTTTAGGCCATTTCTTTTTGGCCATAGTGCGTGAGATAATCTTTTTGGCCGGCTTTGATCACTTCAAAAGCTTCTTCTTGGCCATATTCCTGGGTAATTTCCACCTTAGGGGCTTGTTTGCCCAGGGTATCGGGATGCTCCTTATAGGTGAGGAAATAATGTTTGATGCGTTTGATGAGTTTTTCGGGTAGATCGCTCATCTCCTTAATATCGCCATAAGTAGAGTCTCCTTTAAGGACGGCAACAATTTTGTCATCGGCTTCGCCGCCGTCAATCATGCGGAAACCGCCTACGGGAATAGCTTCTAGGAGGAGATCGCCATGAGGGACTTTGCGGTCAGTGAGGACCACGATATCGATGGGATCGCCATCGCCTTCAATATTGCTTAGGCCAGATTGCTTCATGCAATAATTGGCGCAAGCTTCGGCAGAATAAGTTTGAGGAATAAAGCCGTATAGGGCGGGCAGAATATTAGAAAACTTATTGGGGCGGTCGATCATGAGATAGCCGCTTTCCTTATCTACTTCATACTTCATTTCGTCTCCGGGTACTACTTCGATAAAGCAGGTAACCAATTTGGGAGCTTTCTTACCGGCAGAGATGCCATGCCATGGGTGGGCTTTGTATTTCATTTTCTCTATAAGTTATAATAATTGCCTTGTGGCTGGGCCACAAATTAAATTTTCTTCAGAATTTGGTTATCGAGCAGGCGCACACCATCAATACGGATAGTAGCGCAGGCCACCGCAAAGTTAGTATTTTCTAGGGACTTTAGGGGCTGCAAATTATAGCCATCTACAATTTCGAAATAGTCAATTTCTTGGATGCCTGCTGCTTGCAAGCTTTTTTGGGCTTGGTGGAGCAGATTTTGGGCTTCATTTTCTTGTTCGCTAGCGGATTGCATAGCTTGTAGAGATTGGTAAAGGGCTGGGGCGAGGGCTCGGCCTTGGGGGCTAAGGCGTATATTTCGGGAGCTCATGGCTAGGCCATCTTTTTCGCGGACAATAGGAGCACAGTGCAAATCTACAGGCAATTGCAGTTCTCTGATCATTTTGCCGACAATAGCGTACTGTTGAAAATCTTTTTGGCCCATATAGAGGGCTTTAGGTTGGCAGAGTTCTAGTAGGCGGTAGACTACTTCTACCACACCTTTAAAGTGGCCGGGGCGCTGTGCGCCTTCCATGGGTAGATCAAGGCCATCTAAGGGAACGACAGGTGCTTGCCAATTGCTGGGATAGACCTCTTCTACAGGGGGTAAAAAAAGGAGATCGCAACCAATAGATTCTAGGGCGGCAATATCTTTTTCTATGGGGCGGGGATAAGCTTCTAGATCTTTTGGATCGTTGAATTGGGTGGGATTGACAAAGATAGAACAAATAGTTAGGTCTTGTTCTTCTTTGGCTTGTTGGAGCAGGCTAAGGTGTCCTTGGTGCAGAGCGCCCATAGTGGGAACAAAGCCCCAACTTTTATTTGCGGCCTTCCAACTGTTTAGAGCTGCTTGCAAGGCAGATCGACTTTTACAAACCAGCATAATTCTCTTGCTTAAAAAACTTACAAACTCCTATGTACAAAGCGCTTGAAGGATAGGAATCTGCTAATAAATTCGGAAAAGTCGGTTTTTTTTTGTAATTTTGCAAACGCTTTGAACTCGATTTCAAAGAAAATTTTCTTTTAACTATATACATATAAGGTCTATGGCTGATAAAAAAAGAATCTTGGTTGTGAGCCAGGCGTTCAAGCCCTACACAACTGCGTCGGAGATTGCGGATATTGCTCGTCAGTACACTCAATACATTCAGGAGCAGGGTGCGGAACTGCGCATCTTGATGCCTCGATATGGTTTGATTAACGAGCGTCGCCACCGTTTGCACGAGGTGGTCCGTCTATCTGGCATGAACATTAACGTCAGTGATGAAGACTACCCTCTATTAATTAAAGTAGCCTCTTTGCCTGGTACTCGTATGCAGGTATATTTTTTGGATAATGATGACTTTTTCAAGCGCAAGCAATTGTTTTTGGACAAAGACGAGCAGCCTTTTGAGGATAACATGAGCCGTATGACCTTCTTTTGTAAGGGAGTAATTGAGACGGTAAAGAAATTTGGTTGGGCACCTGACCTTATTCATTGTCATGGTTGGATGAGCAGTTTGTTGCCTTCTTACCTTAAGAATCATTATAAGAACGAGCCTATTTTCCAAGATAGCCAATTAGTTTATTCGGCTTATCCTGTAGATGAGACGATACAGACGGCTCTATCGGAGCAATTTGTAAAGGTAGCTACAGACAATCAGTTGAGTGAGGCGGAGCAAGCGGCTTATATGCCTGCTGGTCAGTTGGACCTTAATGCGGGAGCGATTGCTTATGCGGATGCCTTTACTGCTCCTGAAGATTTGATGACAGAAAGTGGAAAAGCTAGTTTTTGCTGTGGGGTAGAAAAAGATGCAGATGCTTGGGGCAAGCAATGGGATTTCTTCCAAGAATTGCTTAATCCGGTAGAAGAGAACGCTTAGTATTTTCTTTGAGCCAAGTCGACTTATAAAAAGCGCTTATCAATATGTTGATAAGCGCTTTTTTTGTTTTTGGCCCCACACTTTTTGTTTTGGGGGCGTTGCTAAGGGGGAACTGGTCCTTTTGGCGTTCTACAGGCGGCGGAGCCGCCGCAGGCTTAGCTGCCCGCAACAGTGCCGCGCAGCGGCAGACCAAGGCAGCTTTGCTGCCGCAGGGCCGAGCGAAGAGCGAGCTGTGTAGGGGAGCGGCCCGACCGAAGGGAGGGAAAGCCCCTAAAAATCAGTTAATTGATCGCAATAAGCCGTCCAGTTATATAAAAGCTAGAGAAAGCTAAAGACTATTTTGTACCTTTGTGACCGCTTTCTGGCTTTGGCCTCTCTAGCATTGAATCACCGCCCGACATGGGCCTTGTACTCTAAATGTTTATGCAAATTAGAACCCTCTTTTTTTGGAGCAGCCTCCTTCTTATTGCTGCCTGTAGCAAACCTAGTGAATTAGGTCTTTCTTTGGTAGAGCAAGATCCTGCTGATATTATGTATACCGATACATTAAGTTTAGATATGCAGACGGTATTGACTGATCCTTTGATTAGTTCGGCACGGACGCGTTGGATTTGTGGGAGTTATGTAGATCCTATTTTTGGAAAGTCGACTGCAGGTATTTATGCTAATTTTCGTTTAACGAGCAGCAATGCGAGTTTTCCCGATGCCATTTTTGATTCTTTAGTGCTTAGTTTGGCCTATGATTCAGTTGGGCATTATGGGGGAAATATTAGTCAATTGGGTGTTCAGGAATGGCAGGTTTATCGTTTATTGGAAGATCTTGATCCGGATGAAAGTTACGCTTCTGATGTTAATTTTTTGACGGGTGACTTATTGGCTGACTTCAGTTTTACGCCCAAGGTCAACGAGCCTGTTAGTGTAGATGATGCGGCTCGTTCGCCTCAGCTTCGGATTCGTTTGGCTGATTCTTTGGGCCAATATCTCATGCAGCCAGATTCGGCAATTTACAGCAGTAACAGTGTATTTAAAGAAGCGTTTAAGGGGGTTTATATTCGCCCCAAAACAAATGGGCAGCAATCTGCAATGCTTCGTTTCCTATCAGAAAGTGCTTATTCTAAACTAACGCTCTATTACACGGACTCTGCGGGGGTAGCTCAAAGCTATGAATACCTAATGGACGATGATGCAGAATCGGTATTGAATATTAGCCATGACTATAGCAATACGGGAATTCTTCAAAATAATAGTACAGACAGTATCGTTTACCTACAAGGAATGAATGGGGTAGGCGTACGCCTTGCCTTCCCGCATTTGGCTAACTTAGGCGCTATTATTGTGAACAAAGCGGAATTAGTCATACAAGTAGCTGAAGAGCAAGATCGAAACTTTTTAGCCCCAGATCAACTTTTTTGTTTAGAGAAAACAAGCTCTGATGGTTACCTTCTTATTGATGATGTAACCAGCTCTGTTAATCGCAATCCCAGCGATCCTTTCCGCCTTTTTGGGGGACTCATACAGTATGATGACAATCAAGCGTATTTTGCGATGAACCTTTCTGAATACCTACAACGTATTGTTGATCAAGAGACAGAAGAAGCAGCCGTATATATTCAAACAGCTGCAGTTACTGATACAGAGCGTATGCGTATTGGAAATGGGCAGGCGAACAGCCTTCAGGCCAAACTCTTCTTAACCTACACCAAAATCGATTAAACTATGTGTGGAATTGTTGCCTACATTGGAGAGCGTCAGGCTTTCCCTATCCTTATTAAAGGGCTCCAACGTCTAGAATATCGTGGCTATGATAGCGCTGGCGTTGCTCTTTTTAATCCTGAAGAAGGGGAAACCGATATTAAGGTTTATAAACGGCAGGGAAAGGTCAAAGAACTGCTTGATTTTACCCAAGGAAAAAATACCAAGGCAAATATTGGTATTGGACATACGCGTTGGGCTACACATGGTGCGCCGAATCATATCAATGCTCACCCTCATGTTTCTGGCAACAAACAATTGGCCATCATTCACAACGGTATTATTGAAAACTACGATAGTCTCCGCCTTGCGCTAGAGCGAGAAGGACACGAGTTTGAATCTGAAACAGATACGGAGATTCTTATTCACCTGATCGAAGAGATTCAGAAAAAAGAAGCTGTTTCTATTGAAGAAGCTGTACGAATGTCTCTTAGCCGAGTTATTGGCGCCTATGCTATCGTCATTATTGATAAAACGGCTCCCGACCGCATTATTGCGGCCCGAAAAGGCAGCCCTATGGTTCTCGGATTAGGCGAATCTGGAGAGTTTTTTATCGCCTCTGATGCCTCTCCTATTGTAGAATATACCAAGAATGTGGTCTACCTTAATGATGAGGAAATTCTCATTGCTCGTGATAATGGCGAGTTTGTGATCAAAACAATTGGCAACGAAATCCAAACGCCTTTTATCCAATATCTCGAAATGGAAATTGATACCATCGAGAAGGGCGGTTTTGACCACTATATGCTCAAAGAGATTTACCAACAACCCAAAACTATTGCCGACGCTATGCGCGGCCGCATCAATGCCAAACAAGGCATTATTACTTTGGGCGGAATCAGCGAATTTGAAAATCGCTTTATCAATGCCGATCGCATTATTATTGCCGCCTGTGGTACTTCTTGGATTGCTGGCCTGATTGGCGAACATCTTTTTGAAGACTTGGCCCGAATTCCCACTGAGGTAGAATACGCCTCGGAGTTCCGCTACCGCAACCCCATTATCAAAAATACAGATATCGTTTTGGCCATTTCTCAATCTGGAGAAACTGCCGATACTATTGCCGCTCTAGAATTGGCCCGCGATCGCGATGCCCTGCTCTACGGTATTTGTAATGTGGTGGGCTCTTCGATTGCACGAATGACAGATGCCGGCTCTTATATCCATGCTGGTCCAGAAATCGGCGTGGCCTCTACCAAAGCTTTTACGGGCCAACTCGTATTGCTTACGCTGATGGCCCTCCAATTGGCCCGTAAGAAGGGGACGATCTCTAGCTCTTACTTTTTCCAACTGCTCAATGAACTGGAAAATATCCCCGCTAAAGTGGAAAGCCTGCTACAAAATGACGCCAAAATCAAATATGTGGCCCAAGAAATTAAAGATGCCAATAACGCCCTTTATCTAGGTCGTGGCTACAATTTCCCCGTGGCCCTAGAAGGCGCTCTCAAACTCAAAGAAATTTCTTATATTCACGCTGAGGGCTATCCCGCTGCCGAAATGAAGCACGGTCCTATCGCCCTAATCGATGAAAATATGCCCGTAATTGTGGTGGCTTCCAATGACAGCACCCGCGAAAAGGTCATTAGCAATATCCAAGAGGTTAAGGCCCGCAAAGGGAAAGTCATCGCCATTATCAAAGAAGGTGATCAAGCCATTGAGAAATTGGTCGATTATGCCATTGAAATTCCAGATACCGAGGAGCCCCTATCTCCCCTGCTTTCTGTAATTCCACTCCAATTGTTGGCTTATCATATTGCCATTTTGCGCGATTGTAATGTAGACCAGCCCCGCAACCTTGCAAAATCTGTTACTGTAGAATAGTTCCATTTTTTGGGGCCTCCCGCAGCCCTTATCAGAGGGGCTGCGGGCGCTACCTTTCGCAGCTCGCTATTCGCTCGGCCCTGCGGCAGCAAAGCTGCCTAGGTCTGCCGCCTATGGCGGCCCTGCTGCAGATCGCTAGTCCATTCGGCCTAAGGCCGTGGCGGCTTCGCCGCCCCATTCTACTGCAAAGGACCTATTTGGTCCCTTGCTTTCGTTTGTTCACACAACACTATTTATGCAACATCATTCTACTTATCATACCGAAAAAGATCCTATCCTTGTTCGTGAATTTGGCCGAAATATGCAAGCCATGATTCTCTACGCCAAAGCTATTGAAGATGCGGAAGAGAGACAGGCCGCTATTGAGCATATTGTTAAACTCATTATCAATATGTATCCCGATCCACAAAGAAGTACTGATGATTATCGCATCAAAATTTGGTCGCATATTCTACAAATTTGCAACTATGAGCTAGATGTCAATATTCCTGAAGAGGTTCCGCGCAAAAAGGAAAAGATCAAACCCGATCCTATCCCCTATCCAGAGAGTAACCTCCGCTATCGTCAATATGGCCGCGGCATTCCTCAAATGATTGAGAAAGCCATAGCGATGGAGGATGAAGAGAAAAAAGCAGAGTTTACCCGAATTATTGCGGCTTTTATGAAGCAGGCCTACAATAAATTCAATCAAGGACATGCCACCAATGAGCTCATTGCTGAGGAGTTAGATCGACTAAGTGAGGGAAAACTCAGTATTTCGCCCAAAACCTATTTGGATTTCCTCAAGCCGAAGTATCGCCGCAATAATTATTATAAGAAGAACAATAACTATAACAACAAAAGGCAATATAACAACCGCCGATAAGGCCAAAGGCCGAAATAGCAAAGGGCCTCGCTAGATCTAGCGAGGCCCTTTTTAGGTCCTACAGGCGGCGAAGCCGCCGCAGGCTGAGGGATGGACAGCAGGGCCGCCGCAGGCGGCAGACCCAGGCGCTGCAAGCGCCGCAGGGCCGAGCGATCAGCGAGCTGCGACACAGCCCGACCCGACCGATAACTCATGAGGGGTTTAGCCCTCATTTTGTATTGCTTCGCAAAGCGATACCGCTTTGCGCTGGCTTTCAACTCGGCGGAAGGGGCAGCCCCAAAAAAGCTTAAAGATCTTCTCCGCCCATAGTTTTCCAGAGGACCTCTGTTTCTAGGTCATCTAGGCCATACATTTTGGCGGTGAGTACATGTAATTCCCAGCGGCCTTCATTGCCTTCCACCTGCCAATCGTGTAGATTTTCTAGGGCGGGGCTATACTCTTTGAATGCTTGTGGGATAGGAAAATGTTCTATTTGGCGACGTAAAACCTTGATAGAATTAAAGAGTCGTTGATAGAGAAAACTAGCCACAGGCGAGTTGAGAAATGCGCAAAGGGCCTTAATAGACAGGCGGCGATCGGGCACAATAAAATTGATACTATTGAGGAGCAAGCTCCCTTTAAAATCGGCTACAACCTTAAGTTCTTTAGAAATAAAGCGGTAGCAAATTTTGGGTTGGCGGTATAGTTGAAGGGGGGCCACCTGCTGCAATTTTGCGGGTTCAAAGCGGATGAACTTGCGGGGGGCATCAAAGGCAAAGGGTTGTAATTCTTTGCCGGTATAAATGGGTTCGAGGCCAGGGCCAGGTTCATTTTGAAGGTGGGCCTTATTATTTCCGGTAACGATTCCCAAGCCAAAAGTGCTATCGCCTTGGGCCAGCGTAAAGAACGGGCGGTCCAAAATCTTTTGAAGAATTTGGAGTTCTGCCTTAGTTTCTAGGGCTGGTGGGCGGAAATAATTTTGGGCGAGGAGTTCAAAGGGGATATCCATAGACTGGCCCTCTCTTTCGAGTTGGAGTTGGCGGTTTCCTCTTTGGAGTTCTAGGCGAATCACGCTAGACATAACCCCTTTAAAGGCTTTACCAAAAAAGCGAATTGCAATTTTGTATTGGCGTTCGAAGAGGATTTCGCGGATGCCTTTATGGGCATCTACATAGAGTAGTGATTCGGGTAAGATAAAAATCAGGCGGCTATCTTGGCGGATGCCGGGTTGGCTTCCTCTTTTGAGCTTGCGTAAGGCGTTAAAAAGGGCGATACTGAAAGACTCTGGGCTTTTGAGTTCGGGATAAGTTTTGCGCAATTCCTTCTTGCGTTTTTTATCCAATTTGGCGCCCCAGGGTGGGTTCGTAATAATATAGTCGAAGCGTTCTTGGGGTTGTTCTTCTAGAACATCCATTACTTCGGTATGGACTAAGTCGTCAATTCGTTGAAAAAAGAGGGCAAAATTCACCTTAGCGATGCGGAGTGCGAGGCTATCTACATCACGGAGGTGGATAAGGGAAGGAGCATGAGCACGGTCCAGCACATGCAGTAAAATAGTTCCTGTTCCGCTACAGGGGTCGAGGACGCTAGCGCTAGCGGGCAGCACGATATCCTCTACTAATTCGGGGGGAGTAAAAAAAGCGCCCAACTTTGCTTTTTCGCTTAGGCTGCGCATAGATTCGTAGATCACCCCCATAAAGTCGGGTTCTTTTTCGGGCACACTAAGGCCGAGTAGATCTCTTTGGAGGGGGGCTAAATTTTTGGGCAGGGTTTGTTCGTCTAGCCAAGTTTGTAGAAAGTGGGTAAACTCTTCTGAGGTAGAGTAGAGTTGGCTATTGGCCCAATCCATTTCGATCAGTTCGGCATCATCTAGGGCTTTGAGCGAGAGGCAGCACATGAGGGCATCCACCGAAAGCTGATGGCGTTCGGAGAGTTGGAGTAGCCATTCGACCAGAAGCTTACTTTCAGCATAGCTTAGGGTTCCGGTTACGATTTGCAATTCGTGTTTATGGCTGCGGTTCACTCTACTTCTCAGTTTGTTTGTGGCTTGTATTTGGCTCATGATTTCCTCTATCGTTCTGGGGCTATATCCTTCTTGGCCCTTTTGGTAATCGGGCAATAATCCGGTTCTAATCCAGTTGCTAATGGTTGAGTTACAGACGCCAAGGGAAGAACTCAACTCTTGTTTGCTAATCAACATAAGTGCTTTTGGCTAAGGCGAGTAAATGTAGACAAGTTTTATAGTTGCGGCTACTACAGGGCATTTTCAGTTGTCGTTCCCAATAGTTGTTGGCTCGTTTTGAGCGGCCGTAGCCATTGGGGTAATAGAGAAATAACATTCCTTTTCGCCACTCCCATTCTTCTACTTCATCGCCGGGCTGTTGCTGCCCCTGATAATCAGCAGATTTGAGAAGACAAAGATAAGATTTTTCTAAGGCCTGTTCTTGAAATGGCCGATTTTCTATAGCAGAAATATAATCTTCTACGGTTCGGGCCAGAACAGCGGGGGCGTCTTGCATTTTGCTTTGGAGCAATTCTTCTAGTTCGGTTTCTAGTGCTTGGGGTGATTTTGCTTCAGTTTTGAGCAAAATATTTCCGGTTTGCAAATAGCTTTTGACGGCTTCATATTTTCCGATTTCGGCTAACCAGCTTTGGAGCAACTTCATTGGAAGTTTGCGTTTGCCGCCGACATTGATTCCTCTTAGAAAGACGATATAGCTCTTCAATGCTTGCTAATTTATTAATTCTCAATTAATTACACAGGTGGCATAACTTTTTTATTATCAGTCAGTTAACTGCGGTCGGCAATATATTAATTGTTTTTTGATTCTACCTAATTTTTTTAGGCCTTTGCTTGAATTTTCTATTTCGGCTGGGCGTTATTTGGCCCAGCGCTGCGCAGCGGTGGCCGTAGGCCAGACCCAGCGGGCGAAGCCCGCGCAGGGCCGAGCAGACCTGCGAGCCGCGCAGCATAGCGGCGGCCGACCTAGGCAAAGCCTAGCCGGCCGCGGGCCCCAAAAAGGGAATAATTTAATCGAGCAGGCGTACAATGAGTCCACCAAATCGACCTTCATGTAGCAGGCAAAGTTGGTTATTGATATAGCAGTGATATTGGCTTCGGCCTTGGTCTCTGTTTAGCACTTCTCCTGTTTCGCTCAGGGTTTCTAGGAGTAAGCCGCCTGTTAGGCCTTGGTTATAGAAGCGAAGGGATTGGCCAAATTCGTTTTTGGCTTTAGTTTGGCATTTTTCGCAAATTCTTTTGGGGTATCGGGGATTATAGGGCATTTCGCTTCCGCAAGTTGGGCAAAATTGTTCAAAGCAATTGGGGGATAAGATGGGATCATAGCAGAGATTTTCCCATTGTTGAAGGAGAAAATAGTCGCTACTGTGTAAGCTTTGGCTGCGGCGGAGTTGGTTCCCTAATTCAACGATCCATTTGCTCAAAGGCAGTGGACGTTCGATATAATCTAGGCAATGATGGCAGGGGCGATAATAGAGGAAAAAGAGGCCTGCGGCGTTCCAGAACCACCAAAAGTCGGTCAAGTTTTCAAATTCTTGGATAGTTTGTCCCTCTTCATCATGCAGTTGTAGTTCGCCTTTTTTAGCCCAGAGTCGAAAAATGGCATTAGCTTCGTCTACATAGCTCAGCAACAACAACTCGGGAGTCTGCGCTATTTTGGCTTGTTGTTTTTGCCAAAGTTCATCTAGATTGAGTTTTCTGAGGGACTCTTTTTGTAGGCGTACCTTACGCAGTTGTTTGAGGAGTAAGCTTTCGGCTTGTTTCTCTTCAAAAGCTAAGCGTTTTCGTTGCGTCAGCAGCTTTTTTTCGGGCAATTCGAAGAGTTCTTCTTTATAATAATCTCCATCTTGGGACCAAATTCGTTGAATTTTCAAAATGAACTGTCCTTTGGGATCTTGCATTTCCTTAGCTTCATAATCAAACAAAGGGCGCCAGTCTTCGGCCTGAAGCAATTCTATTGGGTTGGGGTTTATGAGATAAATCTTGGTGGGTAAGGGACGACTAAGGCCCGCTAGTACAAGAACGCAAAGGCCAGAATGGGCATCAATAAACTCGTCTGCAATCTGCCAGTGTTCATCCTCACTTAAATCGTAGGCCCAATTATTACATTTAGACTTTACTGCATTAGGTGGGTAAGGTGGCTGAGCGATCAGTTCAATCATTTTTTAAAATTTAGCTAGCCTTTTGGAATGGCGGCAATGAGTTCTTGTGTATAAACTTCTTTGGGGGTTTCATAAATTTGTTGACTGCTACCTCTCTCTACAATCTGGCCATTTTGCATTACGATAAGGCGATCGGCCATAAATTTGACCACCGAAAGATCGTGGGAAATAAAGATATAGCTTAGTCCATACTGTTCTTTGAGGTCGAGTAATAAATTAAGGACCTGAGCTTGAACCGATACATCCAAAGCCGAAACGGACTCATCACAAACGATGAGGCGGGGACGCAAGGCCAAGGCTCTGGCAATACAAATTCGCTGTCGTTGCCCACCAGAAAACTCATGAGGATAGCGACTGTATTGATCGGCAGATAAACCGACTTGTTCTAGTAATTCTTCTACTCGTTTTCGACGTTCCAACTTTGAGGGCAAAATACCATGTAATCGCATGGGCTCTTCAATAGCCTGTCCTATTTTTTGCCTAGGATTAAGTGCTGCCAAAGGATCTTGAAAAATAATTTGCATTTGCGGTCGAAGTTTACGCAACTTTTGAGGCGATAGATTTAGTAGGTCATGCCCATCAAAACAGAGTTTGTCCGCTTGACAAGCTTGTAATCGCAATAAGCTACGCCCCAAAGTAGTTTTGCCTGAGCCCGACTCCCCAACTAGGCCTAAAACCTCTCCAGGATAAAGCGAAAAAGAAACGCCATCTACCGCCTTGAGATAGCTCTTTGGCTGCCCAAAAAAATTCCGCTCTTTAGGAAAATAGGTGCTTAGGTTCTCCACCTCCAAAAGCGGCTTTCCTTCTGGCGGCTGATAAACAGGTACAGGCTTAGCCAAAGCCTTTCGGGCAGCTTGGGCCGAGCTATACTTGGGCGCATCTCCCATAAAATCAGGCACTGTGGGCAAGCGATTAAGCCAAGTATCTAAGGGGGGATGACAGGCCAGTAAACTTCGAGTATATGGCGATTTGGGAGACTGGTAAATTTCCTCAATAGGCCCCTCTTCCATTCGTTTTGCCTGATACATCACCAAAACCCGATCCGCAATTTCTGCTAATACGGCCAAATCATGCGTTACAAAAATCACCGCCATATCTAGCTCCTTTTGCAACTGCTTAATAAGTTCGAGAATAGACTTTTGCACGGATACATCTAGGGCCGTAGTCGGTTCATCTGCAATCAATATTTTAGGCCGGCCAGCTAAGGCCATCGCAATCATCACTCGCTGCTTTTGACCACCAGAAAGCTGATGTGGATAAGCCGAAAAAATACGCTCGCTATCCGCTAAACGCACCTTTTCTAACAAAGCCAAAGCTCTAGCCTTCGCTTGCTGAGGATTCTTTTTTTCTTCTCTAGGAATCGCTTCTACTAGCTGCTCACCACAAGACAATACAGGATTAAGCGAACTCATTGGTTCCTGAAAAATCATTGCAATTTCCTTTCCCCTCACTTTGCGCATATCTGCATCCTTAAGCTGCAATAGGTCCAACTCCTGCTCCCCTTTTCGATAAATAATTTGCCCTGAAATATACTGCGCTGCTGGCCGAGCCAAAAGTCGCAAAGCCGCTAAACAACTCACAGATTTTCCAGAGCCCGACTCCCCCACAATTCCCAATAACTCTCCAGAACGCAACTGAAAACTCAGCTGGTCTACTGCCCGAACAGCAGGGCCCTCTCCCTGCTGAAAATCAATCGTCAAGCCTTTATACTCTAACAAAATGGCCATAATATGCAACTAATTTTATTGCTTAACTTACGGTTGTTATCTAAGTTAAACAAACTTATTTTTTAGATTTTTTGGGGCTTTCCCTCCCTTCGGTCGGCCGCCGCTACGCTTCGGGGCTCGCAGGTCTGCTCGGCCCTGCGGGCTTCACTTCGTTCTGCCCTTGGTCTGCGGCTTCGCCGCCCCCCTTCGCATCGCTAAGCCAATATGCCCCAACAAAAAAGGCCAGCCCCACGATAGGACCAGCCAGTTGAATTCTATTTAGGTGTATTCATCACTAACACTTTTTATTGAGGTAACCCAAGACCTTTTTTCTCATAGAACTCTTTAACTTGATGATAGTGCTCATGCCGTTGATTACTCAATATTTTTTTGCCTAAACGATCCATAACCTCTTCCTTACCCAAGCGATAACTCAATAAAAAGAGTTGGAAGTCTTTTAGCTGATGTAAACGGGGTTTCTCTTCATCTTCAGGAAAAGAGAGGAGCAAAGCCTCAGCCTTTTCCAATTCTTGGCCTGTTTTGAGACTACTAAAAGAAAAAATCAATTGCAGTTTGGCATCTTTCGTTTGTAAATCTTCTAAAGCAAATCCTCCCATTTCTTGCATAATGAGTTTATAGTTTCCTTTAGCATATTCATTAACTACAAAAGTCTGATTAACGTCTACAGCATCACCCCGAGTTACAGTATACAAAGGAACAGCCTCTAATGCAGAGAAATATCGGTCCTCTGAAGGAAATAATTGATGCATACCATAACCTAAGCCAAAAACTAAGAATATACTTGCAGCAGCATGCCAAAGCCTAAAATTAGACAAGAAGCGAACTGTTTTAGCAGATGTATTCAACACTACTTTGGGCGCCTCTTCATCCCATTTTTTCATATCGGCAATAAGACTCTCTGCGGCTAAACCATCTAATCCTTGAAAGAGCATTTTATAGTCTTCATACTCCTCTCTAAATTCTGTTTTTGTTAACTGGTGAGCTAATTCACGCTCTTGACTACTCATGGCATGTTTAAGCGCCATTTTTTCTAGTAACTCTAACTTTCTTTCTTCTGTGATCATTTTGGGGAAATTTTTTCTACTAGCATTAGGGGGGCTAGCAGCTAGTGAAGCTTATCCTCAAATGTTCTGGCAATCTCCCTAAGCTGCTTCAAGCAAACAGATTTTCGTTTGCGCGCTACACGCTCATCAGAGTATTCCATAATTTCCACAATTTCAGGAAGCTGATAGTTTTTATAAAAAATAAGGGCAAGCAACTTCTGGCAAGAAGGACTAATTTTTTTAAGTAAACTCCTTACCGCTTTTTTACGATGCTCATCCTCATAATGGTCCAAGACAGAAGTATCGACAACAATAGCCTCATTTTTTTCCCAGAAAACTTCATCTTTTGTTGATGATTTTTCTCTCTTCTTATTGCGAAATTCTTCCTTCCGAAGGAGCTTAGAAACCCCTGCCAGATAAGTACTTATTTTACAATTCAAAGTGGTTAATTTGCCTTTGCGTAGATTATCTACAAAAACGAGAAAAGACTCATGATAAAGCTCATTTACCTGCTCTTCGCTTTGTTGAAAATGCTTACAAGCCCAAGAAATAAATCCGGCTCTATTATCCTGATAGACCTGCTTGATTACTCTGTTGTTCCCAAGCCGAATCTCCTCAAGTGTGTTCTCTAAACTTAGATCTTTAGACATTTATGCCAAAATTTTGGTTTTTGTTACCTCAAAATTCAAAAAAAATTACTCCTTTCTCTTCTCTCTAGCCTCTATAGTCTCAAAACACTCATTATCAATAATCTAAATCAAAGTGTTTTGCACAAAAAGAAAAATCCTTGATGGTAACTCATAAAAATTAAAGGATTATCGTCCCCCACTCTTCGTCCTTTATCTGTTGAAAACAATATAAAAATACTTCAGTCCACTCAAACTCATTAAAAAATGACGCTCTTAAAACGCCTAAATAATAATTTTGGGCTGTTTCCAAGCATTTTTTGACAGCATAGCAGCACTGAGGTAAATTAAGAATTAGCACAGCGCAGCCCCCCCTCAGCACTCAAACAAAGGACAGTTAATTCATTAGAGGCCTTAATACAAAATAGCAAAAACTAAATTTAACTGTTTTTATGGCCTATAAAGGCATATCAGTCGAAAAAAATTCAGTTTCTAATTTCAAATTTTATTTTTGCTTAGAACGTACAGTAAAATACAACCATTAAATACATACATTTCATTTCTTAATCGATATATCTCATGATGAAGCTAAAGCAATGGGCCTTTGCCCTAGGCTTGTTGCTCATGGGAGTAGCCGCCTGCAAAACTTCTACTAAAGTAAAAGGTGGTCTCTCCTCTAATGACGAGCAACAAAATAGCCCAGCCAAAGATACAAGCTCTCCCTTGAGCGGACTGGGCGGTATCTCTGCTAATACCACTACTGTTGAAGAAAAAGCAAGTGGTATGGAAGCAGCCCTTCCCTTTGACGAAAGTATCCGTACCGGCCAGCTCGAAAATGGTATGCGCTACTACCTCCGTAAAAATGCTAAACCCGAAAACCGCATCGAACTGCGCCTAGCTATTGATGCAGGCTCTATGCAAGAGGAAGAGAGCCAAAGAGGCCTAGCCCACTTTGTAGAACATATGTGCTTTAACGGTACCGCCAATTTTAAAAAGAATGAATTGGTCGACTTCCTCGAAAAAACAGGGGTGCGCTTCGGCGCCGACCTTAACGCCTATACCTCTTTCGATGAAACAGTCTATATGCTCCAATTACCTACCGATAAGGAAGGCCTTGTAGATAAAGGACTAGTCGTTATGCAAGATTGGGCCTCTGCCGTTTCTTTCGAAGAAGAAGAAATTGATAAAGAAAGAGGGGTTATCCTCTCTGAATGGAGAACCCGCCTTGGCGCCAACGAACGTATGCGTCAAGTCTACTGGCCCAAACTATTCTACAACTCTCGCTATGCCGATCGTCTGCCTATCGGAACAACGGACGTGATCCAAAACGCTCCCTATGAGCGGCTCACAACCTTCTACAAAGATTGGTACCGCCCCGACCTTATGGCGCTTATCGTTGTTGGCGATATTGACCTTGACGAGATCGAAGCCAAAATCAAAACGAATTTCTCCAAAATGGAGAATCCCGAAAAACCTAAAGCAAAAAAACTCTTCGAGGTCCCCGGACATAAAGAAACTTTCGTCGCTGTAGCTACCGATAAAGAAGCCACTAACGTAAGCTTCCAAATGATCCACAAACATGCCCCAAAAAGCATCAAAACACTGGATGATTTCCGGACCTCTATTACGCACCAACTCTATAATATCATGCTTAATGCTCGCTACGATGAGCTAAGCCAAGACCCCAAAGCCCCCTTCCTCTACGCAGGATCTGGCTACGGAAATTATGTGCGTAATTGCGATGCCTACTTTATCCAAGCTGGCGCCAAAGAAAATAGTATCGAAGAGGCTATCACCCTGGTCCTACGCGAACAAAAACGCGTACTAGAACACGGCTTTACCGATACAGAACTAGAACGCGCTAAAGCCGAATATCTCAATTATGTAGAACAAGCCTACCGCAAACGCGATAAGGTGACCTCTGCCTCTATCGCTGGCGAATGCGTGAGCCACTTCCTCCAAGATGCCCCCCTATTCGGCATCGAAAAGGAACTACAATTGGTTAAGGAGTTTCTCCCTAGCATTAAGCTCAAGGAAATGAACGCCCTGCCCAAAGCTTGGATCACTAAGGAAAACCGTACGGCTATCCTTACTGCCCCCGAAAAAGAAGGCCTCAAAATCCCTACTGAAGACCGCATCCGCGAACTTCTAGCCGAAAGCGAAAAGATTGAAGTAGAAGCCTATAAGGATAAATTCCTCGATCTACCTCTGCTCGAAAAAGTCCCCACCGCAGGTAAGGTGACCACCCAAAAAGAAGTAACCGAAAAAGAACTCAATATCACAGAATGGACCCTCTCTAACGGGGCCAAAGTGATCTTGAAACCTACCGACTTTGAAGGCGACCAAATTATGCTGCAAGCTTATAGCCCTGGTGGACACTCTATCTATGACCTCAAGGATTTCCTTAGCGCCTCTAGCGCCGCCGAATTGGTAGACCGCTCTGGCGTTGGCCAATTTGACCGCATCGCCCTAGAGAAAAAATTGACCGCCAAAACGGTAAGCCTTAGCCCCTATATCAGCGAACTTAGCGAGGGCTTCTCTGGCCGCTCTTCTACCGCCGATTTCGAAACTATGCTCAAATTGCTTTATCTCTACGCTACGCAAAGCCGCCTAGATGAAAAAGCCTATAAAGCTTTCCTCGAAGAAGCTGTAGAACAAAGCCGCAATGCCCTCTCTAACCCTCAACAGTATTTCTTCAACGAATACCAAAAAGCCCTTAGCCAAAATCACCCGCGCCGCCAAGGTATCCTTTCTGAGGAGCAAATCCGCAGCATCGATATGAAACGCGCACACGAGATTTATAAGGAGCGCTTTGCCGATTTTAGCGATTTTACTTTTGTCCTCGTCGGTAACTTTAAACCCGAAGACATTAAAGGACAGGTGGAGCAATATATCGCTAGCCTCCCTAGCACAAACCGCAAAGAGAATTATCGCGATCCTGAGGTGAAATTCCCCACAGAAGGAATGACCAAAAACCTTAAAAAAGGCCTCGCCCCTCAATCCAATGTAATTCTCTCTTTCGCCCAAGAGGTGGAATGGTCTGCCCAAGAAGCCTTTAAATTAGATGCCGCTATTAGCGTCCTTAGCATCATGGTCCGCGAAAACCTACGCGAAGATAAAGGTGGCGTGTATAGCCCATTCGTCGGCGGTGGCATGAGCCGCGAACCCAACGGAAGTAGCCAAATTATTGTCTTCTTCCAATGCGCCCCCGAAGATGTGGAGGTCCTTGTAGAAGCCGTTAAAGAAGAAGTAGCCAAACTCCAAAAAGATGGCCCCTCTGAGGAAAATCTCGAAAAGGTCCGCGAAACTAAACGCCGCGGCCTAGAAACTAACCTTAAAGAGAACCGCTTCTGGCTCGGTCAACTACTCAATAAGTACCGCTTCAATGAAAACCCCTTGAGCATTTTCAATAAAGAAAAAATGATCGAGGAACTCAAAGCAGAGGATATCAAAAAGGCCATTAACCAATATGCCGATATCGAAAAAGCACTGATCCTGACCATCAAACCCGAAAAAGAAAGCGTTCCAGAACGCCCTTAATCTTTTTTATTCCTACTTTACACTAAAGGTCTAACCCAGAGAGGGGTTAGACCTTTTTCTATAACACCCCAATCCTATTCTAAAACTTAACCCACCTATTTATGCAGCTGATTATCTATGGATGTGGCCGATTTGCCGCCTATGCCGCCTATGTCTTCCAACTAGATAGCCCCTACCAGCCTATTGCCCACTGTATCGAACAAAAATATCTAACCAAGGCAAAAGCAGATTACCCCATTATCCCCCTAGAAGAACTCCAACAGTCCTACCCCCCTACAACAACCGCCCTATTTATCGCTGTTGGCAATATCAAAGAACGAAAACGACTCTTCCTCTACTTTAAAGAAAAAGGCTACACTTTAGCCAGCTATTGCTCCTCTAAAGCCGACTTCTGGCCCAATCTCCAACTAGGCGAAAATGTCTTTGTCGGAGAAGGATCGGTCCTCCAACCCTTTACCCAATTAGCCGATAATTGTATCCTCTTCGGGGCCAGACTAGGCCACCACTGCCAAATCCAAGCCCACTCTCTCCTTAGCGGATCTACCCTAGCAGGCAATGTTGTCGTGGGCCAATGCTCTTTCCTCGGCCTCCAATCCGCTGTCCAACAAAATATCCAAATCGGCCAATACAATATTATCGGTATGGGCGCTATCATTACCCAAAACACTCCCGACTATGCCATCTATCAAGCCCCTCCTAGCCAAAAAAGAAACTTGCATAGCTCCAAATTAAAAGGCTTTCTCTAAGCTTATTTTCAAAATGATACTGTTTTGGGGCCTCCGCTGCGGCTTCGCCTTGCGGCGCTACGTTCCGCAGCTCGCTATTACTTGCTTTGCTGCGTCGGCTCCCTTTGGTCGGGTCACTCGGCCCTTCGCCGCCTAGGGCGGCTTGGTCTGGCCCTACGGGCCACTGCTGCACATCGCTAGGCCGATACTGTGGGTTGAAACCCACAGCAAGGATGCTATTGCTTCGCAATATTTTTATAGAATGAGGGTTAAAACCCTCATTGATTTAAATCTTTTGGCTTTAGAACTGTCTGTTTTCCTCTACGTATATGGGCTGAAGGTTTTAACCTTCGGCCTATTTCATTAGGTCTAGCATGGCCTCCCTTTTTGCTGTGGGTTTCAACCCACAGGCCAATATGATATAAATTTCACCCCTAGGGCCAAGGCCCTAGGCTATTAAATCTATCATCCCCTCCTCCGAGGGGATTCGTCTTTCCTCCTGAGCTTGAACAGTTAAGCGAGCAAGATCTTTAACGACCAACTATTCGCTTGCTCTTCAAACATAGACTTAGTACCTAAGGGCCAAGAAACAAAATTACGTCTGGGCCCAATTAACCAATAGAGCCAAACAAAAAGCCCCCTCCTTCGAGGGGGCGAATATGACTATTAGCCTAGGGGCTTACCCCTAGGGTAAAATGACAAGGGCTTAAATACAACTGCCTCCAATATTTCGCTGCTAAGCGAGCTTAGTTAATTTGTAGTAGGTCAAGTCCAGAAAAAAAGATAGAGCCTTAGACAGCTCCCCCTAGCTAAATGTATCGATGCAGATTAGATCTGGGGGTTTTCCAGTAGCTAGGCGGCTGCAAACAGCTGTTTAGGGCAAGGGAAAAAGATGAGCGGCCCAGCGCTGCGGAGGGGTGGCGCGCAGCGCCAGACCGAGCTGGCGAAGCCAGCGAAGGGCCGAACAGCCCTGTGAGCCCCACAGCATAGCGGCGGCCGCCGTTTTCTAGAAAAGGCGGCCGCGGGCCCCAAATAATTAGGATAAAAAACGATCTTGCCAATCAGGTTTGGGCAGCATACAGCTTTCTTTTTGGCCAAACCAACGATAGCGATTTTTGGAAATCCAGTAGTAGACAGGATCTCGCAAAAAGCGAGGCAGCCACAAAAAAACGCCAAAGAGCGGCCAGGGAAAAGGCAGCAGGCAGAGCAGGCGCAGAGCAGCCGTAGAGCCCAAATAGGCTTGGCCATTGTCTAGTAGCACCAGCGATTTAAAATCGCTTTTGGCCAGTTGGTGTTGGGCCAAAAGCGCTTGCCCAACCTCCGATTGTAAGGCCGCAAAATGGACCCGTCCTTTGGGGTCTCGGCGCAAGACAAACTGCACGCTTTTCTCGCAAAGTTGGCAAACCCCATCAAAAAGTAAAATGGCTTTAGTATCCTTTGGCATCTAAGAAATGTTTCCAGTCGGCAAATTGCTTGGCGGTCAGTACCCTTGGAAATTTGGACTGTCCGTCAATGCGTTTTTGCTGCCCCCACCATTCCCAAAACAGGGCATTAGGCAAGAGGCGCAGCTTCACCTTCTTCAACAAATTATCTTCTCTTTCGGTTTTGTAGTCATCGTTTAGGGCAGCCAGATATTGGTCCAGTTGCTGCGCCAGTAGCTCTTCGGACAAGCCTGCTAGAGGGGCCGTTTGCCCCAGGAACCAATGATGTTCAAAATGGTTACCTACCTTGACTGCTTGCAGATGAAACTCGCCAAATTGCAGGCCTGTTTGTTGTTCGCAAAGGGCCAGGGCGGCATTCATATTATCAATAGAGAGGTGTTCGCCGCAGATGCTCACAAAATGCTTAATGCGGCCCGTGATGCGGATTTCGGCTCGTTCTTTATTGAGTAAGCGGACCGTATCGCCCAGTAAATAGCGCCAAGCGCCTGAGCAAGTGCTAAGGACCAGTGCATACTCCTTGCCCTCCTTCAGCTCGCCAATATGCAGGGCTTTGGCTTGAGGCAGCAGCTGCCCTGTAGGGCTAAAGTTATCGGCATTAAAGGGGACAAACTCAAAGAAAATCCCATTGTTTAGGATCAGTTCTAGGGGCATTACCTCATCATCGATGCGGGTTTGGCAGGCCAAGCTGCCCTCCGAAGTATTATAGGTATCTAGGGTGTGTACATTGCCGCCAATCAGCTCCTTAAAGCGTTGTCGGTAAGGCGAAAAGGCGATACCGCCAGAGACATAAATCTTGAGATTGGGCCAAATATCAATAATTTGATCGGCCTTTTGGACCGCCAGCACTCGTTCGAGCATCATTTGCACCCAAGAGGGAATACCTGCAATTACGCTTAGGTCCCATTTATGGGCTTGTTCGGCAATAGCAGAAACTCGTTCCTCCCAATTGGGGAGTTTAATAATTTTGGCGCCAGGTTTATAGAAGCCGCGGAACCAACTTGGCATTTGGGTCGCATTGATCCCCGAAATATCGCCTAACCAATGTTGGCCTTGTTTGCGCAAGGTTGTGCTACTGCCCATAATAAGGAAGTCTCGACCATAGAAATCGGGTCCCAATTCCCATTGCGTAGAGTGGGCAAACATAAACTTAGTGCTGCGTTTCATGGCGCCCAGCATCGCCTTGCTGACGGGAATCTGTTTGCTAGGGCTACCCGAGGTACCTGAGCTTTGGGCAAAATAGCGGATTTGTCCAGGCCAGACCACATTAGCTTCATCCTCTAGCAGGCGATGCCACCAGTTGCTGTACATCTGCTCATAGTCCATAATAGGCACCATTTCCTGATAAGCCTTAATAGGATCCAGCGCGGCGCGGATTTGCGCAAATTGATAGCGTTTACCAAAAGCCGTCTGCTGGGCCATTTGCAATAAAAACAGCAGACTCTGCTGCTGCAAACTTTTAGGAGTTTGCTGCCGCTGAGAGGCTGAGCGCAGATGCCACATCAGCCCCCGTTTAAATAGTTGTCCCTTTATTTTTGACATAAATCGGGGGAGTTTATTTACTTTGATATAAAACTTTGCTATAGCCACTAATGCTTTAGCTAAAGCCCTTTAAAGACTAAACAGTTGTACAAAATAAAAAAGCAAATCTTATAATGAAAATTTTAATGCTTTGTCTAGGCAATATATGCCGCTCTCCGCTAGCAGAAGGCATTCTGCGCAAAAAAGTCCAGGATTTAAATTTAGACTGGAGCATTGATTCTGCGGGAACCTCGGCCTATCATGCTGGGGAAGCCCCTGATCCTCGCTCTCAGGCGGTAGCGTTGGCGCATGGAATCGACCTCAGCCAACAGCGATCTAGAGCCCTAAAACCCAAAGATTTTGCTATCTTTGACCTTATTCTGGCTATGGACAGCCAAAATTACCAAGATGCCCGAAAAATGGCCCAAGGAGAAGAGCAAAAAGCAAAAGTACAGCTCATTATGAACTTCGAACGGCCCAATTTCAACCAAGCTGTTCCCGATCCTTATTGGGATGACAATGGCTTTGAGTTGGTCTATAAAATGTTGGATCGTGCCTGCGAGGCGCTCATTCAGCAACTGACCTAGGGCTTTTTTTTATGCGCTCATTTCAAGCAACAATGGAGAAGATTAAAATAGGAATTTCTATTGGAGACATCAATGGTATTGGACCAGAAGTACTCCTCAAAACACTAAGCGATAGCCGCATCACTGAGCTTTGCACCCCCATTATTTTTGGTTCTGCCAAGATTTTGGCCTACCACAAAAATATTGTCAAGCTTCGTAGTTTTCAGTTTCATACCCTAGAAGAAGGAGATACGCCCGAAGAAGGGCAAATCAATGTGGTTAATTGCTGGACCGATAACGTCCGTATCAATCTGGGCAATATCTCTGAAGAATCAGGCAAATACGCCTATATCGCCCTAGAAAAAGCCGTACAGGCTCTTAAAGATGGTTATGTGGATGCCCTAGTAACGGCCCCTATCAATAAGGAAGCAATGCAACTGGCTAACTTTCCACATACTGGACATACAGAGTATTTGGCCGAAAAACTAGGCAGCAAAGAGAACCTAATGATGTTGGTCCATGAAAACCTCCGCGTTGGCTTGGTGACCAATCATCTCCCTATTAAAGAGGTGGCCAATGCGCTGAATAGCCAAACCGTTTTGCGCAAGCTACAATTGATGCACCATAGCCTTCGGGCCGACTTTGGCCTTGATCGTCCCAAAATTGCCGTCCTCGGCCTTAATCCCCACGCTAGCGATGGAGGAAATATTGGAACCGAAGAACAGGAGATCATTATCCCCGCTATCGAGAAAGCTAAAAAGGAAGGAATTATGGCCATTGGCCCCTACCCTGCCGACGGCTTCTTTGGTAGCCAAAACTACAGAAACTTTGATGCAATTTTGGCCATGTACCACGACCAAGGTTTGGTGGCCTTTAAAGCGCTTTCTTTTGGACAAGGGGTCAACTTTACCGCAGGAATGCCTTTTGTTCGCACCTCTCCCGATCATGGTACCGCCTTCAATTTGGCTGGTAAGAATGTCGCCGAATCAGATTCTTTCCGCCGCGCGCTCTATCTCGCTATCGACGCCTATAGAAATCGGGCCAACTACGAAGATATGCACGCGAACGAAATGCCGATCATTAGCCTAGAACAATACGAAAAGGAGGAAGAACAGCAACGCCGCCAAGAACGTAAACAACGTAAGCAACGCCAACAAGAGAAAAACGAAGAGAGTAACCAGCAAGAAGAAAACAAGGAGGAGGACCAAAAACAAAGACCTAAACGAGGCCCCAAACGTCCAGCCCGCGGCCCCAAACGCAAAGGACCCCGTCCTGCGGATGCCGTAGAAAACGAACAGGAAACGGAAACGCCTAAGAACGAGCAAAAACAGGAACCCAAAGCCGAAACTCCAAAAAATGAGCAGAAGCAGGAACCCAAAAAACAGGAGCCCAAAGCCGAAACTCCAAAAAATGAGCAGAAGCAGGAACCCAAAAAACAGGAGCCCAAAGCCGAAACTCCAAAAAATGAGCAGAAGCAGGAACCTAAAAAACAGGAACCCAAAGCTGAAGCTCCGAAAAACGAGCAGAAGCAGGAACCCAAAAAACAGGAGCCCAAAGCCGAAACTCCAAAAAATGAGCAGAAGCAGGAACACAAAAAACAGGAACCTAAAGCCGAAGCTCCAAAAAATGAGCAGAAGCAGGAACCTAAAAAACAGGAACCCAAAGCTGAAACTCCAAAAGGCGAGTTAAAGCAAGAGGAATTGAATAAGGACTAAGCTAAAAAGGGCTGTCGGTATTTTCCGACAGCCCTTTTTGTATCCATTCTATTTGGCTTACAATTGTACCACAATTTCCTTTTGCAAAGTATAACCAGATTGAATATCTCCAGTCAATTGGTCCAGCATATTTTTCGATAAACTATCACTAAAAACATTATCCTGCTCATTGCTCGTATTAGCATCCCCCTCATAAGGCCCTTGCGCATAAACTTCATCGCAAATATCTTTGGGGAAGGCAATTTGCGTCACCCGAATAGATTCTTCATTGGACGATTTCACCTCAATGTGAATATGGGGAGCCCGCCCATCGTACCAACCTGGAAAAATGCTAATAAACTGCACTTGTCCATTGGCATCTGTGGTCTGCCGACCCCGCAAAAAACTAACATTCTGGTAGTCTGTGCTCTGCATATTGGTCCCCCCATATTCCGAATAATCGCCTTTAGCATCACAATGCCAAAGATCTACATAATAGCCCTCCAAAGGCGTGCAAGCCTCCTCGGTCTGCCGAATAACCGTAAGCTGTATCACTAAAGCAGTTCCCGTCCGATCTCCACAAATGTTTTGCTGCACCAAATCTGCTGGACTATGAATCGGGAAGGGCCCTGCCGTTTCTACTGGAGACAATGGACAGTTTTCATTCAATTCTTCATCACTATCCTTACGACAACTTGCCCCCAACCCTAAGGCTCCAAGGGCAAATAAACTACGCTTCAAAAAATCTTTTCGTTTCATAAGTTTTTTCCCCTTAGACGCAAATGCCCAAACGGGTTTAACGAATTGATTTTGTTTTATTTTGGGGCCTCCGCTGCGCTGCGCTTGCGGCGCTACGTTTCGGGGCTCGCTGCTCGCTCGGCCCTTCAGCGGCAAAGCCGCTTCGGTCTGGCCTTCGGCCACCCCTTCACATCGCTAGGCCAAAAAAGGGGCTTCGCCCCCAGTAAAATGCGCTTTTAATAGAGCTTTACGCCAGGCAACCATTCTCTGAGGCAAGCCTTTTCTTCTTCGGGAATGGGGCAGCCTCTCAAATAGATTTTCTTTAGTTTTTTGCACTGCTTAATGCTTTCTGGCAAATGGTCCAATTTGCTGTTATAGCGCAAATCTAACTCTTCTAGATTCTCCAACTGTCCAATTTTATGCTTGAGTTTACGCAGCTTGGTATCGGCCAGATTAAGTTGGCGCAAATTGCGTAGGCTATACAAGCTATCGGGTAGTTGGCCAAAATCATTATCCGAGAGGTCCAAGATTTCTAGGGCCTGCAAATCGCCAATATTGGCGGGCAAATGATTGTATTTGGTCCCTGCTAGTTTGAGGCTAGTCAGGCGAGGGAGCTTGGCCAAGCGGGCAAAAACCTGCCCTGGTTGGAGATATTTATTATAGCTCAAATCAATGGCCCTTAAGTTTTGCATTTTTTCCATGCTACTGGGCAAACTATAAATTTGAACATTGGCGGCATTGAGTTCTTCTAGATTGGGCAGTTCGCAAACCACCTCTGGAAAGCCCTTGAGGTCCATCACTCGGACACTGAGGTAGCGGAGATTTTCTAAATACTTTAGGCTATCGGGCAAAACTTCCAAGTCATTCCCCGCCAAGTCTAACCAAACCAAATGCTCCAATTCGCCTATTCTGGGAGAGAGGCTATCCAGTCGGTTATCGGAGAGGTCCAGCCAAAAAAGCTCCTTCATGCTAAAGAGGCTTTCATCTATTGCTTTTAGTTTATTCCCCTTGAGGTTGAGGCGTTCTACTTGCTGCAATTGGTCCAAATTGCTGGGCAATTGTTCTAGGCCCAATTCGGGTAATTGTAGTTCATAGAGTTGTTTGAGCGCAGGCAACTGTTCAAAGAGTTGTTCTGGATTTTTGAGGGGGTTGCGGCCCAAATTGAGTTGTTGCAAGTTCTCCATTTGCCAGAGCAGGCTATCTAGTTCTTCTAGCTTATTATAATAGAGATCGAGATATTGCAAATTGGGGAGTTTAGGCAGGCCACCAAGGTCTACAAAATAATTATTTGAGAGGTCCAAATATTGTAAATTTTGCCAGGCGGATAAATTGGCGGGCAGGCTATCGATATCATTTTCTTGCAGTTGCAATTTTTCTAGGCCAGCTAATTGGTCCAAGGGATAAGGAAAGCTTGTCAGGCGGTTTTTACTAAGGTCTAGCCACTTGAGATTTTGCAATTTGGCCATGGCTTCGGGCAGTTCTTTCACCTTATTATGGCGAAGGGACAGCAACTGTAATTGTTGTAAATTACCTATTGCCTCAGTCAGGTGTTCAAAGTAAATATGTTCGGCATAAAGGGCTTGCAAATTGGGCAATTGGGCCACTAGGGGCGGTAGGCTATTGGCTTGTTTATAGAGGCGCAGCTTATAGGCCTTGGCTTTTTCTAGATAGGCCTTATCTACTGAATAATAGAGGGGAATTTCCTCATCGTTTTCTAGTTCTTCTAAACTAAAAAAGGGCTGTGCCCGCAAAAAGGGCGCAATACAAATCAGGCTAATGGCAAAAAGATATCGATACATAATTTTAGTTTGTGTGTAGGGCCAGGCCTCCTTGGCCTAGCGCTGTGGAGGGGTGGCCGTCAGGCCAGACCGAGGCGCTGAAAGCGGCGAAGGGCCGAGCGAATAGCGAGCCCTGCAACATAGCGCCGCAAGCGCAGCGCAGCGGAGGCCCCAAATCCTACTTAAGATGTTGCTTGGCAATAATTCCGAGCAGGGCTTCCTTTTCTAGGACCAAAAGGGCGTTAATTCTCAGCTGCTGCATTTGCTCTTCGGCTTCTAGCAAAGAGGCTTGGGGCGCAATATTTTTGGGTCTTGGCGTCATTAGGGCTTTAGCCTTTAGGGCAAAAAAGGCATCATTGGCCGTTTGGCTCAGTTGGCGGCGCAAATCGCCATCAGTAATAATGCCCAAGACTTTTCCGGCCTCTTGAACGATAGCGAGGCCCAGCTGTCCCGCCGAAATGGTCAATAAGAGCTCTTGCATATTGGTCTCGGGGCCAACAAGGGGCAAATTTTCGCTTTGCATGGCCTCTTGGACCTTAGTGAGTAGGCGTTTACCGAGGTTGCCGCCAGGATGATAGCGCAAGAAATCGGCCTGTTGGAAATTGCTGGCCTCAATATAGGCCGCAGCTAGGGCATCGCCCATGGCCAGGGCGGTTAGGCTAGAGGCCAGGGGAACGGCCTGCAGGCGGGCAGCTTCTACCGAAACGCCTACATCTAGGACAAAATTGGCATAGCGGGCTAGGGTCGAATCGGGCCGGCCCACAATACAGATATGGGGAAGTTGAAGCTCTTGGATATGCGGAAGAATTTGCAAAAGTTCATCGGTTTCGCCTGAATTAGACAGGCTCAGAAAGCAGTCATTTTCCATCAGCATCCCCAAATCGCCATGAATGGCCTCTGAGGGGTGGAGGAAAAAGCTAGGGCGGCCCACGCTAGCCAAAGTAGCCGCAATTTTTTTCCCGATCAGGCCCGATTTGCCCATGCCACAGACCACCAAGCGGCCCGTACAATTGAGAATAGCCTGAACAGCCCCATCAAAATGGCTGTTGATCTTTTGGCCAAGTTGCTGAAGGGCCTTGGCCTCCAACTCAAATACCGATTTTGCAGTTTCTTGATAAGACATACACTATTTTTAAACAAGTTTGTCAGAGAGCAGCCCAAAGATATTAGTTTTGCGGCGCTTTATAGCGAACTCCATTAAAAACAGACTAGCCCAGCTGGGAAAGCTAATTTTATACAGGAAGAAGACCGCTTTTAGCGGAGTTCGTACTAACTTGTTGTTAGCAGATTTTTTCATTTCAAACAGGATAAGCATATGAATCGAGATTTAAATGAGAAGGTAGCCCAATTAAGAGAAGATTATCAAATGGGGGCCTTGCTAGAAACAGAGGTAGCCGAAAATCCTTTTCGCCAATTTGAAAGCTGGTTTAAGGCCGCTTTAGGCGCCAACTTAGCCGAGCCCAACGCCATGACCTTGGCCACCGTAGATGAACAAGGGCGACCTGCAGCCCGCATTGTTTTGCTCAAGGGATTTGATGAAAAAGGCCTATACTTTTATACTAATTATGGAAGTGCCAAAGGACAACAACTCGATTTGAATCCGCAGGCCGCCTTAGTTTTTGCTTGGATTGAAATGGAACGCCAAATTCGCATAGATGGCCTAGTCGAAAAATTGAGTGCCTCGGCTTCGGAGCAATATTTCCGCTCTCGACCTCGCGATAGTCAGTTTGGCGCTCTGGCCTCGGCCCAAAGCCAGGTCATTAGTGATCGTTCTGTTTTAGAAGATCGTCTAGCCGAATTAAAAGCCAAATATCCAGAAGGAACAGCGGTTCCCATGCCCGAAAACTGGGGCGGTTATTTGGTTCGTCCTTACCGTTTTGAGTTTTGGCAGGGCCGCAGCAGCCGCCTGCACGACCGTCTTCGCTATACCATTGAAAAAATTGAGGGCGAAGAGAAAGAATGGAAGCTCGAACGGCTAGCCCCTTAAATCATGGATCGAAAAGAACTAGAAGCACGTTGGGCCAAAATCAAAAGCTGGAAGGCCAAAGGCAAGCGGGCCCCACACAAACCACTTTTGCTGCTTTATGCCTTAGGCGCTTGGCAACAGGGACAAACACAGCTGCAGTATGCCAAAGAAGAAGCAAAACTGAAAGATTATTTTCGGGAGTTTTCAAAGTCGCCCTCTGGCCCCAAACCACATTATCCCTTTGTATTTTTACTCAATGATAAAGTTTGGGAGCTCAGCAGCATTGAAGGCATCGATAAATCTAAAGGTAGTTCCTCTAAACGGTTAAGAGACCTTGGCATCAGTGCCCAATTCCCAGCCGAGATGCAGGCCCTTTTGCGAGAGCAACCCGATTTAATCGGGCATTTGGCCGAGCAGCTTTTGCAACGCAACTTTCCCGAAAGTCTACACAGCAGCATTTTGCAAGCGGTGGGACTAGAGCTAGCGCCTGCATTTCTACTCAGCAAGAGGCGGAAAAGAGATCCTCGTTTTCGGGGCCAAATTTTGGAAGCCTATGGCTATTCTTGTGCGGTTTGTGGCTTCAATTTGCGGCTGGGGCATCAACCTTTGGCTTTAGAAGCCGCTCATATCAAGTGGCATCAGGCGGGTGGTCCCGATCGGGCCGAAAATGGCCTGGCCCTTTGCAGCATGCACCACAAACTTTTTGATTTGGGGGCTTTTCGGATTGATGATTCGCTGCGCTTGCAGGTCTCGCATAAGGTACATGGAGAGGGCTTAGACTACTATTTATTGCGGCATCAAGCCCAACAAATTCGCCTGCCTCATCTCAAAAAATATCGACCCAAAGAAGATTACCTCAACTGGCATTTAGAAGAGGTCTTTCAGGGCTATAGCCGAGATTAGCAACTCGATAAAATTTCATTTTCCTCTTAAAAAACCTATATTTAAAGGATATTGATCTCCTTTCATTTAAAAATAAATCCAATGGCCGAAAATCGCATTTCTATTGAATTGACTACCGAAATGGTCGAAGAGGTCCGCCAATTGGTGGCCCAAATTGAAGAAAAACTCCCCTTTTTGCTCTCGCTTACCCAAGACGAGCGCGCCTCTTTCCCCAAACTCCACAGAGAAAATGAAATCTTTGTCGAGGAAACTATCCGAGCGGCAGAACAGCATGATGCCGTTTTGCCCGACTATATTGATGTGGCCGAAATGAAGCGAGATTTAGAACTTTATCAGCAGTTGGGCCGCGTGATGTTGCGCCTCAACCGCCTTCACGAAAAGGTCAACGACACCATCCATATCGCTGGCGCAGAAGCCCTTGCCACAGCCTTAGTGACCAATAACATGTTTCAAATTGCCGCCAAAATGGGCGTAGATGGCATGGACCGAGTTTCTTCGGATCTCATGAATTACTTTAATAACGAAGAGCAAGATCAGTAGATTTTCTGCTTTTTTTGGGGCCTCCGCCTCGCTTCGCTCGTCGGCGCTACGTTTCGCAGCTCGCTATTCGCTCGGCCCTTCAGCCCTTTGGGCTTCGGTCTGGCCTGACGGCCACTGCTGCACATCGCTAGGCCAGCTCGACCAAAGGCCTAGGGGCCTGATAAAAGACAAAAAATGGGCTGTCGGAAAATCCGACAGCCCATTTGCGTTTAATACGAATTGGTCCTAGCGAGTTTGAGAGAAATCTGTAGTTTCAAAATCTCCTTCTGCTTCGCCGAAGGTATAGTAGTTTTCAGGAATCTCAAAATTGTTCGGGAAGACATAAGCGTGAATCTTGCTGGTCCCAAAGGCTGAAATCTTAACCATATTGCTTTGGTTTCCGCCCAAAAGCAAGACGTTGCTGCCTTTTTTGCCTACGACAAAACCCACATGACCTTTTCCGCCGCCATAACTCAAGACGGCAATAGCGCCATAAGCGGGTTGATCGACTTTTTTGCCATATTTGGCCCAAGACATAGCTGCTGCGCTGCCTGTTCCTCCTTGACCAGCTTTATTCATCACCCAGTTGACGAAAGAGGCGCACCAAGGTGTTTCATCATCTCGGAATCCACCAGTAGTGGAGTGATATTCAATTACTCTGGGATTATCTTCTGCGCCAGGGATTTCGGTAACGCCAAGCTCAGATTCAGCAATTTTGATCCAGTTGGGTTTATTCATTGGACCAGGAATAGCGGCTTCTTGCAAGCCTTCGCCATTGAGGCCCTTCCAGCTTTTTCCGCCTGGATCTACACGGCCATCGGGTTTGCTTACCCCCAATTTAGTTGCTTGGAAGTTGCTAATGGCTGTAATCGTCTTATTATCACAAGTTCCGCTGATATCCACTTTATAGTCAAACTCTTCACGGAGAAGAGTTTGGACCACCTTTACATCATCGGGATTATTTTTTCCTCCCTGGCCCACAGATCCTTGAAGATCTTTAATGGCTACGGGTTCTCCTGTTGGGGCGGCTTCTTCTTCAGCGGCAGCATCAGCAGCACTGCTATTCTCTGAAGAACTACTAGCCTCTGAGGCAGTAGTTACGCTTGCAGAGCCAGAAAGGGCGCTCCAGCTTTTTCCGCCTGGATCAATGCGGCCATCTTGCCAGCCAAAAGTGGCTTGTTGGAAAGCCTTGATAGCGGCTATAGTTTTTGGTCCACAATCGCCATCTACGGCTACATTTTGGCCTTTTTGTTTGAGGAATTCTTGGACCAATTTTACATCTTCAGCTTTATTAGCTCCGCCTTTACCCACCGAGCCAGAAATAGAAGAAGCGCTAGGCGCAGCTGTCTCGGTACTATTTGTTTCTTCGCTAGTAGTTGCTGTTGCGGCTTCTGCTGCAGTGGTAGCCGCAGCGGTGGCCGATCCAATACGTTCGCCTAAGCGTTGCATACTTGCCTCAATATCATCAATGACTTTTTGTTCTGCAGCATCGATTTTTCCATCGCTCATAAAGAGCTGCTTGAGTTGGTCCAGCGTGGCGCTATATTGATCCAAGCGGGCTTGAATCTTATCAAAGTTTGCCATAAGGTTCGTAATTAAAAGTTAGTTAGGTTAATGGTATTGGCTTATTTCTTCAGTTTGGCTTCAATTTTCTGAAGGTTTTCGAGCATTTTGGCCATTACTTCACGTCCTTTGGCTTTCTTCTTTTCTAGTTGGGGATCAATAGTTGTTGATGCTTCGGCTACGCTACTTCCTTCGATTTTGCTCTCTTCTTTTTCTTCGCCTTCACTGGCTTCTTCGGCTCCTTCAGCGGCAGCTTCTGCAGCGGCTACGATAGCTTCTCCAGCTTTAGCTAGGGAGAATTTTGCTTTTTTGAGGAGCACTTTACCCTCTTTGGCAATTTTAGCCAAGGGAGCATTCCCTTTCATGGGAGAAAGTTCGAGAACGTTACCATTTTCGCCAGCGGTAAGATGAGCTTTAGCGATAAGGATCATTTTCTTATCGCCTTTGAGTTCTTCTTTGGCTTGCTTCTTCCAGTTGGCGTCCATTTTGGCCAAAAGCATTAGGGGAGCTTCTGTGCCACAGGCAAACTTATGCATGCGTTTAACGAAAAAGGTCACTGCATTTTCTTCGCCTAGGGCTTGAGTTTCGGCCATTTTGGCTAGGCGTTTAAATTCTTTGACATATTCTGTATGAGTCAGCTTGTCAAACTCTGGTTTCATTTTAGTTTTCATTGCTTTAGTTGATTTAGTGGTATAAAATCTTGTTTTGCCTTTTAAAGTTAGAAAAAAGCCTACGGCTCTACAAAGCTTCCAAAGACTTTTACAGCTAATTTATTTTTCTATTGTTTATCTGCTTTTTTGTCTCTATCTTATTGGTTTTTTGCCCATTAAGTGCCGAATAACGATAGCTAAAAGCAGCCCCTGCAGATGAGCGGCCTAGCGATGTGCAGCAGTGGCCGTTAGGCCAGACCGAAGCCCAAAGGGCTGAAGGGCCGAGCGAATAGCGAGCTGCGGAACGTAGCGCCGACGAGCGAAGCGAGGCGGAGGCCCCAAAACAGATCCTTACAGACATAAAAAAAGGGCTATCCGATTGGACAGCCCTTTAGTTTGTTTTATTGTGGTTTATTTCCAGCCGTGAAGTTGGAACCAGCCTGCTCTTTCTAGTACATTTCGAGAATAATCTCGGCCAGTGGTATAATAGTCAATATCATAGCCAGATTGGTAGGCACTGAGGGCGCGAGAGGGCCCGCAGTTATAGCCAGCGATACCAGCTTGTAAGAGTTGTTTGCTCATTTTCCAGCCCAACTTTTTGGTAAAGAGGTTCATAGAATTTTTGAGCACGGCACAGCCGTAGATAATATTTTCGGTAGCGTTTGCCCATTTTCCAGACTGGATAAAAGCGACATGCCAGCGGTCGTCCACCTGCATCAGGCCTCTACCGTGGCCGCCATCTCCGGTGCCATGAGGGCCGGGAGGGGTTAGGGCCAAGCCCCAGTGCGACTCTCTAGAGCCGATCCCTGCGATTACGGAAGCGGGGATATCGTATTGTTGCGACACTCTTAGCACAGCATTTTTGTATTTGCCGTTGAGTTCTGCCAACTGCTGAAGCAGATGCGGGTTATTTTTGGCGTAAGAGGTTTGAAACTGTAGGTAATTGCCAGAAGGTTGGGGACGATTGAGCAGGGCTGCCCAGGTAGAAGGGCCTACAATGCCGTCAGCAGTCATTCCTTTTTTGTATTGGAAGTGCTTGACGCAATTCTCGGTATAGGGGCCAAATTCGCCATCGGGGCGGACTCGGTAGCCATAACCTTTGAGTAATGTTTGTAGCTCGGCCACCTCATCGCGCAGATGTGGGGAGGTGTGGCGATAGCCATCATATAGACGGAGTGTAGGTCTTCCCATGAGTCAATATTTAGGGCACCATTTGGTGCTTAAAAAGCAATTTAGAGATTCTATCTCCCTAAAATATAATTTTTTAATACTTCTAGCAAAGTTTTACTTTCTTATTCCCCTGTTTTTTGTCCCAAGCGCTCTAGGCCAAAAACCAAGGCAAAGCCTAAAAGGGCCAAAAGAACTGCGCCCAAAAGATAGGGCTCGCCTTCATAGGCGCTAGGCAAAACAGATTGAAATAGGAAAGGCTCTTCTTCGCCATGGCTATTGATGCGTGTTTTAATGACATTTTGCCAGGGCCAAATTTTGGGTAAAGAGCCCAACATAAAGCCAGTGAGCAAAGCCAAGGCCGCCGAGCGATAATGCTTAAACAGCCAACTCAATACTCTAGCAAAACTCAATAAGCCCAAACCACAGCCCATCATAAAGACCAAAAGAAAGAGGATGTCTTTTTCGTGAATGGCCTCAATCACATGCTTATACATGCCCATCAGGAGCAAAATGAAACTACCTGAAATTCCAGGTAAAATCATGGCACAAATAGCAATGGCCCCAGAAATAAAGGCCATAGGATAGCTTTTGGGCATTTCTGTAGGCACAAAAAGCGTAATGCCGTAGGCAATGCCAGCTCCCATAATCAATAAGACAATAGAAGGCAGATTATTCCACTTAATTTGCCGCCCAACATATAAAGCCGAAGCTAAAACCAAACCCATAAAAAAGGACCAAAGCAGCTGCGGATAATGTTCCAAGGCCGAGCTAAGCAAAGAGGCCAAGCTCAAGACACTGACAAAGATGCCCCCAAAAAGGGCCAATAAAAAATTGCCATCTATGGCGGTCCAAAAAGCAGCAATTCCCTCTTTTTGCAAGACTTTTAGGTTCGCAAAATTAACGCCCTTAATGCCTTGAAGCAAACGCTCATAAATGCCCGTAATAAAGGCTACGGTTCCACCAGAAACCCCAGGCACCACATCTGCAGCGCCCATGGCCATACCTTTGAGGAAAGTAAATAGATGTTGCATAATTATACTTCTTCGCTGGCTTTTAGTTTCTCGGCATTGTAGGTAGTTTGAATGGCCTCAATGAACTCCTCAATGGCTCCGTTCATCATATCGCCTAGGTTGTAGCGCGTAAAGTTGATGCGGTGGTCCGTCACCCGGTTTTGAGGATAGTTATAGGTCCGAATTTTTGAAGAGCGATCACTAGATACGACCAAGCTATTTCGCAAATCGGTAATGCTATCTTGCTGCTCTTGCTGCTGCAATTCAAACAAACGAGCATAGAGTTTTTGTAAGGCAATCTCGCGGTTACGGTGCTGCGAACGCCCTTCCTGACATTCTACAACGACCCCACTAGGTTTGTGCGTTACCCGCACGGCAGATTCCGTTTTGTTTACGTGCTGCCCCCCTGCCCCACTGGCCCGGAAGGTATCCCAGCTCAAATCCGCTGTATTGATCTGAATATCTTCGGTCTCAAAAATAGGCATAATCGCCACGGTGGCCGTAGAGGTATGCACCCGCCCCTGAGATTCCGTTTTAGGCACTCGCTGTACCCGATGCGTCCCCGATTCATATTTGAGCAAGCCATAGACCCCATCGCCCGTAACTTCCATAAATACTTTAGAGTACCCCCCCGACTCACTAGGCGTTTCCGAGATTAACTCCCGCTTCCAACCCATTTTATCAATATAGCGCTCATACATCCGAAGCAAATCTCCCGCAAAAATGGCCGCCTCATCTCCACCCGCTCCCGAGCGGATTTCAATCGTGACATTTTTCTCATCTTCAGGATCTTTGGGAATCAACATATACTTGATTTCCTCTTCCAATGGCCCCTGACGCTCCAAAAGCTCATCCATCTCCATTTTGGCCATTTCCTTAAACTCAGCCTCATCAGAGTTTTCCAAAATCTCTTTGCACTCGGCCAAGCCATCCAAAAGCGCTTTATACTCTTCATGCGCCTTAACCAAGGGCTCCAAACCCTTATATTCTTTATTGACCTTCATAAATTTCTTCATATCAGAAGAAATACTAGGGTCCGAAAGCTGCTCTTGCAGGTACTCAAATTTGTCCTTAATCGCAGACAGCTTGCTCAATAAGCTATTCATAGTGTTTTGCCTCGCAAAATGAACTCATCTACTGCTGAGTTCTATGTTAAATAATATTCTAATTGTTTTTTTTGGGGCCTCCGCAGCAAGCTGCGGCGCTACGCTACAGGGCTCGCTCTTCGCTCGGCCCTTCAGCCCTTCGGGCTTCGGTCTGGCCTGACGGCCACCCTTTCGCATCGCTAGGCCATACAAAAGCGGCCTGCGGCCGCCTAGCTAGGGCCAAGGCCCTAAAGCATCTCCTCTTCCAATAAGGTCTTAACCAAAGCAGAAAGTTTAGGCGAAGCCGTTTCTACTACCGCCAATACATCTTCCAATGTGGTCTCGGCAATCGCCTCTAAAGGCCAACATTTGTTCGAGACAACAGAAGTGACTAAAACAGGCAGCTCCGCATGCTTGGCCACAATCACCTCTGGTACCGTAGACATCCCAATGACATCCGCACCCAAAATATGCGCCATCCGATATTCCGCTGGCGTCTCCAAATTTGGACCTTGTAGGGCCAAATATACGCCTTGATGAATGGGCAAACCCATTTCTTTGGCCTTAGCTTCTACCTTATTATTTAAAGCATGATCATAAGCATCTTTCATATCTGGAAAACGAGGACCTAAACGATCGTCGTTCTTTCCCCGCAACGGATGATCAGGAATGAAGTTGATATGATCACGGACCAAAATAATATCGCCCGCATTCATCTCCGCATTCACACTGCCCACCGCAGAAGAAATCAACAAACGCTCTACCCCCAAGGCCTTAAATACCCGAACTGGGAAAGTCGCCTCCTTGGTCGAATAGCCCTCATAATAATGAAAACGGCCCGACATAGCCACCACAGGCTGACCCGCCAAATAACCAAAAATTAAACAGCCAGCATGTCCCTCTACGGTAGAAACTGGAAAATGCGGTATCTCCGCATAAGGTATGCGATGAACTTCCTCAATTTCTTCCCCTAAAGGGCCTAAACCTGTACCTAAGATTAAACCATAGCGAACCTTAAAGGTCTCAGTTCTGTTATTTAAGTACTGATGACAGACGGCAATTTGTTGTTCTAAACTCATCTAGCAAAAACTTAAAAAGTATGCTAATCATCAGGGAATCAATAAATTGAATGCCTGAATAATTTTTAAGGAAATGTTATATTTAGAATCCTAAAATTTTGAACTCTAAGTACTTGTACTTATTTTTGTTAGGGCAAGGCCAAAGATAAGCAATTTTTTCTGTCTTCGGTGATTTGCCGCTTTTCCAAAATAAAACTCAATATTAGAGTGACCACTAGAAAACTAGTGCATCTCTATCTTGAAAATAGCCTAAAAGAGGCTTTTCAACCCAATGTTCTAACCTACTCTTTTTTATCTACACTACTTTTTAACACTGATTGATATGAAAATTCTATCTTTCGTCCTAGCGCTTGTTCTTGGTTTCAATGCCAGCAACGCTTTCGCTGCCAACCCCAATCATGAAGACAAAATGGTCGCTGTTATCCTTCTTTTGGACAATGGTGATGACCGCGAAGTTGTAGCCACAATTTATACTAGCCTTATGTCTGCCGAAAAAGTAGCCAAGGTACTAGACATTGAAATGGTAGCTTCTGATGATCCCGTTCAAGATGATGTCTATGTTTTCTCTCTAAAATCTCAGGAGCAGAAAGAATTGACCATGAAAATGTTTGACGAAGAGGGCTACGAACTAGCTGCTCACCGTGTTATGGAAGTAACTGAAGGTAGCAACTACCGCGCACTCAATGTAGAAACACTCGAGGACGGTACTTATATGTTCCAAATCACTGACGAATCTGGCGCTGAACTTAACCGCAAGGTGACCATCAAACGTGAAGAGAAATAAGCGAGATTGCTGATTAGCATCCGCAAATGACCTTAAAGGCAAGCCAAATGGCTTGCCTTTTTTATTTTCCCTAGACAGATCCTTTAAAAAGACTTTATCGTTTATCTCAAAACAAATTTGCCCCAAAGCCTGTATCTTATTGACTATACCACTTAAAGCTATTTAATCATCCCCCTCCCCTAAAACTATCTCTATGCGTACGCTCCTTTTATTCCTTAGCCTATTTATTGCCCAATTTAGTTTTGCCCAAGATGAAAGGCCTCAATTGCAAATGGGAGAAAAATCCCCCATAGCAAACTTTGCAGCTATAGATGGCAAAAACTATAAACTCAAAGAGCTACTAAAGGACAATGATAAGGTGCTGATCTCTTTTTTGAGACCTGTTTGGTGTCCTGTCTGTAACTTTCGGACCCATGAACTCAAAGAAAATTTTGAGCACCTAAAAGCCCAAGGATATGCCGTGATTGTGGTCTACCCTAGCCCCCTAGATCGCCTCAAGGCCTTAGCCGAAGACGCAGAACTCCCCTTTATTGTCGTTGCCGATCCAGAAGAAAATCTGTTCGAGGCCTTCAAAATTGAGAAATCTGCTGGAAAAGTCCGAAATTCCATTTTCAAGAAGAAGGTGCGTAAGGCCGCCAAAAAAGGAAAGAAAGCCTATGAGGGGAAAAAATACCCCAAAAAGGGAGATAAACCTGGTCCTATCCTTCCTGCCGACTTTATCATTGATCAAGACCAAAAGATCATCCAAGTCCGCTATGGCAGCCATATTGCCGATCATATCGAGATCGAAAACCTCTTACAGTAAATTTAATTAAAACCAGCTAACCGATGTCTAAAATGCGTAGCATCAACCCTCAAGATTTAGAAATTAAGGATCTGCATCAGTTTATGGTGGGGGCTATAGCCCCTCGTCCCATTGCTTTTGTCTCTACCATTGATGAAAATGGGGTAGCCAATATTGCTCCCTACAGCTTCTTCAATGCCTTTTCCTCTAATCCACCAATGATGGTCTTCTCTTCTAATCGAACTGTTCGAGGGAATACCACCAAAGATACTTTACACAATATCCAAGCAAACCAAGAGGTAGTCATCAATGTAGTAACCTACGATATGGTCCAACAAATGACCCTAGCCAGCATTTCTTATCCCGCTCATATTGATGAGTTTGCCAAAGCGGGCTTTACGCCTCTAGCAGCTGAAACTGTGGCCCCCTTCCGCATTGCAGAATCTCCAGTACAGTTTGAGTGCAAGGTAGAGCAAATTATTAGTTTAGGCGAGCATGGCGGAGCTGGCAACCTGATGTTCTGTAAAGTACAGCGCTTCCATATTGATGAGGCGGTTATTGATGAACGCAACCGCATCGACCCCCACAAACTCGATTTGGTAGGCCGCCTTGGCCGTGCCTATTATGTGCGTGCTAGTGGAGATGCTCTTTTCTCCATCTATCAGAATCCTTCTGATTTGGCCTTGGGCTTCGATCAATTGCCAGAGCGCATCCGCCAAAGCGAAACCCTAAGCGGAAAAGAGATTGCTTATATGGCGGGCCTAATGGCCCTACCTACAGAGCAGGAAATAGAACAATTGGTCCAAACAGATGATAATTTGGCCAATTTGCTTGAGCTAGCGCCCGCAGGCTCTAAAGCCCGCTTTGAAATGCAAGAGCGCTATGCTCGCACCCTCCTCCAACAAGGAGAATACGCCAATGCGCTGGCCTGCCTCATGATTGAATAAGGTCCTTTATGGATCCATCCTTTTTAGTTCGCTCTACCCTGGAGGTAGAGCGTTTTTTTTTGTTTGGTCCATTTTGCGGTGGACAGGCGGCAAAGCCGCCGCAGGCCCAGCGCTGCGCAGCGGTGGCCGCAGGCCAGACCGAGCCAGCTTGCTGGCGCAGGGCCGAGCGAATAGCGAGCCGCGAAGCATAGCGACCCGAGCCGATAGGCGAGGGGCAGCCCCAAAATCAACAGCAGACAAAAAAGCAGCAAGCAAAGGCCCCAAAAGCCAAAAGATTTTTAACTTTGATTCTTTACTATAACCATGTGGGCCCTTGGGTCCAAGAACTTTTAAGAAGATGAAAAAACGCGTTCTATCTGCCATTCAACCTACTGGAGACCTTCATTTGGGCAACTACTTTGGGGCGGTCCAAAACTGGGTGCGGCTACAAGAAAATTACGATTGTACCTTTGGTGTTGTGGACTATCACGCCATGACGATGCCCTATCAAACTAAAAAACTGCGGGAGAATAGCTGGAACATGATTTTTAATCTTCTGGCCCTAGGCGTAAAACCAGAATATCTCTTTTTGCAGTCTTTGGTGCCTGAACATGCCGAGCTTTGCTGGATTTTGAGCTGCTTTTGCTCTTATGGCGAGCTTAGCCGCATGACGCAGTTTAAGGATAAAAGCCAGCAGGTGAAAGAAGGCCAAAAAGATAATTTCATCTCTGCCGCCCTCTTTAGTTATCCCGTTTTGCAAGCTGCCGACATCCTGATTTATCGGGCCGATTATGTGCCTGTAGGCAAGGATCAGGAGCAACATCTAGAGCTTACGCGCAACATTGCCACTCGCTTTAACCAAGCTGTGGGCAAGGAGTTTTTTGAGCTGCCCGAGCCTCTATTTACCGAATCGCCCAAGATTCGCTCTTTGGCTGATCCCAACCGAAAAATGAGCAAAAGCCTAGGCGAAAAACACTACATCAGTGTTTTTGAAGAGGAGGCCCGCCTCTTGAAGAAAGTGGGTTCTGCCGTAACCGATACGGGAGCAGAACAGGCCCAAGGCATTATGAGTCCTGGAGTAGAAAACCTCTTTACTTTGATTAAGGCGGCTGGACATGGCGAGGTACATGATCAATTATTGGCCGTTTACCAAGATCCCAACCAACAACTTTCTTATAAGGATCTCAAAGAGGCCGCTAAGTTGGCATTGGGTCAATTAGTTGCGGGATTCAAGGAAAAACGGGCCGAAGTATTGGGCAATAAAAAGGAGTATAAGAAACAAATTAAGGCGAGCTCTGAAGAAATTCGCCAACGCGCACAAGAGTGCATCAAGGAGGTCAAAGATTTGGCGGGCTTGAGCAATGTGCGCTTCTAATAGCCACTAAAAAGGGCGACCAGTTTTCGGTCGCCCTTTTTTTATGGTGTTGCGGGATAGCGTTTTTTCTGTAAGCGCAAAAAGCGGCTCAAGGGCTTTTTGTGCCAATCCAAAGCTTTTTTAGAACGGCTCCTCTGCCAAGCCTGAGGGTCTAGCAAAATGAGCTCTGGCGCTCGCCAATTCCAAGCTTTAATACTATTCAGCGCGGGATCATGGGCCGCAATAAAAGGAAGCTTTTCGGCCTTCATAAAGTCTTCTAATGGATAGGGTTTGGGGTCTAGCGAAAGCACCAATACCCGCCAATGTTTCTGCTTTTTCTGTAGCTTATGGATCGAAATCAGCTGCTCTTTGCAGCTTTCGCACCAACTGGCCCAAGGGACAATCAGCAACCATTCGCCCTTAAACTGCTGAAGGCTGATAAAGCCCCCGCTCAAGCTTCGCCATTGCATATTTTGCAAAGGTTTTTCGGTCAGTTCTATATCCTGAAAAATGGGATCTTTGAGCAATTGCACAAACTTCCGATCTTCATCCTCTAGTTGCCCATTTTGCAAAATCTTTTGCCAGGTTGAAGAGCTATTTTTGGCCAATTCGATCAAATCGGAGGTAGGTCGCAAGCCCTGGCGATACAACCACTGAAAAGCAAAGAGATTTTGGGCCAAAAAGGCCTGTTCTAACAAAGAAGCTGCGCTAGGACTAGCCACTAGCGCTACCCCTCGCTGCTTGAAAAGCGGCAAAAGTACATTTGCCTCCTTTTGTATGGCCAATTCCAAAGGCGTACAAGCCCCCTCACAATTGGGCCGAGCCGCAGTGGCGGCCCCCTGTTTGCGCAGCCATTTCTGCGCCCAAGCTATTTCTTCCTGCGCAATAGCCTCAGCCAAAATCCCTGGCTGTCGATAATCTGCCCCATAAGCAATCAATAACTCTATTAAGTCCTGACGCTGAGACTTTGGCGCCTGCAAAGCATAGTATAAAGGCGTATAATGCTTGGGGCCAGCATTAACCAAAGCCCCTCTTTGCAATAAAAATTCAGCCACTTCTACACTGCCATAAGCGGCCGCTACATGCAAGGGGCGGCTCCCTTTTTGGCTCAAGGGGCCCGCATTCGACCAGCCCTCAGCCAAGGGCGCCCAAAGGCTAGCCCCATTGTCTTGTAATAGTCGCACAATATCCAATTGCCCCATTGCACAAGCCGCCATCAAAGGCGTCCAATAAAAACAATCCTCCGCATACCGGCTATAAGTATAGCGGCTGTCTACCTGTGCCCCCAAGCCCAAGGCCGCCTCCACCTTCGATAAATCTTGTTCAAAGATAGCCGCAAAAAGCAACTCCTCAGGGCTTTCAAAGCTTTGCGCCGCCCCTAAGTAACTGAGGAAAATAAAGATCAAAGAATAAAGTAATGTAGGTCTCATAGGTCTTTTTTATAAAGACGCAGCAGCCCTACAAATAGTTGTCTCAATTTGATCTTTTGCAAGTAGTTAGCTGTTTTGGGGCCCGCGGCCAGCTAGCCTTCGGCTAGGTCGGCCGCCGCTATGCTCCGCGGCTCGCTATTCGCTCGGCCCTTCAGCCGCCTCTGGCGGCTTCGGTCTGGCCTGCGGCCACCGCTGCGCAGCGCTGGGCCATTGGCCCTTCGGCCATAAGGGATTTGTTATACCTTTCCTGCAGCTAGGGACAAGCCCTACTTATGCTCAGCTAAACACTAGATAGCTAATACGAGCTATCCCAATACCTTTCCTCTAACGGAAACACCTTATACGAGCCATTGAAATAGCTTTTTCCAGTTAAAAGCCAACCTTTCTGCCCTAATAAGCCCCCTTATTTTTGAGAAATAAGGGGGCTTACAGAAATCTAAAATTATTCTAAATAAGGGCTAAAAGGGGCTTAAATTAAGCAAAAAGCGGGCTCTTGGGTTTTGATATAGTAATTTAGATATAAATCTGACTTGGAAGAGCGCCCTTTTGCCCCTCCTTTCTGTAACTATCTTGAGCAAAAAGGAAAGAAAGAGGACAAAATTTAATATTTTTCCGCCGCTTTGTTTTTGATGAAAAACGGACAAAATTGGGAGAAATATCTTCTTCTGAGAACGAAAACACATTATCGAACCAAAATCTTGACACATGAATTGGGTAGTCAAATTTCTTACTTCATCTTTGGGCAAAAAGCTCATCATGAGTCTTACCGGTCTCTTTTTATGCACCTTTTTGGTGGTGCATATGATTGGTAACCTGGCTCTGTTTGCTGATGCCGACGGTCATAGTTTCAACGAATATGCCGAGTTTATGGCCCACAATCCGCTGATTAAGACAGTATCATTGGGGCTTTATTTCTTCATTTTTCTGCATGCAGTACAGGGGATTGCCATCTGGGTATCTAACCGTAATTCTGCTGGTGGTAGCAGCCGTTACAAGGGCAGTGAAAAAGCCAAAACGGAAGCTAGCGCTGCATCTCGCAACATGATGTGGTTAGGCGTATTGATCCTTGCCTTTTTGTTGTTGCACATGGCGCAGTTCTGGCTCAAGGCTAAGTTTACGGGCCTTACTCGCGAGGGTGATTTGTACTATGAGGTATCACTTGCATTTCAGCAAGAGTGGGTAGTCATTGTTTACCTATTGGGCTTGTTTGCTCTATCTGCTCACCTTTTGCATGGCTTTCAGTCTGCTTTCCAAACTTTGGGACTCAACCACAAAAAGTACACCCCTGTCATTAAAGCGGTAGGAGTTGCCTTTGCTATTTTGGTTCCTCTTGGATTTGCGACTATGCCAATCTTCTTCTACATTAAGGAAATGCTCTAGATAGCACAAACTATCTAACCCCCTCATTGTTAAACTACTAACAATGAACTGTTTGGCAATCGCCAACATCATTCAAACTCGACTTTAAAAAAATAATCATACTCTTATGAGAAAGTTAGATTCTAAAGTACCTCCTGGTCCCTTAGCCGAAAAATGGGTTAAATATCGTTCAACTATGCCTCTCGTAGCACCTAACAACAAGCGTCGTATTGACGTAATCGTAGTAGGTACTGGTTTGGCTGGTGCCTCTGCAGCGGCTACCCTAGGGGAATTAGGTTATAATGTTTCTTGTTTCACTTTTCATGATAGCCCCCGCCGTGCACACTCTATTGCAGCTCAGGGTGGAATCAATGCGGCTAAAAACTATCGCAACGATGGAGATAGTGTTTACCGCCTTTTCTATGATACAATCAAAGGAGGTGACTACCGCTCTAGAGAGGCCAATGTGCACCGACTAGCTGAAGCATCTACCGATATTATTGACCAATGTGTGGCTCAAGGGGTTCCCTTTGCTCGCGAATATGGTGGAGAACTCGCTACCCGCTCTTTTGGTGGGGTGCAAGTATCTCGTACCTTCTACGCTCGTGGCCAAACTGGTCAGCAGCTTTTGTTGGGAGCTTATAGCGCCCTCTCTCGCCAAATCTCTTTGGGTAGCGTGACCATGTACAACCGCCACGAAATGCTCGATTTGGTCCTCGTAGACGGTAAAGCTCGCGGAATCATCGCTCGCAACCTCCTCAATGGTAAAATTGAACGCTATGCAGCTCATGCTGTAGTTCTGGGTACAGGTGGATATGGTAATGTTTACTACCTATCTACTAACGCTATGGGTTGTAATGTTTCTGCCGCTTGGAGAGCCCACCGCCGTGGCGCTTATTTTGCCAACCCTTGCTACTGCCAAATTCACCCTACTTGTATTCCCGTTTCTGGCGACTATCAATCTAAATTGACTTTGATGTCAGAATCACTCCGTAATGACGGACGTGTATGGGTGCCCAAGGATATGGCTATGGTAGAAAAACTACGCAAAAAAGAAATCAAGCCCGAAAATGTAGCTGAAGAAGATCGCGATTACTACCTAGAGCGCATCTACCCCGCCTTCGGTAACTTGGTGCCCCGTGACGTAGCCTCTAGAGCTGCTAAATATGTTTGTGATGAAGGACGTGGAGTTGGACCAACTGGCCTCTCTGTTTACCTAGACTTCTCTACAAACACCATGCGCTATGGCCGCTCTGTCGCCATCTCTAAAGGCCAACCCGATGCTTCTGAAGCAAAGATTCGCCAATGGGGTAAAGAAGTGATTTCTGCCAAATACGGTAACCTCTTCGAAATGTATGAGAAGATTACTGGCGAAAATCCCTACGAAACGCCTATGCGTATCTATCCCGCTATTCACTATACTATGGGTGGACTTTGGGTAGATTATAACCTAGAAACGACCATCCCCGGCCTTTTTGCCTTGGGCGAATGTAATTTCTCTGACCATGGCGCTAACCGCCTAGGAGCCTCTGCTTTGATGCAAGGTCTAGCCGATGGTTATTTCGTAATTCCTTACACTATCGGTACTTTCTTGGCCAACGAAATCCGTACGCCCAAGATTAGCCCCGAACAAGCTGCTTTTGACCAAGCAGAAAATGAGGTGAAGGAACGCATCGATAAACTACTCAGCATCCAAGGTGACCGCTCTGTAGAGTCTTTCCACCGCGAACTAGGGGTAGATATTATGTGGGAATACTGCGGTATGGCTCGTAATGCTGATGGCCTCAAAATCGCTAAGGAGAAGGTGCGCAAACTCCGCGATGAATTCTGGAAAAATGTATTTGTTCCCGGCTCTGCCAACGAATACAATCCCGAACTCGAAAAAGCCTTACGCGTAGCCGACTTCTTCGAACTCGCCGAAGTCATGATTATGGATGCCCTAGATCGTCAAGAATCTTGTGGTGGCCACTTCCGCGATGAATACGCTACTCCAGAAGGAGAAGCTCAGCGTAATGATAAAGAATATGCTTATGTAGCCGCTTGGGAATTTAAAGGCCCCGGCGAAGCTGAACTCCACAAAGAAGAACTCACCTTCGAAAATGTAGAGCTCAAAACTCGTAGCTACAAGTAATTCTTTTCACATCTATTGACTATTTAAACTCCATATATTATGGCTCATGACGAAATTAGACTGACGCTCAACGTCTGGAGACAAAAAAGTGCAGGCCAAGCCGGAAAATTCGAAAGCTATCAGGTGACTGCCAATACCCACATGTCTTTCCTAGAAATGTTGGACGTCCTCAATGAACAACTCAACTCCCAAAAGAAAGACCCCGTTGCTTTTGAACACGATTGCCGCGAAGGAATCTGCGGAGCTTGTAGCCTCGTAATCAACGGCCGCCCGCATGGTCCTATGCAAGGCACCACAACCTGCCAATTGCATATGCGCCACTTCGATGATGGCGATACTATCTGGATCGAGCCCTACCGCGCCAAGGCATTCCCTGTAATTAAGGACCTTGTGGTAGACCGCTCTGCCTTCGATCGCATTATCCAATCTGGTGGCTACGTTTCTGTAAATACTGGGGGAACACCCGACGGTAACGCTATCCCTATCGAGCAAGAAGTTGCCGCTAAAGGCTTTAATGCCGCTGCTTGTATTGGTTGTGGCGCCTGTGTGGCCGCCTGCCCCAATGCCTCAGCTATGCTCTTTACTTCTGCTAAAGTAACTCACTTGGCCACTATGCCTCAAGGAGAAGTAGAAGCCCAGCAACGTGTGCTTAACATGGTAAGCCAAATGGATAGCGAAGGCTTCGGTCTTTGCTCTAACATTGGCGCCTGTGAGGCAGAATGCCCCAAGGAAATCTCTATCGAGAATATCGCTCAGATGAACCGCGAGTATATTGCCGCTGTTTTTGGCTCTAACCGCCAAGCCGCTAAATAATTCGCCTTTTCTGGCCCAATTTATACTGGTCAGCGCCTTTCTAAGGTGCTGACCTTTTTTTTGGGGCCTCCGCAGCAAAGCTGTGGCACTACGTTTATTCCCTTCGGTCATCGAAGACGGCCTAAAGGCCTTGTTGTCGCAGCTCGCTGTTGTTTTGGGGCCTCCTGCCTGCGGCAGGCGCTACGTTTCGCAGCTCGCAGGTCTGCTCGGCCCTTCAGCCCTTCGGGCTTCGGTCTGGCCCTGCGGGCCACTGCTGCACATCGCTAGGCCTGCGGCCCTAACGGGCCTGCTGCCTCTTCCCCTATTTCTTGGCCAATTGCTGAAGCAACCAATCTTTTTCCGTTAATGGGTCTCGACTTAAAATGGCGGCCTCTAAGGCGGCCTTTTCTTTTTCCTTAGGATAAGGCGGCAACTGCAATAATCGACGGCAGAAATAAAGGATATTATTGTAATTCTCTCTATGATAGCCCAACTGATCCTTGCGCTGCAAATAGATTTTCATGCTGTTGATTTGGGCCTCTAAAGCCTCTAATTCACCCAATTCATAATACATTTTGAGCAAAAGTAAGCGAGCGCTCAAGTTCATGAAGATATCCCCAAACTCTATTTCTTGTAGGGCCAACATCGCCTGTTCATATTGGCCCAAATAATAATAGTATTCGCCTTTGGCATAATGCAAATAAGGCGCACGCTGCTTGGGGTCTAAATACGCTGGGTATTGCTCAATAAAGGCCTTGGCCCAATCAAATTCTCGGCTTTTTAGGGCTGCTTTGACCATATTCTTAAAGCTGCTACTAGGCAAACGGCCATTTTGGATTAAAATCCCTTCTTGCAAGCCCGACTTATAAAAATAGAGCAACTCTTTGAGATAGTGTTTTTGTCCAGAATTGGACCGTCGAATACAATAGTTGATGCCCAATAAATAAAGGTCTCGCAATTCAGCCTTGGGTAAAGCCTCTTGGGCTGGGCCAAACAACAGCCGTTTAAAATCCTGAAAGCTAGCTTCGGGATAAGGTGGCAACAGACTCTCATAACAATAAAAATAAAGGGCCAAGGGGCTATCTTGGGCTAAAAGTTCAGGTTGTTGCAACACATATTGCCGCAGCAATTCAACTAAACTTCGGTCGTATTCTACTTTATAGACGGCCTCATGGGCCAACATCAAACAAGCTTGCTTAAAGCGTTCGGCTAGAAAGTAAGTATCAAAGCTTTGGCTGAGTTTAAAGAGATTCTTGGCCTGATTCCGTCGAGCTTTTGTCAGATGTTCATAGCGTTGATATTCTAGATAATAGCCATAGCGATAATAATTGCTGTCTCTAAGGGAAGACTCTTCTCTTTGGTGGTTGGCCTTGCGCCAGCTTTGCTCAAAATGTTTGTCTAGGCCTAGTTCTAAGTAGCTGCGGTTCAGTTTGATTTGAGATTCTAGCGGTTCTTGCTCGATGCGTTCCACCAACAAAAAGCGTTCAATTAGTTGGAGGAAAACAGACATGAGATGGTCCATTTTAGCCACCTTATATGGGCCATCAAAAAGGACAGCATAGACCGTTTCTTTGCGTAATACTTGGCGGTCTGTTTCGTCTGCATAAGTTTGCAAATAATCATAGAGGGCCAAAACATCCTCTCTTTGGTTGTGGTAAGGCGAAGACAAAAAGCGTCCTAGTCGCTGCTGTTGAGCAGTTCCCAAAGAGCGATATAAGGCAAATAATTTACTCTTGTACATAGGTCCCTTTTCTTAGACGGATGAAGAGGAGGGCAATTTTGGCGCATTGCGAGGAGCGAAGCGACTGGCCTAGCGATGTGCAGCAGTGGCCGCAGGCCAGACCAAGGCGGCAAAGCCGCCGCAGGGCCGAGCAGACTTGCGAGCTGCGAAACGTAGCGCCGACGAGCATAGCGAGGCGGAGGCCCCAAAACAACAGCGAGCTGCGACAACAAGGCCCGAAGGGGCGCCAGTTCGACGACCAAAGAGATAGGTACAACAGCCTACAAATATTTCCGCATCAGGAAACTAGCTGATTGATTTTGGCAGATGCCCTTTCTTAGTTTATAGTCAAAATAGAGTTCTTGTTCACGAATTTCGACTTCAAAGCAGGCATTGAGGAGATAATTGGGATAATTGGCTTGTAGGGCACAGACCTCAAGATCATGTGTGGCGAGGGCGCCAACGGCCTTATACTCCACTAGTTTTCGGAGCACGCCTAGCGTTCCGTTGCGTTTATCGTCGGAATTTGTACCGCGCAGAATTTCGTCAAGGAGAACAAAATGGGGTTCTCTTTTTAGGGCTTCTAGGATAGTTTGCAGACGTTTGACCTCGGCAAAAAAGTAGGAAGCATTTTCGCTGAGTGAGTCATTGACGCGCATCGACAGGTAGAGTGGCAGGGCTTGTAATTGAGCAGTTTTGGCGGCGACCACTGAGCCCATGCGGGCCATCACCATGGCGAGGCCCATAGCGCGGAGGAAAGTACTTTTGCCCGACATATTGGAGCCCGTGAGGATAATTAGCTTTTGTTGGCGGAGGTCGAGTTCGTTACCTACTGCCTGCTTGATAGGGAGCAGAGGATGTTTGAGATCTTCAAAATAGAAATCGGGAGAATTTTGCAGTTCGGGGAACTGGTAATCGGGTCGATTATAGGCCAGATTGGCCAAAGAATTCAGGCTTTCGAGTTCGCCTAATAGCAACAACCATTCATTAAGTTCCTTAGCGTATTTTTTCCGCCAATTGTAGAGTTGGGCCAAAAGGTGGAGATGGTAAGCGCCGATTCCGTTAAAGAGCAGGGCGCCGACAAGATTGCTAATACTATCTAATCCAGCGAGCAGGCGGCCCAATTGGCTAAGGGCTTGGGCAGCTTCTGGGCCATTTTTGCGCAAATTGGCCTGCATATTTTGGAGCAGAGGCGATTGCCATGTTTTCTTCTCGAACAATTGGAGGAGAATACCGTATTGGCGGAGTGTAGGCCGTAGGCGGTCCAGTTGTAGGCTTTCGGCTTGAATAGCTTTTAGGTGGCGTTGGACCAGAATGATATTGAGAATAAAGAAAGCCTCTGCTAGGCGTTCCCAGAGCAGGCTAAAAGTAAATACGTAGGCAATAAGAGCAAGCAAGAAACCGATGGGAAAAATGAATCGGAGGGCATTGGCTAGCGGATGAACTGAAGAGGCCTCTCTTTGGGTCCAGCTCACAAAAGCGGGATAAAGGCTTTGGCTACCTTCTGGGGCGAGGCGGGCTTGGGCCAAAAACTCTTGTCGCCAATCTAGTTCCTCTTTTAGTTCTTCGATAGCGGCATGGCGGGCCAGGATTTCAGTTTTCTCAAGCCCTTCTAATAGATCTTTTTGGAGAGCGGCTTGGCCCATAGGGGTAGCTGTTCGGTTGAGCAGTTGATAGAGAGAATTGGGACCAAAAAGATCTAGATCGTGGGAATAGGGATGATCTTGAGGGGCCAGGGCCTGACCATCATCAAAGGGAAGCTCTCCATTTTGGGTATGGGCCAATTCCTGTTCATTGATAAGAGTTAGTTCCTTGAGACGATCTCGTTTAATTTTAACCTTATCGTGTAGGCGAAGTAAGGCAAAAAAGGCTAGCGTACTCGCTAGCAGCAAGTAAGCCCAAAGACTTTCTTGGTTGTCCAGATAATAATAGCCAGCAACAATAAAGAGCCCCACCGTAATCAGGCGGGCAATACTCAGCAGATTGAACTGTTGTTGGGCCTGTTTGTGGGCAGTAGTAAATTGGTCGAGGCGTTGAGCGTAGATAGACATGCGGCTATATTTAGGGGCTATTTTATAGAGAGGCCCAAAATAAGGAGCTCTGAGGAGAAGGCATAAAAAAGGCCCAGCTTAAAAAAGCTGGGCCTAAAACTTTGCTTAACCTCTTTAGGTCAAAAGCTATAGCACTAAGCATTCAGTGCCAGTGTTGCTTTACTTACAGTACAATTACTGTTTCTACAGTATCTACAGTATTATCATTGTAGCTAATGGTATAGTTCAAAGTGATCTGGTTACTATTGATTGTTCCTGTACCGTTGAATACGCGGCCAGTAGCATCCGTATCATTGATATTAAGACTCGTACTTGATGTCAACTGCATCTCTACGGTATTTGTATTCCCTATACCACTCAGGTTAGTTGTAGATAGATTTACAGAATCTATTTCAGTAATTGACATATTATAGTTAACACTAAAACTCCCATTATCGCCATATACAGTATCTCTAGCAGCAGTTGTTCCAATGGCAAATTTAGCTGCCCAAGTAGTATTACAGTCGCCATTAGCATCTTGTTCATACCCCTGTACACATTCGCAGCTACCTGCATCACAAACTGCATTAACACCACAAGTAATTGTATCGCAAGGGTCGAATACTACACAGTTACCTAGGCTATCAAGTACAAAACCAGTGGGGCAAGTCACTTCTGGTTCTGGTTCGGGTTCGTCATCCTTAGTACAAGAAAAAAAGACTAAGGTCATCAATGTGAAAGCAGCTAAAAGTTTTAGTTGAAAGTTCATTGTTGTTTTTTTTTAATATAAACAAAGATAGCCTTATTCAACTAAATAAAAAAGGCCCAGCTTAGAAAAGCTGGGCCTAAACATTTAGGAACTAAATCCTAATTATTTTGTGATAACAGTTTCGCAAGTATCTACGGTGTTATCGGTATAAGTCACTGTGTAGTTCAAAGTGATCTCGCTACCGTTGATTGTACCTGTACCATTGAATACACGGCCAGTAACATCAGTATCGTTGATTAAAAGATCGTAGCTGCTAGTAGCTTCCATGTCTACAACATTGCTAGGACCAAATCCACCCAAGTTAGTAGTAGAAAGGTTTACTGAGTCAGTTACAGTAATAGTCATGTTGTAAAGCTGAGAGTAATTACCTGTCTCTCCATAAACAGTGTCAGCAGCAGGAGCATTGGGACCAGCAGCAAACTTAGCAGACCAAGTTGTGTTACATAGGCCGTCAGCATCTTGCTCATAGCCATAAACACACTCACAAACGCCTTCGTTACAGTTACCATAGTCACCGCAAACTACATCTTTACAGGGATCATCTTCAGTACATGAAGTGGTGAAAGCAGCAAATAGAGCAGCGAACGAAAGAAATTTCACAAGATTTTTCATAGATGTGTGATTTTGTGTAAAATAAAAGCACTGCAAAATTACAGTTTTTACGGAAAGTAAATCTACAAAAGCGAAAAAAGATATTTTTTGCAGCAAATTTTTCCACTTTTCCTAGTCATGCTAGCAAAAAAGGTGCCTAGCGATTCCGGCCATATTGTTCATGGCTAGATACCCAATCTGAAGAGGAGATCGCAGAAGCTAAAGAAATTTCTCCTGCCAAAACAACTCCAGCAATGATTTCTGCTAGTTTATTGACCTTATCTCGACCTACGCAACCCAACATGCTTAAGCATTCTTGCTGTGTCGCCAAGCCTGTTCCTCCTCCAAATGTAGCAACAATCAAAGACGGAATCGTAATCGAGAAGTATAAATCTTTTTCAGGCGTGAGCTCGCAATACACCAATCCCGCCGATGACTCTGATACATTGGCCACATCCTGCCCCGTCGCAATAAACATAGCCGTAATCGCATTGGCAGAATGCAAACCATTATTGTTGGCCCCAGACATAATTGATCCAATATTGGCCACACCATAGTGGTAGGCCAAACTTTCGGGCTCCACACGCATATTTTGAATGAGCACATCTCGTTTTAAGACCACCTCTGCCGTAACCCGCTTACCACGCGTCCGCATGATATTCACCTGAGAGGCCTTTTTATCAGTAGCAAAATTAGACTCTAAATAAAAGTGCTCTACTTTATGGTCCTTATATTCTTCTAAAATCCAACTGCAGGCCGCAAATGTAGCCCGACCAACCATGTTTTGCCCCGCAGCATCTCCCGTAAAGAAGTTGAACCGGAGATAGGCAAACTTATTGGCCAAATAAGGGTCTATATACTGCAAACGAGCCACACTAGAGGTCGCTTCCGCTTCTTCCGCAATTTTAGCAAAGTTGGCCTTTACCCAATCTACAAAATCACGAGCCGCCCGCGCATCCTCAAAAACAAATACAGGCGCTCTTTGCATAGCATCTCTTTGGACCGTACATTTTACCCCTCCCGAAAGATTAACCACTTTGATTCCCCGATTATAGGAAGCTACCAATGTCCCTTCCGATGTCGCTAAAGGAATCAAAAACTCCCCCTGAGCATACTCTCCATTTACCTGCAAAGGCCCTGCTACGCCCAAGGGAATCTGTGCCGCCCCAATAAAATGCTCACAGTTTCCATTACAGCTATGTGGATCAAAAGAATATTGCCCAACATGCTCCATTTTAGCCCCAGTGTAGTCCTCTACAAACTTTTGACGCTCCTTAATAATAGGTTCTCCATAATCATCCACACGATCTCTAGGAATACTAATGCTGCTGGCCGTCTTGTCCGAAAGACCATCCTCTACAACCAAGGTCAACTCCCCAAAGGGCTGCGCAGCAAATACAATTTCTACCTCATATTTCCCATTGGGCAACTGAGGCATGGCACAATGCAATTTAAAACTCGCCTTCAACGGCAAATCCAAAGGCGCATCCGCCGTTAAGCTAGCAGCCGCTCGCTGGCTGCCATCATCCAACAAAAGCGTGATTTCTTCAGCCTTGAGCTGATGATCTCCAATGCGCACGCTTTTCAAATCCGTAATCTGCGTATCGCTCAGACGATTTTTCATCATGAACTGCAAACCACCTTCTACATTGGCTAGACTATTAAAATTATAAAGTTGCTTAAGAATAAGGCTTGGAACTAACATGGGTTATGATTTTATGGCGAAAAAAGTCAGTTTTTAGATGCTTGATGAACAGTGTTTTGGGGCTGCCCCTCGCTTCGCTCAGGTCGGGCTGTTCCGGGCTCGCTGCTCGCTCGGCCCTGCGCGGGCTCCGCCCACTAGGTCTGGCCTGCGGCCACCCTCTCCATCCCTCAGCCTGCGGCCCTCCGGGCCTGTAGATCGCAGATCTAAAGCCAGATTAAATTATTAAATATTCTGCAAGCTTGCTAAAAGATGTGCTTTTTTTCTTCCATTTATTTTTTTAACCCTCAGAAATATGGGCAAACTCTTCACTTTCTTGCAAAAAGTGCAAAAGGTCCAATACACTTTCTTCTGGTATTTCCTCCATCGGGATATGCCCCACTCTCGGATATATCTTTTGCCAAGAATGTGGCAATAATTTATGAAAACGATCGGCATTGTGTACCGGAATCCACATGTCCTCTCTCCCCCACATCACTAAAGTCGGATTGCTGACGTATTTCAAAAATGGACTATGATCCGTATAAGGAGAATTTACCAATTTTAAAAAGGCATCGTTGTTTCCCTCTCGACTAAATAATTCATAATAACGATCAACTAAGGCATCGGTTACCTTATCACTATTGTAATAGACCTGCCGCAAAAAACTTTCTAAAATGGGCTTTCTCACTACATATTTAACCACTCGGCCAAAGATGGGCGCTTGGGCCAACTTAAAAGGTAAGGGCACATTTTCTTCTTCCATAAAACCCGCTGCATCAATAAGGACCAATTTCTTCACTCTTTGCGGATAACGATAGGCAAACTCCCAGCTGATCCAGCCCCCCAAAGAATTCCCCACCAAATGAAACTGCTCTAAGCCCAAAATATCCAAAAAGCGCTTGAGCACCCGAATATGATTTTCCATGGTATAGTTGCCCGTAGAGTTGGGGCCTGTTAGGCCAAAACCCATTAAATCTAGGCGAATTACCCGATAATGGCTTTTGAGGTATTTGGTCCATTCATTATAGGTATGCAAAGAAGAAAACGCCCCATGTAAAAGGACCAAGGGCTCTCCACTCCCCTCTTCTCTGTAATGAATGAGCATATCGTCTACCACCAGAAAGCGAGACGTATCTGTCGTGTACTTAAATAAGAGATCTCTTAACTGCATAATGATTGATTTGGCTGGCCTAAAATACAGTTTTTTCTAGGCTTTTTTTGGGCCTTTTTGGATCTTGTAGGGCGCGAAGCGCCCGCAGGCCTAGGGATGGAAAGCGGGGCGGCGAAGCCGCAGACCCAAGTTTTTGAGCGCAGCGAAAAAACTGCAGGGCCGAGCAGAACTGCGAGCCGCGACACGTAGCGCCGCAAGGCGAAGCCGCAGCGGAGGCCCCAAATCCTAGCATAAAAAAAGTCACTGCCTAAACAATTAAGCAGTGACCTTTGGGCCTTAGAGGCCTGCTGTCAGTTCTTGGACGGGAGGATCAAAATCCTCTTGAAAAAACTCATAATGGGCCTTCTTATCCAATTTGTTGAGGATACCCGATTCTTGAATGACCTCCTGATAGGTTTCGTAAGCCATCAAGGCTTCTCGATTTTTCTCCATAGCTTGGGCCGAAAGCGGCTCAATGCAGTCAATCCGCTCTTTAGTAGAGTGCCGCATGCGGATAAAATCCCCGCTGAAAGTAGCTTGGCCATGATCTGGGATCGTATAGAATGCCAGGCGTTTGAGAGGAGAATTGCCCTCTGTTTTCAGCTCCAAAAAGCATTGTTTAATGAGGCTATGCGTGACCAAGTGGTCGTGAAAGCCACTAATGCCGTGAACGGGATAAGAAACTAGGATTTCAGGTTTCAGTTGCTGGATAAAGTCCTTTAGTTCTTGGACCAGCGGTCGGGGATCTAGGTCTTGGAGTTGGCTATCGGGCCAAGTCCAAACGCTAAGTGAGGAAAGTTCCAACACTTGGGCCACCGCTTCCATTTCGGCTCGGCGAACCTGGCCCATTTCGGCTTTAGAAAGGCCCAATTTATGGCGCATTCGGGTGGCTTCGCCTTCTGTTAGCGTGAGGAGGTGGACCTCATGCCCTGCTTGAATTTGCTGATAGATAGCGCCAGCAGGGCCATAAGATTCGTCATCGGGATGTGGAAAGACATAGAGTATTTTCATGATTAAAAGGCGTTTAGCCCTTTACGATCACGGCTTTAATGACCCGAACATCTTGTACGGGGCGGTCCATTTGATCGCAAGGGACATTGCTAATGGCCTCTAGCACCTCTTCGCCATCTATTAACTCTCCAAAAACAGTATAATCAGCATCTAGGTGAGGCGTTCCGCCTTTTTCTAGATAAGCTTTCTTTTGCTCTTCAGAGTACTTGAATTTGCGAATATTCTCTACTTTTTGAAGGAAATCTTCTTCTACCTTTTGGCCTTGCACAATATAAAACTGTGAACCGCTAGACTTTTTAAGCGGGTTGCCAATTCCACCTTGGCGAGCAGCAGCAATGCGCCCCTTGAGGTGGATATGGTTGAGCGAGCTATCGGCATTAACGCCTAGTTCAGCATCAATTTGATAGCCAGGACCGCCCATACCTAGCGATTGGCCAGGTTTAGCTTCCTTAGAATCGGGATCTCCGCCTTGAATCATAAAGTTGGCGATGACGCGATGAAAAAGCAAGCCATTGTAATAGCCTTCTTTGACGAGTTCTACAAAATTGTCGCGATGCTTTGGGGTAGATGCATACAATTGGATTTGCAGATTCCCTTTTGTTGTTTGCAGCTCAATGATTGGAGAATATTCTGCTGATTTTGGATTAAACATAGGCTTTTGACAGGCGCTAAATAGCATAAATGTGACAAAAAATAGCAATGCAAACTTAGGCAATTGCCGATTAAAAACATTCATGTAGCTACAATTATTATTAGAACATGAAAATAAATATTTGGTTTAGTTGGGACTTTCCTCTGTAGGTAGGTCTAGCTCTTCTTTGGCATATTTGAGCAGTAGGGTTTTGAGCAATTTTTCTTGCTCTTTGATGGGCATTTTGGGGGCTAAACCGAGGTTTCGGTAATGCGGCCAGCCCTCGGCATCTAGGCCTTCAAATTCAAAATAGCCTTCATAGGCCAAGAGGCGGCAAGAGGCCAATTGCATGAGATCTTGTTTTTCCTCTTTGGTAAACTCCTCTTTTACTTGTCCCAATTCTTGAATCCCCACTAAGAGTAGCATAGCTTGCAGATTGGGCAAACTTTCTAGTTGGAGTTGATTTTTGAATTGGTGGCGGAGTTGTAGCCATTGGAAATCAAATTCCCAATCTTCTGTAGGTTCGGCCATAAATTAGGGTTGCAGTAAGCGATTAAGCTCAGTTTTAAGATGTTGCACTTCTTGTTTGAGGGCCGTATAGAATAGGCCAAAGATGGCTAAAAAGAAAAGTATAGGCAGAAAAAATATAAGATCTACCCAATGATCTAATTGGCTGAGGCCCAAAAATACGAAACTCAGGCCCAAAATAAAAAGGAGGAAGATCACAAAAAGAAAGAGCACCCATTTCGAGGGGGAAATTTGGAGGAAGAGGGAACTTTGAGCTTTGCCCCAGGCATGCCATCGGCCTTTGACCCAGATCGGAAAGCTGAGTCCTTGAGCGGGTTGATTTCGGCGAAATTTGATGCTTTGCGCTTTTATTTGGCCAATAAAAGGGGCATCGGGCTGTTGTTTATTGGCCAGCAGACGCGCTAATTCTTGAGCGAGTTCTTCGGGTTGTTCTCCCCGCTGAATTTGGAGACGAGCTTGCAGACCAAGAAGCTGAAGGAGCATAAAGTGAAGGTTTAAGGCATTTTATTCCTTTAAACTTAGATATTATGACAGACTTTTTTGGGGTTTTGCCCTTAGTTTTTCCTTACTGTTGTTTTTTGGGGCCTCCGCTGCGGCTTTGCCTTGCGGCGCTACGTTTCGCGGCTCGCTATTCGCTCGGCCCTGCGGCGGCTTTGCCGCCTTGGTCTGGCCTACGGCCACTGCTCCACATCGCTAGGCCAGATTGGCCCTAAGCATGGGCGTTTTTTTTGGCCCAAACTCCCCGAGGGATTCCCTAAGGAATCCCGTAGAGGGGAGGGTGGGCGGGTAAATATCCACAGATGAGGAGCACAGCGACGAATGCCATTTTTGCGGTTTGCAGGCGGCGGAGCCTGCATGGCCCAGCGCTGCGGAGAGGGTGGCCGCAGGCCAGACCTAGTGGGCGGAGCCCGCGCAGGGCCGAGCGAGCAGCGAGCCCCGCAGCATAGCGGCGGCCGGAACGGCCGCGGGCCCCAAAAAAAAGGCCCAGCCTTTAGAAAAAGCTGGACCTTAGATATTCTATTAGATCTATCCTAGAACGTAGGACATCCCATTTTGCGATTGCGAACGCCACAGAGCGTATAAACATAAGAGACCTCAAAGGCGCCATTGGCGTTAGTAGCGGGGCGCAAGTCTGAAATATTGAGGTCATAGCTTAAGCCAAAAGTAGAGCTACCGTAGCGCATGCGGGCAGCAATAATCGCTGCATCAGAGGCAATTTGTCCTGTTCTTGATTGCACTAGGCGAAACATTGGACCAAATTCAAAAGCTTGATTAGAGTAAGCGCGTTTGCTATAATCGAAGCGGACCATAGCACCAAGATTCACTTCTGTAGAAGGGCCTTGGAAAAGCATAACCATATTGGGAACAACAGCCAATCGGCGTTTAATGCGGAAATCTCCACCAATATGTACCGTAGTTTTCATATAAAGTGGGTCAAATCCATTTTCGATAAAGGCGATATTGGCTTGAGTGAGGTGATCGAAAGCGATTCCTGCGAAGATATTGCTTTTATCTTTTTTGTCTAGGGCCATCCACCAGAACAAGCCAGCGCGAACGTCGGCATGAGTTAGGCGGGTATTCCAGTTTGACATATCTTCACCAGAAGAATTACCTCCATTATAGGTATCACCATCCCATTGTTCTCCAAACTGAAGTTTTAGGGCATCGATACTTCTTTGAGAAAAGCCTACTGAACCACCAGCCACCAAGTACATATTATTGGATCGGCGGCCGCCCAAGCGTTTGATATAAGAGGCGCTTACAGAGCCGTGTACATTACTAAAAGAAGAGGTACCAGCCTTATCAGCCCAGAGGTTTACCCCGAGTCCCCAATAATCATTTTTTCCAACATCGAAGCGGGTTTCCATTCCAGCGGAAAAGGTACTAAAGGCCTTATTTCCGAGAGCGCTAGCCCATTGGTTGCGATAGATAGCAGAGAAGCGCATATCACAGCTAAGCACGCCCGTAGTAGCTGGATTCAGGTTAAGGGGCGAAGCATAGAACTGTGAAAAGTGGATATCCTGTGCCTGTAGAGAAGAGCCAGCGAAAAAACAAGCTAGCGCCAAATATAGGAGTCTGGACAGTTTCATGATAGGCTATTTTAAAGGCTGTAAGAGCAGCTTATAGGTTTATAAATTTGTGTTCTTAAGCAAGAGATTAGTTCTTGTTTATAAGAACGCAAATAAACTTTAACTAGTGTATAACAAAATGATAATCTGTAGAAAGAAGGGCCCTTAATTGGGCCCTTTTTCCATATTCAGATATTATCGGAGTAGGGTAACATCACCTTTGCGGACGTTTCCGTCCTCAGCAGTTTTGCCATCTACAGTAGTAAACTCAACATAGTAAACGAATACAGCAGGATCCATTAGTTTGCCGCGGAAAGTACCATCCCAGCCAGCAGAAGGATCATTTGGTGCGAAGTCAGTGGCTTCGTAAACCAATTCGCCCCAGCGATCGAATACCATCAACTTGTCGATACGCTCGATGTCTACAGATCCGTAAACCGTAAAGACATCGTTAGAACCGTCACCGTTTGGTGTAAAGGCATTCGGTACGAAGATCGAGCGCGCCTCATTTACAGTGATAAGGACAGAAGCGGTATCGTTACAAGGCGTACCCAAATCAAAGATCAGTTGTGTAGTCTGGTTAAGATTATCAAGAGTAAGCTCAAAGCAATCTCCACCTTGGCAAACAATATTCTGGTTGCCATCTAGATCAACATAAGACCAGTTGATAAGTGTACTGTCAATGTTTACAGAATTCACGTTAGCGTTAACAGTCACCTCTTCTCCCATGCGGATAGTTTGGTCACTGAAGGCTTGTACTGTCAACTGAGCGGGTTCAAAGATGGCTAAGCTATCTACTTCGAGTACACAACCATTAGAATCGCGCACATAAACAGTATAGATACCAGCTTCTTGACCTTGGTTAAAGATCACATCAGAAGTGAAAGGACCGTTTTCGTCTAGGCTAAACTCGTAGTCGGTGCCGTTGAAAGGCGTACCACCAGTAATACCGTTAGAGTCAATTTGGATGAGGCCATCATTGCCACCAAAACAGCTGACAGAGTCAGTAGTAAATCCGGCAACAATAGGATCTGGTTCATCAACAAATACAGTCGCTACTTCTTGACAGCCTTTTGCGTCAGTTACTGTAGCTGTGTAGAAGATATCCCCGTCTAGGTCAGAGAGCGTAGTTGTAGTAGCTCCATTATCCCAAAGAACGGTAAATCCATCAATTGTATTACCACCGGTGGGGTTGATACTAATGCTAGCGTCGGCAGCGCCAAAGCAGCTTACATTTTGATCAACAACAGGGTTAATATTCAATGTATCGGGTTCTGCAACACCTACAGCGGCAGAAGTATCCGTACAGCCGTTAGCATCGGTAACAATAACAAAGTAAGGTGCAGCTTGGAAAACACTATCGATAAAGTTAGCATCTAGGCCAGTAGCTGTTTGTGTAGTTTGAGTGCCAGCATTGGCAGACCACTCAAAGCTGTAAGGACCAGTACCACCAGTAGCAATAGCGCTTGCAGTACCATCTTCATCACCTACACAAGAAACTGCTGTTGTAACTACGTCTACAGTGACACCGTTAGTTTCTAAGATTTCAATAGAAACTGGGATTTCACAGCTAATAGAAGTAGAGTCGCGGATTACGATTTGGTAAGTACCACCAGCAAGTCCAGTAAGAACGAGCGGGCTAGTCGTTACAGGCGTAAAGTTAGCACCTCCATCTAGAGAGTAGTCATATCCACCGCTTCCACCAAAGAGGTTAAGCGTAAGTTCACCGTCGTTGATTCCATTACATGTTACATGTTGGATATCCAAGACATTTGCTTGCATAGCTGTAGGTTCAGCTACAAATACCGTTTGAACATCAAAACATCCATTAGCATCAGTTACGGTAACAGTGTAGTTCACATTCCCTTGAAGGTTTCCGATGTTGGCTGTAGTTTGACCAATTGGAGACCAGTTGTAGACATATCCACCGTTGGGGTAAGGTGTACCACCAGTTACTGTAGTTGTTACTGTACCATCTTGTAGGCCATTACAGCTTACATCAGTAGCGCTAAGTAGAGCAATAAGTGTGTCTGGAGCGGTCAAATCAACTGTAAGTGTTGAGCTACAGAGGTTATTGTCTACAACTTCGATAGTGTAAGTTCCACCAGCGAGGTTAGCAAAAGTTGGTGAAGACTGAGCGAGACCACCATTGATATTGTAAAGATATCCAGCAGCTCCGCCATTAGCAGCAACAGTGATGCTACCGTCAGCAGTACTTCCACAATTTGGATCCATTGTACTTGCAATAACTAAGTCAAGTGGGCTAGGATCGTTTACTACTACAGAATCGGTTGTTGTACATCCATTAGCATCTGTAATAGTCACATAGTAAGTATCTGCGGCAAGGCCAGTAATTGTATCTGTGTTAGCAGCATTAGACCAAAGAATGGTATAAGGTGCTTGACCACCAGAAACACTTACAGCAGCTTCGCCGTCTGCAGCTCCAACACAGCTAATATCAAATCCGCTGTAATTAGAAGTTACGGCAATTCCAGTATTGATTACGCTACCATCATTCACCTGAACTTGAGTGCTGTTTGTACAGCCATTAGCATCGGTGATATTTACAATGTAGTTACCAGGAGTGAGATTGGAGAATACCCCAGTGACATTAGTAGTACCATTGAGTTCGTAAGCATAAGGTGCGGTTCCACCTGTTCCGACAGCAGTTACTTCACCATCACTTCCTCCGTTACATCCAGCAGCTACTGCTGTGGCGGTTACTTCAAGAAGAGCTGGTTCTGTTACGACTACAGAAGTAGTATCAAAACAGCCATTGGCATCAGTTACAGTGACTACATAAGTGCCAGCACCTAAGCCAGAAACAGCTTGAGTTGTATCAGATGTAGACCACAAGAAGCGATAAGGTGCAGTACCGCCAACAATTGGGCTAGGTACAATCACGCTAGCGTCATCAGCAGCATTACAGCTTATATCTTGACCATTATAGTCAGAAGTAACTACAGCTTGAGGAATAACCAAAGGAGCAGGATCATTGAGTGTTACTGTCTCAACAATAGAACAGCCATTAGCATCTGCAACTGTAATGTTGTAAGTACCTGCACTTAAGTTGGTAAATACACCATTGTTCGTTGCTCCAGCTCCGATATTGTAGGTATAAGGCCCTGTACCTGTAGTGGGATTAGCTTGGATGCTAATTGCACCATTATTATCCCCATTACAAGCAGGATCATTTTGTAGTATTACCGTTGCAGCTAAAGCTGCAGGTTCTGTGAGAACTACAGAATCAGTAGCAGAACAGCCATTGATATCTGTAACAACCACAGTATGAACTACTCCAGCATCTAAGCCAGTAGCTACAGCTGTAGTTTGACCAGAGGGCGACCAAAGGTAAGTAAAGGTTCCTGTACCACCTACAGCAACAGCAGTTGCTTCACCATCAGCAGCAGCGTTACAAGATATAGTTCCAGTAATGCTTGCATCTACACGAACAGGATCTGGATCATCTAGGAAAATCGTACGAGTACGAGTACATCCTTGAGCATCCATAACCATGACTGTATAGTTCCCTTCACAAAGGCCATTGAATGCGCCTACAGCTTGGAAAGTATTTCCACCATCAATTGAGAAGCTATAAGGAGCAGTAGCACCTGTTGCAGAAAGTTGAATCTCACCGTCACAAGTTAAGTTACAACTTGGATTGACTGTCGTATCAATGCTTAGTACAAGTGGTGTGGGCTCAGAAATAGTTACAGGCAAGCTTGCTTGACAACCATTAGCATCTTGTGCTACAATAGTATAGCTAGAGGCAATCAGGTCAGGGAAGCTAGAGGTTGTGTCAAAGCCACCACCTTGGAAGCTGTAAGTATAAGGAGCATTTCCTCCTGTAGCTGAAACAGAAACACTACCGTCATTACCACCAGCACAACTTACGTCATTTTCATTGACCAGAATTAGCTGAACCTGAGTGGGACCATAAACAGTAGCAATTACTGTGTCTTGGCAACCATTGGCATCTTGAACAATCACCGTGTAATTGATTCCTGCAACAGAACCCGCCAAGTTGTTATAAGTAACTTGATTGGTAAAGGTATTTCCGTTGTTTACAGAGTAAATATAGGGACCAACACCACCTGTAGCAGCAACAGTAAAGGCACCATCAGGTTGACCAAAACAGCTAGCTTCAGTAGAATCAATAACGGTAATATCAAGTGCAGCAGGGCCTGTAATTGTTACACAAGCAACAGCATCACAAAGGTTAGCATCAGTTACAGTCACACAGTGTGTGCCACCTGTCAAACCAGTGGCAATAGCTGTTGTTTGACCATTATCCCAAAGGTAAGTGTAAGGAGCAGTTCCACCAGTTACGGTTACAGAAGCTTCTCCATCCGCACTATTTGCACAGCTAATCGCAGAACCATTATTATTTGAGATTACCTGAGTAGTCAAGTTCATAGAAGACCCTTGAGTAATCGTAGTACAAATAATATCCGAGCAACCATTGATATCTGTAACTGTCACGCAGTAAGTACCCACGCTCAAGTTAGAGAAGATACCATTTGCTTGGGGACCATTTCCAATATCAAAAGTATAATTAGGAGTAGCACCAGAAGCTTGTACTTCAAAAGAGCCTGAAGTTGCTCCAGCACATCCAATATCTACTTGGTTAACTACAGCCAATGTAAGCTGAGTAGGTTCGCTAAGCGTTACAGAATCTATAACAGAACAGCCATTTTGATCGGTGATCGTTACATAGGCGTTGTTACAGAGATTAGTTGCTGTAAAGCTTGTCTGTCCATTACTCCATAGGAAGGTGTAAGTACCTGTTCCACCAGCTCCTACAACTGTTGCCGCACCGTCACATGCACCTGCACAACTAATTTGAGTACCGTTGTAATTAGAGGTAACACTAATAGTAGATGTAAGAGCAGGAGGACCACTAATAACGAATGGAACCGTAGTAAAGCAACCATTTGCATCACTAACTGTAGCCTCATAGTTTCCTACAGCTAAGTTAGTAAAGGTATTTACTGCTTGTGGACCGTTTCCAATATCGTAAGTATAGTTAGCTGTACCACCAATAGCCGTTACAGTCGCTTGACCAGTTGCATCTCCGTTACAGAGTACATCTACAGTGGACTGTAGGTTAGCTACAACAGGAGTAGGATTAGCGATAGTTACAGTAGCTGTAGCTTGGCAGCCATTAGCATCCGTAACTTGTACGCTATAGTTTGCTCCACCACAAAGGTTAGTAGCTGTTGCAGTAGACTGGTTATTTGCAGACCATACATAAGTATAAGGTGCTGTTCCACCTGCAGCAGTAACTGTAGCTTCCCCATCGCAGCTATTGAAGCAGCTAACATCTGCTCCATTATAGTTTGAGGTCACAACTGCAGAAGCAGTAAGTACAGCAGCGGGTTCTGTAATAGTTACAGAAATAGTAGTCGAGCAATAGTTCAAGTCTGTTACTGTTACACTATAGAAGCCAGCAGGAAGACTATTGAATACATTGCTAGACACTGGTCCATCACCAATATCATAAGTATAACCAGGAGTACCACCAGTAGCGCCGATAGTAAATGCTCCTGAAGAGTCACCTAGACAGCCAACATTAGTTTGGCTAGCTACTGTAGCATTGACTAGGTTAGGTTCTAAAATCTCGATAGAATCGATTTGAGTACATCCGCCAGCATCAGTAACAGAAACGTAGTACATTCCTACATCGAGGCCAGTTTGGCTAGCTGTAGTAGGTCCGTTACTCCATTGAATAGAGTAAGCGGGGACACCGCCTGCTACTGCTACACTAATAGCAGCATCAGCAGCTCCATTACAAGTAATTTGCTGTCCGTTGTACAAAGTATCACTAACTACAGAAAGTAGTAATGGGTTAGCAGGCTGAGCGATAGTCACGCAGGCTGTTGTTATACATCCATTATCATCTGTAATAGTTACACAGTTGTTACCGGCAAAGAGCTGAGTAGCAGAAACCGTAGTTTCTCCACTAGGCCATAGGTAAGTCAAAGTACCTGTTCCGCCTGTAGCCGTTACTGTAGCTGCACCATCGTTACCGCCATTACAGCTTGCATCGTTGTCAACCACAGCTGTGGCGACGATTTGAGCTGGTGCGCTAAGCGTCACTGTTTGGATATCAGTACAGCCACTAGCATCAGTAACAGTTACACTATAAAGTGTATCTGCGCAGAGGCCAGTTGCAGTAGCTGTAGTTTGGGCTGCAGCATTATCCCATTGGAAGGTATAAGGAGCAGTTCCACCAGCAGCTGTTACATTAGCTTCACCATCACAAGCTGTAGGACAGCTTACTTCAGCACCATTATAGTTTGAAGTAATATTTACTGTTGCATTGACAGCGATAAGTGGTTGTCCAATAGTTACTGTTTGTGTCGCTTGACATCCATTTTCATCTGTAGCAGTCACTGTATATGAACCTGCTGCGAGAGCAGTGGCAGTAGCTGTAGTTTGTCCAGCAGGATCATTCCATAGGTAAGTGTAAGTACCTGTGGGTGCTGTACCATTGCTAGCAGTTACCGTTGCTTCCCCATCATTACCACCGTTACAAGTAGCATCTACAGTAGAGACTACAGCAACAGTAACCTGAGTAGGTTCAGTTACAGTAACAGTGGCTGTAGTTTGACAGCCATTTGCATCTGTAACGACAACGTTATAGGTACCGGCAGCTACACCAACAACAGTATCTGTAGTTGCGGTATTGCTCCAGTTGTAAGTATAAGGAGCTGTTCCTCCAGTAGTGCTTACAGCGATAGTACCATCAGCACTTCCATTACAGCTAACATCTTCACCGTTGTAGGCAGGATTTGCGACAACAGTAGCAGAAGCGGCAAGTGCAGCTGCAGGTTCAGCAATAGAACCACAGCTTACCGTTTGACAGCCATTTGCATCTGTAATAGTGACACAAACAGGACCAGCAACTAAGCCAGTAGCTGTAGCTGTAGTTTGGGCTGCAGCATCATCCCATTGATAAGTATAGGTTCCTGTTCCGCCAGTTGCAGTGACCGTAGCCACTCCATCATTTCCTCCGAAACAAGAAACATCAGAAGTATTAACTACTCCTACAAGGGTCACTGGTGCAATCAGCTGAGCCGTATCTACAGCAACACAACCATTTGCATCGGTTACAGTAACACCGACAATACCAGCGGGTAGTCCAATTACTGAAGCTGTAGTTGGTGCTCCAGCAGAAGACCATTGGTAAGAATAAGCTCCTGTACCACCAACTACGTTAACTGTAGCTTCACCATCTGCGAAGGTGTTACAAGAAATCTGAGCTCCATTATAGTTTGAAGTAATTGTAATACTTGCATTCAAGGCATTGCTAGGTGCAGAGATTACTGCAGTAGCTACGCGTTGGCAGCCATTTGCATCGGTTACGGTTACATTGTATGTACCTGCAGCTAGGCTATCAGCTGTAGCCGTTGTTTGGTTGCCTGCATTAGCATCCCAGAGGTAGCTATAGTTAGCTGTTCCACCAGTAGCAGTTACTGTTGCAGTACCGTTATTGCCTCCATTACAGCTTGCGTCTGTAGTAGCAGTTACTGTTGCTACTAATTGTGTAGGTTCAGTAATTGTTACGCAAACTACATCCGAGCAACCATTTGCATCGGTTACGGTCACACAGAAGTTTCCGGCAGACAATCCAGTAGCAGTAGCTGTAGTTTGACTAGCTGCAGCAGCATCCCATAGATAAGTGTAAGGAGCCGTTCCACCTGTAGCGGCAGCAAGCGCTTCACCATCATTTCCACCAAAGCAACTAACAGCAGCTACTTCACTAGCTGTAGCTAATACAGAAGAAGCAGGTTCGCCAATAATTACACTAGTTTGCGCCGTACAACCATTTGCATCTGTTACAGTAACTGAGTAAGGGCTTAGACCTGCACTCAAGTTTGTCGCTGTAGCAGTTGTTTGATTGCCTGCATTAGCATCCCACTGATAGCTGTAACCAGGAGTTCCAGCAGTTCCTGCTACAGTAGCGGTTCCATCAGAACCTCCGTTACAGCTTGCATCTGTAGTAGAAACAACAGCCGCATTTACTAGAGTAGGTTCAGTTAGAGTAGTACAAGCTTGTTGCACACAGCCATTTGCATCGGTAGCCGTTACGCAGTAGGCACCGTCTGCAAGGTTAGTAATGCTCTGAGTTGTTTGTCCACCCAAATCCCATACATAGTTGTAGGGAGCTACACCACCTGCAGTATTTGCAGTAAGTGATCCATCACTACCTCCATTACAAGAAATATCGCTTGCACTTAATGCTAGAGTAAATACTGTAGCAGGTTCTGTAATTGTATAAGATGCAGTTTGAACACAGCCATTTGCATCGGTTACTGTTACCGTATAAAGTCCAGCTGTGAGATTCATCAAATTTGCAGTAAATGCACCATTTGACCAGTTATAGTTGTAAGGAGTAGCTCCTCCACTTACAGCAAGTGTAATAGATCCAGAAGAATCTCCTCTACAGTCTACATCTACTGTTGTTCCAACAACTGTGATTGCAGCAGGATCTACAACAGTAACTGTTGTTGCTGCAGTACAACCATTGGCATCAGTTGTAGTCACATTGTATGCTCCAGCACTTAGGTTAGTTGCTGTTGCAGTCAATTGACTGGCAGCATTACCATCCCACTCGTAAGTATAAGGGGCAACACCACCACTTGCTATAACAGATGCACTACCATCGTTACCAGCTACACAGCTTGGAGAGTTATTAGTTAATTCTGTGAGCTGAACTACTGTTGCAGGCTCAGTAACATTAACACAAACAACAGCTTGACAGGCATTTGCATCAGAAACAGTTACACAGTGTGTTCCTGCTGCTAGAGCGGTTGCAGTGGCTGCAGTTTGTCCATCAGTCCAAATATAAGTATAAGGTGCTGTTCCGCCAGTAGCAGCTACTGTAGCCTGTCCATTAGCGCCTCCATTACAAGCTACGTTATTATCAACAGTAGCTGCTGCAGTAAGAACTGCAGGAGCAACAACAGTAACAATAGCTGTATCGGTACAGCCGTTTGCATCGGTAGCTGTTACTGTGTAAGTACCTGCTGCCACATTTGAAGCGATTGCAGTTGTAGCACCATTAGACCAAGTAAAAGTATATGGTCCTGTGCCATCTACTGCTGTAGCTGTAAGCTCTCCATCAGCTGCAGTAGCACAGCTCACATCCTGACCGTTAAAGTTTGAAGTAATAGATGCAGTAACATCTACTAAACCAGCAGGCTGAGAAACAGTAGCAGAAGCCACAGAAGTACAACCATTTGCATCAACTACAGTCACATCATAAGAACCAGCAGCTAGGCCAGTTGCAGTAGCCGTAGTTTGGCCATTTGCGTTAGCATCCCAAATATAAGTATATGCGGAACCTACAGCATTAGGAGTTCCCCCTATAGCAGTAACTGTAGCGGAGCCAGTTGAATCGTTACGACAATCTACATCAACAGTACTACTAATTGTAGCTACAACAAGAGTAGGTTGACTAATAGTTACTGTAGTGACAGCTGTACAGCCATTTGCATCAGTTGCTGTTACTGCATAAGTACCAGCAGACAAATTATTAGCTGTGGCACCAATCTGACCACCTGTAGCCCCATCCCACTGATAGGTGTAGCCAGGAGTTCCATCAAGAGCTGCAACAGTTGCAGAACCATTACTACCTCCATTACAAGAAACATCAGTAGTAGAAACTACATTTACAGAAACAGAAGAAGCAGGCTCTTCAATAATTACTGTAGCATCCATTGCACAAAGGTTAGCATCAGTAACCGTCACATTATATACACCTGCAGCCAATCCAGTTGCGATAGCTGTAGTTTGTGTATTAGACCAGTTATAGCTATAGCTTCCTGTTCCACCAGATCCCATTACAGTGGCAGAACCTGTACTTTGACCTTGACAAAGTACATCTACAGAATCTGTAATTGTCGCTTGGACTGCAGTAGGACCATTTAAGGTTACACAAGAAGTGTCACGACAACCATTCGCATCTATTGCAATTACACAGTATGTACTTGCAGCTAAACCTGTTGCCGTTTGTGTAGTTTGAGAGTTGATATCCCAGACATAAGTATAGTTTCCTGCTCCTCCACTAGCATTTGCTGTGGCAGAACCATCAGTATCACCAAAACAAGAAACATTAAATCCATTATAATCTGAGACAGCAGTTGCAGTTACAGCAACAGCAGTTGCAGGTTGGGCAATAGTAACACAGTTAGTTGCAGTACAGCCATTCGCATCTGTTACTGTCACACAGTAAGTACCAGCAGCTAAACCAACAATATTCGCTGTTGTCTGAGCCCCTGCGGCAGCATCCCATTGATAGCTTAGAGGAGCTGTTCCCCCAGATCCCATCACAGTAGCTTCACCAGTAGACTCCCCAAAACAGTTTACATCTACAGTATTTACTGTAGTAACTACTAAAGGAGTAGGATTCGTCAATGTAATGCAATCACTAACAGTACAGCCTAAGCTGTCCGTAACTGTAACACAGTATGTCCCTGCGCCAAGTCCAGTAAGTGTTGAAGTTACGTCTCCAGTTCCCCACTGGTAAGCTAGAGAACCACTACCACCAGAACCTACAGCCTCTACAGAACCATCTGTATTTCCTGCACAACTAACTGGAGCGAGCTCATTAAGAGTTACTGCTACAGCCTGGGTGGGTTCTGTAATTGTTATGCAAAGACTATTTTGACAATTATTAGCATCTGTAACTGTTACACAATAAGTGCCCGCAGTCAAAGCTGTTGCTGTTGCTGTATTTTGGTTAGCAGCTGCGGCATCCCATTGGTAAGTATAAGGTGCTGTTCCACCTGTAGTACCAATAGTTGCTTCTCCAGTTGCATCACCAAAACAGTTTACATTAACTTGATTATCTACAGTTAGAGCAATTGGAGCAGGCTCTGTAACTGTTACACAGCTTACAGTCGTACAACCTAAATTGTCAGTTACAGTTACACAATGTGCTCCCGCTGCTAGACCTGTTGTAACTTGAGTTGTCTGACCATTAGTCCAAAGATAACTCAAAGGTGCTGTTCCACCTGCAGCGGTTGCTGTTGCCTCTCCATCTGTAGAGCCAGAGCAACTAACATCTTGTCCATTATAGTTAGACGTTACTGCAGTATTCACTGTCACGGCTGCAACAGGCTGGTTTACTGTAGCACAAACTGTTGCAGTACAAGAATTTGCATCCGTCACAGTTACACAGTGTGTTCCTGCGGCTAAGCCTGCATTAACAGTTGTAGTTGTTCCATTATCCCAGAGATAAGTATAAGGTGCTGTTCCACCAGCGGCAGCTACTGTAGCGGCCCCTGTAGACTGACCAAAGCAATTCACATCTACAGTAGATGTAATTGTTGGCGTCAATACAGCAGGATCATCTACTGTTACGCTAGCTGTTGCTGTACAGCCATTCCCATCCGTTGATGTTACCGTATATGTGCCTGCGCATAAGCCCGTCGCTGTAGCCGTTGTCTGACCATCACTCCAAACATAAGTGTAAGGTGTAGTTCCCCCTGCTCCAGCTGCTGTTGCACTACCATCACAAGCGCCAGCACAGCTAATCTCCTCTCCATTATATGGAGCGGCTACTGTACCCGCTACGGTATGCGCCGCGCCAGGTTCGTTAATTGTTACACATGAACTGATCGTACAGCCATTCGCATCGGTTACCGTTACACAGAATGAGGCTGAGGCCGACAAGTTCGTTGCGGTGGCTGTCGTCTGGCCATCATCCCATAGATAACTATATGCACCTGTACCTCCTACAGCCGTAACTGTTGCTGTTCCGTCTGTTCCTCCATTACAAGATACATCCGTTCCAACACTACTCGCAGTTAATGCTGCGGGATCATCTACTGTTACGCTAGCTGTTGCTGTACAGCCATTCCCATCCGTTGATGTTACCGTATATGTGCCTGCGCATAAGCCTGTCGCTGTAGCTGTTGTCTGACCATCACTCCACACATAAGTGTAAGGTGTAGTTCCCCCTGCTCCAGCTGCTGTTGCACTACCATCACAAGCGCCAGCACAGCTAATCTCCTCTCCATTATATGGAGTAGCTACTGTACCCGCTACAGTATGGACTGCGCCAGGTTCATTGATTATTGCACATGAACTGATCGTACAGCCATTCGCATCGGTTACCGTTACACAGAATGAGGCTGAGGCCGACAAGTTCGTTGCGGTGGCTGTCGTCTGGCCATCATCCCATAGATAACTATATGCACCTGTACCTCCTACAGCCGTAACTGTTGCTGTTCCGTCTGTTCCTCCATTACAAGATACATCCGTTCCAACACTACTCGCAGTTAATGCTGCGGGATCATCTACTGTTACGCTAGCTGTTGCTGTACAGCCATTCCCATCCGTTGATGTTACCGTATATGTGCCTGCGCATAAGCCTGTCGCTGTAGCTGTTGTCTGACCATCACTCCACACATAAGTGTAAGGTGTAGTTCCCCCTGCTCCAGCTGCTGTTGCACTACCATCACAAGCGCCAGCACAGCTAATCTCCTCTCCATTATATGGAGTAGCTACTGTACCCGCTACAGTATGGACTGCGCCAGGTTCATTGATTATTGCACATGAACTGATCGTACAGCCATTCGCATCGGTTACCGTTACACAGAATGAGGCTGAGGCCGACAAGTTCGTTGCGGTGGCTGTCGTCTGGCCATCATCCCATAGATAACTATATGCACCTGTACCTCCTACAGCCGTAACTGTTGCTGTTCCGTCTGTTCCTCCATTACAAGATACATCCGTTCCAACACTACTCGCAGTTAATGCTGCGGGATCATCTACTGTTACGCTAGCTGTTGCTGTACAGCCATTCCCATCCGTTGATGTTACCGTATATGTGCCTGCGCATAAGCCTGTCGCTGTAGCTGTTGTCTGACCATCACTCCACACATAAGTGTAAGGTGTAGTTCCCCCTGCTCCAGCTGCTGTTGCACTACCATCACAAGCGCCAGCACAGCTAATCTCCTCTCCATTATATGGAGCGGCTACTGTACCCGCTACGGTATGCGCCGCGCCAGGTTCGTTAATTGTTACACATGAACTGATCGTACAGCCATTCGCATCGGTTACCGTTACACAGAATGAGGCTGAGGCCGACAAGTTCGTTGCGGTGGCTGTCGTCTGGCCATCATCCCATAGATAACTATATGCACCTGTACCTCCTACAGCCGTAACTGTTGCTGTTCCGTCTGTTCCTCCATTACAAGATACATCCGTTCCAACACTACTCGCAGTTAATGCTGCGGGATCATCTACTGTTACGCTAGCTGTTGCTGTACAGCCATTCCCATCCGTTGATGTTACCGTATATGTGCCTGCGCATAAGCCTGTCGCTGTAGCTGTTGTCTGACCATCACTCCACACATAAGTGTAAGGTGTAGTTCCCCCTGCTCCAGCTGCTGTTGCACTACCATCACAAGCGCCAGCACAGCTAATCTCCTCTCCATTATATGGAGTAGCTACTGTACCCGCTACAGTATGGACTGCGCCAGGTTCATTGATTATTGCACATGAACTGATCGTACAGCCATTCGCATCGGTTACCGTTACACAGAAGGAAGCTGAAGCTGACAAGTTCGTGGCTGTAGCCGTTGTCTGGCCATCATCCCATAGATAACTATATGTGCCAGTACCTCCTACAGCCGTAACTGTCGCTGTGCCATCTGTTCCTCCATTACAAGAGACATCCGTTCCAGCACTACTTGCTGTTAATGCGGGAGGATCATTGACTACTACAGTTGCTGTAGCTGTACAACTATTTGCATCTGTTGAAGTTACGGTGTAAGTTCCTGCGCATAGACCAGTGGCTGTAGCCGTCGTCTGGCCATCACTCCACACATAAGTATAAGGTGAAGTTCCCCCAGATCCAACTGCCGTAGCACTACCATCACAAGCACCAGCACAGCTAATTTGCTGACCATTATATGGTGCGCTTACTGCAGCATTGACAGTATGTGCAGCTCCAGGTTCATTAACAGGAACACAAGCACTAACTGTACAACCATTCGCATCTGTTACTGTTACACAGAAGGAAGCTGAAGCTGATAAGTTTGTCGCTGTAGCCGTTGTCTGGCCATCGTCCCATAAATAACCATATGCTCCAGTACCGCCAGAAACAGCTGCTGTAGCCGTTCCATCTACTCCTGCATTACAGGATACATCTGTGGAACTCATAGCGGCAGTTAATGCGGGTGGATCTGATACAGTAATAGCTACTGTAGCTGTACAACCATTAGCATCTGTTGAGGTTACTGTATATGTTCCTGCACAAAGCGACGTTGCTGTAGCCGTAGTTTGGCCATCACTCCATAGATAAGTATATGGTGCTGTTCCGCCAGCTCCAGCTGCTGTTCCACTACCATCACAAGCACCTACACAACTAATCTGCTGACCATTGTAAGGTGTAGCAACAGAAGCGCTAACTGTGTGCACTATAGGCTCACTAACAAGTACACAAGACTGTGAAGTACAGCCATTCGCATCTGTCACTGTTACACATTGATTTCCAGCTGTTAAAACTGTAGCAGAAGCTGTGGTTTCGCCATTAGACCATAAATAAGTATATGGTGCTGTTCCGCCTACAGCAGTTACAGTAGCAGCACCATCATTTCCTGCGTTACAACTAACATCTTGATCTAATGCTACAGAACTATTAAGAAGAGCAGGCTCGTTAACAATGATACTTGTTACAGCAGAACAACCTGGAGTTGTATTGATATCTGTTATTGTAACATTATAAGTACCAGCTGGTAAATTCGCAAAAGTTACAGGTGTAGCTAATGCTCCCGCTGCCTGAGTATCTATTGCTGAAATTGGCCCTGAGATAGCCACCTCGTATGGACCAATACCATCTGTTGCCCCTGCTCGAATAACTGCAGTACTATCTCCATTACAAAGAATTTGTCCAGTTTGTACAACTTGAGGAGTTACGGGGTATTTTACAGGCATATTTACTGTCAAAGTAGCAGTACAAGCATTTTCATCAGTAGCTGTTACTGTATAAGAAGTAGCTGGCCCACCGGTCAAACCAGTAACCAAAGCCGTAGTTTGAGTTGTTCCAGACCAACTATAAGTGTATAGACCTGTACCTCCTTGTGCTTCAACCTCAATTTCTCCATCTGCATCATAGCTACAATCTACGGTATCCACCCGAAGCAGGTTAATTGTTAAAGGATCGGGCTCTCCAACAGTCACACAGGTAGAAGAAGAGCAACCATTATTATCAGTTACAGTTACACAATAAGTACCCGGAGCTAAACCTGTCTGCTCTGTTGTCAATACATTATTTTCAGAAAAACCATTATCCCAGACATAATTATATGGTGCGGTTCCATCAATAGTAGCTACACGAATAAAGCCATCTGAACTTCCCGCACAACTTACATCAGCGAGAGAATCTAGCTGAGCACTAGGTTGATTTGGACCTGCAAAAACAAAAATTGTTTCTACTGTATCACAACCTGTAGTAGCATCTGTAATTGTTACAGTATAACCAGCCACAGGAAGATTAGTAATTGTTGAACTAGCTACCCCTGTTTCTACTACCCCATTAGACCAGTTAAAATCATAAGTCCCAGAACCATTTAGAGGGGCAGCAGTAGCTGTACCATCATTTCCACAAATAGTCGCTGTTGAGCTTAAGTTAGGATCAATATCAGGGTATACATTAACATCAAAAAGAACAGACATAGGACAAGACAATCGAGTCTGACCATTTGTTGTCGTTACCGAATATATTGTAGCAACATAAGTGATGCTTGTATTAGGAGTAACATTTGCAGTACTTTGAGATGTTACTGTTAGATTACCTTGAGTAGAAGACCATATTACAGAATCAGTTGGGCTAAGACCATTCAAACTTAAAGTAGTCGTTTCCCCCTTACAAATATCATTGGTAGGATTTACAGCCGTTGCACTAGGCATAGGATCAACATATAAATAAGCTGTATCCAAAGGAGAGTCACCACAACAGTCTGTAATAAGCTGCAGTTCTATAACATAAAAACCAGCCACATTAAACTGTGCATTAGGTGTACACTGAACATCAATAGGGTCAGGTATTGCCCCATTAAAATTCCATATAATAGAATCCGCATAAATATCACTACAGAAGCTAGCTGTTTCTCCCACACAGAGTTGGAAAGTATCATTTCCAATCAAGTTCGCTGTACTTGAAATAGTAGGTTTGTACGCACCATCAAAAGCAATATTATGAAAGTCAGTATAAGTAAAGCCTTCATGAGCAATACTGTAACGTCCAACACTATCATATTGAGTTGTGTCAGGGTTATGAATACCGTTTGTAGGATTTGCTAAGGTTCCTAGAACATCAAAATCCCAATCTGTAATATTAGTACCTGGACCAGGATTACCTACAGGCAGTCCTGTATCTTCAAAACGAACAGTTGCATTCGTACAGTTTACATTCTCTACAATAATTACAGGCTCTAAAGCAAAATTATAAATAGAGTCTGCATTAACTAGAGGTTGAGACGCTACGGCTGTAGAAACCATAACATTAACAGCATAGCCAGAAGTACCATTTCCACCACGGCCTCCATTTCCACCATCGCCACCACGGCCTCCATTTCCACCTTGGCTAACGCCACCTCCAGAAAGACCACCGTTTCCACCAACACCACCAGTTCCGCCAGCACCACCTAGGCCACCAGTTCCGCCAGCACCTGCTGTAGAAGTAGAAATATTACAATCCTTAATATTACCGTTGGCTCCATTGCTATAGATATAGACTCCAAAAGAGCCACCACCACCATACGCACCGAAACCACCAATACCACCAGAGGCACCACCGCCGCCGCCGCCGCCACCGCCACCGGTGTTAGGCGCTGCAGCATAGGCTCCTCCACCACCACAACCACCAGTTCCACCAATACCATCTTGGCCTTGGAGTGCTTGTGTACCAGGGAAGAAAAATGCCAAAGCAGTTGGAGCTGGACCTACAGGTGCATTAGCACCATTAGCTCCAGAGGTACCCACAGTACCATTCGCTCCATTAGGAGATGCAGCCGTACCTGCAGCAGCACCGCCTCCAAGGCCTGTTGCTCCAGTAGGACAAGGTACAGAAGTTACGCTTCCTCCCAAGCCATTTACATCTGGTGGAATCCCTCCTGATCCTGCTCCGCCCCCTTCTTGGGCTCCTACAGCAGAAGGAGAATGTACATTGCCGGCACCACCGCCGCCACCACCGCCACCAGAAGAACTGGCAACAGAAGCACTATCTCCACCATCTCCAGGTAAAGGCACACCAGTATTTCCTCCAGCAGCTCCAGAGCCACCAAAACCAAATCCTGAAAGTCCTCCACCAGAACCACCATTTCCACCACCTGCATAAGTATCCAAAACACCCGCAGAACCTGCTACTCCATCTCCACCAGGATCTCCATCAAAACCAATAGAACCTGCTGCGCCATCAGCTCCATCTCCAGCTGCACCAGCAGAAATTGAACAACGTACAATATTATAGTCAGAACAACCTGTCAAACGGATGCCATAAGTAGACATACCTAATGAATCAGCATCATCTGTAGTAATCGTTAAATCTTGCAAACGGAATCCTTGCGCATTAGACGCATTCATCGCGATCAACTGATATGCATTTGCAAAACCCAAAGGATTCACATTTGTTCTATTGATTACTGTTTGAGCTACATCTGAGGTTTTTTCCCATAAATTGTTAGGATCAAAACCACCCTCAATAGTCAAAAAGCTAGTTACATTCAAAGTTGTGTCAATATTATACACCCCTTGAGCCATCTTAATAACCGTATTATTACAAGACGAACGAGCAATCGCCGTCTCAATAGTAGTTGGATCAAACTGTGTTCCTGCACCAGTTGGACTAGCCGTAGGTGATACATATATATTGATACACTCTACTGGGCCACGAGGAGGGCCAATAACTAAACAGGCTTGCTCTGTGGTTGTACAGCCTGTTACAGGATCACTCACCACAATATCATAACAGATAGTGGAATCTTGCACATTAGGCAAAGTAACATCTATAGAAGACTGCGCCCCCGTTACACTACCCGCTCCCATAGAAGCTCCAGCAGGATCAAACCACTCAAAAGTATAACCTGAACGATCTGCTGCTCCTACTAAGGTTACTAGAGCTCCCGCACAAGCATTTACTCCATTAGGTGTTACAGCGACCATAGGATCATTCTGTACATTCACCACAACAAAGTCACTAGTCGTACAACCATCTGAGTAATATATAGTCGTTTGATATATAGTCGTTACAGAAGGCGTTGCAATCACATTGGCCCCCTGATTTGTATTCAAACCTGTATTAGGCGTCCATACAATACTATCAATAACTGTTGGAGCAGTGGGCGCATTAGCAATTGCTTGTAATGGCACTGACTCTCCAGCACAAATCGTCGTATCGGGCAAAGCTGTTACCGCAGGATTAGGATTCGCAATTACATTTACTGTATAGGTAAATGTATTCGCCCCTAATAAAGGACAATCATCATCCTGTACAGTTACAGTAAATGTATGCTGTCCTACATCTGCAACAGAAGGATTCCAACAAAATTGACCCAATACAGAATCACCACTAATCTGTGTTGTCGTGAAACTAGCACCAGGAATAGCCCCATTCCAATACATCAAGACATTGTTTCCATCAGGATCAGAACCCAAAACATCAAAACACAAAGGATTACCAAAACAAGAAGTAATCTCATAATCAATTACACCATTTCCTGTAGCAAGGTCAACCCCTGTAGCCGCAGGCAAGGTATTAGAACAGTTCAATACCGTAAACTGTAAATCACGAACCGTCTCACCAATTTTTACTCCATTCCGATACTCTTCGACCAAAACACAAAGTACACCTACTTGCTGAGTAGAAGGTGTAAATGCCAAAGCCCCCGTATTAGGGTCAATGTTGATACCTGTAGAAGAAGACAAAGGCGTAGTACCGCTAAATCCACCAGCATACTCTACAGGGTTGTTCCGCCCCTCTTCACAATTGATTAGAGAGTAAACCAAAGAATCCCCATCAGGATCATAGCCCCCATGGTTATAAAATACGGGCTGATTCCGACATAGAAAAGCCGTAGGTATATTCAAAAACTGCGGCGAGTTGTCACAAGGCGCCAAGGTATTATCCATATGCGCTTCAATATATAAGGATTCACTCCCCCCATTTGTTAAGGTCGTAATCGCTCTATTTCGACAACACAATTGATAGGAAATCCGATAATCAGTACATCCCGCAGGCAAGGTAATGACCCCCTCATATAAAAATGACTCTACCCCATATTGACCATTGCCACTACAAGCAGTAGGCTCCGTCGGACACAATGGCGTAATATCTTGTGGGTAACCAGACACACGATTTAAGGTGTAGTTGCTGTTCAAGCCACAGCCGTTAATCGTAATGCGCGCCGTCGTTCCCAAGTTTACTCCATTACAATCTCGATACAGATTCAAGCGGAACCGATACTGGTTCGGCCCCACACATTCCCAAGCCAAATCCGCCCCCATTACGTGGGTCGCTTTGGCCTCCTGCTGAAATGCAAAACTCAGCAATACCACTAGGGCAAGCTGACTGCAGGCAACTAATAGTTGTCTTAATCGATACATAGGGTTCTCTAATTTTGCGGTCGTATAGAATGATGTTGTTGCGGTATTCCTACTATCCATCTAGTTCGATGTCTATTTAAGTTCTAGCCCTTACAGGCCTATTATCTTGCAAAAATAACAGTTTGTTGCAGAGATTTTCTGCTTTCACCTCCCCAAAACGTTAATTTTTAAGGCTCAAGTATAAAAATTTGCTAAAATTATTCAAATTTCTTCTAGCACATACAACTTTCAAGCCTTTTCTCCTCTCCTCTACCCAACCTCCACTTTTCTAATTCTCGTTTTTTACTAGGCTGTAAGGCAAAAAAACCAATTCAGTTTGCTCCAAACTCATCATCAAAACGCAGAAATGCCCGCCTTTGTGATTATACAAGGCCCGAAAATTATCAATTTTTTCCGCCTCTATAATTCCCTTTGTATACAATTCTTCTAAGGTGGTCGCCCCATGCTGCCAAACCCCAGCAGCCAATTCACCCAAATACAAACCCAAATTGGGCAAGGCCTCTCCACTATACATCCACAAAATAGGATAATTAGATACGCCCTCCTCCTTAATAGTCTCTACTACCTTCAATAAAGCCGCTTTCTGCTCTACCACAATCTGTTGCAATTCCAATAATTGACTCTCTTTTTGCATTGCTTTCTTTTTAAATTTGGCGCAAAAATACAACTTTATCGCCTTCTTGCCCCCTCCCCTACCCTATTTATCTAGAACTCTTTCCTTTTTGGGGCTTGCCCGCCCTTCAGGCGGGCCGGGCTGTGTCAGGGCTCGCAGGCCTGCTCGGCCCTTCGCAAAAATGCTTTGCATTTTGCTCGGTCTGCGGCTGCGCCGCCCCCTTTTCCATCCCTAAGCCGGCGGCTTCGCCGCCTCTACACGCAATTGGACCAAAAGGCTGAAAACAACTGCCCAATCTAGCATAAACCGATGAGCGGCCTAGCGATGCGGCGGGGTGGCCGTCAGGCCAGACCGAGGCGGCAAAGCCGCCGCAGGGCCGAGCAGACCTGCGAGCCCCAAAGCGTAGCGCCGACGAGCGAAGCGAGGCGGAGGCCCCAAAACACAAAAAGGACAGCCTTAAAAGACTGTCCTTTTTTACTTCTATAATATAAGGAGCATACTAGCGCTGAATAACTAGTTTTTGCTGCAAGTTGCCATAAGGGGTATTCAGTACCACCATATAAATACCATTGCTCAGTTGCCCAACTTCTAAAAGTTGCGCATTGTCGCCAGCAAAAAACTGAATCTTATCTAGACCCGCTACTTTGCGGCCATCTAAACTATAGACCTGCAAGCTTCCTACTAAGTCCTTAGGCAAATTGATTAACAATTCTGCCGTAGAACCTGTTAGTGGGTTTTGCATTAAACGCATTTCTGACATGCTGTTAAATTCTTCTCCAATAACAGAAGATACAGGGGCTGTTGTGCTAAAACTCTGTGTAGGAGAAGTAGCACCACAAGTATTCAACTGATTGATGGGTCGAACCGTCCAACTATAATCTTTAGGATATCCTAAATCGGCTTCAGGAATAGTTAGTGAAGTAGCCCCATAAACCAATTCAATAGCAACTGGAGCAATTGGACTACCAAAGAACGTGCGGTATACTTCTACATAATAGGCCGTAGCATTGGGTACAGCCGTCCACTCCAAAGTAATATCTCCATTTAACTCTACAGTGCCACCATTAGCTGGCGTTACTGCGGTAAGCCCTGCCCCAGAAACGACAGCATTAGGAGTAGGAGCTGAAAAAGAATTCCAACGGCTCAAAATATCAGCTGCCATAGCTGCCTTTTGCTCGGCAGTAAAAGAATCTACACAAGCATCGGCATAATAAGACATAAAGTTAGATTCCATAGGGTCGATGGCTACTCCTGAAGGATCTTTTACCCCTCCAGTATAAGGGCAATTGTCGCGGAAAGACACATAATCTGCTGGGGTATCGCAAAATCCATCTGCAGCAGAGCTACAGTTGGCACTACTCCCTGATCGAACAGCTCGTTCTACTGCCACACCATTAATCAAGTTAGGCGCATTTCCTGGCTCATAGGCAGTTACATCAGCTCCCTCCCAACCATAAAAGGTGTGATTTAGGGTGAAGAAGTGCCCTACCTCATGCGTCCCCGTACTAGAAGTACCATTGGCCATTTGATTAAGCACAAATACAAAATCTCCTGATGGCGTATAATAAGACGCTACCTGGTTATTTACCGAAGCACTCATGAAGATGTTAATCGCTCCAGCCGATTTATTATTAAACATGATGTTTTGAGAACCAAAGGCCCCACCATCATTATATACACTGCTATTATTAAAGAAGTTAATAGAATTCGTCACTCCCTGCATATAAAACTGTACATCTTGCGTGCGATAGTCATTGTTCATATCGCAAAGCATCGCAAAAACCTGTGTCAAGGGAACTGTATTTTCACCATTAGCATCACCTACCACATGAAACTTAACAGGGATATATTTAATATTTCGACTCTGTTGGAAGGCAGCAATCTCTGCAGGATCCACCAAACGGCGGTTTTCCATCAGACGTTGTTTAATGAGTTGACCATCGGCAAAGCTAACACCACAATCTGTATTTAGCTGCTGGGCCTGTAGGCTAAGGCTCGATAAACCCAATAGGGCAGCTCCGACTAGTGCTTTTATTTTCATAAAAATTTGTATTATAGTTAGTTAATCCCTTTATTGATAGGCTAATCTTTCAAAGATAAATAATTATATCTTGCTAAACGGCCTAAGTGACAGTATTTTTTTAGGCGAAAGAGCTGCTTTGGCTCTCAATTATATGCCCACTATGCTTTCTAAGACGATCCTAACTGGCCTCTGTTTTTTGGCCTTTTTTTCTTCTTCGCTACAAGCTCAGCTACATAATCAAGGTGCGCTGATTTCTATTAAATCAGGAGCTATGTTGAGTATTCAGGGAAATCTCCAAAATGCTGGGGCCATTCATAACAGCGACACGATACACCTTTATGGTGATTTCATTCAAAATCACCCCACAAACCAAGGCTTCACTTCTACTAACGAAGGTTGGCTCTTTTTGGATGGAGGACAACAAGCTATTAGAGGCAATTTTCCTAGCCGTTTTCACTATTTGGTCTTGGCCGGCACAGACCATAAAACGGCCAAGGCCCAATCTAGTTTTGTGACGGGCCAACTTCGCTTAAATGAATGGGAATTAGCCCTAGATAGCCAACGATTAGAAATTATTTCTACAGCGCCGAATGCCCTGCAAACTGGGCAAAGTGGCCAATATGGCTTTATTTCTTCCTCCGGACCTGGTGGCCTTGTTCGTGCTATGGACCGGCCCGCCCCCTATCTCTTTGCCTTAGGCGGAGAGGATAATGGGCTCCGCCTTTTTCGCCCTATTTTAATTCAACCTCAAATTAATGACAGTAGTCAAGTTTGGGCCAGCTATTGGGCAGGCGATGCAGGCCAATATGGCCTAGACCGACAACAAAAAGAACTGGAACTCTGTCTGCTCAACCCGCTTTATAGCCATGCCATTAATCGAGAAGCGGGCAGTAGCCCTCTCCAATTTAGTTTTTATAGCGACCCCAACACAGAAGGACAGTTTGAACAATTGGCCCAATGGAACAACAACTGGAGCTACCTTGAAGAGCTTCAAAATCAATTTCCTAGCTTTGCTGGCCTACAAAGCCTTACTCTCGATAGTCTACTCACTAACTGGAGCGATAGCCTCTTTATTCTGGCCCAAAAAAGTCCCGAATTAATGCTAGAAGCAGAAGCCGCTCCCTATTGCGACAACAAGGGGATTCTACTTAGCGAAACGCTTGGCCAATACAATGATTACGAACTCTACATTAATGGACAAGCTTGGGGGAATAGCAGTAGCTCCAGCTTTTCGCCCCTACTCGCCCCCGGCCAATATCAGCTTCAGCTCTTGGGCCAAAATGCAGCCTGCGGCCGCTGGAGCGATAGCCTATTCATTGAGGTGTTTCCCGCCCCTCAACTCCAACTTAATAATGATACCCTTATCGTAGAAGGCAGCAGCCTTCCCCTACAAGCTAGCGGAGCCGATTTTTACAATTGGAGCCCTAGCCCAAATATAGATTGTGACATCTGTTCACAAACAATTGCCCAGCCCAATAACAGCGGATACATCCAACTTTTAGGCGAAAGTATGGAGGGCTGCAGCAGCCTCGATTCTTTTTATGTCGAACTGCGCCAAAAAGTAGAAGACATCCTCTTTATTCCCAATGTGATTACGCCCAATAACGACGGCCAAAATGACTTTTGGGTCATCCAGAATATCCAGCTTTTTCCCAAAAATAAGTTGCGCATTCTCAACCGCTGGGGAGACCTGGTCTACCGAGCCGATTTTTATAACAACAACTGGCAGGGAGACTTTGCCAATGGTCCTCTTCCCGCTGGCACTTACTATTATATTCTGGACCTAGGCGAGGGCTGGGGCGTCTTTAAAGGCCCTATTACGATTATTCGTCAGTAGCCTGTATTTTAATAATCATTTGCCGAATCTCTTCGCAAAGGCGGCCCGAATACTCTAATTCTAAAAGGAGCTCTCGGGCCGCCTCTTTTTGGCCCCGATAGTAACGATAAAGGGCCGCTTGCAGCTTCAATCCACCAAATGTATAATGGTCCTCCGCCTGCTCCAAACCCGCCAAAGCCAATTGATAAGCCTCGCTGGGCCGCTGATCCAAATAACGACAAGCTTCCAAATAAGCTGGCGCATAAGCTACCGCATGTTGCCGCATGAGGCTTAGCGCTTGCAGAGCCTTTTCTTTGGGCAAATTTCGACTTTGGATGAGCGCCCGATAAAACCCTTTGGGAAAACGCCCCGACAACTCTCCTTCTACGGCCCAACTCGCTTGCACCGCCGCCCGAAAATCGCCCAAAAAAGCATAGGTTTGCTGCGCCCAACGATAGCGCTTGAGCAAAAGCAATGCATAGGCGGCATCATATAGAAATTCAGGCTGTTGGTCCAACTTGTAGGCGGTCCAAAAAGCCCGCAAAGCGGCCAAAGGCTGGTTGGCATTTAGGGCATTTTGGCCCTTTTCGTATTCTAATTTGGCGCTGCTGTTCATCTTCTTTTTATTTTTTTTTGGGGCCTCCGCCTCGCTTCGCTCGTCGGCGGTTACTCCCTTCGGTCGTCGAACTGCGCCCTAAAGGGCTTGTTGTCGTTTCGGGGCTCGCAGGTCTGCTCGGCCCTGCGGCGGCTTTGCCGCCTCGGTCTGGCCTTCGGCCACCCCTGCACATCGCTAGGCCAGCTGGACCCTAAAGGATGTTTTTTGCTTTTAAGCGCTAGCGTTTGCGTTTAAAAAAGCTTTGGAGTAGGGCTTGGGCTTCTTCGGCTAGCGGTCCTTGTTCTAATTTGGTTTTGGGGTGTAGGGCTTTTGGAGCAAGGGCCAAAAAACCTCTTTTAGGATCGGCGGCGGCATAGACAATTCGACCAATTTGGGCCCAAGCCAAAGCGCCAGCGCACATCAAGCAAGGTTCTAGAGTCACATAAAGCGTGGCCTTGGGCAAATACTTGCTATCTAAGGCTTGAGCGGCGGCCGTAATGGCCAAAATCTCGGCATGAGCGCTAATATCGGTCAGGGCTTCGGTGCGGTTGTGGGCCCGGGCCAAAATCTGATTTTGGGCCACCAAAACAGCGCCAACAGGCACCTCCTCTAGTTCAAATGCTTTTTGGGCCTCTAAGAGGGCTTGGCGCATAAAAAACTCATCGGAAAAAACATTGAAATCCATATTCTTAGACATTAGACAGGCTGGCCCTTTTTTGGACCAGCCCGTTTTGCTTGACGTAGGCGGCAGAGGAGCGAAGCGACTGGCCTAGCGATGTGCAGCAGTGGCCGTCAGGCCAGACCCAGGCAGCTTTGCTGCCGCAGGGCCGAGCGAATAGCGAGCTGCGCAACGTAGCGCCGACGAGCATAGCGAGGCGGAGGCCCCAAACCTTTAATTACTCCCCTCTTTGTTCATATTGGTAAATCACTTGCAAAACTGTTTGGCCAACGGCTTTGAGAGTAGTTGGGCTAATAATGTCAATATCATCTTGATGAGTATGCCAGTAAGGGCCAAAGCCAGTGGGGCTTCCTTTGGGTAAATTGATAATATCGATCATGGGAATTTTGCGAATTTCATTCACAAAAAGGTGGTCATCGACCAATTGGCCGTGTGTTTCGTCTACAAAAAAGTCGTTATAGCCTAATTTCCAAGCCGTTTGCCAAACCTCATCCACATAAAAAGCGGCATGTTTGAGAGAAACCCCTTCTTTCGGGAAGCGGGCGGCACGGGCGCCGACCATATCGAGTAAAATTCCAAATTTCGCTTTATAATTGGGAGCATGTGGGTTTCGGCTCCAGTGTTGGGCACCTAGGCACCAAGAGCTGCGATCGTAGGCATCGCCAGAAAGGCCTTGGTCTTCCACATCAAAAAGGACAATATCCACGCCTACATTTTGGAGGCTTTGTTTTTGAATTTGGCGGCTAATTTCGAGTAAAACGGCCACCCCGCTAGCGCCATCATCTGCGCCAGGGATAGGCTCTGATTGGCGTTCGCTATCGCGATCGGCCATAGCGCGGGTATCCCAGTGAGCGGCAAGTAGAATGCGTGTTTTGGCCTCGGGCTTAATTTGGGCCACAATATTTTTGATGGGGTAAGTTTTGCCTTGGCCGTTATTCATTTCGGCCGTTTGGATATGGGCCTTTGTTCCGTAAGCTTCAAACTTTTGGATTAGCCAATTGGCGCAATCCTCATGGCCTTTAGTTTCGGGCACTCTGGGGCCAAAAGCCAGTTGTGCTTTCACAAAAGCGTAGGCAGAATCGGCCACAAAAACGGGCGCTTTAGCCAGTTTTTCTTCTACTGGAGGAGTTGGTTTGGGTTGGGGTTTAGGCTTATCATTTTCACAGGCCCACAATAGGCTTAGGGCGAGTAAAAGAGTGGCAAATTGGCGCATAATAAATTAGGATTCGGGAGCAGCTTTTGCGGTTTCTAGAAGGAGTTTAAGGCTAGCGATGCCGGCCAGTGAATCTTGGCGGCTATACTGTTGAAACTCAATTTTATAATTGCCCAATTGATCAAACTTAATATTGGGCATAAAGATAAGGCGACGTTGGCAGAACTCGCCTTGGCATTCGCCCTCCCATTTGCCTTTAGGGCTAGCGAGTTCGAGAGAAACCTGTCGTTCATTGAGCTTACCGTCGGGCATTTGGACTTTAAGTAAGCTATAGACATTTTCGAACTCATAATCCTGCTTATGTTTAATTTCTAAGTAGAGATTATAGGCCAGAGTAGTATCTGTGATAGGGAGTGTAAATTCAAGCGGTTCGGCATAGGTCCAGACTGCCTCCTTAATAGCTTGTTCTTCTTCATAAAGGTAATCTTGGCAGCTAGTAAATAGGGCCAAGAGTGGCAACAACATAAAAGGGAGCCAGTTATTTTTTGTTAGCATCATGCTTCGCTTTATTATTTTGCGAGTTTCGGGGGCGTTTTTTACGATTGCTTTTTGGGCGAGTAGGCTTCGTTTTATTCTCTGCTGATTTTGGCCCTTGTGGCCGTTGATTGGAGGCGTTAGGATTTTTAGGTTTTCGCTTGCGTTTTCGTTTGCGATTATTTCGTTTTTGATCTTCTTTGAGTTCGCTTAATTCTAGGCTACCGGAGCCATCGACAAAATCATCGGGGCCGGCTTCCTTATTAAAGTGGTGGCTTGTTTTATTATCCACAATAAACTCAGAGAGGTGATAGGGTTTTTGTCCTTTTTTATTTTGGGCAGCAATTTCCTCTACTCGTTCTACAGAAAGGGGAAAAACCTCCATTCCGCCAAATTCTTTTTGGTAAGCGAAGTACATAATTCGCTTAAAGATATCGGTTTTAAGGAGTTGGGCTGTCCCCTGTTCTGTTTCTAGGCGGTGAATATGTTTGGGAAAGGTTTTGAGGGCATCGAGGTAGGTATTCAGCTCAAAGTTGAGGCAACATTTGAGGCGCCCGCATTGGCCAGATAATTTAGATTGGTTGATGGCCAAATTTTGGTAGCGTGCGGCTGTGGTAGAGACCGATTTAAAATCGGTTAGCCAGGTAGAGCAGCAGAGTTCGCGGCCACAGGGGCCAAGGCCGCCGATAAGGGCAGATTCTTGGCGGGCTCCAATTTGGCGCATTTCAATTTTCACGCGGAACTCTCTAGCAAAGATGCGGATCAATTCGCGAAAATCGACTCGGCCATCAGCGGTATAATAGAAAGTGGCTTTTCGCCGGTCCCCTTGGTATTCTACGGCACCAATTTTCATATCGAGTTCTAACTCGCGGGCCAAAAGTCGAGCTTTCACCATTGTTTCTTGTTCGGCAGCTCTAGCCTCGGCTAGGCGTTCCAAATCTCGTTCATTGGCTGTGCGGAGCACATTGGGGAGGATAGCATTGGGTTTAACCCTTTTCTTTTTCATTTGCAGGCGAACCAATTCGCCCATTAGACTCACTCGGCCAATATCATAGCCTCCAGATTTACTTTCTACGGCTACTAGGTCGCCTGTATGAATTTGTAAATAAGGAGGAAGGCGGTAAAAAGCCTTACGCATATTGTCTTTAAAAGAAAGTTCTACCAGATCTAGTTGGGCCATATCGGGCATTTCCATATTGGCCAGCCAATCAAAAGTATTGAGTTTATTACAGCCTCCGCTGTTACAGTTTCCGTTATCTCCACAACCAGTACTGCTACAACCGCCAGTACTGGAACAATTCGAACATCCCATAAATATGTATATAGCTAGAGGGCTTAGCCCTCTTTATTGTTGAGAAAGATGAGTTAGCGCTTTTTATTTAGGGCAAGGGAAATTGGGCTCTCTCGCCAAAGCGCTATAAAAATTCAGCCAACTGGAGTTGTGCTAGGCCATTGCCTTAGAGCAGTTTATCTCAAGTAAATAAGCAGGCACAACAGCCTTAAAAAGGATCTATCTAATTAAATAGAAAGGCTTATTTTAGCTCGCTAAAAATCATTCAAAAGTACAAATTTGTTTAGACTTTTGTGGCCTTCAGCAAAAAAAAGGCCGCCTTTTTGGCCGCCTTAAAGTTTTCTTTAGTTGTTATTGGGAGTAACAATTAGTGCTTCTTGCTCAAAGTCGTTGGGCAACTCTCCGTATTGGCCCAAATAAGTCCATTCTCCTTGATCATTGCAGCCAAACTGCCATTCTACCGTCATTTCTTCTCCTTGGTCGTTATAATAAGGATAGACATAAGAAATCAGCCAGCCCCCATATATTTTTTTGCTGTAAATATCTGGTCCTCGTTGAGCTAGACTTGGAATCTCGACTAAGAACACATTGGCCTGCTCCGAGAACTTACGTGCGATATAAGCAATATTTTTAGGTCTTGGACTTTGCAAATTTAATTGGAGTAGCCCCTCTTCCTCTTTCCAAGATTTAATACTCAGCTCATAGGTATCCAACAATAAGCGCAAAGGCCCCCTTTGTAATTGGTTGCTGCTACGTAGCTCTTGCAAATCAGGTAAACTAGGATCTAAATAAAGCGTAAAACTATAGCAATTGGCCGTTTGCTGTGCCCGAATATTCAATTCATTGATAAACAAAAAAGCTTCATGGCCCGACTGGCTGAGTGTTTCTAACAAAATAGCCAATTCAGCCACCTCAGCCAAAGGTAACTCGGCCTGCTCTACAGCCTCCGCTTGTCTAGCTACAAGCTGCAAGGCATTTTGATAATACTGATCCTGAGCACTAAGCGAAATCGAAACAGCAAAGAAAGCAATAGTAAGAAATAATAGCCTGTAAAGATGTCCCATAAAAGCAATATTCTAATAATGTTGGTTTCCATAGAGAGCACTAGTGGGGAAATAGGTCACTATGAAAAAATAAACTTAGGGATATATGGGATGAGTCTTATCTAAAGATAGTCTTTTTTAAACTAATGACAAGACTCGCTCTCAAGTTATTCCATTTCGCTAAAAAGCAGTACCTTTCAGGACCTTAAAAAATAGTATTATGCCTAGCATTTTTAGTAAAATTATCAGCGGTGAAATTCCCGCCTACAAACTAGCCGAAACCGAAGACTTTTTGGCTTTCCTCGATATTTCGCCCGTAGAAAAGGGCCATGCTCTCGTTATTCCAAAAAAGGAAATCGATTATATTTTCGAGCTAGAAAATGAGGAACTTGCCCAACTCCATATTTTCGCAAAAAAGGTAGCTCTAGCTATCGAAAAAGTGGTCCCTTGCAAACGCATTGGCATGGCGGTAGTTGGCCTAGAGGTTCCTCATGTACACATCCACTTGATTCCGCTTCAAGGTCTAGGCTCTATCAATTTCACTAAAGAAAGAGTACAGCTCGCCAAAGAAGAATTTGCCGATTTGGCCCAAAAAATTCAGCTTGCCTTAACCGAGCAGCACTAGCACATTATGCTAGACCTCCTCTTATTGTCGGGCCTAGCCATTTTGCCTAGTCTCGTCCTAATTCTTTTCCTCTATGGGCTCAGCTATAAAGCTCCGCCCCCCATCCCCCTTATGCTTATTGCCTGCCTTTTTGGCGTCATTAGCACCTATCCCGCCATCAAAATGGAGGAGTTTGGGATCTATGATTTAGGTATGCTTTTACAAGGCGATCTCTGGACCAGTTTTACCTTCTCGTTCCTAATCGTAGCCTTTAGCGAAGAAACCCTCAAGTATATTTTTTTACGCTATTACCTCTATCCCAAAAAAGAGTTTGCTGTCCCCCTCGATGGCATTGTTTACGCTGCCTGTATCGGTTTGGGCTTTGCCGCTGCCGAAAATTTTCTCTATCTCGTTATCCGATTAGAAGATCTTGAACAAGCCTATTCCCTAGCCTACCGCCGAATGTTTACCGCCCTGCCCGCTCATGCCGCTTTTGGGGTCGTAATGGGCTATTTTATGGGCCTTGCCCGCTTTCAAACTAAAAGAGAAGTCTTTTTTTTACTCCTAGCCCTCCTCCTTCCTATTATTCTACACGGCCTATACGACTTCTTCATTTTTCAAGAATTATCTAAAGTTTTAACTATATTTACCGAGATAACCTTGGCCATTTCGCTACTCTTGGGCGCCTTCATGATTCGCGCCCATCGGCATTATAAAAGAAGAGCAGAGAAAGGCCCTCCCCCATTTATTGAGCTATAATAGCTTCCAAACTTTTTTACATGGATTACTATCTCTTGGCCCTCTCGGTCTTGCCGGGCTTGGCTATCTGCTATTATATCTGGTGGCGCGACAAGCACGAACCAGAACCCAAACACCTCCTCTTTTTCTGTTTCCTTTTTGGCATGCTGAGCACCGTTCCCGCTATTTTTCTCGAAACCCTAGGCCAAAATATGGGCATCATCGCCGATGAGAATTTAGTCAAAACTTTTGCCTTTGCCGTTGGCGTAGTCGGCTTTAGCGAGGAGTTCTGCAAGTTTCTATTTCTCCGCTATTTTATCTATCCCAAAAAAGAATTTGATGAGCCAATGGATGGCATTGTCTATTCTGTTATGGTGAGTATGGGCTTTGCCACCCTCGAAAATATTCTCTACGTGACCCAAGGCGGCTATGAAGTCGCTTTTCTACGCATGTTTACTGCCGTTCCCGCTCATGCCGCTTTTGCCGTGATTATGGGCTATTTTGTGGGCCTTGGCAAATTTCACTTGCACAAAGGCAAAGAAAGCCTTTTCTTGCTCAAAGGGCTGGCCCTGGCCGCACTGGTCCATGGCCTCTACGATTTCTTTATCTTTCAGGTCAATTTCCCCAGCCTGCAATACCTTACTTTTGTGGTCCTTTTTGTGGCGATTTTCATCACTTTCCCCATGATTAAGCACCTCCAACATATTTCGCCCCATAAAGAAGAACCCAATGATGTTTATTAAAGAGCTGATGTAGGGGCCTCCGCTGCGGCTTCGCCTTGCGGCGCTACGTTTCGGGGCTCGCTATTCGCTCGGCCCTTCGCAAAATTTCGCTACGCTCATTTTGCTCGGTCTGGCGCTCTGCGCCACCCCTCCACATCGCTAGGCCGTTTGGCCTTCGGCCATGGGGCCGTTTTTGCTTCTTTTAGTGTCCATTTATGTCTAAACCACCTTATATTAGTTATGAGGCCGCTCTGGCCAAACTACAAAGCTTTTGCGCTTATCAAGAGCGCTGCCATCAAGAGGTCCGCCAAAAACTCTTGGACCTAGGCGTCTATGGCGAACGCCTAGACGAAATTATAGCCGACCTAATCGAAGATAATTTCCTTAATGAAGAGCGTTTTGCCCATGCTTTTGCTGGCGGGAAATTCCGAGTTAAAAGCTGGGGCCGCCTACGCATCCAAAGAGAACTCAAGGCCAAAAATGTCTCGGCTTATTGTATCCGCAAGGCCCTCAAAAATGAGCTACCCGAAGAGGAATATTTTCCCAAATTGCTGGATCTATTGCGCAAGAAAAACCGCCTTCTCCATAAGGGAGATTATTATAGCCGCTCTAAAAAATTGGCCCAATATGCTCAATATAGAGGCTATGAGGCCCATCTCATTTGGGAGGCCATCAAAATCGTTTTAAACGAAGAAGAGGAAGAATAATTTTGGTCCAAAACGACCGAAGGGAGTGGCCTAGCGATGTGAAAGGGTGGCCGAAGGCCAGACCAAGCAAAATGAGCGCAGCGAAATTTTGCGAAGGGCCGAGCGACCTGCGAGCCCTGAAACGTAGCGCCGCAAGCGCAGCGCAGCGGAGGCCCCAAAAAAGCATAAAAAAAGAGCAAGATTTCCCTAAGGTCATCTTGCTCTTTCTATTTTAGATTTGCCTCAAGAACTAGTCTTGGTAGCAGTAGTCGTTGGCAGCAAGTAGGCTGTCTGCAATTTGGCGACGAAGCGCCTTAGTATTGATAAACTCTTGCTTGCAATAGCGTTTGATAGCGAGCATTAGCGTCTTCTTTTTGTCGCCATCGGCCCAAGAAGCCACTGCTTGGCGGGCAGAGAAAGCGATGCGTTCGGTGGCATCATTGAGGTAAATGCGGCTCATGGCAATTTGGTCGGCCACAGCGGCTTCTCCACGGATACTAGCCAACTTTTGAGCGCGCAAAATAGCGGATTCTGCCAAGTAGATTTCAGCCATTACATCAGCCATATTCATCAAGATTTCTTGCTCATCTTTGAGGCCCATCATGAGTTCTTGAGCGGTCATACCAGAAACGGCCAAGAAACATTTTTTGAGGTTTTGGACCTGTAGCAATTCGGCTTCTAGCAATCCTTCGGGAGCTGCTTTTTGCAAAGAGAAAGACATCAATTCTTTTTGGATCGCCATAGCGGGCGTCATCATGTCCAACTCGCCTTTCATAGCCTTTTTGAGGAGCATATCTACCGAAAGCATGCGGTTGATTTCGTTGGTTCCTTCAAAAATGCGGTTAATTCGAGAATCGCGATAAGCGCTAGCCATAGGCGCCTCTTCAGAGTAGCCCATACCGCCATAAATTTGGAGGCCTTCATCCACCACATAATCCAAACATTCTGAGCCGCGCACCTTGAGGATTGCGCATTCGATAGCGTACTCTTCGGCAGCACCTAGTAGTGATTCGCCCAAAGTTTTGCCCTCTGCTTGGAGTTGGTGCTCTACATGATCAATAGCTTTGCTTGCACGATGTACAGCGGCTTCAGTAACCCAAATGCGAGTAGCTTGCTCGCCCAATTTGTGCTTAATTGCGCCAAAGTTACCGATAGATTGGCCAAATTGCTTGCGCTCATTAGCGTAACCTACAGCATGCTTCACCACAGACTTAGAAGCGCCCAAAACGCCAGCCGCTAGTTTAATACGGCCAATGTTCAAGATATTAAAAGCGATTTTGTGGCCTTTTCCAATTTGGCCCAAAACATTCTCAACAGGAACCTCTACATTTTCGAAAAACACCTGACGAGTAGAAGAACCTTTGATTCCGAGTTTCATTTCCTCGGCTCCCAAGCTAACGCCTTCCCAAGCTTTTTCTACGATAAAGCCCGTGAATTTCTCGCCATCGATTTTAGCAAAAACCACGAAGACATCAGCGAAACCCGCGTTAGTAATCCACATTTTTTGTCCATTAAGGATGTAATGTGTGCCTGCTTCATTCAAGACGGCCTTCGTTTTTGCGGCCAAAGCATCTGAGCCAGAATCGGGCTCTGTAAGGCAATAAGCGGCAAATTTATCGCCAGCGACTAGGCTAGGCAAGTATTTGCTTTTCTGCTCTTCATTTCCAAAATAAAGAATGGGAAGCATCCCGATCCCCGTATGTGCGCCCACAGAAAGAGAAAAAGAGCGCGTATGCGCTAGATATTCGGTAATGGTCATGTTGGTAGAAAAATCTTGCATAAATCCACCGTACTCCTCGGGGAAAGAAGTCCCCAAAAGGCCCAAATCACCTGCTTTTTTAAGCAGTTCTTTGGTCAACTCGATATCTAGTTTTTCAATTTTGGCCGTATTGGGTGCTACTTCCTTATCAATAAAATCTTGTAGCATATTGAGGACCATGTTCTGCTCCTCTGTGCGTTCTTCTTTGGTAAAAATGTTTTCGTAACCGATCTGCTCAAGGAGAAATTCTCCACCGCCCAGTACTTTTTTGCTAGTTGTCGTAGCCATAATAAATTTGATTAGAATTTGGTGATGATTAGCCATCTAAACAGCTAGAATTCATAGCGGTTTATTTTGGCCCGCTTAATATAATGAGTTCTCATTAAAAAATGATTAAGTTTTGCATACAAGCTCATCACAGATCATAAAAAAACTCTCCGCGCCCAAGGGCACAGAGAGTCACAGCTAACAAACAACTAAACAACATAAACCATTAAAATATCGTCTTAAAACGATAAAAGCTCAAAGGCAAATACCCTCGAGCTTTTTATATTTCGTCATCTTTCGATGCTTCATTTAAAACAGCTTCGCTTATCTGCCCCTCCACCTTTCGGCTTCAGTAGGAAGTAGCACCTTGCCTCTAAGAGCAGGTTGCTAAGGTTTCTTTGGGCCTAATCCCTCCACCTTTCTGGATAAGTAAAAGTCCATCTAAAAGCCGCTATTTAAGCAGCCTTTAAAGGGACCATATATAGAACTTTCTATACACAAATATGGGGTCTATCTCTCAGATTTCCAAATCCTTTTGACAATTATTTGTCCCAACAACCATTTTCTACGCCCTCTACATCTATACAACTAAAAGGGCTAAAATAGTCCCATTTTAACATATCCTTTTATAATTTTTCATTTCTTCCAAAGGACTTAATTTTATCAGCTCAAAGCCAAGATAGGCCCCTATTTTTAAAATGATATTTTGAGGCCCTTTTTCATAAAACTGGCAATATGCGCAGCATTTTTTTTTTCATTTTTTTTCATTTTTTTTTCTGCAGCCTTGCCCAAAAGCAGGCATTTGTCTCTGAATATTACATTTATAGTGGTTTGCCCCCTGCAGACAGCCTCCCCAAAATGAAGTTTTTACATAGCTGGGGCGACAGTCGCTGGAGCGCCCCTTTTGCCCCTACGGGAGGTGATATTCGCTTTGCCGCTCATGATTCTATTATCCTGATTGCAGGAGGTAGTTATCTAACAGCTTGGGATAGGTTTGCTGGCGAGCTTATTTGGGAGAGAGGTTTTTCTCACCGAAAAAATTACAGCAACCTGAGCCGAAGCCTGCGTATTCTAAAGGATCAACCGCTGGGAATGGTCAGCAATGACGGGAATGGGGCTTATGTCTTTAATTATTATACTGGCGAGCTAATCGATAGTCTGCCCTTTTCTTCTGACTATCCAGAGGCCCGGATTAGCCCCGATGGCAAATGGTTAGCTATTTATGGCGGCCAATACCAGCTCTCTAAAATTAAAAACCTAAAAACTGGCGAAGTTCGAGAGCTGCCAGGCACCCTCGCCGCCATTGAGTTTCATCCCCAAAAAGAGGAGGCGGTAGTGAGTATTATTCCTAGCCAAAGATTAGATGTCCAACTGGCCAAATTGGAGCTCAACAGCCTGCAATTAGACCCTATCAGAACAGATTTTAGTTATTCAAAAACACAACGAATCGCATTTTCTCAAGATGGCGAACTCCTGGCCCTCAGCTTTTTTGAAGGCCGCCTAGAAATTTGGGATTATCTGGACCAAGCCAAGCTCATAGACACGATTATCGATAGAAGCTGGATTGAAGGCCTAGAGTTTTCCCCCAACGACCAAGAACTCTTAATTGTGGGCAGTGTCCATATTCTACTTTGGAAGCGCAAAAACCAAAAACTAAACCCTATCCCCCTCCCCAAAGATTGCCGCTGCAATGGCTGGGAAGATGGCAGCTGGGACCAAGAAGGCAAGGGCTTTCTTTTGGCCTGCCGCCAATGGACACATCCCGTTTACCTCAATAAAAAAGGAGTTGGTGGCCAACTCAAAGGCCCCCAAACCTTCACTTTCCCTCCCGATATCCTCAGTTTTTCGCCTGATGGGAAATACTTGGCGGTGGGTTCGCATTATGGCCCAAATGTCCGAATATTAAAAACAAAACAGCCCAATTGGCGGCTAGATTTACCGCCCAATGATAGCATTTTAAGCTATTATCAAGTTCGTTTTTCACCTGATGGAAACTACCTTTTGGCCCTTCCCTCCTCCTATCAGCATAAAGCGGGCGTGCAGCCGCTCTACAGCTTTCCAAAGCTAGAGCGACAGCCCCAACGACTCGAAAAACATTATTTAGATGCCTGCTTTACCCCCGATAGTCGCGCGATTTTGGGCATTCATTACCGCAAAAACAATGTCTTTGATTACGTTCTGGAACGCTGTCCCATCCATAATTATCGAGGAGCAACGGCAGCGGAATGGGAACAACTATTAAAGAAAGAGGGGCAGCCTTTTATCCCCCTGCTGTGGCAAAGCCATTCGATAAATTTGGCCCATTGGCTGAATGGGCGAGTTAGCAAGCTGCTGCCTGCCCCTGCGGTTCGAGGCTATGACAATAAGAGCGCCCTGATGTCTGAGCACTGTTTTGGCGGCTTTACGGCCAAGCAAAACTATTATGCGGGCATCGGTCAAAACGGCCACCTCTATCTCTATGATGGCCAAACTGGACAGCCCAAGGCGGTGGTTCCCTTTCAGGGGAGGGCCGTTTCGCATACGGCCATCAGCCCCGATGGCCGCTATATTGCGGTAATCAGTTGGGAGGGCCTGATTTCCCTTTATGAGGTCCCTAAGCAGCTTAGAAATTAGCTGTTTTTGGGGCCTCCGCTGCGCTACGCTTGCGGCGGTTACTCCCTTTGGTCGTCGAACTGCGCCCTAAAGGGCTTGTTGTCGTTTTGGGGCTCGCTGCTGTTTTTGGGGCCTCCGCTGCGCTGCGCTTGCGGCGCTACGTTCGGCAGCTCGCTATTCGCTCGGCCCTGCGCAAAAAACAAGTTTTTGCTTGGTCTGCGGCTTCGCCGCACTGCCTACCATCGCTAGGCCACTCCCTTCGGTCGTTCTGGACCAATAAAGAGGGCCCAAAACCGTGGTTTTGGGCCCTCTTCTTTTCTGCGCTCAAATCTGGCTGAGGGATGGAAAGTGGTGCGGCGAAGCCGCAGACCAAGGGGCTGAAGCGAAGCGAAAGCCCCGCAGGGCCGAGCAGACCTGCGAGCCACGACACAGCCCGACCCGAGCGAAGCGAGTGGGCAGCCCCAAATCCTTATCCTACAACTGGCGAAGCAACTGCGCTACATCTACTTTCTCGCTGATGATGCGTTCCACCTCATCAATAGATACTCGTTTCTGCTCTAGGGTGTCGCGGTCGCGAATAGTTACCGTATTGTCCTCCAAAGTATCAAAGTCGATGGTCACGCAATAAGGCGTACCGATAGCATCTTGGCGGCGGTAGCGGCGACCAATGGCATCCTTCTCATCATATTGGCATTGGAAGCTATATTTTAGGCGATCAAAGACCTCTCTGGCCTTGCTAGTTAGGGCCTCTTTGTTCTTGAGCAAAGGCAAAATCGCACATTTGACGGGGGCCAAAGCGGGGTGAAGCTTCATGACCGTGCGGCTAGATTCCTTGCCATCGGCATCGGGTACAATATCCTCTTGGAGGGCATCGCTGAGGACCGCCAAGAACATCCGATCGCAGCCCACAGAAGTCTCGACCACATAAGGCACATAGCTTTCCTTGAGTTCGGGATCAAAATATTGCAACTTCTTGCCAGAGAGCTCTTGATGGGCCTTGAGATCAAAGTCGGTGCGAGAGTGGATGCCCTCTAGCTCGCGGAAGCCAAAGGCATATTCAAACTCAATATCGGCAGCGGCATTGGCATAATGCGCCAATTTTTCGTGTTTGTGGAAACGGTGCGCATTTTCTCCGCCAATAATGGCTTGGTGCCAGCGAAGGCGCTTCTCTTTCCAGTACTCATAGGCGGCTAGCTCCTCGCCAGGGCGCACAAAATACTGCATCTCCATTTGTTCAAACTCTCTCATGCGGAAGACAAACTGTCGGGCCACAATCTCGTTGCGAAAGGCCTTACCAATCTGTGCAATACCAAAGGGCAACTTTTGGCGAGAGCTATTGAGCACATTATTGAAATTGACAAAAATACCTTGAGCGGTTTCGGGACGAAGATACAAATTGTTGTCGCCCAAAGAGCCTCCCCCTTGAGTAGAGAACATCAAATTAAACTGACGAATCTCGGTCCAGTTGCCCGTTCCACTTACGGGGCATTTGATCTCTAGCTCCTCGATCAGGCCTTTAAAGCCAGTTAGATCTTCAGCATTGAGGAAAGCATTCATGCGCTCAATGGCCGAATCAATTTGGCCCTGATATTTTAGGACTCTGGGGTTGGTCGCTCGGAACTCCTGCTCATCAAAGGCATCGCCAAAGCGCTTAGCTGCTTTGCGAATTTCCTTATCAATTTTACCTTCTAATTTACCGGCATAAACCTCCTCAATCAGGTGGTCGGCACGGTAGCGTTTTTTAGAATCCTTATTATCGATCATCGGATCGTTAAAGGCATCCACATGGCCAGAAGCCACCCAAGTTTGCGGGTGCATAAAGATAGAAGCATCTAGGCCCACAATATTTTCATGAGCTTGCACCATAGCGCGCCACCAATAATCCTTAATATTTTGGCGGAGTTGGCTACCGTAGGGGCCGTAATCATAGACGGCATTGAGTCCTCCATAAATGTCTGAAGAGGGGTAGACAAATCCATATTCTTTACAGTGGGCCACAATTTCCTGTAGGCCAAATTTCTTTACAGTACTCATAAGATGTTTTGTTCTTTAAGGCCTTTTGGCCTCAACTTCTTAATTGGTTTCGGGAATAACGGTGGTATTGGGCTGAGGGCGAGGTGCTTGGGGCCGTTTCTCCTTAGCCTTTTCTACTTTTAGCAGACGCATATCGCCCTGAGGCGTAATCCAAATAAACTCTTTTTCTCTTTCAATTTTGACTTCTGGGGCTGGTTTTTTCAGCTTGAATGCAAATTGGAGATGGTACATAAACTGCACCGCAGGATCTTTAATCTGTGGGTTCAAGATAATCTCAAAATCATTGTAAGGCATAGGCGCATAGTACTCCGTCTGGGCCTTATCCTGAAGGTTTACCCGGCTTTTTCCATCCAAAGAAGGACTAGAAAATGCCTGATAACTAGCATAGCGCTCGGCGGGATAAACAGCCCCTTCGGCCTCGGCCATACGGCGACTAGCCATATCTAGCTCCAAACCTATTTGCTCTAGCTCAATCATTTCGCGCATCAAATAAGCGAGGGCTTCTTTGCGAAGTTCCTCATAAACGGCGGCAGTATTCTCTACAAAGTATTCCACCTTGGCCAAATCATAGATTTCTACCTGGGCCGCAGCCGATACAATGGCCCCTAATTGCTCTGCATTTCGGTAAGAGACATGCACATTTTGCTGCATCTCAAAGCCTTTAGGGATCTCATTATAGGTTTTGGGGCTAAATAGTCGCTTTTCTTCCTCCAATTCATAAACAGGGACAAAAGAAAGCATATCTAAATGTATATCTGCATTTGGTATGCCCAAAGCCTGCAACTTTAACTTGAAGTTGCGGTATCGCTCTTGGAGCAGACGGTCGGCCTCCTCTGCCGTTTTGCCCAACTGCCGAATATTAAAGATTGCTAAATAGCTATCGGCGGTTTGGTTAGAGAGCGCCCGAACTTCTAAAAGCACCTCATCTTGTCCAAAGAAGTTAGCCTGAGGGAGCTCCCCCTCTGGCTGCAAGAGCGGTGCCTGATAGTTGGAATTTACCTTGGCCTTATAGTTATAATTGCCTTTGGAGCGACGAGCATTGCCCCTTGCTTGACCAAAGGCTACCCCCTGGCCCAAAAAGAAACAGGCCAAAAGTAAAAGGAATGAATAACGCATGCTTTTCTATATTTTGGGGCAAAAATACAAGAAAAAATGGGATTCCCGTCTATTCCTCCTCCTCCTTAGCCCTTCTCCTTGAGGCTTCTTTAACAATGAGTTTTCCCCTAATCACCGCATATTTTGCGGCGATTAGGCCTTTTTTTCGCCGCACTAGCCTTATTGTCCCTCATCACGGGCCAATTTCTTCTGCAATAGGGCAAAATGAAGCCCAGCCAACAATGCCCCCCAAAATAGGCTGCTCAACTGGGACAGTAGCAAAGGGCCTAAGACTAATTTTTTCGCCAAAATCGCTTTAAAAAAGTACAACTGATTGGCTACTGGCAAGATGGCCTTTCCCCAACTCAAACCAGCTGTTCCAAAGGTCAATAAAGAAAATAGCAGCAACACCGATAAGAGCAAAATAGCCGTTCCCCAACGGCCCAAGCTCCTTAGCAGCAAATAGAGGTTGAGCCAAAAGAAAGCTGCCGCCCCCATTGCCAAAGCCATCCCCCACAAACGAGCGTTAGGCAAGAGTTCTCTAAACTGAATAACAAGCATATCCGCCAGCCCTTCTTGGTCCTGCCCCAAGGCCCAACCAAAGCCCAAAAGCGCCAAGCCCATAATGAGCCAGAGGTATAAACTCCCCATCAATTGCATAGCAGCATAGGTCTGCCCCAAAGGCTGCCGCAGCTGCTGCAAGCCCCGCCAAGGCGCTCCCTCAAAAAGGAGTCGATTGATTCGACCTAAGCCCAAAAGGGCCAAACACAAAAAGCCAAAAGCAAATAACAAGGCCAAGCCTTTACGCAACTGCCTAAATATTTGCCGAATCTGGTCCATTTGATTGCTCTGATTGCGCTCTTTTAACTCAATCGGACGGATAAGCGTGGGGGGCAAATTGGCTGCAGCTAAATTCTTCTCTACCCAATAGCCTTCATAGTCTTTCAATACCTCCTTAAATGGCCCCAAGGCCGCAGGCCGGCCCGAACTATAATAATACAACTGCAGTTCTACCGATTCTCCCCGCAATAGGCTGCTATCCATGTCTTCGGCTAAGGCCAAAGCAAGGTCTATTTCCCCCTTTTTCAAGGCGGTTAAGGCTTCTTTTTGGTCCAAACTATCAATCAGTGAGATGTTGAGGTGTAAATCTAAGCCTTCTCTAAGCTCAACAGCCTGTTCCTTGCCCCCTAACCAAGCCACCTCATAGACTTTTTGGTTCTGGACCTGCAATTGCTCTTTTACTTGCTCCGCCAGTTGTTCCACAAAGAGCGGGAAGCCCAGATAGGGCAGACAAAAAGCCAACAATAAGGGCCAATAAAACTTCCAGCGGCCCAATAAACTCAGGCCATAGCTCCACAGTATATATAGCATTAGTCGGGATAATTTTGACGGTCAAAAATAGCTTGTTCAGCAGGCAGTTCGGCCAAGGGGAAAAGCTGCCCCTTCCGCCAGAGCCATTGTTCTTCTGGACCAAAAAACGCCTGACTATCCAAATGGCTGCTCCACAAAACTAGCCCATAATGATGCGTTCTGGCCAACTCTAAAAGCTGCAAGATGGGCCAAGCCTCAGCCAGGCTCAATTGGGCAAATGGACGCTCCAATAAGTACCAACTAACTCCCCTTTGCAAGCCCAAAACGATTTGCAAGGCCCATTTTTGAGCCTCGCCCAATTGGCTAATTTTGCTGTTGGGCGACAACCCCCATTCCTCCAAACGATGCGCCGCCCAAGGGCGCAGCCCTTCTAGTCTGGCCCAAAAGCGCAAGACCTTAATGACCGTTTTTTCGGGCCCAAAATCAAAGTCGCTATACAAATGTTGGCTGGCCCAACGCCGATGCGCCAAGCTCTCGCTCCCCTCCCACAAAATTTGGCCCTGCTGCGCTTTGCGGCTTCCCTGTAGCAGCTGCATAAAGACCCTCAGCTCTGGCGCCTGCGCATTGCCCAGCAATAAATATTGAGCTTTTGGCCAAGCGAGTTGGTCAATCTTCAATCGAGGGCCCTTGGGGCCCAATCTATGGTCTAGCGCTTTAATTTCTAGCATATCTGCTTTTATTTTTTTGGTTCTGGGGCCCCCGCAGCAAGCTGCGGCGCTATGTTGCGCAGCTCGCTAGTCGCTCGGCCCTGCGGCGCTAAAGCGCCTTGGTCTGCGGCTGCGCCGCCCTGCTCCACAGCGCTGGGCCGCTCATCGCTTATTTTTACTTTGGGCATTTTGTTTTCAGCCCTTGGTCCAACTGCGTCTAGAGGCGGCGCAGCCGCCGGCTTAGGGATGGATAGGGGGGGCCGTAGGCCAGACCCAGCCCCTGGGGCCAACGGCCTCAGGGGCGCAGGGCCGAGCAGTCTTGCGAGCCCCGACACAGCCCGACCCGCAGGCCCATAGGGCCGAAGGGGAAGCCCCAAAATAATCATCGCAAACAGGAAAATAGTTAGTATTTTGCGAATCGAATTGATTCTTAGTATAAAAATTAACGAAATGCGTTCCCCTTTAGCCATTATCTTGGCCGTTTTGGGCCTGGGCGGCCTTGCTGCGGCAGCTTATTTTATGGACCTGCCCGCCTACTTTGTCCAAAATAAAGAAATTACGGTAGCTGTAGACAGTAGCGGGCCCGATAGTCTGCCCACGCCTTTATTTCCCGACCCAAACCGCATTGATTTTGTGGATGAAGAGGGCGACAGCTTTTCGATTGAGCTCATTAACCCCACTTATTTGAGCAATGAACGCCGCAACTATTATGGCGATAGCTTACCCGATAAACTAGATGTAATCTGGCAACTCACTTTGGGCTCTGGAAAGACCCAAGTTGGGCGAACCATTAAGAATTGGAGTGGCGCAGGTTGGACCGGCCAGCCGCTGATGGTCATTGAAAATGGCAAAAAGTATATCATTCAGGGCGCTTTTGATCATCGCCTCAAAAAAATTGACTACGAAACGGGAGAGGTGCTTTGGCAATACCGTTTTGATGATGTGGTCAAGGGAACAGGTAGTCTTTGGATTAACCATAAGGCTGATTCCCTCAAAGACCGCGTTTTGGTTTTGCAGGGCACGCGGGCAGGTGGTAAACTCAACGCCCCTATCGTCGATTGCTATAGAGCGATCTCTTATTTTACAGGAGAAGAGCGCTGGAGAGTGAACTCGCCAAGAACCCGCTGCTATAGCCGAGATGTAGATGGCTCTGCCCTCATCATCAATGATACGGCTTATCTACCTTTGGAAACCAGCATCTTTACGGTCTTCAATCCAGACCCCAAAGCGGCAAAAATGAAAGATGGACTCCTACAACCTGAGTTTTATCGCTTCCAAGACACCCTGTACAGAGATGCAGACGCTAGTGTACATGGGGGCAATGTGGTTTCAGAGGCTTCTCCCGTTCGTTTGAGAGACCATGTTTACATTGCTTCTGGTTCGGGCCGAGTTTGGGGCTACAACATGAAGAACCCAGGCATGGATTGGGAATATTTCATTGGATCCGACATAGATGGCTCGCCCGTTGTGACTGATGATAGCTGTATCTTGGTTTCGGTAGAGAAACAATACATCAAAGGGCAGGGAGGCATTCTCAAGCTAGACCCCAGCAAAAAGCCCGAAGACGCCACCGTTTGGTATATGCCTGTAAAAAACCGCAAATTTGTGGGTTGGTTAGGTGGAGTGATTGGAACTGCCGCTACCAATGAGGCTAGCCGCAAAGCAGGCCAACCGCATATTGGAGCCACTATTGGCATTGATGGTTATACTTACTTCTTTGACCTCAATAAAGTCGATACCCAAAAAGTGACCCTATTTGATGGCGAACGTAAAGTGCCTACTCCTAAGGTGTATTACAAGCATAGAACAGGACCAGCCATTGCCAGCCCCATCATTATCGGCAATCGAGCGGCTGTACCTACCTACCAAGGATTTTACCTCTTTGAGTTTGACGATCAGATGAACTTCAAGCTGTTGGACAAAAAAGAATTTAGTGCAGAAGCCACCCCTTTTGTAGATCAGGGGCGTATTTTCATTGCGTCTAGAGATGGTAACCTCTATTGTTTGGGCCGTAGCGATGCCCCCACTAAGCGGGTCAACTCGATTTATGGCAAAACAGAGGTAAACCCTAAAAACGGCAAGCTCAAGCGCTATTGGAAAGGCGAGCTACAGCCCATCGAAGGAACGAAAGAGGTAAAGAAATAAGTTGTTTTTTTGTATTATGAGTAATTGATCCTTTCATTACAAAAACAGATATAAATCTATGTTTCTATTAGCTTTAGCTGGTATTATTGCAGGCCTTTTGGCTGCTTCGAACTTTGTTATTGAACGTTTACCCGATGCCAAAGATCTGATCGAAAAGATAAGTCCTTATCAAGCCATGATTGGGTTAGTCGCCCTCATCTTGGCCGCCCTTCGATTATTTAGTCTATTTGGTGGGAGTAGCCAAGTCTCAATCCTTAGCTATATGATGGCTTTGGGTTGTGTTGTCTCTACCATTGTTGTGGGCTTTTTGCTCAGCTATCCCATGATCAATAAATTCATTGCCGAGCAAGATGAAACGGGCAATGCCAAAGAAAAGGCGGAAATGGTTCGTAAGAAGTTGGCCCCCTATCAAGTCACTGCTGGTTTAGTAAGTATGGGCACTGGCGCCTATTTATTAATACTTAGTGTCTTATAATTGCTTTTTATCCCCCAACAGGCCTTTGCTTTAGTAGCAAAGGCCTGTTTAACTTATACTTATGAAAGAGAAAACACAGAAAGAGCTCCTTCAAGAACTAGATCGGCTGATGAGGCGACTATCAGAGATTGTAGAACGAGACTTTGCCATACTTAGTCCACAGCAGTTTAACTGGAAACCCAGCCCCAAAAGCTGGAGTATTGGGGAATGTTTAGACCATCTCAATATTATTTCAGGCTATTACATTGCGCCCTTAGAACAAGTCCTCAAAAAGGCTCGCAGGGCCCAAAAGCCAAAAGTAGAATATTATAAGGCAGGCATCATCGGCAAACGCTTTGTCCAAGGCGTACAGCTTAATGAAGAAAACCAACTAGGGCTAAAGATGAAAAGCCCCAAAGCTTATCAGCCCAGCCAAAGCCAATATGTTCCCGCTAGCATTATTCAACGCTATCTAGCCGACCAAGATAAATTTCGCATCTTCTTAGCCGATGCCCAAGGGATTGACATCAACCGCTATAAAGTAAGTATCGCCATTTTTCCCCTCATCAAACTTCGTCTAGGCGATATGCTGCGCTTTTTGATCTATCATAATGAACGCCATATTGTACAGGCCCAAAGAGTACAACATCAAATAGATTTTCCCCGTTAGCGCCTCTCTTTCGCTATCAACAAGAACTCTTCTTCTTATAAAATCAACCTAATAGTCTGAGTACTTAGCTTAAGACTAGCTAGATATAAAAAGGGCCAGCTAGATATTTCTCTAGCTGGCCTCTTCTTTTTATCCTAACAGGAACTATTTAGCCCCTTTCTTACGCGCCATCTCCTCTTCATCTTGGGCCCTTTTGCTATTATCATCATATAGCTTTTTAGCCTTGAGGGCAGGCTCAAAATTGGGGTCTACGGCTATCGCTTGCCCAAACAATTGATAAGCTTCTAGGTGTTTGCCCGCCACAGCCAAGGCTTTTCCTCTGAAGTATAACTCATAAGGACGATTTTTAGCCTGTTGGGCTACCTGCACAGCAATCTGATAGCCCTGAGCAGGCTGTCCGCCATAGGTATCAAAGTCTGCCCAAATAGATAAGGCCTTATTCACATCCTTTTCCTCTTTAAGGGCCAAATTAGCTAAGTGGAAATAACCAAAACTATATTTGTAATTCAATTCGGTTGCTCGCTCAAAATAGTAGCGGGCGCTATCAGGTTGTTGGGCATTGAGATAATAAACCCCCGCCATGCCCAAACCATTCACATAGTCATTGGCAAGCTCTCGCATACGGGTCAAAACGTTTTTCATCTCTTCCATTTTCCCCACCTGAGGGTAATATTGAGAAAGCACTAACATCGCACTTTCATTTTTAGGATCAGCGGCCAGCACTTCCTCCAAAAGGGCTACCCCCTCTGCATAACGCTTTTCTGTAAAGGCCTTCTGGGCCATCTCTCCCTTCTTATTTCCATTCGGGGCCTTGCTTACCGCCCCCAAAGGTACACCGTCCACCTCTTCTAGATGCACCACTTCTGCGGGAGGCCAAGTTTCGGACTGTAAAAAGCCATGACTTACAAAACGAGAATAGGAAAGTAGATAATCATAGCCCGTTTTGACACGCTCGTGGTAGCGCACATAGCGCACTTTGACATTGGGATAATCTCTGAAGTAATGGGCCACAGGTTTGGCACAGTTCGTCGCAACGATGACCTCTTCTCCCGCCTTAACCTTGGGCTCATTCTCTATCAACCAATCCGAAAGATTACGCATACAGGTCATCCAATAGTCGGTCTCATAATAGCCATAAGCTTCTTCTAAGCCCCCAAAGAATTCATTGAAATAGACGTATTGATAAGGGTGGCTACGGAACATCCAAGCCGTAGGTAAGGCCAATAGTCCCACTACCCCAGCAATAGCAGCATAACGTACAGCCGCAGGCCGAATCATCCGAATGAGGTTGAACCAACCATAAGCCGCCGCCAAAACTAAAATGGGATAGATAAACAAAAAGTGACGCATTCCATCATATAGCGAAGACTCTTTATATACCGCATAAGCTACAGGAAATACCCCCGTAAAAAGGACCAAGTTAAAGTAGTAGGCCCGCTTCTGTCTAAAGGCTTTCTTCAAGAATAAGAGCAGCACCAAAGGCAAACCCAATAGCACAATAATCGGAGAAGAGATCGCTAACCAAGTAGGTATATAATACCAAGGCAACTGATCCGACCACAAATGCTTGCCGCCCCAAAGCATACGAATCCCCGTCGAGAAGTTGGTCATCTCAGAAAGCGATTCTAAGGGGTGGTTCAATATATCTTCCTGCGCATAAGGCCAATACCAAGTCCCCATCCAATAGCCTAAACCCGATACCCCTAAGAGAATAGCCGCATAGCGAAGCAGCTGCCCTACTTTAAATTGGGTCAGCGCTGGGCGCAATTGTGGACACAAAATTACTCGGCTGCCCATAAATAAACCCAAATAAGGAATCAACAGGATCCCCCCCGAACGCATACTAAAGGTTATTCCCAAACCTAGAGCACTCATCAATATCGCTCGGCTAGACGGACGAGGCAGCTGTTTGGTCAAGATAACCATATAGTAAATCCCCATCATATAGCCCATCGCAAAGGGGATATCTTTGGGATTGTTCATGCTATGCCCAAAGAAACGGGGCGAAAGTGTAAGCAAAACTAAGGTCAATAGGGCCATCGACCAACGTCCAGAAAGAACTTTACCCAAACGAGCCGTAAATAAGATGGCTAAAAAACCAAATAAGGCATTGAGCAAATGCCGAGTGTCATAGGTGTCAAACCAACCTAAATACTTATTGCACCAAGCCGCCAGATAATCAAAAAGGCCCCCATAATAATGCAGGTTACTTTGGTTCATACAAGCCCGATCTTTCCCATCCGACTCAAAATAGGCTAATACATTATCCCCATAATCCTTCTGCAAAACCTCATCTCCCGTAATCCCATAATCAAAACTCAAACCCGCCATAATGAAGAGGATGAGTAAGGCCGATACCGCATACAAAAAACGATAGATGGTCGGCTCTTTGGCCAAGGCCTTACTGGCCTCGGTCCAAGGATTGAGAAAGAAGTATTTTATCTTGTTTTTAGGACGAGCTAAGAGCCCCGCAAAGGCCTTTTGAGCTATACGCCCCAAGCCCCCCTCTCTATTGGCCCCATGCCGCCAACTAATCGGCATTTCCTGAATGGGAATCCCCTCCAGTTGAGCCATCAATAAGAGGTCGGTCTGTTGACCCGAAACCGTTAGCTGCGCCAATTGCTCAGCTAAGCCCTTGGCCATAAAATAAAAAGGCGCCTGACTATCCTGTAGATAGAGGGGCGTCCAAAATTGTAGATAACTATTGTGCAACTGACTCAAAAGTAGACCATCTTTGGCCTCCAACTTTTTAGAGCCCGTATGTTTACGACTACCTAAGTAGATCGTATCAGCCGCCAAGGCTTCTTCTCGATTATCCATCCAATCCAAAAGATTGCTCAAAGCAATCCCCTGACTTCCATCGGCAAACAAGAGGTCTTCCCCCTGAGCCAAGTCTACCGCCTGCCCAAAAATCGAAGCAGGAGCTATTTTTTCCGCCAAATAACGGACGTTCTCCCCCTCTTCTTCGGCCCATTTGGCCCAATCAGCAGCCGCAGCCTCATCCCCTAAACTATTAAATAACAAAAGCTCTGCCGCAGTCGGCCAAGCCTTCTTAAAACTCGCCCAATCTTTCTTAAAGAGCGCCAAATCACTAGCTGGCAGCAACGGATAAACAACGGTCAATAATCCCTTATAGTTAATCTTGTAAGTTTTGTAGTTGCTGGGTTGCGGGCTCGATTTTCTATTCTTCTTTGCCATAGTTGTTGTTATCTAAAATAGCTTGTAGCCTGATTTTCTGCATAGTTCCCTAGAAGACTAAAGCTGTTTCCATAAGTTAAGACTTAGAAAACGTAATATTACTGCTTTTCTTGCAATTTTCAGCATTCCTCCAAATGCTTAGGCATTTAGTTTTTGCTCTTTATCTAGCCGATAAACGGCTGTCTTCCTCTTATTTTCTTCTTTTTATTTGGGGCTGCCCCTCCGCTGCGCTTCGGGTCCTGCCTTTTCGGGGCTCGCAAGTCTGCTCGGCCCTGCGGGGCGTCCCGCCCCTTGGTCTGGCCCTTCGGGCCACCCCTACAAGCCAGTCAGCCTGCGGCCCCTTCGGGGCCTGTAGGACCAATAAGGCCTTTGCCTTTAATCCACTCCCCGTTTCCACGCTGTGGCCGCCACAGACCTAAATCCACTCTCCGTTTCTGCTCTGTGACCACCACAGACCCAAATCCACTCTCCGTTTCCACGCTGTGGCTCCCACAGCCCTAAATCCACTCTCCGTTTTCGCTCTGTGGCTCCCACAGACCTAAATCCACTCTCCGTTTTCGCTCTGTGGCTCCCACAGACCTAAATCCACTCTCCGTTTTCGCTCTGTGGCTCCCACAGCCCTAAATCCACTCCCCGTTTTCGCTCTGTGGCTCCCACAGCCCTAAATCCGCTCTCCGTTTTCGCTCTGTGGCTCCCACAGCCCTAAATCCGCTCTCCGTTTTCGCTCTGTGGCTCCCACAGCCCTAAATCCGCTCTCCGTTTCTGCTCTGTGGCTCCCACAGCCCTAAATCCGCTCTCCGTTTCTGCTCTGTGGCTCCCACAGCCCTAAATCCACTCTCCGTTTTCGCTCTGTGGCTCCCACAGACCTAAATCCACTCTCCGTTTTCGCTCTGTGGCTCCCACAGCCCCAAAGAGATAAAAATCCTCATTCAAAAAGGAGAAAATCATAAAGGGCAGGCAGCTAGATTCTTATTTATTGGGCCAAATCTAGTAGCTCCTGAAAGAAAGGGCTTAGATCTAGCTGTTCCCTTTGGGGCCAATGGGGAAGGAATTGGTCTTTTTGGGCCCAAGCCTGCTCCAACTGCAAATGGTTTTGGGCTTGTAGTTGTGCGCGGCCCTGCTTAACCAAGCCTTGGGCCAGATATTCTTGTTCTGTTTGGCCAGGCGTTGGGCAGAGGAGCATAGCGCCCGCCCTTAGTTGGGCCAAATCCATCAGGCTACTATAGCCCGCTCGCAAAACCAGTAGCTTAGCCGAAAGGAGGTAACTAGCGAGTTCTTGACCAGCGGCATAGGGCAAGATGTGGGGATAATCTCCGCTTAATTTGGCACCAGTCGCTCCTATTTTGCCCCTAATGATTAGGCTTTTTTGGGGAAGCAGCGCCAATTTTTGCCTCAATTCGTCTTCTAGATACTGCCGCTGAGGTTCGGGGCCTGATAAAAGTGCAACTATCTCATAATCCTTTTGTTGAAGGCCTGTAGTTTGCAATCTAGAAAGGGGACCAATATAACGGATATTGGGCCAGGGGAGGCCCTGCCCTAGCTCCCCCGAAAGGTTTGCCCCTCCTTGATAGTCGGGCAGCCAAATCAGCTTATGTTTTTGCAATAAAAAGCGGTTGAGGGGTTGCAGCAGGCGTTTTTGCCAGCGATAGGGAAAGGCAATACGCAGCTGATGGCCCAAAAAGGCGCTAGGTAGGCTCGACAGATAGCAGCCGTAGCGATTATCATTGAGCAGGACCGAGATTTGGTATTTATTTACTAACTTCGGCAGTAGTACTTGTTCTTTAGCCATAGCGCGGAGAATCTGCGGCAGTTGCTGGGCCATATTCCAGCTCATATTTTGGCTGGGGTAGCTAATATTATAGGGCGGCAGTTCAATATGCGGCAGATCAGGGAATTCTTCTTGCCAAAGGGCCAAAGCCTCTCCTTCTGCGGCTAAATAAGGTTGCAAATCAAGTGCTATAGCCTTTTGAATGAGTGGAATTGTTCGGCTAGCATGACCCAAACCCCAATTTAGGGCCGTAAATAAGATACGTTTTGCCTTTGGCATAGCGTTTATGGTTTAGATAAGGGGGCGGCAAAGCCGCCTAGGGCCGCAGGCCCTATTGGCCTAGCGCTGCGCAAGGGTGGCCCAGAGGGCCAGACCCAGCGGGCGAAGCCCGCGCAGGGCCGAGCGAATAGCGAGCCCTGTAGCCTAGCGCCCCGAGCCCTTGAGGGCGAGGGGAGGCCCCAAAAAAAGAATCATTTAGCTTGCGAATAAAACAGAAAAATATGAAAAAGCACAGAAAGCTCTTGTTCGTTTTTGCCCTCAGTCTTAGTATGATGGCTTTATTATCTAGTTGTCGAGCCAATCGTTGTGGTGGTTGCCCAACTTGGTCTATTTCTGCCAATTCTTAAACTCTAGTACTTATGAAATCAGTAGTTTTAGTATTTGTTCTCAGTCTATTTTTGCTCAGTTTAGGCAGCAGCTGCGTTTCCAAGCGTCAGGGTTGTCCTACCTTTAACAAAATTCAACTTCCCTAATGGCCAAGGTACTGCTTACGGGGGCGACGGGTTATATTGGTAGCCATTGCCTTTTGGAGCTCGCTCAGTCGGGCTATGAATTTATTAGTTTAGACAGTCATATTCGTTCATCGCCTGAAGTATTGGGTCGTTTGGAGGAAATCACGGGCCAGACTATTCGGCATTATGCAGTAGATTTGTGTGATGCGGAGGGGTTGGCCCAAGTTTTTTTGGCTGAGCCAGAAATAGAGGCGGTCATTCATTTTGCGGCCTTAAAGAGTGTGCCTGAGTCGGTAGCTCAGCCTTTGCGCTACTATCAGAACAACCTAATGGGCCTTTGTCAGTTGTTGGAGCAGATGCAAAAGCATGGGGTCAAACAGCTTATTTTCTCCTCCTCTTGTTCGGTTTATGGCAATGTGGAGCGGCTGCCTGTGGATGAGCAAACGCCGATAGGGCGGGCGGAGAGTCCTTATGCCCGCAGCAAGCAAATGTCGGAAGAGATCATTCGCGATTTCTTGCAGGCTTATCCAGAGCAGCAGGCTATCTTGCTGCGTTATTTCAATCCAGCGGGAGCGCATCCATCGGGTTTATTGGGCGAGTTTCCACAGAAAGAGTCGTATAATTTAGTGCCCATTTTGATGGAAGTGGCTATGGGTTGGCGAAAAGAATTTCAAGTTTTTGGGCAGGATTACGCCACTAGAGACGGAAGTTGCGTCCGTGATTATATACATATCATGGATTTAGCCAAGGCACATCGCTTGGCCTTAAGCTACTTGCAAGAGGGCCGCAATGAGGAGCGATTGGAAGTCTTTAATATTGGGATTGGCGAGGGCGTCACGGTGCTGGAGACCATTCGGGCCACGGAGGCGGCTACTCAGCAGCCTTTAAACTATCGTTTGGCCCCTGCTCGGGCTGGAGATGTGGCGGCAATTTATGCCAACTACCAAAAGGCCAAAGATCGTTTGGGCTGGACCCCCAGTTATGATATTGGGGACATCATGCAGTCGGCTTGGCGCTGGCAGCAGGTCTTGGCAGCACTCAAAGAAAAAGATGAAGTTAATTAAGCTACTTTATTGCTATCTACTTTTAGTAAGTGGACCATTAGCAGCCCAACTGTCTGACAGTTTGGGCTTTTTGCGTTTAGAGCAGCTCTTAGATCAGCGTTTAGCCAAGGCCAGCTACAGCTTAGAGGAACAGCAGCTTTGGGATAGTCTTTGTAGTTGCCATTTTGCGGCTGGAGATAGCCTATTTATGGCCGACTTGCACCCCCATCCCGATCAAATCATTCGCCTTTCTCCTGAGGCGCAGGCCCAACTTGAGGCTGTGGCGCCAATACAGTTGCGTTCGCCTGCTGTTGGGAGTAGTTTTTTGCCCATAACGGACAAACGGGAGGGCCACATAAGTCAAGCGAAGGGACTTGCCTGGGGCAAGGCCTATCGCTTGGTTCATTTTAGTAGTTTTTACCATCATCAGGGCCCCAATCCCAATATGCATAAATTCAAGTCTTGTAGTTTTAAGCTCTACAAGGGCAAAACGGCTAGTTTGCGCCGCTTTTGGAAGGCGGCCAAAGCTAGGCGAGAAGATTGGGAGGACCTAGTTTTGAAGGTCTATGAAAATGGAGTGGTCGTTATCAGTGTCAGCCACCATTATATAGGGAACAGCAGTTGGATGAGTCGAGACAACTTGTTTTTGCTTCCTTTGTTTTAGGATTTTTATGGGGCTGCCCCGCCCTTTGGGCGGGTCGGGCTGTGTCAGGGCTCGCAATTCTGCTCGGCCCTGCGGCGGCTTTGCCGCCTAGGTCTGGCCCTTTGGGCCACCCTTTTCCATCCCTCAGCCTGCGGCGGCTTCGCCGCCTGTCTGCTGGATAAAGGGCCAAATATTAAAGTTTTTGGAATTTAATCTCTTTCAAAAGCGTATTTTGATCATGTTTTATCAACCTACTATTATCTATACCCAAAACCCCCATATCAACTTATGAAAAAACTATCCTTATTACAGAAGATCTTTAGCCTTGTAGGCTTCATTGGCATCTTGATGTTGGTGCCTGGTTTATTTTATGCTGCGGGCTGGGAGGGACCAGTCAATTTTTTGGAGGGCATAGCGCCTTGGGGCGATCGTTCTTTAATGACGGTAGTGGCCTTTATTTTTATGGGCCTAATGTTCATCTTTGGGGGCGGGCACAATGTGAGTGCCACCTTTGTGGGCTACCTCATTGGCTTCTTTTTGATTTCTACGGCCGTAGAAATCAGTTTTATGGGTTGGTTTAGGGATTGGGCCGCGGGAATTGGCTTTTTGTCGGTACCACCTTTAAATTACATTGTGGGCATCATTACGGTCAGCAGTGGGATTTTAATGAGTTTTAACCCTAAAATTCCTCTTTTTGCGGAGTTGGCCGCCTTGGTCATCTTGCCCATTGGTTTTTTAGTGACCACAGACCAAATGAATTGGTTGCGTTTAGAGAATCAGGACTTTGAGATCTCTGTAGATTCTGGTATGCAGCAATTGGGGCAGATGATTGATAAGAAGTACCTCAAATTGCCTTCGGTTAAGCAGTATCTACAAAAAGTAGAGGAAGATGAAAGCTTAGAAGAGGGAGAAAAGGAGGCCAAGATACAGGAATTGCAAGAGCGCATTTCGCGTATGGAAGAAGACCAGCAAACGATAGAAGAGCTCAAGAAGCAAAATGAAGAATATGCCAAGCAGATGGCTCAACAGCGGCAAAACCTCAAGGATTTTACTTGGTGTGCCAGCTCTAAAGAGTCGAGCAAAATGGTGAAGCGCATTTCGGAGGCGGTAGTACCGGGGCAACCTTGTGTGCGGGACTTTGCGGTCTCTTTGGTCAAGGCAGAGTCTGGGCCGTATTATGATTATCAGCGGGGATTGCCAGGCCGCAACGGGATTAAGCAGATCTGTGCCTTGCATATGCACCTGAGTTCTCATTGGAGCTACGTAAATGACCCCACCGTCCTAAGAGATGACTTCTACTCCCCTGCCGATCGGACCATTGCGGTAGATTTGGCTGGCGACTGTGATGACTTTGCGGCCCTAACGGCCTCTTGTATAGAGTCTATTGGGGGCGTATCGAGAATTATGGTGGGCCGCTGTAGTGGTGGTGGCCATGCTTGGGCCGAGGTCCTTATTGGTAGCCAAAGTGATTGGGATCGGGCAGTAAAGGCTATTCGCACTTATTACAACAAGCCCAATATGACCATCAATGGTTTAAAGGATGAGCAAGGGCAGCATTGGCTTTGCTTAGATTGGAAAATGGGCCAATATTCTTGTAATGATTTTGGCACCCAGTGTTGGTATACCTCTAGAGAGCAAAAAACAAAGAAATATTAGTTTTTTAGCTAGAAAAAAGGGGCTGTCGCTAGTAGCGACAGCCCCTTTTTGGGTTTTGGCCTTAATCCAAGGAAGCATTTAGCGCCAAAAACAGTTAGTCCTTAGTATAATTATTGGCCAATTCCAACAAGCGATCACGGATCAGTTCATAGCGGTTCCAGATCAGGAAGTGGTTCATTTTGTCTTGGTAGAGACTATCTACAGGGGCCTTAGTTAGGGCTTTTTCTGCGAAATAGGAGTTTTCTACGGGAACAATATTATCGTTTCGGCCATGGACCAAGACCGTTTCATTTTCTATGTTTTCCCAAAGTGGCAACATCTCTTCTAGCTCCTTGGCATGGGCCAATTTTTCTTTATTGGCCACCTTAAACGAGCGGGGCAAAGGCCAGTTAAAAATGGTATAGCGCATAGGGTAGTTGAACCAGAACAACTTCTCGTGCTCAGGGTCTAGAGCCGCCGCCAAAAGGTAAAGCGGGCCCGTCTGCTCGGGATAATCCATAGCCAGGCGAACAGCCACTGGCCCACCATAAGAATGGCCCACCAAAATAGGCGGTTTTTTGTATTGATTGAGGGCCAAAACGGGCGCCAGATAGCGGGCCTGCTCGGCAATAGCGGGTAGAGATTTGCCAAAATTAGAGTAGCCATAGCCAGGGCGATCAACGGCCAAAAGATGATAGTTTTGGTACAAACTGCTATCCTGCAAATACTTCATATAGTCCTGTGAAGAACCTGGCGCACCATGAATAAAAACGATGGTAGGGGCATCTTCTGGCCCTAATTCCAGATAGCGAATTGTTCGGCCATCCAATTCATAGCGGCCAATTTTGGGCTTGATGGGCAGCTTTTTAAACTTCTTTTGGACCTTTTTGTCCGACATTCTAAACTGCATACAGGCATCAAAAATAAAGCTCAAGCCCAGAAAAAGGCTAAATAAAAGGCCGATTTTGCGCCATTTTTTCCATCGCATCATAATCGCATTAGTTGTAGTGGGGAAATCTAAACTCCTTACGGAAAAAGAGGGCTAGCGGTCGATTTAACTAGTCAGTTTTTGGAAGACCTGCTCAATACTAGAGCGTTCGGGCACCAGTTCCAGCAAGCTCAGCTTTTGGTCTACCGCAAAACGGAAAAGTTCTTCTCGTAAATCGTTTTTTTGGCTAGAACTGAGCAAAAATGCACCTCCTCCAAGGGGTTCTACTTGGCCCAATTTCTCTAGTTGTTGGCGGCTCACTTTTTCTTTGAAGAGCACCTTTACTCTTTGTTCTTGGCCCAATTTCGTCTGCAAATTGCTGATGCGGTCATCGGCCACCAATTTACCGCGGTTCAGGATGAGCACCCGATCGCAAAGGGCTTCAATTTCTTGCATAATGTGAGAAGAAAACAGAACGGTTTTCTCCTCGCCTAGTTGGCGCACCAGAGCGCGAATTTCCACCAATTGGTTGGGGTCCAAACCTGAGGTCGGCTCATCTAAAATCAGCACTTCGGGATCATGCAAAAGGGCTTGCGCTAGGCCCACCCTTTGGCGATATCCGCCCGATAAACTCCCAATCAACTTATGCGCTTCTCGGCTCAGGCCCGTTTGCTCAATCATCTGATCTACCCGCGCTTTTTTGCGGTCCAAACGGTGCAAACCCGCAATAAAAAGCAAATATTCTCGCACATACATATCCAAATAAAGGGGGTTATCTTGGGGCAGATAGCCCACTCTTTTGCGCAGTTCATCCCCCTCTTTTTCGATATCAAAACCAGCCACAAATGCCCGTCCAGAAGTAGGTGGAATAAAGGTGGTCAGCATTTTCATCGTGCTGCTTTTTCCGGCGCCATTGGGCCCCAAAAAGCCGAGAATTTCGCCTTTTTTCAGTTCAAAACTCAGGTTATCGACGGCGGTTTGCTCGCCATATACTTTGCTCAGATTTTCTACAACTATTGACATGCTATTTCTTTTTTGTTTTTTTGGGGCCTCCGCAGCAAAGCTGCGGCGCTACGTTCCGCAGCTCGCTATTCGCTCGGCCCTTCGTCGCTTCGCGCCTCGGTCTGGCCTTCGGCCACTGCTGCACATCGCTAGGCCGAGGAGGCTTGGCCTTATTTCCTGCCTCGATATTGGCCCAAGCCATAGGCCGCCAAGAGCAGGCCCAGAAAAAGGGCTAATCCCCATAGATAGGGGGCAAAATTAGCGGCTTTCCAGTTTTTGGACAAGCTGCGTTCTTTTCGTTTTTTGCTGTATATGGGATTTTCTTGGCCGGGGCTGCCTGCATTGCGCTCCTTTTTCCAGTTGAGGGCAAAGTTGCTCCTTTGCAGATAGGGATGCCTTAGGGCCAAGGACAAAAATAAAGAATCTTTTGACTTTCCCAGCTTGTAGCTTAGGCTATCTACCAACTCATTTTGGGCATAGAGCAAGAGCTGATCGCTTTTGGCGCCTAGGCCAAAATTAAGGCCGCTCCAAAGCTGGCCCGAGAAGTTTGGAAAGCGTTTTTTAAAGCCTAAGCTATCTCGGCAAAGGACCAAATAGGCGCCAGCGGGCAGTTCACCAGCTTCAAACTGGTAGTGATGGCCCTTTTCATCTTCTAGTGCGTATTTTTCTAGCTGGAGTGGTTGAGCGCTGGCATTAAAAAACTCAATCCAATCGCCAGCCAAGCTATCTCGGCAGCTAAACTCATTAATAATCAAGTCTCGTTTTGGGGCCAGCTCAAAAACGGCTCTAATATAGAGGCTATCTCTAACTTGGGGAGGCAATGCTAGTGTTTGGCCCTCATAGCGTTGGCCATTAATGATCCAATGCGAAAACTTTTGGTCCAGATAAGGCTGCGCCTTTAGGCGCAGCCCTAGGCCTTGAAAATAGAGCCCCTGGGCTAGGCCTTCTGTATTATATAAATCATTGACACGGATAAAGCCATGTCCTGTAGTTTGTAGAACAAGGCTTTGTTGGGGGCCAAATTCTGGAAAAAACTCGGCTAAGAATTGGGCCATATAGACTGGGCGTTTGTGGGCAAACTCTGCCATTTCCTGCATGCGATTGGTCCAGAGGCTGGGGTGCAATTGCCAGCGCAATTGGTGGCGCCAGAGTTCAGGGCCGAGAACTTGGCCCATACTATCTAGGCGATTGCAGAGGCGTTCTGCTTGAAAGTGGCCATTAATTCGGTCGCAAAAGCGTTGTAAAAACGCTTGGCGAAAGTCTTGATTTTTGAGCAATTGGCGGAGCAAAAAAGTGGACCAGGGCGGATTGGGCCAGCGGGGGCCATTGGCTTCGGTATGAAACTTCAGGCTATTAAAATTGTAGCCGCCTTTACTATAAAAGCCAAAGCCATAATCGGTATCATAGAGCAGCCATTGCCAGCGGCCATTGGCTGTTTTTGGTCGCCAAAACTTAATATTTCCGCCAGCGTCCTGATTATCGACATAGATTTGCATGATTTGATAATCCATAAAATTTTGGATATCCATCCAGCGGCCAACTTGCGCATAATGTTGGCTATCGGCCAAATTATGTTGTTGCATATAATTGCGTAGGCGTAAATAGTGGGCAGAGCTGCCGGCATTAACATTCACGCTATACTCCATAAGGTCTAGGCTATCTTTATCTACGCCATAATGTTGTTCGAGATAGCGAGCTGTTAATTTTTCTCGGATATTGAGGATGCCCCAATATTGGCCATTAATGTAGACCCTAGCGGGGCGGTAAGCTTGAACGCCTAGGCCTAATTCACGACCCAATTTGCCAATAAAAGCATCTCGGAGGTGGCTACCTTTAAAGCCGCTGCCTGAATTTCGGAGGACGAGGCGTTTATACTTCTTATAAGGCAGATCGGGAAAAATGGGGTATCGGATCCATTTGGCCCCATAAGAAGAGCGGGCATAAATGGCTAGAGACTTTTGTTCATAGGCTCGGCTATTGCCGCCAAAAATGCTGAGGCCAACGGGGCCTTGCCAGAGCAGGCCGCTACTATCCATTAATGCCAATTGGGCGGGGACCTCTTTCTTTTGGTAGAAATTGGCGCCTTTATAGGGGAATTTTGGCCAAGCGCGGGGGCCTTTGCTATAAATTCCTTTATAATCATCCCAGAGGAGTTCGGGTTGAACAAAAAGGCTAATCGTCATTAATTGGCTGGGGACTTCTTGGACCAAATAGCTGCGATAGGCTAGGCTATCACTAGTTTGCCAGATGGCAAATTTGGCTGTTTTGAGCAAGGTATCTAATGGTCCTTGGAGGAGTTGGGGTGGAGAAAAGAGTTGAAGACTTTGGCTATCGGTCAAATGAATGGGTAGTGCTTTGGCGTAATAAGCCGAAGGCGGGATTTGGGCGACAACTGTATTGGCCCAGAAAAGCAGGAAAATCCATAGGCGCATAAGGAAAGGCATTAGGGGGATCAAGATACAGAATATAATCTAGCTGCAGCTCTTATTTTGAGTTGGGAGAGGGGCCAAGTGCGGGGCGTCCATTTGGCCTAGCGATGTGCAGCAGTGCGGCGCAGCCGCAGACCAAGGCCGTCAGGCCGCAGGGCCGAGCGAATAGCGAGCTGCGAAACGTAGCGCCGCAAGGCGAAGCCGCAGCGGAGGCCCCAAAAAAGAGGCTTTAAACAGCTCTTAACAGCTCAAGTAATTAAATCACAAACTAATCTGAAGACTTTTTGTTAACTTTGTAACTGATCTAATTAAAGGGTCTGAAAAGGCCAAAAACACTGAATACGACTATGGAAAATACCGTAGAAAACAAGCGTCCGCCTGTGATGCTGTATACTGAGCAAACGCCCAATCCGGAGACATTAAAGTTTGTGACCAACCAGATGTTGTACCCTAAGCGCACGGCTGATTTCAAGGATGAGGATCGTGAGTTGGCGGAAGAGTGGTCGCCTTTGGCGGCGGCTTTATTTGCTCAAACGGGGGTAAATGGGGTTTATATTTGCAACAATTTTGTGACCATTACGAAGGGGCACAACTTTGAGTGGGCTGACATCATGTTGGAAGTTAAGAGCTTCATTAAGAACTACTTGCAAGAAGGAAAAGAAGTCATCAAGGATGGCTTTGAGGAAGTTCAGGCGGCTCAGAAGGCGGAAGAATTGGAGCATTATGAGGGAGAAGAGGCGGAAATTGTGGTAAAGATCAAGAATATTTTGGAGACCTATGTTCGTCCGGCGGTAGAGATGGATGGTGGCAACATTGAGTTCAAGGCTTATAAAGAGGGGGTTGTTAGTGTGGTAATGCAGGGGGCTTGCAGTGGTTGTCCATCTTCTTCAGTAACCTTAAAAACGGGGATTGAGGGCATGCTCAAGCGCATGGTTCCTCAGGTGACGGAAGTTAACGCAATTATGGGTTAGCCAGAGAGTGATAAAAGATAATTTTGTACTTTTAAGGTTGTTCGGAGAGGTTTCGGCCTTATCGAACAACCTTTTTTTTATTGTATAAAAAATAGAAAGAATGATTGGACAGAGAGGCATACAATTACCGGAGGTTGTTAAGAACCTGATTATCATCAACGTCATCATGTACATTGTGTCCATGATGTTTCCGGCCATGAATAATATGCTCGCCATGTATCCCATCATGAGTGATAATTTTCAGCCTTATCAGATTGTGACGCATATGTTTATGCATTCGCAGCAGAGCATCACACATATTTTCTTCAATATGTTTGCGCTTTATATGTTTGGGCGAGATGTAGAGTGGCGATTGGGAGCCAAGCGTTTTTTGCTCTTTTATATTATTACGGGTTTGGGGGCTGTTTTTCTTCATCAGTTGGCGGGTTATGTGGAGTTACAATATGCTTTAGAGGGTTTAGATCCTGCGGTTAGAACGCAATTTTTGGAAGAGGGGACCTATAATCGGAACATTTCTCCTGATGTTCGGGACCAGCTACAGTATGCTTACAATATCATGAATATACCTGCGGTGGGAGCATCTGGGGCGATTTATGGGGTTTTGGCAGCTTTTGGGGCCTTATTTCCGAATCGGATGATTATGTTATTAATCCCCCCGATTCCCTTGAAAGCCAAATACTTTGTGTTAATCATGGGAGGATTGGCTTTATACATGGGGTTCTCTGGGCAGCAGGCTGGGGTGGCGCATTTTGCGCATCTTGGAGGGGCCATTTTTGGGTATTTGCTTATTTGGTATTGGAAAAAAGCGGGAAAGCTCTATTAAATTTTGTATTTTTTGAAACCGATCGACTAGCTTTCCCTTTAATAGACAGAAGCTTATCAGTAGATTGATTTCATTTGTCACACTCCCCAATCAGTTAAAATATGACCACTCTTTGGCAAGACTTAAAATATAATTATCAGCGGGGCAACTCTGTTATTCGGCTAATCATGCTCAACATTGCGGCTCATTTGGGCCTCAATCTTTTGTTGTTGCCTTTCTTCTTATTTGGCATTTCTACAGAGCTCTATTGGGCCGAAGTGCAGAATTGGCTGTATTTGCCTGCGGATGCTGCCAAGCTTTTGGTTCGTCCTTGGACCCTCATCAGCTATATGTTTTTGCATAGCGGCATTTGGCATTTATTGATGAATATGCTCATTCTTTATTGGTTTGGCCGTATTGTCAACAACCTACTTAAGGATCGTCAGATTTGGGGGATTTATTTATTGTCTGGGCTTAGCGGAGGAATATTCTTTTTATTGTCCTACAATTTATTTCCTGCCTTTTATGGGCAGAGTTCAACAGCGGTTATTGTTGGGGCCTCGGCTGGAGTTATGGGGGTTGTGCTAGCTGCAGCGGCCCTAACGCCCAAAGCGAGCATGCGCTTTATTTTGATTGGCAATGTTCAATTACAGTATGTAGCCTTAGCCTTTGTTTTGATTGATTTAGTTTCTGTCTCGCTCAATAATTCTGGTGGGCATTTGGCTCATCTTGGAGGAGCGGCCATGGGTTGGCTCTTTATTTACCTTTTAAAGCGTGGTCGAGACCTTTCCCTTCCACTTAGTCCCCTTTTTGAGGGACGCCAACAAAAAGTAAAGCCTCAAAGTCGCCCACAGCCCAAAATGGCTTATCGAAAAACAGAAAGCAATAGTATGCAGGCTTCGGCTCAGAGCCAGACCTCCAACAATAACTATGGAGGCTATAGTCGGACCTTTGCCCAGAAATATCGACATCTCAGTCATCAAGAATGTGTAGATGCTATCTTGGACAAGATTCGAAGTTCGGGTTACGATAGCCTCACAAAAGATGAAAAAACTTATCTGGACGAAAGTAGCCAGAAGAAATAAAACAATCAGCCTCCTAATTTTTAGGGGGCTTTTTTTTGCCCTTATTGGCCCAAAAACAACCTAACTTCAAAATATTTACGAAAAAAATTAAATATCTCTTGCATATTTAAAAAACTAGTCCTACATTTGAGTAAACGATAAAACAAAAGCAGTTATCCCATGGATGAACCCATTCAACCCCAGCAAGCTAGCTATCGTCATCGCCCTATAACAGAATGGGCGGTAGCGGAGCGGCCCAGAGAAAAGTTTTTAGAAAAAGGTGGTGCTCAACTCAGCGATGCGGAGTTAATTGCCATTTTACTGAGTTCTGGCTGTAGTGGCAAAACGGCTGTAGAATTGGCCCGAGAAATCCTCAAAAAGGTAGAAAACAATTTACAGGTTTTGGGAGAGCTTTCTCTTCGGGAGCTAAAGGGATTTTCGGGAGTGGGCCAAGCCAAAGCCATCCGTATAGCCGCGGCTTTAGAGCTAGGGAGAAGACGTCAATCAGCGGCTCTTCCATCTCGGCCAGTCATTCGCTCATCGGCGGAAGCTTATCGCTTGGCGGCTCCTTTGGTCATGGATTTGGCCCATGAAGAGTTTTGGGTGCTTTTGCTCAATAGAGCCAACCGAGTTTTGGCCAAATTGCAATTGAGTGAGGGCGGCTTGGCAAGTACGGCCGTAGATCCCAAAAAACTCTTTCGTCGAGTTTTGGAATATGAGCGCGCCTGCGCTTTGATTTTGGTCCATAATCACCCCTCTGGTAATAAAACGCCTAGTCAAGCGGATATCCAACTCACCGAAAAGCTCTGCCAAGGTGCCCGCATTCTAGATCTTCAGGTTTTGGACCATATAATTATTGCGGCTACTGACTACTGCAGCTTTGCCGATGATGGCTTTATGCCCTCTTAGCGAGGCCCACATAAAAAAGAAACACCCCAGAAAGCGATCCTTATTGCTCACCCCAATTAAATTTATTTCATGGCTTACCCCAATTTCAAACAAAGCTTGGTTTGGCAAAAAACAGCTAGTTTCTGTAAAAGCCTGCACCAAAGTCTACAAAATTGTTCCGAGAGCTGGTATAAAGACAGCCTTTTACTCACGGCTAGTCGAGCACTCAATCAAGTGGCCTTAGGCCAAGAGCAATTTCACAAAATGGCCCAAGAACAATACCTTTTAGATGCTCGCCAAAGCCTAAGCGAATGCCGAAGCATGCTGGCTTTGGGCCAAGAAATCGAGCTTATTCGTCCCAGGGACCAAGAAGAGTTAGAAAATAAAGCCAATGAGGCTGCCGCTGTTCTCTACGGCCTAGTCAAGCATTTGCGCAAGCAAACTGCTCCTCTAGATTAGAATTACTCCCTTTTAAGGGCTAAAAAAGGCAGAGCGCATAAGCGCCCCGCCCTACAAACAAAGTTTTATCCCAGTTTCTTGATGATTTCCAATTTATAGCCGCCTAATATTCAGGCTGCTTAGTCTCAAAAAGACTTTTCATTTTAGTGGTTTTTTAATGGTTTTAATGTTTGTTTTGTTTTGGTTAGTACCATGGGTCTGTCTCGCAAGAGCAGGCCTATGGCTGTTTGTAGACTTCCAAAACTATTTGGCCAAATTGCCCCCTAGGGCTTTTGTATCAACAGTAGTTTACTAAACTGCCCAGTTGCTGTTCGCACAATCAACTGATAACTCCCATTGGGCAAGTCTTCTAAGTTAATTTGTAATTGCTGGGCGCCGCCATATAGCTCCAAAGAACTACTAGGGCGTACTTTCTGGCCCAATAGATTATAAACATCTAGTTGAGCCGCTGTGGCTACTTCGCTATTTAGTTCTAGTTGCAAATATCCCGTAGAAGGATTAGGATAAATTTTACCCGACAAATTATTAAGCTGCTCAACTGCCGTTGGTCCCATTTGCCAACTAAAACGTAGCCCTCCTTGAGCCCCAAAACTACCGCTACTATCAATGGTTAACCCACCAATTTCAAGCGTATAATAACCTAATCCATAACCACAGCAAATACCATCGCCAAAAGCATCTTGGATAATAAACTCATAACAATGTCCCGAAACAGCGTCAAAATCCTGAACAACACTAGCTGTCACAGCATCAATGCTATCACCGTAAAGGACCAAACTATCCACACTAAGGTCACGAAGTTCCCAACTCACGTCCTCTGGATAATTATCAAAAACTACTCGCAATTGCCCCACTGCGCTATCCGATTGGAAGCTGGGCGCTTGGTTAATGACATCATTCACAATGTTTACATTGGGATTGGGTAAACCGTTAATTTCGCTAATACTTAATTCCAAGCTATTATTGGCTTGCAAAAAACCTGGAATATCTTCTACCACAATAATTTGACTATACCCTGGGGCCAAACTAGGCTGTAAAACTACTTGTTGACTCCCCGAACTTTGGCCCAAGTTCAAGTCATAACTCACACCTAGACTATCAATATAACTGGTCCCCAAATTTTTTACCAACAACTGATAGCTGGCCGTACTCCCACAAATGCTATTAAATGGCTCCGCCCATTGCCCCTGCACAATACTACTGGCAAAAGGATTTGGACCAGTCAACCGAGGACGAATTTCAGCCGCATTCAATACTTCTCCTTGCTCAGCAGTACTGACCAAAGCCAAAATGCGCAACTGAGCAAAGTCTAGCGCTACGCCCTGAAATGAATCGGGTAAACTCAACTGAAAACTATCAGCCTGAAAACTTGTAGCAGCCGTCTGAGTTAAGGAAACCAAAGGCAATTGCATACGCAAAACATTGCGCTGCCAATAAAGCCCCTCAGCCGTCAGATTATTGGGATTTAAATCCGCAGCTCCCGCCTGAGTACTTAACACACTATCTTGCAAGATGTAAACTTGCAAGTAGTTCGTGTCCGTGGGACTATCAGCCGTATAATAACTTTCCGCCACGATATTAAGCTGCCCATTGCTCAAATCCAAACTAGCATCCAAACCCAAATTTACTGCAGCATTAGCCGTCCCCAAGCTATTCAAGGCTGTTTCCCAATCTGCCAAAGAAACTGATAAGCTGCCCGTTGCTTGGGCCAAATTCCCCATATTTTTGCGGTTAATCATTGCCGCAGGCAATTGATCATAAGCCGCTAAATCACCCAAAGCATCAGCCGTAGCATTCCGAAAATCAATTTGCCCATTCTGAGGCTGTGCAAAAGCCGATGTATGCAACTGGCTAAAAACAAAGTTATGAGTCTGTGCCAAATCCTTAAGCTCCGCCAACTCTTGCGCACAATAGTAACAGTTGACTCCCGTAATGCCCTCTAGCAAATGGGTCTGCGGCTGAGCCGCGGTAGATACAATATTTTGGGCCGTAAGGACCGATGATGACAGCAGAAAAGCAGCTGCAAACAATTGATAGATTTTTGACATTTGGCTTTTTTTTAAATGAAATTGCAAAATACAGAACTCATTTAAGAATGAGGCTCTGCTAATGCTTGAGTAATAATTTTATGCTGTCCTTAGCAACACAGTTTTGTAAACACGACCTAAAACAGAAGGGTTGGGCAAAAATAATCACTCCTTTATACTTCTTTTTTTGGGGCTGCCCCGCCCTTTGGGCGGGTCGGGCTGTCTCGCAGCTCGCTATTCGCTCGGCCCTGCAGCGGCTTTGCCGCTTTGGTCTGGCCTGCGGCCACTGCTGTCCATCCCTCAGCCGAGGCGCTTCGCGCCTTGGCGGCGGCTTTGCCGCCTTTTTCTTGGACCAATAGACCACTAGGGGCACTCACAATCCGAAATTACCGCCCGATGATCAGATATAGCATTGGCCTGCAACCGATGATTATGAGCTTTGCAAGCTTCAGGCAACAAAATGTAATCTATCCGCAAGCCAGGCAAGGCTCCAGCATAACTAGCCCCCAAACCACTTCCCTGCTCAATAAAGCTGTCTTTTCTTCCCTTGACCAATAAACGATAAGTATAAGAAAGAGGCGTATCATTAAAATCGCCCAAAATAAATACTGGATGCGGCGAAGAACTCGCATGCTTGGCAATGGCTTGGGCCTGAATACACCTCAATTCAAAAGCATTACTCAACTTGGAACCAATGCGATAATAAGTATCTTGGGTTTTCTTATCGTTTAATGATTTTAGATTCTCTTTTTTTAGGACCTCTCCTGCATCTTGGCCCAAGCGGGTAGATTGCAAATGCACAGAATAAAGTCGAAAAGTATCTTTTGGACCAATTAAATCGGCGAAGATGGCCCCATTATGCGAGCCCTCAAAGCGTATTTGGCCCAAATTGATTAAAGGATATCGGCTAAAGATGCCCAAGCTGCTCCCGCCTCCCAAATGCTGATAAGACAGGCCCATTTTGGCCAAACTATCTTGAAAGCGCTGAGTCGAAGCTCCTCCCCTACCAGAGCACTCTTGAGCGGCCAAAATATGGGGATTTTCCTTTCTGAGATAGGCCAAAAAGCGATTTTGTTCCTGCAGCCAATCCTGCTCTTTTCGGTATAGGCCCGTATTAAAATAGCGCATATTATAGCTCATCATTCGGAAGCCGCTGGGCGCGGCCTGCTGGGCCGAAAAGCGCAGTCCATAGGTCTGTGAAAAGTAAGGGAAGCCCAACAAAATGCAAATGGCGGGCAAATAAAACAGTCGTTTTCTTCTAAAGAGCCAAAAGAGGGTCCAAGCAAAATTGGCCAAGAGCAAAAAAGGGAAACCCAAGGCCAAAATAGCCAAATAGCTATTGCTCGTAGGAGGAATAATTGGGGCCAAATAAGAGAGTAAAAGCAAAATACTAAAGGGCAAATTTAGTAGCAGTAAAAGGCGGACCGACAAGGCCCTCAGATAGCGAACAATTTTCATCCTACAAAATATCAAAGAGGTAATAACAAACTTTTTGGGAGCTAGACTAAAAGTAGTACTTAGCAACTAGTTAAAGCGAGTCAAAGATAGAAATTGGAAGAATCTTGAAGCATAGGGCCATAAAAATTTGAGGAAGAGAGAGAAGTTTTTGAAAAAGCCTATCTTTGCCCCCGAAAAGCGAAGGGGTATGGCCCTAGCTGGCGAAGCCAGCAACGGCCTAGCGATGGACAGCAGTGGCGCGCAGCGCCAGACCGAAGCGGCAAAGCCGCTGAAGGGCCGAGCGAAGAGCGAGCTGCCGAACGTAGCGCCCGCCGAAGGCGGGAGGCCCCTTGATAGCGAGCTGCCGAACGACAACAAGAACGTTAGTTCGCAGTTCGACGACCGAAGGGAGTAACCGCCCGCCGAAGGCGGGAGGCCCCAAAACAATAACCTTTTCAGATTTAGCAAAATAGTAAAAAAGCCATGATGTCTCAGCAAGTACGACTGCGTTTTGCACCTAGTCCAACTGGAGCCCTACATATTGGGGGTGTGCGTACCGCCTTATACAATTATCTCTTTGCCAAAAAAATGGGTGGAAAATTCATTTTGCGGATTGAGGATACCGACCGCAAGCGTTTTGTGGCTGAAGCTGAGGACTACATCAATGAAGCCTTGGCTTGGTTGGGTTTGACGCCTGATGAGGGGGTAGTAGAAGGTGGAGAATATGGTCCTTATCGCCAATCTGACCGCAAAGCCTTGTATGCAAAATATGCGCAGCAACTATTGGATAGTGGCTATGCTTATTATGCCTTTGACACGGCAGAGGAATTGGATGCGATTCGTCAGGAAGAGCCAAATTTCAAGTACGATGCAGAAAGTCGGATGAAATTGCGCAACTCTTTAACGCTAGGGCAAGAAGAAGTGGATCAGCTTGTGGCTAGTGGTGACTACGTTGTTCGGATTTTGTTGCCTGCTGAAGAAGAAATCGTTTTTGAAGATATGATTCGGGGCGTGGTGCGTTACAACAGCCGCGACATGGATGACAAAGTTTTGTATAAGGGGACTGAGCAAATGCCCACCTATCATTTGGCCAACATTGTGGATGATTATTTGATGAAAATCAGCCATGTTGTTCGTGGGGAAGAGTGGTTACCCAGCACGCCTTTGCACGTGATGCTCTATCGTTATTTGGGTTGGGAAGAGAGTCGTCCCGCCTTTGCGCATCTTCCGTTAATTCTCAAGCCCAAGGGCAATGGGAAGCTCAGCAAGCGGGATGCGGCTAAATTTGAAATGCCTGTTTTTCCTCTTGATTTTGAGCAAGAGGGGCAAGAAAAGATCAAAGGATTTAGAGAGTGGGGCTTTGCGCCTGCTCCAGTGCTCAACTTTTTGGCCTTATTGGGTTGGCATCCAGAGGGAGATCGCGAGATGTTCAGTTTAGAGGAGTTGGTAGAAGCCTTTGACTTAGAAAAAGTCAGTAAAAGTGGGGCGCGTTTTGATTTTGAGAAAGCTCGTTGGTTTAGCCAGCAATATTTGATGGCCACAGAGAACAAAGTACTTGCTCAAGAACTGCAGCCTTTGGTGGCAGAGCAGGGGCAAGAGTTTTCGCTTAATTATTTGGAAGCTGTTGCCGCCATGCTCAAAGAGCGGGTACATTTCCTGACTGAAATGTTGACGGTAGGAAAATACTTCTTTGGAGCGCCCAATTATGAGGACACCTTAGCCAATGAGGCCAAAAACCTCAAGAAAAAGGTTCTTAAGAAATGGACAGCGGAGCGGGCAGAACTCTTTGGTCAGTTGCCCGAGCTGCTTGCTGCATCCGATGCAGCTGCAATTAAAACAGCGGTAACGGCTTTCATGGAAGCCAACAGCCTAGGGTTTGGGGATTTGCTCCCCTTCCTTCGCTTTGCTCTTTCGGGAACGATGCAGGGGCCTGATGTTTTTGAGATGGCCGCCTTATTTGGTCCAGAAGAAAACAAAAATCGCATTCAAGCCTTTATGGCTTTTTGTGACGCCCAATAATATCAAGGCGCTAGCTGTATGCAGCTAGCGCCTTTTTTGTGAAGAATAGATGAAGCTTGCCACCTTAAAAAGAAACAAAATATTTACTTGCTAAAACTAGCAGTTATACTTCAAAAGCATTAAATTTCGCAAAAGTTAAAGGAGTATATGCGGCAAAAGCTAAAAAAGGCGGTTAAAATCCAACTTTTATTCCTTTTAAAGCGTATTAGTTAAACTTTTGGGACTTAATATAAGTTAAGAACCCAATCCCTCAAACTATCCCATATCCCAAATTTACGTTATTAAATTCTGCGCTTATGAGCAAACAAGAAAATGTAGCCAAGAATCGCTATAGCGATGAGGACCTTGCTGAGTTTAAGGTGGTCATTGACAAGAAGCTCGAGGAGGCTAAACAGCAACTCGAAGAACTGAAAGTTCAATTGACGGAACTCAACAACAGTGGTGATGAGAATCGTGCAGGCACCTTTGATGATGGCGCCTCAAATTGGCAAAGAGAGCATCTAAACAAATTGGCGGCTAGACAGCAGCGTTTTGTTCGCGATTTGGAGCATGCACTCATCCGTATCAATAACAAAACCTATGGCGTTTGTACCATTACGGGCAAACTCATTAGCAAAGAGCGTTTGGCCTTGGTTCCTCATGCTACCAAAACGGTAGAGGGGAAGCAACAAGAAAAAGGCGACAAGCCCCGCAAGGTGATTCGCCGCTCTTAGATAGCCGTTTTGTTTCGACTGTTGCGCTAGTTTTCTTGAAAAAGGAACTAGCGCTTTTTTATTTCCCATTGTTTGCAGCGAAAAGCGTAAATTTGTCTTCATTCTAGCGCTCAGCTAAAGATGGTTCTTTTCTGTTCTTTCTAAATGAGCTCATTCTTATAAACTATTGTATATGTCCATTTGGAGCCGCCTTAGCCAAGATGAACGCCTCTATGCTCAGGCCCTACTACAAGACCAAACGGCCCCTTGGCCCAATAGCCAAGGTCCCTATTTTATCGCTTTTTTGGCCCTTTATAAATTAGGGCATACAGAAGAAGACAAGATTGAGGAATTACTGCATAATTCTGCTGAGGCTCAACTTTATTGGCAAGCCTTAGCTTTCTTTGATCAAGATGCACAGGATAATGAACAACTCTTGTCGTTTTTTGAGCATTTCATGCAAAACCAAGAACTCTTCACGCCATTTTTCCAAGAGCTGCCGAACTTCCGCAAACAACTTGTTCAAAAAGCCCAAGAGCTTTTTTTAGTCCTCAAACAACCAGATCTAGCAGAAGAATTACTGCATTTGCTAGGGGCTCAGCTCTATGAAAATGAAACAGCAGTTTTACTTCAAGCCAAGCGCTATGCTCAAATTGAAAGTGAAGAACAAGCCCTAGAATGCTATGAAGAAGGCCTAAAGCATTTTCCAAAATCACTCTTGCTTTGGAAAAACATGGCCCAACTCCAATATCAAGTAGAAGACTATTCCTCGGCTATTCAAAGCCTTAACCAATGCGTTGAAGAATCTCCTTATGAGGCAGAGTATTATGTGGCTTTAGCCCAAAATTATCACAAATTACAAGCAAGCGAACGCGCCAAACAATTCATAGACATTGCCCTTTCTATGCAGGCTCGAAACGAGGCCGCTCATTTTCTTTTGGCCCAAATTGCTCTAGATAAAGAAGAGGTCCAACTCGCTATGCAATACCTTAGCCCTGAAGATTGGGAATCGCCCCTTCTTTTAGCCGAAAAAGCAAGAATCGTCTGGCAATCTCTAGGCGATCCCCAACTCGCCAAAGATTATTTTCAAGGCGCTTGGGATAATGGCCTGCACTCAGAACAACATATTCTCTATTTTGCCCAACTCTTAGCCGATGAACTACAAACGCTCCCCAGAGCTATCGAACTCTTACAAGAAGGCCAAGAACGACTCGTTTACTGCCCCAAACTTCGCCTACAAGAATATATTTACCGCCTAGACTGGGAGGAAAGCCCCAGCGAACGCCTCTACCAACTAGAAGAAGAAATTGAACGTCTCAACCCACCTTCTGATCACGAACATCTAGACGATATGGATGAACATTTTCTTGATTACTATAATAATCCTGATGATTACGAAGAAATAGAGGACGATGACAATGATGATGATGACGACTTCTCTGCAGGTGGGGCCGCTAGCGATTTTTAAAAGTTTGTTAATTTGCCCTTATTTCGACCAGGATCACTAGTTTTTTTCATTAAAAGCTGTTTATTAGTGACTTCAATAGATCTAGATGTTTTCTATGTCATTTAAAATCCATTCTTATCTGCTCTTTTTCAGTTGCCTGCTGCTCCTCGCACACAACTGTATCCCTCATGCTCACGACCGAGCAGAGGAGGAGCATCCTATGAATTGGTTGCACCTTCTTTTTGAAGGACATAGTAGTCTAGCTCACGGACAAGAGGAGGCCTTCCAATTTGTAGAACAAGAAGAGGAGCAAAGTGAAGTTACTCCCAAAGATTCTATTGCCGAAAAACAAAATAAAGCGGCCAAAGGTAGTTTTCAACTACTTTTCATCTCGCATTTTGCCCAAGAACAAGCCCTCTTAGCTAAGTTTTTGGCCCAACTTGCCAGCCCTTCAGCCTCTTTTAATTATCAAAGCGCCCAAGAGCGCCTTCTCACCAGTAATCAAGCTGGTCGAGCTCCCCCTATTTATGGATAGGTAACTGCTGCAGCCCTGCAATGGGGCCCTTATCAGCCTTTGCCAGGCCTAATTTTTAGGTCTAGATCGCCGCTACTGTATATAGACAGCTAGCGGATTTTTTATGCCCTAAGACCTTGTTTATAAGCCTTTAGGCCCAGTTTTGCGTATCTTATTAGATACGACCCAAACACATTGTCTTATCCATAAATATATTCCTATGCAACGTAAAGAGTTTTTGAAAACCCTAGGCGCTGGCGCCTTTTTCGCCCTCACCGCTGGCTGTTTTGGCGGCTGCCGAAAAGATGATGAAGATTTTACCCCCACAGAAAATGTGGATTTCACCATCGATTTATCCGATTCTACCTACGCCAATCTCCAACAAAATGGAGGCTATATTATCCAAGATCGCGTAGTCGTAGCCAAAGATAATGACGGCAATTATGTGGCCGCGACCCAACGCTGTAGCCATGAAGGTAGCTACGAGATCGTCCTACGCAATAATGAGTGGTTCTGTACCGACCATAGCGCCCGATTTGACCTCTCTGGCCAAGGCCTAAATGCAGAAGGTAGCCGCAATCTCACTATTTATCAAACAGAACTCAACGGCCAAATGCTCCGCGTGTTCTCCTAAACAGCTCCCCAATGAAATATCTATTTGTTTGCCTGGCCCTGCTTTTTGCAAGCAGCAGCTGGGCCCAAGAATTAAAGCGTTTTGAGGCCGCCAAAGCTAAAGAACAGCCCATTTTACTGGTCTTTTCTGGCTCCGATTGGTGCGCCCCCTGCAAACGCCTACATAAAGAGGTCCTCAGCCAAGACGCCTTTCTCCAACTGGTGGATAAAGAGTTTTCTTACCTCTATCTCGATTTCCCCGTCCGCAAAAAGAATAAAAAATTGCAAGGCGAGGCAATCCGTGCCGAAAATGAGGCCCTGTCCGAAAAATATAACCCCTTTGCACAGTTTCCAACGGTGGTCCTGCTCTCTCCCCAAGGCGATGTTTTAGGCGAGATTAAGTACCATCATGAAGGCCCCGATTTCTTTATCGAAGCCCTGAAAAAACTGCTGCCCTAATTTTTCTTTCCTGTTTTTGGGGCCTGCGGCGGGCGGTTACTCCTTTCAGTCGTCGAACTGCGGTCTAAAGACCTTGTTGTCGTTGCGCAGCTCGCAGCTATTTTTGGGGCCTCCCGCCTGCGGCGGGCGCTACGTTTCGCAGCTCGCAGTTCTGCTCGGCCCTTCGGCCGCAAGCGGCCTCGGTCTGCGGCTTCGCCGCCCTGCTTCACATCGCTAGGCCAGCGGGCTTCGCCCGCTTCTACACGCAAAATTCTTCTTCTTATGCCAATTCATTATTTGCTCTTATTGCTGCTTTCGATTTACAGTTGGCGCCTTTCCGCTCAGGAATTGGCCCAAAAGCAATTTCAACTGATGGGCTGCTGGTTTGAAGTAAAGGTTTTTGCTCAAGAAGAGGAACAAGCCCAAGCGGCTTTGGCCGCTGGCATAGCCGAAATGCAACGCATCGAGGAACTGATTTCTTCTTGGCAGCCCAATTCGGCTACTAGCCAAATCAATGCGCAAGCGGGACAACAAGCCGTTCGGGTGCCTCTAGAGCTTTTGACCCTGATCCAAAGGGCCAAAAAGATCTCGGCCCTAACCGATGGCGCCTTTGATATTAGTTTTGCCCCCAAAAATTCGCCTTGGCAATTTAAGGGGCAAACTTTGGAAAAATGGCCCGAAATGCCGCCCAAAGCTAGCTCCGCCAATTGGCAAAGCATCCAAGTAGATGAGCTGGCCCAAACGGTCTATCTGCCCGATCCCCAAATGCAAATTGGTTTTGGGGGCCTAGGCAAAGGCTATGCAGCCGATAAGGCCAAAGCTCTAATGCAAAAGATGCCTGGAGTAACGGCTGGTTTGGTCAATGCTAGTGGCGACCTCAACTGCTGGGGGCAACCTCCCGGAAAAACAGGATGGAACATTCAAATTCTTTCGCCAAACAAACAAGCGCCGCCTTTGGGCTATCTCCAGCTAAACGGGCAGGCCCTAGTGAGCTCTGGCGATTATGAAAAATTCTTCTATTACCAAGGAGAGCGCTATGCGCATATCATTGACCCCAAGACGGGGCGGCCCACGCAGGGCATTCAATCGGCCTCGGTCCTTTGTCCCTCTGCAGAATTGGCCGATGCCTTGGCCACGGCCCTTTTTGTTTTGGGGCCCGACAAAGGGCTAGCACTCATTGACCAATTGGACCAAATAGAAGCTTTTATTTGGTTGAGCGATAATAGTTATCGCTGCTCCAAGAACATTGAAATCAAGAGAGATGATCAATAAACTTATTCTTTTACTGGCTTTGGCGGGGCTCTTCAGCAGCTGCCAATCGGTAAAAGCTTACCAGCAAATGCAATTGCGGCAAGCCCAGATGGAGCTTTCGCCCAAGAAAGAGCAAAGCTTTGAGACCAACTTTCAATCTTATCGAGAGGGGGCCTCTGGGGCCAACTCGGGAAAGACGGGAGGCGGCTGCGGCTGCAATTAAGGTCCAAAAAGGCGGCTTCGCCGCCTGCAAAGGCCCGCAGGGCCGTCGGCTGAGGGATGGACAGCAGTGGCGCGAAGCGCCAGACCCAGCAAAATGAGCGAAGCGAATTTTGCGCAGGGCCGAGCGAATAGCGAGCTGCGAAACAGCCCGACCCGCCCGATAGCTCATGAGGGTTTCAACCCTCATTTTGTATAGCTTCGCAAAGCGATACCGCTTTGCGCTGGGTTTCAACCCGACGGAAGGGGCAGCCCCAAATCCATAATATTTGGCAAATTAAAGATGAAATTATGAATAAGATATACCTTTTGGGCCTAGTATTTTGGTCCATAGCGGCTAGTAGTTGGGCGCAGCAAGCGGCACAAGACAGCAGCTATAAAATCCCGGCGAATAGTCGAGCCATCACGGCCGATTTGCTCAGCAGCTACTACCAGCAAGATGGGCAAAATGGGGCGGTACAGGGTGGTCAGGGGACCGAAAAATTGCAAGATGTGGCCAATAAAGTGCAGTTGTATGTCCCTTTAGATAAAAATAAGGCGATTCAGCTGCAGGCTGGGGCCGATAGTTATAGCTCGGCCTCTACGGATGAAATTGACAACAATCCCTCTTCGGCTTCGGCCCAGGATACTCGGGCCTATGGGCAGTTGAGTTATCAGCATAAATTGTTGCGGCAGGGATTAGAGTTAGCTGTTGGCGGTGGATTTTCGACAGAGTACGACTATCAGTCGGTTTCGGCCAATTTGGGCATCAAAAAAGACTTTTATGCGGGCAACAGTCAGTTGGCCTTCAACTTTGGGCTTTTTCAGGATAACTGGAAGTTAATTTACCCCCGAGAGCTTCGGGGATTTGTAGATGCGGGACGTTCGGACCGGCAGAGTTTGAGTTTTTCTTTGGCCTACAGCCAGATGATCACGCCCAGTTTGCAAGCCATTGCCAATGTTGAATACATTCGGATGGCGGGGCTGTTATCTACGCCCTTTCATCGGGTCTTTTTTGAGGATTTGAGTTTGGATATCGAGCGTTTGCCTGCGTTGCGGAGCAAAATCCCGGCTAGTATTCGCTTACATTATTACCTCAATGAATACTTCATCTTGCGCAGTTTTTACCGCTATTACTGGGATGACTTTGGGGTAGAGGGGCATACCCTAGAATTGGAAATCCCCATTCAACTGCATCCTAACTTCAATCTACAGGCCTTTTATCGCTACCATCAGCAAACGGCCTCCGATTATTTTGCGCCCTTTGCGGAGCATAGCGTCAACTCGAGCTTTTACACTTCTGATTATGATCTATCGGCCTTTTATTCTCAGCAATTTGGTTTGGGCTTCCGTTATGCGCCTGCTTTTGGTCTATTGCGCAGCCAAGCCTTTTTGAAAAGCAAAAGAGTGGTTCTTTTCAAATCGATTGCGGCCAGATTGGCCTATTACCAAAGAAGCACGGGCCTAGAAGCCTTTGTTGCTTCCTTACATCTTGCCTTTAGTTTAGAATAAAACACTGATTTATAGCTTTTCTCGCAGCTTTCCCCTGAGCTGCAAGGAAAGCATAGCTAATCACTTCCCGCAAAACATCATTATTATCACATTATAAGTACGTCATGTTAGACAAAATCATCCTTTGGAGTATTAAGAACAAGCTGATGATGGGTTTAGGCGTTTTGGCCCTTTTGCTGCTGGGGATTTACAATCTCCGCTCGCTATCCATAGACGCCTTGCCAGACATCACCAACAATCAATTGCAGCTCATTACGAATGCGCCACAGCTCTCGACTCAAGAGATGGAGCAATTGGTCACTTTTCCTTTAGAGCAGAGCGTGAAATCTATTCCGCATTTGGTGGAACTTCGCTCTATTAGTCGCTTTGGGATTTCAGTAGTAACCCTAGTCTTTGATGAATCTGTAGATCCCTATTGGGCCAGAGCTCAGGTAAACGAGCGGATTGGGCAGGTAGAACTCCCCTCAGGAGTAGACCCGCCCAGTTTGGGGCCTGTAAGTACTGGTTTGGGAGAAATTTACCAGTATAGTTTAAGCGCCAAAGCGGGCTTTGAAGAGCAATTTTCGGCCATGCAACTCAGAAGCATTCAAGACTGGGTCATCAAGCCGCAGGTACTAGGCATTCCGGGAGTGGCTGAGCTCAACACCTTGGGGGGCGAACTCAAGCAATACGAAGTGGTCATTTATCCTGAGCGCTTGCGTCCTTTGGGCCTTTCGCTACTCGATGTAATGTCTGCCTTAGAGAACAACCATGAAAATACGGGTGCGGCCTATATTGATCATAAACCCTATGCGCATTTCATTAGAGCAGTGGGTAAAATTCAGAGCTTAGAGGAGTTGGGCCAAATTCATTTGGGCCAAACGGAAGAAGGCCGAGTAATTTTGCTCAAGGAAGTGGCCGATTTTAAGTTTGGTAGCCCTATGCGCTATGGTGCCGCCACCAAAGATGGACATGGAGAAGTGGTTGTGGGGATTGTCATGATGCTCAAGGGAGCCAATAGTGCCAAGGTCATTGAGGCCGTTCGCAACAGAATGGAAGAGATTAAAGCCAAATTACCTGAAGGCGTAGAGCTCACTACCTTTTTAGATCGCTCTCGTTTGGTCAATAAAGCCAGCTCTACCATTGCCACCAACCTTATTGAGGGGGCTTTGATTGTACTTTTTGTTTTGCTTTTGCTCATTGGTAATCTGCGGGCGGGCCTTATTGTAGCCTCAGTTATTCCCTTATCGCTACTCTTTGCCATCAGCCTGATGAACTTTTTTGGCGTAAGTGGTAACCTGATGAGTTTGGGAGCCATTGATTTTGGGTTGATTGTAGATGGTTCGGTGATTATTGTAGAAGCGGCCATCCACTTTTTGCATCAACAGCAGAAAAAGCGACTGACTGCAGAAGAAATGGATCAAGCGGTTTATGAATCGGCTTCCAAAATCCGATCTACAGCAGCTTTTGGCGAAATCATCATCCTGATTGTTTATCTGCCCATTCTCGTTTTGACAGGGGTGGAAGGAAAAATGTTTGTGCCCATGGCCCAAACGGTGGCCTTTGCCATTTTGGGGGCCTTTATTCTATCCTTGACCTATGTACCCATGATGATGGCCCTATTTCTCTCTAAAAAGATCCCTCAAAAAGCGAGTTTCTCTGATCGCTTGGTCGCAGCTTTGGAGCAGGCCTATAGTCCAGTTTTAGCCTTAGTGATGCGGGTCAAAGCGCCTATTTTGGGCCTAGCTATTCTAGCTTTGGGCTTTAGTGGCTGGATATTTAGCCAAATGGGCGGAGAATTTATTCCTACCCTTGGCGAAGGCGATTTAGCCGCCCAATTCATTCTCCCCGAAGGCAGCTCTTTGGAGCAAGAAATAGAGGTTTGTGGAAAAGCAGAAAAGCTACTTCTAGACAACTTTCCTGAAGTCTTACAGGTCGTTTCTAAAATTGGTAGTGCCGAGGTACCTACCGATCCCATGCCCATGCAAGTAGCCGATGGTATGGTTATTTTAAAGGATCATGATGATTGGGTTTCAGCAACAAATAGAGAAGAACTGGTAGAGAAAATGCAGGCCGTTTTGGCACAAATTCCAGAATTGACCACGGAATTTAGCCAGCCTATCCAAATGCGTTTTAATGAGCTAATGACTGGCGTTCGGGCAGATGTGGCCATTAAAATTTTTGGCGAAGACCTGGCCACTCTTAGCCAACTGGGCGAGCAGGTCCAAAAGAAACTGGCTAGCGTAGAAGGCACCGAAGATGTGCGAGTAGAGGCCGTTAGTGGCTTGGCTCAAATCCGCATTGAATATATCCGCGAGCGCTTGGCCTATTACCAACTAGATGTAAGTAGCCTCAACCGAATTTTAGAGGCCGCTTTTGCTGGAAGTACTTTGGGCCAAATACAAGAGGGACAACGCCGTTTTGATCTAGTTATTCGCCTAGCGGCTAAAGACCGCCAAGATATTCAGGCGCTAAAATCCTTGCTCCTCCCCCTCCCCTCTGGAGAACAAATCCAGCTAGGCGATTTGGCCAAAATCGACTTTGTAGAAGGTCCCGCTCAAATTTCTAGAGAAGAGGGCCAAAGAAGAATCGTCATCAGCTTTAATGTGCGGGGACGAGATGTGCAATCTGTGGTAGAAGAGATTCAAGCTAAGGTAGAACCTCAACTTCAAATGCCGGCCTCTTATTACCTCAGCTATGGCGGACAGTTTAAGAATTTGGAAGACGCCAGCCAACGCCTATTGGTGGTTGTGCCGCTAGCCCTTTTCCTCATCTTTTTGCTGCTCTATTTCACTTTTCACTCTATAGGCCAAGCCTTGCTCATTTTCACAGCAATTCCCTTTTCGGCCATTGGTGGAATCTGGGCGCTTTGGCTTAGAGATATGCCCTTTAGTATTTCTGCCGCTGTGGGTTTTATTGCCCTTTTTGGTGTGGCGGTATTAAATGGAATTGTCTTGATTGCCTACTTTAATGAACTAAAAAAGAATCCTGATTTGAGTTTGGAAGAACGCATTCTACAGGCCTGTAAGCTTCGTCTACGTCCTGTACTGATGACGGCCTCGGTGGCGGCTTTGGGCTTTTTGCCCATGGCGCTAAGTCAGGCCGCTGGCGCAGAGGTCCAAAAACCCTTGGCCTCAGTGGTCATTGGAGGTTTGTTGACGGCTACGCTGCTAACCCTCTTTGTTTTGCCCATTTTATATTATTACAGCGAGCGATTGAGCTTTAAAAAAGCACCGAAATCAGTCCTGATGATTGGCCTTTTGCTTTTGGCCGCTACTCATTTGCAAGCCCAAGAAGCCAAAAGCTACGCAGAACTTAGAGCCTTGGGCCAAGAGAACTGGAGCCTGATCCAAGCCAAGCAATCAGAATTGGCGGCAGCACAAGCCCGCAAAGGCGGAGTACGCAACTGGTCGCCTACTAATTTCCAATTGGGCTGGGGCCAAATCAATACCCCAGAAAATGACTGGTCTTTTGGGATTGAACAACAACTGCCCTCTCTTTTGGCTTGGCGCCTAGAAGCCCAAGCCCGAGAACAAAATTGGAAGATGGCCCAAATTGAACTCCAATTGGAACAACAGAGCTGGGCCTATGAATTGCAACAATTGCTTTCTCAACGGGCCTATTATCTGGAGCTATCCCAAATCTACCAATCAAATCTAGAACTGCTGGAACAACAACTTCAGCTACTGAGAAAACAAGCCGAATTGGGCGAGAGCTCTCCGCTTAAGGCCCTTACGCTAGAGCGCCTGCTTTGGCAATGGAGCGAACAAAATAGACAGCTCCAATTGGTCTTACAACAATTGGAACAATCGCTTTTATTTTTCTTGGGCCTAGACGAATTGCCCGAAATTGAGGTCCCTACTTGGCAAAGCCGCCTGCTCGAAACACAGGATAGTAGCCTGCTGGCCCAACAACCTGAGCTGCTGTTGGCCCAAATTGCTCAACAACAGGCTAAGCTGATGCAAAAACAAGAAAAAGCTAGCTATCGCCCCCGCCTTAGCCTCAATTATCAAATCCAATCGATGCGCGAAGAGGCCCAAAACCAACAACTAGAAACGGTTGGCCTCCCCCGCTACCAACAAATTGGACTCGGATTGAATGCCCCTATCTTGGGCCGCAAAAACCGAAAAAAGGAACTGGCCGCCCTAGAATTACAGGCCCAAGCCCTAGGCCAAAGGGCCGAGCAAAAAGCCGCCGCCCTGGGCCAAGAATATCTCCGCCTGAAGATGGCCGTAGATTTTTATCAACAAGCGCTCAATAATTGGGAGAGTAGCGCCGCCCAACCCCAAAAGGAATATCTCCAAAAGATGAAACGCGCTTTTGAACTGGGCGAAATCGAACAATTGGCCTATTTACAGGCCTTGCAACAATATTTGACCCTAGAACAACAAGGCTGCAATTATAACTGGGAACTGAATAAAGCGATGGACCGACTCGATTATTTGCTCGGCCGTTTTTTACCTGAAGGGAATTAAGACTTGGGGCCTCCGCAGCAAAGCTGCGGCGCTACGCTTCAGGGCTCGCAGGTCTGCTCGGCCCTGCGGCCTAACGGCCTTGGTCTGCGGCTTCGCCGCCCCCTTTCGCATCGCTAGGCCTTTTTTACTGTAGGTTGAAACCTACAGCAAAAATGCTGTATTGCTTCGCAATGATCTATAAATGAGGGTTAAAACCCTCATAAAATTAACTTCTCGGCCATTCTTGGATAGAAGGTGACAGGACTTCTATTTGGCCTTTGCCTGCGGCGGACAGGCGCTGAAGGCGCCGCAGGCTGAGGGATGGAAAGTGGTGCGGCGAAGCCGCAGACCCAGCCAGCTTGCTGGCGCAGGGCCGAGCAGAACTGCGAGCCACGACACAGCCCGACCCGAGCAAAGCGAGGGGCAGCCCCAAAAAAATATTAAAAAGACCAAAACTAAAATATTGTATGAAATCCGTATATCCATTTTTGCTAGTTGCTAGCCTTATCCTAAGCCTTAGCGCTTGTGGAACTGAAGAAAAAAAAGCCGCTGAAGAACAAACAGCCAGCCCCAAAAGTCCATATATCGTTTGGACCGACGCCCAGCTCAAACAATCTAAACTGGAATGGGGCCAAGCTCAAGAACATGAGCTAGAAAATAGCATCAAATTGGGTGCTTATAGCCGCTTGCCCGAAGGCGCCAAAGCCAGCCTAAGCGTAGAACTACCTGGAAAGCTTCTGAGCATCCGCAAACAAGAGGGCCAATACGTACAAAAAGGAGAAGCCATTTTGCAAATCGAAAGCTTGGGCTACCAACAACTGCTTTTAGAAAAAAGCCAATTGGAACGCCAAATTGCCGAGGCTGAACAGGCCCTATTTTACCTAGAAAAAGCTTTGCAGCGCCAAGAAGCACTGGCCAAAGAACAAATCAACTCGGGCAAGGCCTTGGAACAGGCCCAACTAGAAGTAAATAAGGCCAAAGCCAGCTTAGACGGCATGAAAAAAGAACTGAATATTCGCCAAAATCAATTGAATCAGTTTTCTTCGGCCCAAGCTGGACACTATTGGCTGCAAGCCCCTATTTCGGGCTATATCAGCGAGCTGAACCTCAGTTTGGGCCAAAGCCTAAGCGCAGGACAGCCCCTTTTGAGCATTGTAGACAACAAAAAAATGCAGGCCGAACTCGAAGTCTTTGAGAAAGATTGGCCCTTATTGGAAGAAGACCAAAAGGTAGAACTCAGCTTGGCGGGCCCAATGGGAAAACGCGCCCTTAGCGCCAAAGTCTTGCGCCTAGGCCAAGCCTTTGGGGCCAACAAAAAAAGTATTTCGGTGCGCTTGGCCCTCGATAGCCTGCCCTTTAATTTGGTAGAAGGCCTTTATATGGATGCCAAACTGCATTTGGGCCATCAAAAAGCCTTGGTTTTGCCCGCCACAGCAGTCTATCAACTTGGCGAACAAGCCTATTTTTATGCTTTGGCCAAAACAGAAAATGGCCAATACTTTTTTGAGGCCCTTCCCTTAGTTGATGCCCAGCAATATGATGACTTTTATTACAGTCCAAACATTAGCCAACAACTAAAAGGACGGCCTGTTGTCCTTCAAGGTGCCTATTATCTAGGCGCCTCCTCCAATAAGGAAGAAGGCGAATAAGCAAGGTAAGCGAAACTAAACGCCTAGGCCTCCCCTAGGCAAATATGCCGTTCTTAGGTTTACTAAGAGCGGCTTTTTTTCTACCTTTAAAGGTCTTTTTATTTATTTGAAATAAACCGAAAATCTTAATGAAGAATAGTCTTTATGCTGCCCTGCTCTTTTTGGGGCTAGCCCTAGTTGCCGCCTGTGGAGGAGAAAGCGCCCCCCAAGAAAAATTTACCAAAGAATATGATTTGGCCCCCTTTGGCGTCATGCTCAAAGTACGTGGACCAGAACAACTCAATATTAAAAAAGTAACAGGCGGAATTCTACCCCATGAAATTACGATGGAAGGGGAAGAGTTTCAGGTTTACCTCTATGGTCAAGGGGCCGAAACAACCAATGTAAGCAGCCTCAAAGACCAACAAAGAGAAGAAACTAAGGCCGTGAGCAAAGGCTTTGAAATCATTAGCGAAGATGATAACGGCTTTATCTTTAGTAAACAATATGAAGGTGATAGCACCAAATTTTACAACTTTGAGTACTTCTATATCCAAGGAGACCAACAGTTTCGCATGACGTCTAGCACCGTAACCGCTTATAGCCAAGAAGCTATTCAGGATATGTACAAAGCCATTGAGCAACGCCCTAGCGTAGAAAAATAGATCAACAGATGAGTGATTGGGAAAACATAGAGGCCCTTCTCTATTCTGGACAGCCAGAAAACATGGAACTAGCGCTTTTGCTAGCTAAAGGCGAAGGCAAAGATCTTCGTCCCCGCTTCAAGCAATTACAAGATTGTCTCGCTTTTTATGAGGAGCAATTTCGGGCGCTCTATAGTTTTCCCAAACTCTTTGATCAAATTCGAGCAAAGGGATTGCAATTATCAGGTTTGGGCCTATTTGAGCTACCCGATTGCTTGCAGGCTTTGGCCCCCTTGGCCAAAGAGGTTAATATTAGCCGCAATAAGTTGCGGAAGTTTCCTCCCTTTTTACTGCATTTTCAGCAAGCCAAAACCTTTAATCTGGCCCATAACCAACTAGCCCAATTGCCCGATCATTTTTGGTCGCTCAGACAAATTAAAGCCCTTCACCTAGAAGGCAATTTATTGATCCGTCTGCCCGAACGCATCGAGCGACTCCATCTCCTAGAAGAGCTTTCAATTTCTTTTCAACGGGCCTCTAGCCTCCCCGCTAGCCTCGCCCAGCTCCAGCAGCTCAAGGGATTATTTATTCAGTTTGATGGCCTAGACCGATTTCCCATGGTCATTTTTGAGCTGCGCAATTTGGAACGCCTCATTTTACAAGGGAAAGGCCTTTTGATTTTGCCCCAAGAGCTCGGACAGCTCCAAAAACTCCATTTTTTGGCCCTCAGAGAGGCGCCACTATTAGAACTTCCTTCTAGTTTAGCCCTTTTGCCCCACTTAAATACACTACATCTAGTGGGCCTCTCTCGCCTGGGCCAACTGCCCGAGTTTATTTGCGAGCTCCCCCAACTAGAAGCCCTCAACCTCAATGATACGCCCCTAAATGGCTTGCCCAAAAACTTGGCAGGCTGGCAAAACCTACGGGCGCTTTCCCTTTTTGGAACGGGCATCCAACCCCATGACGAACATCAATGGCAGGCTAAAATTCAAACCGCTATTGGTCATTTAGAGGATTTGATTTGGGACTTTTAAGAAAAAAATTTTTTTAATTTAACTCAAACACAGCTATATAATTCACAGACATTGATAGATTTGCGGCCAAACAAGTATAACTCCTTTTGTCACAAATCTAAAAATGTATGCGATTTATTCCACTTACCCTACTCCTCCTTTTCTTTAGCTTTTCTTTATCGGCCCAATGGCTAAACGGCTGGAACCAACGGCAGCGCATTGCTATCCAAGAAAACGCTGGCAATACCCTAAACAACTACCAAATCCGAGTAGATTTGCTCTACCAAACAGGGATGGACCCTCAGTTTGCCGACCTTCGATTTACAACTCAAGATGGAACTACGCTTATTGATTTTTGGATAGAAACTTTCCAAAATGCTTCTGGCGCAATTGTCTGGCTAGAACTCCCCAACTTGGCCGCCAATGCCAATACCGATGTTTATGTCTATTACGATAATCCTACCGCTAGTTCCGCTAGTAATGGACCCGCTACCTTCATTTTTTTCGATGATTTCAGCAGCTTTTCGGGCTGGAATAGCATTTCAAGTGGTGTGATTCAACAAGATGCTAGTACATTTGCCCCCAATGTCGTTCTCCGAAAAACTGGCGCCTGCGATCCTCAAGGAGGCTGGAAGTCCATTGGCAGCAGCCTAAATAACTATCGCTTTATTGGTAGAGAAATTCGAGCTGCCAATTTCCCTGATTGCAGCTGGAACCGCTACGGCCTAGAAAATGCCAGCTTCAACGGCTATAGCCTCCGCCGAAATGCCGATGTTACAGGCTCTTCTGAGTTTGGTATTGAGCGCAGAAATGCAGGAGCAGCCTCTAATGCTACTGGCCCCACACTTAGTCAACCTAGAGGCGTTTGGTACCGCACAGAAATCCGTAGAGATTGTAGCTCTGGCCGCATCCAAGCCGAGCTTTTTAATGATGATAAAGTTAGTCTAGGCCTTGACAATCGCATTGATAACACCTATTGCGGCGTGGACCGCATTGCCCTCCGTGGGGGACGAGATTACTTTTTTGATTATATCGCTATCGGCCAATTTATTGAGCTAGAACCTAGCTATACCTTAGAGGAAATTCTACTTTCCGAAAGCCAACTCCGCTTTTTCCGCTGGGAAAATAAAGACTTAGTTTGGGCCTTTTCTAGCCTAGATGATATTGCAGAACTACAACTAGAAATGAGCCCCAACGGGATAGATTTCAGCCCTTTGGCCCAATGGAGCAACCCCAATTCTAGCCAGCGTTTTTCCCCTAATCATCAGGAAGAGCGCTATTTTCGTTTGGCTTGGCAAAATACAAATGGCCAATGGTATTATTCTGCTATTTTGGCCCAAGAAAAAGCTGAACAAAGCTGGGGCAAGTTGCATTACTGGCCCAACCCTAGCCAAGCAAATATCTCTATTCAGGCGGCTTGGCCTGCTGGCCGCTATACGCTCAAACTCTACAATAATTTGGGCCAATTGCTACAGCAGAACAAGCTAGAGCTCAGCCAAAATCAAAGACTACAATATGATTTGAGTCCTTGGCCTGCGGGGCAATATCGCCTACTGATTGAGGGGGAAAATGGAATTTACCAACTTCTTCCGCTAGTAAAATTATAATGATTTGGGGCTGCCCCGCCCTGCGGGCGGGTCGGGCTGTGTCGTGGCTCGCAAGTCTGCTCGGCCCTGCGGCCTAACGGCCTTGGTCTGCGGCTTCGCCGCACCACTTTCCATCCCTCAGCCTGCGGGCGCTACGCGCCCTACCCAACCGCAAAAAGGTCCAGAACACTAAGGTTTTGGGCCTTTTTCTATCCTATTTACTAGTTGCCTCCTACAGGCCCGAAGGGCCGCAGGCCTAGCGATGTGAAAGGGTGGCCGTAGGCCAGACCGAGGCGGCTTTGCCGCCGAAGGGCCGAGCGATCAGCGAGCCCCGCAACATAGCGCCGCAAGGCGAAGCCGCAGCGGAGGCCCCAAAAAAATTGTACATTTGAGAAAAAGGAAAAAAATGGATATAGACCTTTACTTTTCGGAGAAGCTTAGGGAGTGGTTTGAGCAGCGGGAGGGGCGTTATTTGCCTTGGAAAGAGGGCCAAGATCCGTATAAAATCTGGTTAGCGGAAATCATCATGCAGCAGACTCGTTTGGAGCAGGGCTTACCTTATTATGAGCGATTCATAGCGGCTTATCCAACGGTAAAAGAATTGGCAGAGAGTGAGGAGCAGAAATTGATGAAGCTTTGGCAGGGCTTGGGCTATTATGCGCGGGCGCGAAATCTACAGGCCAGTGCTATTCGGGTTATTGAAGATTATGGGGGAACTTTTCCAGACAACTACGATGATATATTGAGTTTGAAGGGAGTTGGAGAATACACGGCAGCGGCCATTGCCTCCTTTGCTTATGATTTGCCTTATGCGGTAGTGGATGGCAATGTATATCGGGTATTGAGTCGTTATTTTGGGCAAGAGTTGCCGATAGATAGTAGTGCGGGCAAAAAGTGGTTTAAGGCCAAGGCGCAGGCGCTTTTATGGGAAGATGATCCGGCCAATTACAATCAGGCCATGATGGATTTTGGGGCCTTGCATTGTCGGCCTAAAAACCCTAGTTGTGGAGATTGTCCCTTAGCGGAAAACTGTGGCGCCAAGGCCAAAAATCGGCAGTTGGAGCTGCCCAAAAAGGGGAAGAAAATCCAGATTAGGAAGCGTTACTTTTACTACTTCGTTTGGCGGGGGGCCAATGGGGGCTATTATTTGAGGAAGCGGCAAGAAAAAGACATTTGGCAGGGCTTATATGAATTTCCGATGATCGAGTTGGATAAGTCCTTAAAAACTAGTGAATTGAAATCACTTTGGGCGCATTGGGAGTTAGAGGAGCAAGATTGGGCTTTATTATCGGGACAAGAGCAGCAGCAGCTCTCGCATCAGAAAATCATTGCGCGTTTTTTATGGCCCAAAGCGCCTCTAAATCAGGCTTTAGCAGAAGATTGGGAGCTAGTAGAAGTTCAGGATTGGGCCGACTATCCTTTGCCTCGTTTGATTGCTCAATATTGGGAGCAGAAACAATTGGCCTTTTTTTGATAAAAAATTTACTGACAGTTGCGAATTTAAAATAATAAACATACTTTTGTAAAACACAGATATACTAAAATTATAGACTATGATCAACAAAGTGACCTTAATTGGAAATTTGGGTAAAGACCCAGAGATGAAGACATTACCTAGTGGCGCGGTTTATACTCGTTTTACGATGGCGACCAATGAGAGTTATCAGGTAAATGGGGAGTGGCAGACGAAAACGGAATGGCACAACATCATCATTTGGCGTCAGGCGGCGGAGCGTGCAGCACAGCAGCTCAAGAAAGGCAGCTTGGTGTATGTAGAGGGTAAAATTACCAGCCGTAGTTGGGATGATGAGAATGGCAATACGCGTTATATGACTGAAATTGCGGCCAACACCTTTCGTTCTCTAGAGAGAAGAGAAAACAATGCGAGTGGTTATACTAATCCCCCACCACCAGAAGAGCCTGCGGATATGGGGGAAGCTGGCCAAACGAATAATAGTGGCCAGAATGAGCGTTATGAGCAAGAAAGTGATGGAGATGATCTTCCCTTCTAGTTCAATTGCTTTCTTTTGGCAGCAAGGACCAATAACCTTTTGGAGTTATTGGTCCTTTTTTTAGGGCTTTTTGTTCTTCTTAGAATTCATTTATTTATCAGCTCTTGAAATAAATAGCAGATAGTTCTATATTCGCTAACTACTTAGTATATTGGCTAAAGGCTCTAGCAGAATAGCATTCTGAAAAGAGTTTTTGAGCTCTTGTAGCACTCTGTTATATTCTTCATCTAAGCGTATTATTTTGGACACAGACCTTATTCCATCCGAGCTGGGCCTCAGTTTTTTATTTTTAACTGATTTGGGGCCCGCCACCTGGATTTCTCTCGGCAGTATTATTCTTCTTTTGGCCTGTTCGGCCTTGCTATCTGGCTCGGAGGTAGCCTTTTTTTCGATTACGCATAACGACATTGAGGAATTACAAAAGCAGGCGGTAAACAAGGGGGGACCAAGGGGCCGCATTTTGCGTCTTTTGGAGAAGCCCCATTATTTGTTGTCGACCATTTTGATCAGCAACAATTTTGTCAATATTGGCATTATCCTCACTTCGAACTTTCTATTTGAGCAATTGCTTCCAGAAAGTACCCCGCCTTGGTTATCTTTCCTAGTAACGGTAGTTTTGGTCACCTTTTTATTGGTCCTTTTTGGCGAGGTTGCCCCCAAGGTTTATGCTACGAGCAACAATATGCGTTTGAGTAAGCTCATGGCTCGTCCACTGCTTATTTTACGTCGTTTATTTTGGCCTTTAAGCTGGATATTAGTTAATGCAACTCGCATTATTGAGCGCAGATTGGCCAAACATTCAGGAATGAATGTCGTAACAGATAAAGACATCGAACAGGCAATTGAGTTAACTGTAGGCGATACCAAATATGCCGAACAAGATATAGATATTCTCAAAGGGATTGTCAAGTTTGGAAATACTACGGTAAAGAACATCATGTGTGCTCGGGTAGATGTAGAGGCTGTAGATAGCAGCATTAACTTTAGTGAGCTTTTGGCTGTTTTGCAAAATTCCAACTATTCTAGGATTCCCGTTTACGAGGAAACTTTTGATAAGGTCTTGGGTATTGTGCATACCAAAGATTTGATCGAGCACTTTGATAAGGATGATAGCTTTGACTGGCACGCTTTAATTCGCCCCGCCTTTTTCATTCCTGAAAACAAGAAAATCGATGATCTTTTCAATGAGTTTCAGGTTCGCCGTACCCATATGGCTATTGTAGTAGATGAATATGGTGGGAGTTCTGGTATTGTTACCTTAGAGGATGTCCTAGAAGAAATTGTTGGCGAAATCAATGATGAATTTGATGAGCCTGAATCACAAGGTTACACTAAAATAAGCGAGCATATCTATATTTTTGAAGCCAAGACTTCTATCCAAGAGGCTTGTAAGATTATGGATATTGACCCCGAACTTTTTGAAGAAGCTCGCTCTTCCGCAGAAACGCTGGCTGGCCTACTTCTGATGATTCATGGGAGTATGCCCAAGAAAAATAGCCAACTGCTCTTTCAAGGGATCAAATTTCAGGTCCTCAGTACCACTAAGCGCCGGATCGAAACGATTAAGGTGACTTTGGCGGAAAGTGCAGGAGAGCAGGTTTTGGCCTAAAAATGACTATTCCTTATGAAGACTTCTTTCTTTTGGCTCTTTTTGGGCCTCTGTCTTTCTTTGGTTGCTTGCCAAGAAGAGGAGGTATACATTCCCAAAAAACGCATTTATCCTAAGGTCGTTTATCCCGAACGCAACTACCAAGCCCTCGACAGGAATTTCTGTGCCTTCCATTTCGATTATCCAGACTATATGGAGTTTATCCAAGATACCACTTTAGGCAATCGGAAAGCACTTCACTCTTGCTGGTTTGACCTCAACTTCAAAAGCCTAAATGGCCGTCTACATTTTACTTATACAGACCTTTCTAAAGGTCCTATTGAAGAAGAACTCTACAAAATGTATAGCGATGCTTATCGACTAGCCGAAGAACATACCGCTAAGGCTGCTAGCCTTGATGATTATGTTATCAATCGCCCAGAAGATAAGGTCTATGGCGTTTTATTCAACATTGAAGGCCATGTAGCTTCGCCCTTTCAGCTCCTGCTAACCGATAGTAGCCAACATGCTGTTCGAGCCTCACTCTATTTTAATACCCGCCCAGAAGCTGATTCTATGGCTCCCGTAATTGACTTTGTCAAAACAGACATCATGGGGATGATCAATAGCTTCCAATGGGCCAATTCTCAATAATCTAATCGCATTTTCATGCAGCACCACCGACCAAAAAAGACGCCCGATCAAGAAATGATTTTCGGCCGTCATCCTGTAATGGACGCCCTTGAAGCTAAACGCAATTTTGAAAAAATTATCTTGGCCGCTAATGTTCGTGGCCCTTTTGAAAAGGATTTGCGCAAAGCTTGCAAAGAACTAGACGTTCCACTACAAACGGTCCCCAAAGAACGTCTCAATAATTATACTCGCAAAAACCACCAAGGGGTGGTGGCCCTACTCTCCCCTATCCCCTATTATCAAGTAGAAGATTTGCTCTTATTGGCCTACGAAAAAGGCAAGCACCCGCTTTTTGTTTTGCTAGATGGCGTGACGGATGTCCGCAATATTGGCGCAATTGCCCGCTCTGCAGAAGCTGCCGGAGCCGACGCCCTGATTATTCCTAAAAAAGGCTCGGCCCAAATCAATGACTCGGCCATGAAGAGCTCTGCTGGAGCCCTCAATCATTTGCCCGTTTGCCGAGTAAATAGCCTGATCCAAACGGCTGAATACCTACAGATGAATGGCCTTCAACTGATTGCCGCCGACCTACAGGGCGAAAAAATGCTTTATGATCTAGAACTCAATCTCCCGCTGGCCCTCATTATGGGCGATGAGCATAAGGGCGTCAATCGCGTCTTACTCGACAAGGTAGATGAGCATTTTCTTTTGCCTATGCGCGGCCAAACCGACTCTTTTAATGTTTCGGTGGCCACGGGCATTACGCTCTACGAAATTATGCGCCAACAAAAGTAAACTCGTTTTGCACTATACATAAAACGCCCATTCCCGCTTTTGAGAATGGGCGTTTTAGTTTTTGGGGGCCTCCGCTGCGGCTTCGCCTTGCGGCGCTACGTTTCAGGGCTCGCTCTTCGCTCGGCCCTTCAGCGCTGCGCGCTTCGGTCTGGCCTGCGGCCCCCCTTTCACATCGCTAGGCCAAAAAAGCGGCCCTAATCGGGCAGAGAAAGGGCCTTTGGCCCCAATAAATGCGGCTAGTTGGGGCGGCGAAGCCGCCTTGGCCCTTGGGCCAAAATGGCTTAGCGCTGCGGAGCGGGTGGCCGTCAGGCCAGACCGAGGGCGAAACGAAGTGGAGCCCGCAGGGCCGAGCAGAACTGCGAGCCCCGCAGCATAGCGCCCGCAGCCCCAAATAAAAGGGCTGCGGGAAGCCCCCAATATTAAGTACCTGGAATATCCCATTCTACAGCAATGAACTTGGGTAACCAGCCATAGCGGACAAAGGTAAACCCCCAAGGAAGGGTGCGCAAAAGCATATCAAAAGAGCCTTTTTCCACCTTGAGTTTCCAGCGATCAGCCTCCTCTTTGATACTTCCTTCACGAATAAGGAAAGTGCCTCGCAGAGCATCTGGCGTCATGGTCCGCATCCTGCTCCAGTTATTGATTGCCCCTTGCAAAAGGCTATCACAAGTGCCCAGCTCTTGCTCCGTCAGGCCCACATCCATAGGGACCGGGGTAGAGAGCGGCAGGCCACACATAATTTTATTCAGGACCAATTCATTTTCGGGCGTTTCTGTTTGTCTTGTGGCAATATACTGCAGCATATGTGTAGCTCGAATTTGCGCTTCTTCATTGACAAACTTTCCTTTATTGACCATTTTAAGGGCCATAAAAAGGCGGGTATAATAAGGCTGTAAAAGGACCAATCCAGCATTTCGGACATAGAGGGGTTCATCTACGGGGGGATCGGCTGGCTTGGGTTTTTCTTTTTTGGGCTTCACCTTTGTTTCTTCTTCGGCTTCGGCTTCTGGCGTTTTTTCCTGTCTTTTTAGTTCATTGATTCGCTTGAGGCGTTCTGCTTCTAGGCGTTTTTCTTCCTCTTCTTGGACCCGCTCTAGTTCTTTGAGGCGAGCGGCTTCAGCTTGTGCTAGTTTGCGTAATTGGCGACGGAACATCAAGCGCATTTTCCGAAAATAAATACGCACCTTTTTGCGCAAATTGGCCAATTCCTTAGCGATTTGGTCATCCCATTGCTCTGCCTCTAAACGTTCCAACCATTCAATTTGCTCCTCTTCTCTTCCGCTTAGGCGCTGCTCCCATTTTTGGGCGGTATTCATATCAGGCAAAGCTTCAATTTCTCGGCGCCAATCGAGGCGTTTTTGACTCATTCGTTGCAGGCTAGGAAGCAACAGCTGGCGCATTTTAGAGCGGAGCAGTTCCAATAATTCTCGATTAGCTTGAACGCCTTCAGTCAGATCATCCCAATGGTCTTGTAGTGCGACCAAATAGCGTTGGCGAATGCGATCAGCCTCAGCTTGTTGCCAAGGTAGCTCCATCAAATAACTTAAGAATTCTTGAACCTCGGGAGCTTGACGAATAGACTCTATAGGTAAAGCAGGCTGTTCCCATTCATCTACCAACATCTTTTCGAGCAACTCTGGCTCGGGCAAGGCCTCTAATTCACTTTCTAAATCTCTTTGTAGTCGTTCTAGTTCTTGGCGCAACTGCATAAGGGCCAATTCCTCTTTAGTTGCATCTTCACCTTGATCTTGTAAGTCCTTAAACTGCTGTTGTAAGGCTCGGCGCTGCTGCTCCAATTTGGTAATTTCCTCTCTTAATTCTGCTACAGAAAGTCCTTGTTTAGCATAGCCCTCCAAACTTTTCAAGCGAGCAGCTAAGCTCTCCATTTCTTCTCTGAGGCTAATCATATCTTGTTGCAGCTGACGAATAGCGAAGGGTTCTTCCTGTTGCAACAAATTGCGTTGGGCCTCTAATTCCGCAATGCGACGCCAGCGCAGGATTTTCTCCATGGCTTGGGCTGCATCAATATTTATCTTAAGGTCTTCAATTTCTTTTTCTATGGCCTCAAGGCGACTATAAAGTTCGTCTAAATCCTCTGGAATAATTTCAAGACCTTCTTTTTCTATACGTTCTCGGTTGAGTACTTGCAATAATTGACGGCTAAAATGTTGCTGTTCCAACTCTAAACTACCCAATTGCTGCCCCAAGCTTTCTATTAAGCTAGGATCTTCTGTTGAGCGTCGTTGTGCTCGAAGAAGAGCGATTTCCGTTTCCAAAAGTTGCAGGAGCAGCCCTGAGCGTTGAGTAGGTAAATTACGCAGCTTGGTCTTCCAATCATTTAGCAAGAGCATAGGATCTCGCTGTGTATTTCGGCTAATAGCTTTGAGGAGTTGTTGGACCAATGCACGAACAGCAAACTGTCCGCCTTGACTTAGTTCTAACAAGTAGCGATAAACCGTATCCTTGACCATAAAAAGGTTGTGGTCATTGAGGGCTCTCCCCAGTTCCTGTACATAGTTTTGGGTTAGTGGCATAGCTGATTTATTCAGCAAAAGGACCAATTCCCAAAAGGTTTTATTATCAAAATTAGTGACTAATCGCTCTCTTGCCGGAGCTCGGCCAATCGCATCAAGCAACAGCTTGCGCAAAAACTGTCGATCTTGGACCAGTAATTCTCTAATGATTGCTTGCATACCTGCAAGCGTATCTGTTTTGGCTCGAATAGCAGCTTCGGTGTACAAACCTTTAAGTAAGTACTGTTCTAGAGCTTCTTTTTTCTTCTCTAAACTCAAAATGAGTCCTTCGGCTTGGCGCTGGCGGAGCAAAAGCTCTTGCACCAAGGCTTCTTCTGCCGCTATAATGCTATCATCTTCTCCTAAATTACCAATTACATCTGCAAAATAAGCTAGCCGAGTCTCTGGATTATTATGGGAGAGATTGGTCATATACATCAACAGCTCTCGAGGCGAAATTTCATAACTTTTGCCTAATTCCAAAACCAAGTCTTTAAGAAATTGCTGTGGATTGCTTTGGCTTGGGTGGAGGAAAAGGTATTCTAAAATCTTATTCCACTTAAAATCCTTTAGCGAAATCGACTTAATTTTCTCAAAAACCTGAGCAGATTTGATTTTTTCTAGCATGATAGCGGTAGAGATAGCAAAACCAGCAAAGCGGGGAAAAAGAGCAATCAGAACCATTTCCAACACTTCTTCAGATAACTGATTCACCATCCGTTGCCAAACGATGGGGTTTTTGCCCAAACGCGAAACGGCCTTACGGAGTTTATCTGCTTCTTTTTCAGCAAACTGCTTAAAGATAGCCTCTATAGAATAATCTCTATATTCTTCGGCCCACCAAGGCACCGAACCATACTGCAAGAAAAAGACAAGAAAATCTATTTGTGAACTAGCATTAGGCTCTTCAGTCGTTTCATCTTGTTCCAATTTTCGCAAATCGGCATTTACTTGGGCTAGCATTTGATCTAATTGCTGTAACTCTCTATCTAGTTGTTTAAGCTGACGATTGAGCAACCGAATTTGGCTTTGCAGTTGATTTTTTTCCGCTCGGCTAAGTTCGCCCAAAGCGAGTAGCTCCTCCAATTGCCCCAATTGCAGTTGCAAGTCCGAACGCTCATTATAAAGATCTGATACGGCAGCCGAAAATTCCAATTTGAGTTCTCTAAGTGCTGAGCGACTCTCTTTATCTACTTTCTTATAAGATTTGCCTAGCTCACGAGCAATCGCTTTAGTTTCTCGACGCATATTTCTTATCAGGCGGCGTAGCTGTCGCGCCTCATCCTGCTTAGCTTTATGCTCTTTTTCTATTGCTTTATCTTCTGCCTTAATGCGTTTTTCTTCTGATTTGAGCTCCTTTTCTAACTGAATGAGACGTTTTTTAAGCCATTTTTTTCGACCCAACAAAGCCCGAATAGAGCTAGCTGCTAGACCTGATATCGCCTGCAATTCTCTTTGCAATTGGCGTTCTCGACGTTGGAGGCGCCCTCTTTCCTTTTGAAGCTGTGCCATTTGCTCTTGGTCCAGCCCCTCTTGCATCAATTTATCTTCTAAAGTTTGTAAAGCTAGTTCTACCTCTAGACTTTTACTCTTCAGTTGCTCTTCTTTGAGTAGTTCGCTATGCGCAGAGGCCTTTGTTTGAGGAAAAATTTTCCCCAATTGTTGCAATAGTTCTTGACGAAAAAGCTCAAAGCGTTCATTATTTTCTTGCTCTAAAGTTTTAAAGAGCGTTTGAGCTAAGTCTTCTTTACTTTTTGATGATAATTGACTAGCCTCCATCAAGAAAGCTTCTACCAACCTCTTTTCGGAAAAGCTAGATCGACTAACCAAAAGTTGCTCAAAAAGCTGCCCCATCAAGACTGGCGCCAAACGATGGCGGCTAATCCCCTCTGTTTGACCCCATTGATTAAAGTGTAGAAGAAGGCTGCGAACCAAACGCATACGATCCTCACTCAAAGGCTCCAACAACTGTAAAAGTTGTTGTTCTTCAAACTGCAAAAATAGACGTTGCCAAAAATTGGGCTGCTCTTTTTGTCGAATAATAAGACGTTGTAAGGCCGTAAGTCGCTTATGAATTAGACGATCAAAAAGCTGACGCATAGAGGCCAAACTATCGGTTTTAGCCCAATAGGGAATAGACCCATGCTGAAGAAAATACTCCAGCAAATCCAAGTCTCCATAATTTTGACTGTGCTCTTGGCGCACGCCGCTATCTAGTTCGCCCAAATCTTGAGCCGAAATATGTTGGTAATTTTTCTGAATGCGCTCTACAATTTTCTGCACTAGCTCCTGCTCTCTATACACAAATTTTCGCCCAGAACGCACTTTTTCAAAAATATACTCAAAGGCTACGGTATAAGCAGCTTTTTGAACAGATCGCTGCCCACGCAAAGCCCGATATCTTTGGCCCAATCGCTTTAGAATAAGTTGTAATTGCCGAAGCATATTGGGTCCCGCCTGCTGATAAATCAACTGAAGTAATTGCTCTAGCTGTCGTGGCCCAAATTGAAAAATGAGCCGATTGGCCAATTGAGGGTTTCTACGACCAATATCGAGCAAAAGCTCAGCCATTTTGCGAGGCGATTGCCGCATGAGTTCCTCAATGACCGAACTGATTGGCAAGTTCTTCGGACCAGCCCAACTCGGGTAATGCCCCTTTTCCAAAAAATCCTTAAATAGGGTCCACTTACTGACCCTCACACGCATCCCTTCTTCCTCAAATCGACCGCCTGAGCTTTTTATAATCGTTTTTTGAACAGCCTCTCGAGCTACCTTCTTAAAATAGCGTTCTACTGCGGGACGAAAATCCTTAATCGCCTCAGCACCACGCAAATCAATCGGAGGCAAATCAATATCTAAACGATCAATCACAAGATGTACATCTGGCGGGACCATTTCGCTAAAAAGCCGGTCCAAATAATTCCCCAACTCATTCTTAAATAAATGTATAAGGGTTGTTTGCACTACCCGAAGTTGGTACTCATCCAGATAACCCTGTACCTCAATATTGAGGTTTTGAGTTTCGATTATATGTTGCTGTTCGCGATTTCTCAAAGCTCTGTTTTTCAGATTTTCGTTAAAGCACTCTTTTAAAGTCGAGCCTCTAAAGATACAGAAGAGATTTCAATTTTTGCAGCCATTTGTAAGAGCGGAAAAAATGAGTGCAGAAGCTTCTTTTTTTGGGGCTGCCCCGCCCTTCGCTCGGGTCGGGCTGTCTCGCAGCTCGCTGTTCGCTCGGCCCTGCGCCGCCTTTGGCGGCTGGGTCTGGCCCTTCGGGCCACTGCTGCCCATCCCTCAGCCGAGGCGCTGCGCGCCTTTGCGGCGGCAAGGCCGCCTATTCTTCTGCTGTTTCCATTAAAAACAAAGCTGGCTTTATTATTTTTGGGCCAGAGCAAAACAATGAGCACAAAGATATCTGTTGAGCGGCCTAGCGATCTGCAACAGTGCGACGCAGCGAAGCAAATAACAGCGAGCTGCGCAACGACAACAAGGTCTTTAGACCGTCTTCGACGACTGAAAGGAGTATCCGCCCCAAAAAAGCATTAAAAAATGAACTACCAACACTTTAGAGAGGAGGAGCAGCAGCTTGTGGCTGAATTTGTATTTGAGGATTTTGTAGCGGCCTTTGGATTTATGACCGTTGTTGCTTTTTGGGCAGAGAAATGGGATCATCATCCCAATTGGTACAATGTCTACAATCGTTTAGAAATCCGATTATGCAGCCATGATGCTGGCAATACAATTACGGAGCGAGACCATCGATTGGCCCAAAAAATAGAGTTGCTTTACGCCAGATTTAAAGATTGCGATTAAGAGCTGCCGCTAAGGCATCGCGCATACTTCCGCGGGTATCAATTTCGTCAATTTGAACGCCTAATTCGACAATAGTTTGGGCGATAGGGCCAGATACGCCAGAAATGATGCAATGGCAACCCATCAGGCTACTCGCCTTAGTCATTTTAATTAAGTGATTAGCCACAGCAGTGTCTACAATAGCGACCCCTGAAATATCTAAGATAAAGACCTTGGCTTGTTGTTCTGCGATATTGTTAAGCATAGCCTCCATCATATCTTGGGCTCGCTTAGAGTCAATAAAGCCTACAAGCGGCAATAAAAGTACGTTCTTGGCTATTTGGGCCACTGGAGTAGATCGCTCTCGGAGAGCTTCATTTTGTTCTTCGAGTTGGTGGCTAATAATATCTTGGTAGACCTCGGTCACCACGTCAATAGACACCTGCGTAAACTTTTTAAAAGCAGACATTAACTCGAAGCTCTGCACGCCTTTGCGGACATAGGCTTGTCGGATGAACTCGTGGAAGGCCACCAAGGCGCCTACATATCCTTCTAAAGGGATATTCATTTTGGCGAATTCAAGCCCATAAACCGCCTCTGTATGAATATATTCATCGGAGAGGCGGCCAAGGACGATATCGGTCCAGAAAAGCTCTTCTTCTTCGGCTAAGAGGCCAATGAGTTCTTCTGTGTAATAATTTTCATAGCGTTTATGTTGGCGCATCCAATCATAGAGCTGGTCGTAGGCCCAGCGCATTTGGTCCATAATCTGCTCTCCGGCTTGACGCATACAAGCCAAGTCTTCATCGGAGATGAAATATTGTTTTCTATAGAATTCTACGGACTTATCCCATTGTTTTAGCTCCATGACTAGCGATTTTTTAGCCAGTACGCTTCATGGCAAGGGCCAGGGCATCGCGCATACTGCCAGTCGTTTCAATTTCGTCGATTTGGATACCGAGTTCGACAATTGTTTGGGCGATAGGACCAGAAATACCTGAAATGATGCAATCGCAGCCCATCAGGCGGCTAGCTTTAGTCATTTTAATCAGGTGATTGGCTACAGCAGTATCTACGATAGCTACTCCTGATATGTCTAATATAAATACTTTTGCTTGTTTTTCAGCAACATTAGACAACATTGTCTCCATCATATCCTTAGCTCGTTTCGAATCAATAAAGCCGACTAAGGGAAGGAGAAGTATCCCGTTCCAAATTTCGGCTACGGGAGTAGAGAGTTCACGAAGGGTATCGTTTTGTTCTTCTAATTTTTTCTGAATGTTGTTATTATCGACTTCTGAGATAATGTCTAGGGTTGTTCTAGCCATTTTATTCATTGTCATCATGCGGTCACCATCATTGAGTCCTTGTCGCTTAAAGGCGTTATACATACATTCATAGATGGTCATTAGGGACTCCAAATGAGCTTTTAGCGGCAAACCTGATGCGGCGAAAAACTGCCCAAAAGAATAACAAGAAGCAACAAATCGATCATCATATCGAGCAGCTGTAATATCTAACCAAAGTTCTTTTTCAGCGGATTGAACCACAGGGATAAGTTGTTCTATGTAGAATAAGCTATACTCTGGATGGTGGCGTAACAGTTCGTAAACTTCATCGAAACACTGGCGCATTTCGACTTCCATTTGTTTTTCTGTTTCTGCCAAATGGGCTAGGGCTTCATCTGTAATAAAGTAGAAGCGCTTGTAATAACTAATATCTCTGACTTTCATACACAGTTTTAGCTAATGACCTCATACCCTAGTATAGGGGATCTAGGGTATGCGTTGAGTCTTTTAAATAAATTATTGGGTTTGGCGCATGGCTTGAGCTAAGGCATCACGCATACTACCAGTAGTTTGAATTTCATCAATTTGAATTCCCAGTTCTACAATAGTTTGAGCGATAGAACCTGAAATTCCTGAAATAATACAGTCACAGCCCATCAGACGACCAGCTTTGGTCATTTTTATTAGGTGATTGGCTACTGCAGTATCTACGATAGCGACCCCTGAAATATCCAAGATGAAAACCTTGGCTTGTTTTTCTGCAACATTAAAGAGCATGGTTTCCATCATGTCTTTAGCGCGTTTAGAGTCAATAAATCCCACCAAGGGCAACAATAAGATTCCGTCCCAGATCTCGGCTACAGGCGTAGAGAGTTCTCTGAGCGCTTCGTTTTGCTCTTCTAATTGTTGTTGAATAATATCTGAATAGACCTCTGTAATAATTTCTATAGAGGCTTGAGATAGTTTCTTGTAGGCCATCACTCGCTCTACAGAAGCTAAACCTTGGCGTTGATACGCTTGATATGTAAACTCATGAAATGCCAATAAAACAGCAATATAAGCATCTAGGGGAATTCCCGTTTGGGCAAACTGCAGTCCATAGGCTCGCTCTGTGGCAATATATTCCTCATTAAAGCGTCCTCCTATAATATTGGCCCAAAAAAGCTCTTCACTTGCAGACAGGCCCATAATCAATTCTTCTGGATAGTAAACTGCAAACTCTTCATGCTGGCGCATCCAAGCATAAAGCTCATCAAATACAGCTCGACGTTCTACTTCCATTTGCTCCTCACTTTGGGCTAAGTGAGCTAAGTCCAAAGCAGTAATAAAATACTGTCGTTTATAATAGAGGAGATCTCGTTTAGGTGCTATCATAATTCAAGGGGAGGATTTTTTACAGCCCTAAGTTATCTTTTTTTCAAAAAAAAATAACATTCTTTCATTTTTATTTTGCTGGCTGGAGTTCCCTTGCTATAAGGATGTATAAACAACTATTATATAGGCGTAATCAACCTTATATCTAGCCTTTAGAGCCTCCAATGCTTTCTAATGACTAAAGCATTGGAGGCTGCTTATTTTATACGTATATTGGCCCCTCAAAATAGTCAACTTAAAGATGGAAAACATACTGATTAGCATCACTATTATTTGCTTTTTTGCAGTCTTAACTATAGTCATTTATTCTAGGGTTAAGGTAGTTAAGGCTTATGGTATTTTGGTTAAACACCGCGTAGAGTTTGGGGCCAGTCATATTTTTAGTCCTAAAAAACTAGAGGAAGAAATTATCCCTAAGTATCCAGAACAGGAAAATGCCATTCGACAATTTTGTGGGGGGATTCGCTTTACGGTTCGCATGGCGACAGTCTTAACTACTATTGCCACCATTTGTGTGCTTATTTTAATGTATAACAGCTAAATTATGATTTCTTACCAGCATTCATTAAAGGAGCTCAACAGCTTTGGCATTGCAGCGCAGGCAGAGGCTTATTTGGCCCTTGATACTTTAGCTAAATTGTCTTTACTTAGAGATTGGCGAGAGCGGCCCAACTATATTTTGGGAGGCGGCTCTAATATTTTATTGCGGGGAGACATTTCGGGATTAGTCATCCACAACCAACTGAAAGGCAAGCGTTTGATTGGGCAAGATAAAGACTTTATTTATCTAGAAGTAGGTGCTGGAGAAAATTGGCAGGAATTGGTCCTTTATTGTTTGGCTAATAACTGGGCTGGCCTTGAGAATTTAGCCTTAATTCCAGGCTCAGTAGGGGCCGCCCCTGTACAGAATATTGGTGCTTATGGAGTTGAGTTTTCGGAGGTTTGCCATTTGGTCCAGGCCTGGGATTGCAAATATCAGGAAATGCGAAAGTTTGAGCAAGAGGACTGTCGATTCGGATATAGAGACAGTGTTTTTAAATCGGTTTATCCTGGCCGCTTTATTATTTGTTCTTTGGTCCTAAAACTGCGCAGACAGCCAGTATTTCGCTTAGAGTATGGTAGTATTCGAGAAGAGCTGGGAGAACAGCCCTTGAGCATTCGGGCTGTGGCAGAAGCCGTGATGCGCATTCGGCGGGCAAAGTTACCCGACCCCAAAGTTTTGCCCAATGCAGGTTCTTTTTTTAAGAACCCTATTGTTTCTAAAGTTATTTTAGACAAATTATTGGCCCAATATCCAAAAATGCCACATTATCCGCAAGCGGATGGAAAAGTCAAATTGGCTGCAGGCTGGCTGATTGATCAAGCGGCTTGGAAAGGCAAAAAAATTGGCGCGGTGGGGGTACACGACCGCCAGGCCTTAGTTTTGGTAAACCATGGTGGAGCCAAGGGCAAAGAAATTGTCCAATTAGCGGAAGCTATACAGCAAGATATAGTTAAAAAATTTGGTGTAAACTTGGAGCCTGAAGTTAATTATTGGCCCTAATTGCGGTGGACAGGGCGCGAAGCGCCCGCAGGCTGAGGGATGGATAGCAGGGGCGCGAAGCGCCAGACCCAGCCGCCGAAGGCGGCGCAGGGCCGAGCGAACAGCGAGCTGCGACACAGCCCGACCCGAGCAAAGCGAGGGGCAGCCCCTCATTCATCACCACTTGATTAGAAACGTGCAGGAATCACCTCCTTTTGGGCGTCTTTCCTTTTCTAAATCGGGGCGAACATCTATCGTTTTGATACAATCGGGCCGTAGGCGGCGGCAGAGAGCCGTAATAATGCCTTGATCAAATTTACTGGGGTAAGGATTGTGGCAATACATGATTGCACGACGCTCTTCTTCGTTGTAATATTGCAAGTCGTAGCAACCAATGCCTGCTGTTTTCTCGCCTGTTTCTGGATTAAAGAGCAGCTGGCCATTTTGATCTCGGTGATTCATGTGATACGCCACATCAATCACCTCTAGGCCTTCTTTTAGCGAGTTAAAAGGGGGGAATTCGGCATTCTCAATGATAGCCATACCAATTAATAGGAGGTTCATTTCTCCTACAGTTTCGCTCAATTCTTTAAAGGCATTGAGCCATTCTTGTTGGGGGTACCAGCCACCTTCTTCGGGTCGGATACCATGTTTTTCGAGCAGGGCCAAGCGTTTTTCTTGTCCTCTTTTCATGGAGTGAATAAAAGAAAGTACGGTGGTTGCATTCACTTCGATATTCGCTGCAAAGGCTTTAAATTCTGCCATAATATTCCAATTAAGTAGTTTAGAGGGGTTTTCTAATTTACTCAAAAAGAATTAAAGCCCTGATCTTTTAGCGCCTTTTTTCCACAACTGCCCGGCCCGTCCAATCAAAAGCTCTATCCAAAGCATCCTGCATATTGCTTCTGGTGCTTAGTCGGCCAATATCAACCCCTAATTCTACTAAAGTTTGGGCAATGGCGGGAGAAATACCTGAAAGAATAGTTTTACAGCCCATCAACCAAGCCGCTTTGCTCACCCGAATAAAATAATTGGCTACAGCCGTATCGACAATAGCCACGCCGCTAATATCTAGAATGAAAACCTTGGCTTGGCGCTCGGCAATTTCTTGGAGTACAGCCGACATAATATTTTGGGCCCGCAAAGAATCCACAATCCCCACAATAGGCAAAAGTAAAATGTCTTCCCAAATGGGCGTTACGGGAGTAGACAGTTGCATGAGCATATCATTTTGCGCCTGCAGCTGCTTATTCATTTCATTGTTAAAAGTGTCAATAGCGATAAAAATCCCCACGCTACTCACTTTCTTAAAGGCCTGCATCAACTCAAAGCTAGCCACGCCCTCTTGGACAAAAGCCTTCTCGATGAGTTCATGCAGAGCAAATACAGCCGATAAGTAGGCTTCAAATGGCAAGCCTAGTTTGAGGAGGTCCTGCACCAAACGCTCTCGATAACTAACCGATTCTTCATCAATTTTGGCCGATAAAATATGTTCCCAAAATATATGAGACTGCCGATCAAAACGGCCAATGATATCCTCTGTATAGTCATCGCTATACTCTGGCTGGAACTCTAACCAAGCATAAAATTCTTCAAAAACAGCATCCTGACGAGGAAGAATGGCTTTGCCCGCCTGTTTAACGATTTCCAAATCCTCTTCCTCAAGCATGAAAATGCTCCAATAACGCTGTTTATTGATTTTTACAATTGCCATATTTGTTTGTTCTTATTCATTCTGATCCCGAATTGCTAATCGGAGCGCATCCCGCATACTGCTAGTCGTCCGAATTTCATCAATGTCAATGCCCAACTCTACAATGGTCTGCGCAATAGGGCCCGAAATTCCCGATATAATGCAGTCGCAACCCATCAATCTAGCCGCCTTACTCATCTTAATTAAATGATTGGCTACGGCCGTATCGACAATAGCTACTCCACTGATATCCAAGATAAAAAATTTAGATTGAGTTTCCCCCACTTCAGCCAACATCCTTTGCATAATATCTTGTGCCCGCTTAGAATCAATAAATCCAACCAAAGGCAATAACAAAACTCCGTCCCATATTTGGGCCACTGGCGTAGATAGTTCTCGCAAGCTATCATTCTGCTCCTGTAAGGTGCAAGCCATTTTGTGGTTATACACCTCTGTAACAATATCTACCGCTACCTGTGCAAATTTTTTAAAGGCAGTCATCAACTCAAAACTCGCCAAGCCCCTACGCATAAAAGCAAAACGGATATGCTCATGAAAACAAGTCAAAATCCCTACAAATGACTCTAAAGTTAATCCCGCTCCCGAAAAATGCTCTCCATAATGTCGCTGCGTATCTACATAGGTATCCGTCAAACGACCCAAAACGACATCATCCCAAAAAACTTCCTCATCTGCCGCAATGCCCGTAATTAATTCTTCACTATAAAAGTGGGCATAACGCTCCGATTTGCGCATCCACTCATAAAGTGCATCATAAACTACCCGACGCTCTGCCGTAATCTGCTCCCCAGCAGCTCGCAAACAAGCCAATTCCTCATCAGAAATAAAGTATTGATCCTTATAATAAGCTGCATTTTTGGTCCAAACGACTCTTTTTTCCATAATTACTTTTTAAATCCCCTAAAATTGTCACAAAAGTAATTGATTACTAGTGCTTTTTACAGCTCTCATCTTAAAATAGAATGAACTGTTAGTTAATTTTTATTTTTTTGGGGCCTGCGGGCTACGCCCGGCGCTACGTTTCGGGGCTCGCAGGTCTGCTCGGCCCTGCGCCGCCTTCGGCGGCTGGGTCTGGCGCTTCGCGCCCCCCCTCCACATCGCTAGGCCAAATAGAAACGATCCGCTTCAGCTATTTAGATCATCGTCACAAAGAGCAGTAACTTTTCTTCTATTGATTTAAGAATAGCCTTCTTAAATGAGTTCCTTATCTTTGGCCAAAATTTTACTAGAATATGTCTTACCTATTTCGTCTTTCTCTTTGTTTGGGCCTATTGCTTTGCCAAACTAGCCTCTGGGGCCAACTTATCAATAGTAAGGCCGATTTTCAGGCTGCACTAAAGGCTAGCCAAGAGCTTAAAGAAAATGGCCTAATTATTTTTCGGCTAGAAAGTAATCACCTTAAAATGGCCCACTACCAAAAGTTATTGGCCAATAAAAACCTCAAAGCAAAAAAACGAAAGAAGGTAGAACGCCTTCTAAATCAAATGCAAACGGAAACTAAGGCTATTAACCAAACTATCCTTCAGGCGCTAAACGATACCTTTAATTTCTGCCCTGTTTATTTTTGCTATGATACTTCCGCTCAATATATCCGTCAAGGTGGCCGCAGCCAGGTTTTTCTCAATGCCCAAGGCGAAAAAGATCCTCGTTTAAGTATTCCCGACTCTCTAAGTATTTATTGGCTGTATTATGAGCCCGCTGGTGGTGCCAATACCTTCAACTCGCTCCAACTTCGTCCGCTCAAAGGCCCATTGCGCCCTCCCTTCCCGGCCCAAACTATTATCCGAAAATCTTGGGTGCACAACCTGAGCCTCCCTCGTCTCCGCCGAGCTATCCCTGATATCCAATATCGCCTTCAGCGCCTCTACAAAAGAGCAGAGCAAGAAGCCCCAAAAGAGTAAGTTATAGAAAAGGCCCAAAACTTAGGTTTTGAGCCTTTTTTATGCCTATTTGTTAGCAATCTGTTGAAAATGGAAATAATGTAACAAAATCAAAAATGGCAAAAGTTATGTCTAGAACATAACTGGCTTACTAAAAAACATAAGAGCTATATAAAAGGGCCAATTTTGCGGTTTTAGAGGCCTCTCCTATTTCATTGTGAAGCAATACCCTTATTGCCGTAGGTTTCAACCATACCGTTATGGCCCAGCGCTGCGCAGCCGTGGCGCGCAGCGCCAGACCAAAGCCGCTGCAGGCGGCTGCAGGGCCGAGCAGGCTTGCGAGCGGCGCAGCATAGCGGCGGCCGACCTAGCCGAAGGCTAGCCGGCCGCGGGCCCCAAATCCCCAAAAAAAGGTCCCTACTAAAATTAGTAGAGACCTTAGTCTGAATAAGCAGGTTCTTTATCGCATCAGATACATTTTGCCAAAGCCTTGTTCGGTAAAGCTACTAGCTTTGGTCAAATAGCGTTCATAGGATTGTCCATCGGCAGTTTTGGCCAAAATGCGGTAGAGGTAGACACCATTAGCGAGGCGGTCGCCGAATTGATCAGTTCCGTCCCAGGCAAACTCTGTTCTATTGACGCCAATGTGTAAGGGCCCCAGTTCATCCATTCCAATTTCGCGGACCACCCTACCTGTTACCGTCATGATTTGGATCTTGAGATAAGAGGGCAGTTCTCGGCCAGTGAGGGTAAAGACAAACTGCGTTTGGGTCGTAAAGGGGTTGGGATAATTGAGGAAATCGGAGATCATAGAGCGGTTAACCACTTCAAAATCGATACTATAATCTAAGTCTCCAGAATTATTGCCGCTTCGGTCGGCAGCAGAGACAAAGAGCGTATAGGTTCCGTCAAACTCTAGGTCCAGATCCATAATGAGTTGGGCCTTATTTTCCACCACAAGATTTTGGGCATCAGCGGCTAAGAACTCTAGGTTTTGGACAAGGGGGCTGTTGGTGGTTAGTTGGGTTTCGCCATTGGGCAGACTAGGGTGGCGGAGCGTCAGTTGAAAATCCTCCACCTGATTAAGGTCTAGCCATTGGTTTTCATCGGAGAGTGAGACCACTACTTGCGAGCTACCCGAAACGAGGTCGCCATTCATGATGCGAACGCCGTCAAAAGTAACATCGAGTAAGGGGTTAATGCGGTCTTGGCGCACAAAGAAATTGACTAGGGCCAAGTTATTAAAGTGGTATTGTTCGGGTTGGTCATTATCGGCATTAATCTCCACCAACAATTGTTGAGGGCCGGCTAAATTATCCGTAGGGACCGTCAGTAGACCTGTGCGCAGGCTATCTCCGGCGGGCAGTGGGGCCAAGCGTTTATAATTGAGTGTGCTGCCATTTTCTAGCAATTGGTATTTGACCAAAATACTATCCATATCAATAGGGCTAATATTTTCCATTTGCACATTAAAGCCAAAGGGTTGGCCTTGATCTACGGTATCATATTGAATGATACTGAAGCGTTCGGGCCGCAGGGCGGCTTCGGGGGCCATATCGGCTAGAATACGCCAGTAGGCGAGTTGGCCTGAGCTTCGGTGCAATTCATCTTCTGTTTTCCAAACCAATTCCAATTTGGGATATTGATTAGCATCAATACTATTCAGGCTTGTATTTTGGGCCACAATATCAGAAAGAAGCAATTGGCGGGTACCATTGGCTTCAATACCATAGAGATCGACGCCCACCAAATCGCTGCTATCTAGGTTAGCGGGTTCCCAATGGAAAGAAAACCAATTTTGGGCGGGACCAATTTGAGTAGAGAGCAGGCTTCCTTTATCCCAGTTACCGGGCATAAGGCAAGAAAGGCCAATAATATCATTTTGGCTAGCCCCTAGTTCTTCTGCTCGGTAAGGGAAGCTTGCGTTATTTTTTTGGTAGAAGAACGCCCAGGGGAGTCCTCCCACGGCAGCAGTTAGCCCAGGTAATTGTAGTGCCCCTTGATTTTGCAATTCGGTAACTAGGCTAGCGGGCCAGTTATCGGCATTTGCATCATTTAGAGTATAGACCAAAACATAATATCCATCGGGGATAGAGTCGGCCAAAAAGCGTTCTAAATCTAAAGCTGTACTATTTTGTTGGGTTTCAAATAAGAAAACAGAAGCCGTTCGTCCTGCAGCATCGCAGTTAATAGCCCCGTAGCGGCTTTGGCCTCCACCTAAGGTCCAGATCGTTAAATCGGAAGAATCAATCACCTGAACATAGACTCCACTGCTTGTATGGCAGCGGCATTTATCGACCAAATTACCATTGAGGTAGGTGGCTAGTTGTTCGGGATGTAAAGGCGAAGGAGTAAAACCATTAGCCAGAGTAATTTCCTGCAAAGAGGTGATGAACTCAAAATTTCTTTGGGGTTCTTCTAGCTCTAGGTTATTGAATTGGTCTCTTTTGAACTGGAAAAAATGGGATTGGTTCCAGCCGGGATAGCTACCATCCATATAAATGAAAGAGCTACTTGCCCAGCTATAACCAATTGTTGGATCTAGAGAGTCTGGACTTACTCGCCAATAATAGACCGTACTATCCATATAGCTCAGGTTAGGTTGCCATTCTACGAGTCCTCCAGCCTGCGTAATTCTCGTTTGCTGCATCAAAGCGCTATTAAAATAGGCCGTGGTATCTATTTGCAGAACATAGGTCTGGCTTCGGGCCATAGTATTTCCTGTAGAAGCCTTAAGGCTAATATTTTGCTGGGGAACGATAGCAAACTCTCTGGGATAAACGGGTAAAATGGCATCTGATAGAATCTGAACGGGATAGCGCAGCACCTGGTTATTTTGCTCGGCTGTTGGCTGCGGGCGCTCATCTACTTCATTATCGACATCAATGCTAATATCAAAGTAATTGATTCCCAAAGCGGGCTGTCCCTCTACAGGAACGGTCAGGCGCAACTCTTTATAAAAGTTAGGGGCAGAAATATACTCTCGGCTAACAAAGACGCGGTTGCCATTGGGATACTCTCGGTTAATTTCAATCCAAAAAGAGGTGTCGATGGCTGTACCTAAATTATATAGATCTACCACCAACTCAAAGTCGGCCATTTGTGTGGTTACTGTATTTGGGCTATGGCTGACTAAGCTATTATCTACATAGTAATCGGGCCGCTCCGAAATGCTCAACTGAATGGCAGGGTCTCCATGATAGAGCATATAGTGGCTAGCCATTTGGACCGTAGTGGAATAAAAGGTCCCATTCTCTAAAGCCTCAATCGTTTTTTGGGTAATCTTGGCCGCTCCTTGGCCATATTGGTTTTGGCTGGCCTGATAATAATACTGACCTGCAAAAACATTGAGGGCAGAAAGTGAAGCCGCTCCTACAGAGGCAAAAAACACACTGGCTCCAGCATTTTCTTCAAAGACAAAAGATTCGCTAATTCGGGGGCCATCTTCAAAGACAGTTCCGCCATAACAACCCAAAGAAATAAACATAGGATAGCGGCGGGCATTGCTATAGTTTTCGGGCCGATCCAAATTAAAGTCAAAGCTATTGGCCGAAGAGTGCCCAAAGAAGGTAATTAAACTTACACCACTGTTGATTAACGAATCCAAATAGGCAGATTGAGCAGCCTGAATGGGATTGGTAGAGGTTTTGAAAAAAGAGGTAACATTTCCACCAAAATGACTATCAGAAATGGTGGTCCCCATATTATTCAAATTCTGTCGGATGATATTCTGCTCCGAGCTATTGCGTCCTCCCCCCAAATGAATCACGTTTTTGGTCCAGCCTCGACCAAGGAGATCGGAAGTTGCATTTAAACGTTCATTTTCATAATCTCTAACCTTATTCAAATAAAGGCTCACTTGGTCCCCAGTCAATGCGGCTAAGCGGCCTACGGGAATGGCTGGCACATCGCTACCAATAGGCGCCATCAATAAGTTATCGGAAGGTGGATAACCAAAAGTAGGAATGAGATAATCATAAGTATGAAAATTTCTCATTTGAGTATAAGTTCGCCCCTTCCCTATAAGGAAAATATACTTGGGGGCACTCCAGTTTTGCTTGCAATAAGTAGCCAAATTGCGCAAGGCTACGGGATGCTTATTAATGCCATAACCAAACTGATCAAAGATATCATCAACATCAATAATAACGGGATTATAGCCTGTGCTCGCTCGATAAGCGGCATACTCCAAAACAGGATCATTACCCATACTGTTTTGGCGCAAACTAGCATGTGTAACAATGATATAATCTGCATTGAGGTTGCTATAATCTACAAAGTTGCTGGGGTCTAGACGCCCCATAGTTTGTACCGCAGTAGTGCCCTCATTAATCAGGAGTAGTTTCCGATCTACGGAAGAGGCGGGCAGATCGGTCAAAACGCGACTCCCATCCCAAAAGCAGCGAATCCGCAAACCATTGGTCAAATCGTAGAGGTAGATGTTTTGGCCATTCCCCCCATTAAAGTTGGTTATTTCTAAATATTGGCGACTGCTACTTGCAGGCATCTCAAAAGCAAAATTATTGGCCCCAGCAAAATCAAAGGTTCTAGGGTAACTAATGGCCACATAACTAGCCGATAAATAATCATTGCTACTGGCCAAACCCCGAATCCGCATAATGGTATTCGGCAAAAGATTGCTCAATGGCACAGAAAAACGATGTGTGCCTACACTATCTCCCCCAAAAGTAGTATTAAAGCGGCTCTGCCCGCCAACTTGGACCTCAATATTATGATTGACGGCCCCCGCAGCATAAAGTCTTACTTCTCCTTGGGCCGCCGGACCAGAAGTATAAAGATTGGAGATGCCCACCGCATGACTTTGATCCAATAAAGGGTTTCCGCCCCAACCTTCGCCATACTCAAAGGTCGATTTTGTGAGTTGTTCACCCGCAATATAATAGCCTTTCCCCTTTTGCCAAGCTGTAGTAATTGGCCGAACACTTTTGTACATAAAGTAATCTTCCTTGGCTGGCAAATTCGATAAATTCGCAGCCTGATTGACATATCGCCGCCCTTGGCCCGTATTATTCCAAGTTAGAAAATAGGCTGCCGTATCACTAATCACACTATAAGTGGGGTTAAAATGATGGTTGGGGTTATTGTACAGCTCTTTGTCCAATTCGCCCCGATGCTTTTCGCCATAAAACTGAATATACTGCAGCTGCCCGCCCGAACTTTCCACCTGAATCGGAATTTCTTGGCCCAGATGATAAATCGATAAGCCGCTCAAAGGCAAGCCAGCCACATTAATGCCCGCATTTTGCAAGGCCTGCGCACTAATTCGGTACAGACCATCTTGGGCCAGCTGCATTTTATAATAGGACTGGTTGTAATTGATCCATTCTGGACCAAAATTTCCATCGTGCATTTGTGCCCGCAAAGAGCCAACAGCAAAAAGTAGGAATAAGAAGTAGAGGTATCGCATAATCTTATTTTTCAAAGGTTAATTGGGGGATTATTTTGGGGCTGCCCCTTCCGCTGGGTTAAAACCCAGCGCAAAGCGGTATCGCTTTGCGATGAGTTATGCAAAATGAGGGTTGAAACCCTCATGAATTATCGGGCGGGTCGGGCTGTGCCGCAGCTCGCTGTTCGCTCGGCCCTGCGGGCTTTTTCGCTTCGCTTCAAAAGCCCTAGGTCTGGCCTTCGGCCACTGCTATCCATCCCTAAGCCAAGCTCGCTTCGCTCGCTTTCTGGACCAATAGGGCGTCCTACAGGCGGCTTTAGCCGCCGCAGGCTTAGTTGCCTGTAGGGGGGCGGCGCAGCCGCCGACCAAAGCCCGCAGGGCTGCAGGGCCGAGCAGCCCTGCGAGCCCCGAAAGGGAACGGCCGCCACAGGCGGCAAGCCCCAAAAACAATTAAATCTCTTTTTGAATAGCTTGTTTAATATAATCGTAGTCAATATCTAGGCGGATGGAGACAATATGCGAGCGCAAACCACCAGCGCTAGCGCTCAAATTGGCCAAAGCATAGTCAATATAAAAGCGAGAAATTCGGAAGCCCAGGCCAAAATTGGGTTGTAGGGTCAGTTCTTTTTCGCCAGAAAAATTCTCAAATCGTTGAAAATTATTGAGGCCCATCCGCAAATAGGCAATGCGGTTGTAGTTGAGTTCTAGGCCCAAGGCGGGATCAATGCTAAAAGGACTGGCAGAAATTAGGGTATTGCGTTGTCCATCGGTAGTGGCCACCATATCGAGCTCAGCCAAAAGGCCAATTGTGCGGGCTTTTTTGCCTTCTGGCGTAGGGAGGTTAAAAGTTTTCTTGTAAGCAGCACCCAGAATAATTTGGGGCTTTGTAATTTCAAACGATTGAATGGGAATTTCGTTGCCCGTTAGGCCCAAAGTCTGCTTTTCCTCTTCGGTAAAGCTAAATTGCCAAGCATTAAAAGTGGTGGTAATATCTTTGAGCTGTGCCCCAAAAGACCAATTTTCTGAGTATTGATATTGGGCGCCTAGATCTACGCCAAAGCCCCAAGAAGAGGCAAAAGGGCCAACCACTCGGCGGACCACTTTGGGGCTAGCCCCAACCGCCAATTTGCCAAACTTTTGGGCATAATTAAAAATAAAAGCATAATCGGCAGCCGAAAACTCGGTGACGTTGTTGTAGTTAATGCTTCCATCATCCTCATAAAGAGAAAGGGTGTTAGGGATTCCGTCAATGCCAAAGCGGATAAAAGAAAAGCCCAGGTATTTATTTTGGCCTTTAATCGGCATACCAAAGCCGGCATAATCATATTTACCGATGCCGCCAAACCATTCGGCATGCAATAAGCCAACTTGCAAATCCGTTTCTATGCCCTGCAAGCCTGCGGGGTTCCAAAAGCTGCTGCTCGCATCATTGACATGGGCCACCATAGCGCCGCCCATAGCCTGAGCGCGGGCCCCTAAGCCAATGGATAAGAATTCGTTACTGTATTTTTGGGCCATTAAGCTTGGGCCAAAGAAGCATAAAATGAGGGCTCCCCAAATTAATCGCTGCATAATCATTGTTTTCGGTTCAAAAAAATGCCGGTAAAACCTATCTCTTTATTTAACGTAAAAAGAAAGGTTTTGGAACTATAAGCAGCTCAAAATTAGGCTTTTTATCCCCTATTTAGGACCAATCTGGCCAAATTCAAACAGAAAGGAAAAAAGATTTAAGATAAACTCCATAAAATGAAACCCTTTGCGGGAAAGTTCCGTAAATGGACCTCTTGAAAGGCCCTTGGAAGCAAACCTTCCCTCTACTTCCCCGCTTCCTAGGTCTACACACTATAAAAATAGAGCTATAATAATTAGCTCAAAGACAACAATTTTATCACTCGCAAAACGATGGCTGATGACCGGAACTGCACTAAAACTTACACTAGATTCTCACCCAAAAAACATAGCTGAAGTAGAACCCTACGTGAATCAGGTTTTGCAACAATATGAGTTGGATGAGTTGCTTTTTGGCAACATTCTCATCACCTTGACCGAGGCCGTCAGCAATGCTATTTTGCATGGCAACCAAGCCAAGGCCCACAAAAAGGTCCATATTGCTAGTGCTATACAGCAAAATTGCATTACCTTTACTGTAGAAGATGAGGGGCCTGGTTTTGACCCCGCACAACTGCCCGATCCCACTGCTCCAGAAAATCTGATGACACCTGGTGGACGTGGCGTTTTTTTGATGCAAAACCTCAGCGATCATGTAGACTTTAAGGAAGGTGGTCGCATGATTGAACTACAATTTAACTTGCACTAAGTTGATGATTGAATTTTACACGGAAGATATTGATTATACGCTGCCGCAGGCTGAACAAATTGAAAGCTGGCTGCAAGCGATCGCAAAAAGAGAGGGTCACTCCATTGAGGCCCTTTCTTTTATTTTTTGCTCTGATGCCTATTTGCTGCCCATGAACCAAGAGTATTTGCAGCATGACACCCTAACTGATGTAATTACCTTTCAGTACCAAGAAGAGGGAGAGCCCGTAAGCGGTGATATTTTTATTTCGGTAGAACGCTGCCGAGAGAATGCCGAAAAGTTTGAGGTTTCGGCCCAAAATGAAATTCATAGAGTCATGGCTCATGGATTGTTGCACCTTTTGGGCTATAAAGATAAAAGTAAAGAAGATGCAGAGCTCATGCGCGAAAAAGAAAATGATGCGCTAAGCCTTCTGGATCAATATGCCAATTCAGATGCCTAAATTTCGTCCTTTTCAAGCTCAAAAATTATCGCCTGAAGAAAGTCTTAAAAAAGCACTTGAACTTGAGGCTTTATTAGAGAAACGCCGCTCAATTCGTTTATTTTCTGAGCGGCCAGTGGCCAAAGAATTGATTCAAAGCTTGGTCCGAACGGCTAGCTCGGCTCCTTCTGGGGCGCATAAGCAACCTTGGACCTTCTGCATTATTTCTGATCCAGAAATTAAACAGCAGATTCGCCAAGCGGCCGAAAAAGAAGAATATGAAAGCTACACCAACAGGATGTCAGAGGAGTGGCTCGAAGCCCTGAAACCTTTTGGCACCAACTGGGAAAAGCCTTTTTTGGAGCGAGCTCCTTATCTCATCGTCATATTTAAAAAGAGCTACGATATTTTGCCTGATGGCAGTCGAAGCAAGAACTATTATGTGAATGAATCGGTGGGTTTGGCTGCGGGTTTTCTCATTTCGGCTATTCATCAGGCGGGTTTGGTTACCTTGACGCACACGCCTAGCCCCATGAATTTTTTACAGGAGATTTTGCAACGGCCCAAAAATGAAAAGCCTTTTTTGCTTTTACCTATCGGCTATGCTGCAGAAGGCTGTGAGGTCCCTGATTTGCGCCGAAAATCATTGGATGAGGTGGCCTTATATTGGGAGGCAGATTAATTTATTTTATTTTTGGGGCTGCCCCTTCCGCTGGGTTTCAACCCAGCGCAAAGCGGTATCGCTTTGCGAACTTATGCAAAATGAGGGTTAAAACCCTCATGAATTATCGGGCGGGTCGGGCTGTTCGTGGGCTCGCAGGTCTGCTCGGCCCTGCGTCGCTGCGCTCCTAGGTCTGGCCTTCGGCCACCCACTACCATCCCTCAGCCGATACTTTGGTAGCTCAAAGGCCTCATCATAGACGCTTAGAAGAAATATAATTAATGGACAAATACGAACTCACCGCTAAACTCCGAGCTGCTGCCTTAGCTGAAGGTTTTGATAATTTACGCATTGCTCAGGCCAGAGAATTGACTGAAGAAGGCCGCCGTTTAGAAGCTTGGTTGAATAAGGGCTATCAGGGGAAAATGCAATACTTAGAAAATCATTTTGAGAAGCGGATAGACCCTCGAAAATTGGTAGATGGGGCCAAATCGGTAGTGAGTTTGAGCTTTAATTATTTTCCAGAAGAGCAACAAGTAGAAGGAGCGCCCAAGCTGGCCAAATATGCATATGGCGAAGATTACCATTATGTTTTAAAAGATAAATTGCGTCGATTATTAGGGCTTTTAGAAAGTGAATTGGGTCGAGCGATTAATGGGCGGGCCTTTGTAGACTCTGCGCCGGTGTTGGAGCGTGATTGGGCCAAGCATTCGGGTTTGGGCTGGATAGGCAAAAACACCTTATTAATTAGTAAGCAGCGGGGGTCATTTTTCTTTTTAGCCGAGTTGATCATAGATGTAGACTTGGTCTATGATGGGCCAATCAAAGACTATTGTGGTCGTTGTCGGCGCTGTATAGATGCTTGTCCCACCCAAGCCATTTCTGAGGAGGGGTATTTGATGGATGGCTCCAAGTGCATTTCCTATTTTACGATTGAGTTGCGAGATGAACTTCCGGCTGAATACAAAGGGCAATTTGCGGATTGGATGTTTGGCTGTGATATTTGTCAGGATGTTTGTCCTTGGAATCGTTTTTCGCGTCCGCATCAGGAAGAGGCTTTTCGGCCCAAAGAGAATTTATTAGCGTTGAGGCGGGAGGACTGGATGGAATTGACGGAAGAAGTATTTCGGAAAGTGTTTAAGAAATCGGCGGTGAAGCGGACCAAATACAAGGGCTTGATGCGCAATTTGGCTTTTTTGGAGGAGGAGTAATATTTTGGATCTAGAGGAGCGAAGCGACGATTTAAATTCATGAGGGTTTCAACCCTCATTTATAAATCATCGCAAAGCGATACCATTTTTGCGGTGGGTTTTAACCTACAGGATCGGCCTAGCGATGCGAAAGGGGGCGGCGAAGCCGCAGACCAAGGGCAGAACGAAGTGATGCCCGCAGGGCCGAGCAGACCTGCGAGCCCTGAAGCGTAGCGCCGCAAGGCCGCAGGCCGCAGCGGAGGCCCCAAAACAGCATAAAAAAAGCCCCCTAGCGATGCTAGCGAGCTTAAAATTAGGGAAAATCAAAAAGGGGAAAGGATTAGTTTACATCCCACCAGAGTTTGGTGTCTTGATTATCGGCACCGCCCAATTTAATAACGCCATCGGCATAGCTTTCGGCATTGAGGGTTTGTTCATCTAGGGGATACTTCATGCGGGTAGGAATATCTGTACCGTCAAGAGTTCCATCGGCGGGAGATTGGAGAATACCGAAATCGAGTCGTCTCCATTCGGCCCAGCCTTGTACGCCTTGCATATAGAGGGCGATCCATTTTTGGCGGCCGATTACTTGCTGCCAAGTTTCGCCATTTCCGATAAGAGTGTTATAGTCTACATCGGCTTGGGCGATATAATTGCTAATATCGGTAGCGCTTAGAGAGCCGTCATCCCAGTAATTCATAGAAGCTTCGATACCTGCATTATAGTGATCTTCTGCAGAGCCAGAAACGCCCCATCCACGGGCAGCGGCTTCCGCCTTCATAAAGCAAATTTGGGCATAATCGAGGAAGATACCGGGGGCATCGTTGGCTAAAATACTTTGGCTACGTTGAGATACCTCTGCATCTGTGGTAAGAGCGGCATTAGATTCTGAGAGTCCGTAAACTTCACCAACATAAGTACCTGTAGCACTAGCTGGTTCGTAATAGAATCCTACTCGGGGATCATTGAGGCGGAGCAACTCATCGACCATAGTATTAGAGGCGGCAAAATCGTTACGTGTTCGGTAATCCTCTGCTTGAGGGTTAATATTGGGGTCACTAGACTGATAGGGGAAGATTGCATTATCAGCGTTAGAGGTAAAGCTATTGGGAGCTGCGGCTTCAAAAGCGGCTTGTGCTTCAGCTCCACGGTTAGTATCGGCCATACGGAGGGCCACACGCATTTTAAGCGCATTGGCGAACTTCTTCCATTGGGTCATATTTCCGTTATAGATTACATCACCTTGCACACTATTATCGCTTTCGTCGATAGCGGCGATAGCAGCATCTAAAGTAGCGAGCATTCCTACATAGACATCTTCCTGGCTATCGTAGTTAGGTAGGGGGAACTCTGCACCTTTTAGGGCTTGAGAGTAAGGGATTGGTCCCCAGCAATCGGTCATATTTTGGAACAGCCAAGTTTGGAGAATTTGTGCGATAGCGATTTGGTTTTCATTTTTACCAAAGCCCACATAATCGGCAGCATTATCACCAGAGTTAAGGTCAATAATTTCTTGAAGATCTTGTAAGCTACGAGCATAAAAGAGGCTCCAATAATCGTTGGTAATTCCAACGCGGAATTGGTATCGGGACTCATTAGAGTACTGATTAGAGGCCCAGTATTGAGCAAGTTGGTTACCTCTTCGGCTATTAAACCATTCATCCCAGGTAAGGTCCATCATTGTCTTTTCTGCATTGGTCAGTAGAAAAGAGGTTGCTGTAGAAGAAGACTGATTGGGGTTAGTATTCAGCTCTTCAAACTGTTTATCACAGCTAGTGATAGAGAGTGCTAAACCTAGGCCCATCGCGGCCATCAAGCCATTTTTTCTTAGCCAATTTATAGTCATAATATGATAATTTAAGTTTGCGATCTGTTTGGGGAGCCTAGGCTCCCCACAGATTGGAGAGAGTTTTTGCGAATATTCTATTTAGAATTTCACGTTCAAATTTATTCCGATAGAACGCTCTGTAGGCAATTGTCCACCTTCAAAGCCTTGAACATTACCAGAGTTAACGGCTGCTTCGGGATCTACATTAGGAATATTTCTGTAAAGGATAGCAAGGTTACGACCTACCAAAGAGAGAGAAAGGTCTCTGAAGCGAGTGCCTTCAAATAGTTTGTTAGAGAAGGTATAGCTAATGCGAGCTTCACGGAATTTGATAAAGCTAGCATCATAGATATCCGCAGCATTGATGATATAACCTTGGTTGAGGAAGAAGTGAGTTTGAGCATCTAGTACTGTTGTATTTTCAGTTCCATCAGACTGGTAGTTACCGTTAGCATCGAGAATATAGTCACCATTACCATCGCGCAATACGTTAGTTCCTTCAACAACAATTCCTTGGTTACGGATATTATCTGTTACGCCAGCAACCTCTGTTTCGATAACAGTTTCTTCCAAAATACCAGAGTATTTACCCCATTGGTTAGATAGAGAGAAGAGTTTGCCACCTTTCTGGAAGTCAAACAAGAGGAAAAGAGAAATTCCTTTGTAGCTAAAAGTAGAAGAGAATCCACCTGTAAAATCAGGCAATACAGATCCTAGAGGCTTTACTTCAGAGACCATATAGACGCCATCTTCAACGATTTTGTTGCCATTAGCATCATAGACGTAATCGGTCCCCATAAGTGTACCGTAAGGCTCACCAACGCGAGCATCTAGGGCTACACCAAATAGAGAAGTGAGGCGAATATTGTCGGTACCTGTAGCCAATTCTAATACTTCGTTATTGTTTTTACCCAAGTTTAGGCTAAGGTCCCATTTGAAGTCCTTAGTTTTTACAGGAGTAGCATAAACCATCAATTCAATACCACGGTTCGCTACTTTACCTGCATTGATAGAACGAGAGGTATAGCCTGTAGCACCAGATTGAGATACATTAAAAATTTGATCTTTAGTAACGTTGTTATAGTAGGTGAAATCTACTCCTAAACGATCTTTGAGGAAACGAAGATCAAGACCTAATTCAAAGCCAGAAGTACGCTCAGGTTTAAGGTCTTCATTAAGTAATGAGTTAGGTACAGTGGCGGTACCATTGCCATTAAAGTTGGCATTACTGATATATGTATTTTGTAGGTTGTAAGGAGTAGTACCATTACCTACTACTGCATAACCTGCACGGAACTTTCCGAAAGAAAGAATTTCGTTAGCGGGGATGAGTTCAGAGAATACCAAACTAGCACTAGCTGAGTAGTAATTATAGGTGTTTCTATCTAGTGGTAGCGTAGAGTTGATATCTGTACGGTTGGTCAAATCGAGGTATACAAAATCTTTGTATCCAATAGTAGCCTGCTCAAAAATAGAGAAGATAGCTAGTTCAGAAGTAACATCTGTACTTGTCAATTCTGAAGCAGAGTTGCTCAAGTTATACAAGCCAGGAGTGTTTAGCCCTCCCTGAGTTGAAGCATAGTTACGCTCAGCAGTTGTACGACGGTAGTTCATACCCACCATTCCAGAAACAGAAAAGTCTCCAAAACGATCTTTGTAGTTACCAATAAGGTCGTAGTTATTTTCTTGGAAAAAACGAACATCTTCAGAGTACATAGGTACGCGAACGCCACCTACTGCAACCCATTCCTCACGACGGTCTGTGTAGAAATCCGTCATAGCACGTCCTGTTACTGAGAACTTATCATTGAAAGTATAAGATAGTGCTACATTACCAAAAACACGATTACGACTATCTCTTTGACCATTTTCATAACGCTCCCAAAAGGGGTTGTCCCAATACTTAGCGCTACCGTCTAGCTCAGAAGTACGGTTCCAAGTACGAATTGTTCCATCAGGGTTTTTATAGTCGCGTAGGCGATCCATATCCAACTGACGCTGGAACCACTGGTTAAACTGAGACATTACAGATTCTCCATATCCAGTAAGTGGACGACCATTGGCCTTAGAGTTTACAATATTCACTGTAGCAGAAGCCGTCAACTTATCACTAAGATTGAGGCTAGAATTAAATGAAATATTGTTACGATTAAGATTAGAGTTCTCTTGTGTCCCTTTTTGCTGTGTATTGGTAAAGCCTAAACGGAATGATCCTTTTTCATTAGCTCCACCCAAAGATATACCATTCGTAGCAGTAATACCTGTGCGGAAGAAATCCTTAATGTTGTCAGGATTGGCTTTCCACTCACGGGTCTGCCCAAAGTTCTCAGTATCCCACTCATCATAAGAATCCCATTGGCGAACTTGTTGGCCATTAAAGGCAGGTCCCCAACTTCCATCATAAGCCATATCAGCAACCAACTGATTGGTGTCAATTACACTATTGGCAAAAGAAGAACCCGCACCTCCACCATACTGGTTTTGGTAGTTGGGCAATACATATACACTGTTAAACTGCAAAGAAGAGTTAACAGATACACCAATAGGAGCATTCTTTACCGATAGGTTTTTTCCTTTCTTTGTGGTAATGATAATTACCCCGTTAGCTGCACGGTTACCATAAAGTGCTGCCGCTGTTGGGCCTTTCAATACGTTGATGCTCTCAATGTCATCGGGGTTAAGGTCCTGAATTGCATTACCATAGTCATAGCCACCTGCACCACGATCCTGATTTGCATCCGTATGGTTGGCATTGTCCAAAGGTACTCCATCTACTACAAATAAAGGCTGGTTATTGCCCGTAATAGAACCCGCACCACGAATAATAATACGTGAAGAGCCCCCTAAGTTAGACGAACCCGTAATCTGAACACCTGCTACTTTACCCTGTAAAGAGTTCACCACATTGACCTCACGAGCCTTGTTGATGTCATCTCCCGAAACTTCTTGGGTAGCATAACCTAATGCCTTTTCCTCTCTAGAAAGCCCTAAAGCAGTAACGACCACTTTATTTACTTCCACTCCTTCTACTAAAGTCACATTGATGGTCGTCTGACCGGCAACTTCAATTTCCTGAGTTGCATAGCCTACAAAACTATAAGCCAAAAATTCATAGCCCTCAGGAACAGTGATTTGATAATTTCCATCAAAGTCAGTAATAGCTCCAATAATCGGGGAGGAGCCTTTGACTAAAATGTTAGCCCCGACAATGGGGTCGCCTGCTTCTGTAGTTACCGATCCTGTCACCGTAGTCTGGGCATAGACGGTACTAATAGTCATCAGCAAAGCTAATGTAATTAGATTAAGGTACTTCATAAAAAACATTTTTTGGTTAAACGCAATCCATTAGAATATAAAGCTGTCTCTTGACCCCACTCAAAAAAACCTACGTTAAGATTTCCTTTTATTTAGGGGCCAATAAAAACAGCGGTTTTATCCAATATCAAGGATTATTACGCAATAAAACTAAAGCTTTAATCCTTTTTATTCAAATTTTATTGCGCAACAAAATTACAGCTACTCTAATTCAACTAGTTTATTAACACTTTATTTTACACCTCAAGTCTAAACTTTAATTTGAACAACTAGTTAAAAAACAGAATATAATTCTGAACCAGTATTTGTCTTATGTTTTAAGCAACACTTTTTTCCTTTAAAACTCTAGTTAGCATTTATTATTCTCATCTAATTATATCTTATAAATAGTATACAAATCCTTTAATAGCTATCTATTTTATACACATTCTACATTTGGGAACCGAAATATTCTTATTTGATAAAAATCATTTTAAAGAAAAACTTTAACTCCTCTAGACACAAAAAAGGCCGTCCCGCAATTGCGGGACGGCCTTTTGGTTGAAAGCTTGGTTTTTCGACAAAATTCTAGGGCCAAGAAACCCCAGTATCTCGAATCACAAACAAACAACAGCCTTAGGACCATTTTGTTCGGCCCTATACGCCTTTTCTATTCACTCAAAAAATCAGCTAACTCTTCCAAACTTATCTTCCCCTCATATAAGGCCTTGCCCACTACCGCAGCATAACAGCCCATTTGATCCAACTCCCGCAATTCCTCAATAGAAGAAATCCCCCCATTCGCAATGAATTTTAAATCCGGAAATTGCTCCACTAATGACTCATATAAAGGAAGCGAACTCCCCTGCATCATCCCATCCTTATCAATGTCTGTGCACAAAATATACTGAATCCCATGCCACTGATAGTTGGTGATGAAATCAAATAATTTGAACTCGGTCTCCCGCTTCCAGCCATCAATCCGAATAATCCCATCCAAAACATCCGCCCCCAAAATAATCCGATCATTCCCATATTTCTGTAACCAAGAAAGCAATAACTTTGGATTCTTTACCGCCAAGGTCCCTATCGTTACCTTTTGCGCCCCAGCAGCAAATGCCTGCGCCAAATCCTGATCCGACTTGATCCCCCCTCCAAACTCTACCTCCAATTCCGTCTCCGTCGTGATCGCCTTAAGTATCTCATAGTTAACTACTCGCCCAGCCTTGGCCCCATCTAAGTCTACCAAATGCAAATGTTTTACCCCAGCCGCTGCAAAACGCTTAGCCACCGCCACCGGATCATCATCATAAATTTTGGCATCTTCAAAACTCCCCTTGGTCAATCGTACACATTTCCCATTCAGGATATCTAAGGCTGGTATTACTTTTATCATAAGGCTTTTTTTTGAGCTGCTTGGGGCTTTCTTCTCCATATTCAGCTAATGGATTGTCTTTTAGCTATAAATTTAACAACTTTCTAAGGAATTATCGGCAAAGCAAAAATAAAATCAAACTCCCCAAAAAATAGATGTAGCCAAAATTGAAATAAAAAAACAACTAGATCACAGAAACCAAAATTTTATTTCAACAATAACCCGCTGACAGCTAGGTAATTTTAAACTTTTTTTACCCGCTCTAGCATTTTTATTTTTTAGGGCTGCCCCTCGCTATGCTCGGGTCGGGCTGTGTCAGGGCTCGCAGGTCTGCTCGGCCCTTCGCAAAAAATGCTGCGCATTTTTGCTCGGTCTGCGGCTGCGCCGCCCCCTTTTCCATCCCTCAGCCAAATTCCTTCTACCCGATCTAAATGCTTGTATTTACAAATTATGTTCACCAACTGTTCCACAATAACTCTATTAGAGCAGTTCTTTCTCTAAAGCAATCTTTTCTGCTTAAATGAGGAATTCGGCCCTACTGGCCCTTGGGCCAGAACGGCCACAACAAGCCCTTTAGGGCGCAGTTCGACGACCAACGGGAGTAACCGATGTGCAGGGGGGGCCGAAGGCCAGACCAAGGCGCGTAGCGCCGCAGGGCCGAGCGAACAGCGAGCCCCGAAACGACAACAAGCCCTTTAGGGCGCAGTTCGACGACCGAAGGGAGTAACCGCCGCAGCTTTGCTGCGGAGGCCCCAAAATCAATTATAATTCTAACTTCAGAAAGCGACCAGTATGGCTGTTGGGACAAGCCGCAATTTCTTCTGGGCTACCCTGTGCAATGATTTGCCCCCCCTTGGCGCCCCCCTCCGGCCCAATGTCTACTACATAATCAGCTACCTTAATCACATCCATGTTGTGCTCAATGACCAAAACCGTATTGCCCCGCTCTACCAACATATTCAGGACATTGAGCAATAAACGAATGTCAGCAAAATGCAAGCCCGTGGTCGGCTCATCCAAAATATAAAAGGTCTTGCCCGTATCCCGTTTAGAAAGTTCCTTAGCCAATTTGATACGCTGGGCCTCCCCTCCAGATAAGGTCGTGGCCGATTGGCCCAAGGTGATATAGCCCAAGCCCACATCTTGTAGGGTGGCAATTTTACGATGGATTTTTGGCAGATCACTAAAGAATTCACTGGCCTCATCTACCGACATTTCTAAGACCTCCGTAATATTTTTCTTCTTATAAATGATCTCTAAGGTCTCCCGATTGTAGCGCTTGCCCTTGCAAGTCTCACATTCCACCTCAACATTGGGCAAAAACTGCATTTCGATCAAACGATAGCCACTACCACCACAGTCTTCACATCGCCCACCCGATACATTAAAAGAAAAGCGCCCAGGCTTATAGCCTCTAATTTTGGCTTCGGGAATAGCCGCAAAGAGCTTCCGAATCTCATCAAAGACACCAATATAAGTAGCTGGATTGGAGCGGGGCGTGCGCCCAATAGGCTGCTGATCAATCTCTATGACCTTGTCAATATGTTCTATGCCCTCAATGCTATCGTAGGCCAAAGGTTTTTGGATGGAATTGTAGAAGTGCTGCCGCAAAATGGGATAAAGGGTTTCATTAACCAAGGTCGATTTTCCACTACCCGAAACCCCCGTCACACAGATTAAGGTCCCTAGGGGCAAGTTCAAATTAACAGACTTGAGGTTGTTGCCCTTAGCGCCTTGCAAGCGCAAAAACTCTCCATTTCCTGCCCGACGTTCAGTAGGCGTCAAGATCTTGAGGCGATTGGCTAGATAATCGGCCGTAATTCCCGATTGCGTTAAAAAGTCTTCTGGTTTGCCTTCGGCTACAATCTCGCCACCTAGCTTTCCCGCTTTTGGACCTAGATCTATCAGGTAGTCCGAAGCCAGCATAATATCCTTATCATGCTCCACCACCAAAACAGAATTGCCAATATCTGTCAATTCTCTAAGCGCAACAATGAGTTGTTCATTATCTCTTTGGTGCAAACCAATGCTAGGCTCATCCAACACATAGGTAATTCCCGTCAATTGAGAACCAATTTGAGTGGCCAAGCGGATCCGCTGCGACTCTCCCCCCGAAAGCGTTCGGGCAGGGCGGTTCAGTTGCAAATAATCTAGACCTACCTCTAGCAAAAAGCCTAGACGCAAACGCAATTCCTTGATAATGTCGGCGCCAATCAACTGCTGTCGCTTGCTCAACTTGCCTGGCAGCTCTTCTAGCCAATCATATAGCGAGCGAATATCCATTTGGGCTAATTCTGCAATGTTCTTTTCTGCCAACTTGAAGTAAAGCGACTCCTTGCGCAAACGACTGCCCTCACATTGGGGGCAGTCAATGACCCGCATGAACTCCTCGGCCCAAGAGCGGATTTTCTCCGAGCTCGAACTCTTATAATAATGCTTGAGCATACGCACCAAACCCTCATCCGCCAAGTTATGCGATAGCTCTTCTCGCCCAAAATTACGAGCATCAAAGCTCCCATCGCCCCCATACAAAATAGTTCTTAGTGCCTCTTCTGGAATCTCCTTGATAGGAGTCGAAAAACTAAATTTATATTTCTTAGATAAGGCTCGAAGCTGCTTAAAGGTGAGGTTTTTACGCACCTCACCTAGGGGCACAATGCCCTGCTCATTAATACTTTTACTATCATCGGGAATCACTAGATCGAGGTCTACCTCATGCAGTTCGCCCAAGCCCTTACAATGCGGACAAGCTCCATAAGGCGTATTGAAAGAAAAACTATTGGGCGAGGGTTCCTCATAAGAAATACCCGACTCGGTACACATTAAATGCTTACTATACTGATGGATTCGATTTCCCTCATGTTCCATAAACATCACAAAACCATCCCCATGTCGAAGCGCCGTTTTTAGGGAGAGTTCAAAGCGATCTCGGCGTTTTTCCGTTACCGTCAAACGATCCACCACCAACTCAATATCATGCGTTTTGTAGCGGTCGATTTGCATGCCCGGCTCTAGGTCAATCATGTAGCCATCTATGCGCATTTTGGCAAAGCCCTGTTTGCGCATCTGCTCAAATAGCTCGCGATAATGCCCTTTTCTGGCCCGCACCAAAGGGGCCAATAAAATCCCCTTTTGACCCTCAAAATTCTGAAAAATATGCTCAATAATCTGCTCTTCGCTATAGCGCTGCATCTTTTTGCCCGTCTTATAGGAATAAGCATCACTAGCACGGGCGTAGAGGAGACGCAAAAAGTCATAGATTTCGGTCACGGTCCCTACCGTAGAACGAGGATTTTTGCTGGTCGTTTTTTGCTCAATGGCAATAACAGGACTCAAGCCCTCTATTTTCTCTACATCGGGCCGCTCCATATTCCCAATAAACTGACGCGCATAAGAAGAAAAGGTCTCCATATAGCGTCTTTGGCCCTCGGCATAAATGGTATCAAAGGCCAGGGAGGATTTTCCGCTGCCACTCACTCCCGTAATGACGACTAATTGGTTGCGGGGAATACGCAAGTCGATTTTTTTGAGGTTGTGCTCTGAGGCGCCCCAAATTTCCATAAATTCTTGCTCTTTTGACTCTTGCTGGCTCATGATTGGCGTTTCTAATTCAGAATAAGTGGCAAAGATAATAAGTCTTATCCCCTCCAAACAATAGGGCCCTAAAAAAGATGAGAACTTTCTTGAAGTTATTGTTTTGGGGCCTCCGCAGCAAAGCTGCGGCGCTACGTTTCGGGGCTCGCTGCTCGCTCGGCCCTGCGCGGGCTTCGCCCGCTTGGTCTGGCCTTCGGCCACCCCTCCACATCGCTAGGCCAAGAAAACGCCCTCTGGGCCTAGCGCAACAAAAGGGGGGGAATAGCTGCAGCTATTCCCCCTTTTTTGAGTATTAAATCAAGCCCCTTGCTTTGAGCTCTAAATATTTATTCACGGTGTTAATGGAAAGATCTTCGGGCCGAGTCAAAATAGATTGAATTCCATATTGCCGTAGTTCTCGAACAATCCGTTGCTTTTCTTCGACAAACTTTTGGGCAATCGTCCGATTGTAAATCATTTCGGTATCGAGCGCCTCTTGCTTGGCATAATCCTGAATTTCGGTATTCTCAAAAAAGACGACTACCAACAAATGCAAATGGTTAATGCGCCGCAAAATGGGCAAAACCCGCTGCATGGCCGAAAAGCTTTCAAAGTTGGTGTATAGAAAAATTAGGCTGCGGCGGCGAATAAAACGGCGAGAAGCCTGAAAGAGGAGTTCGTAGTTGGCTTCAAAGTTTCGCTCTTTTTCTCGATAAAGGGCCTCCAATATGGTCCGTAAATGTTTGGGACCACTTTCTGCTTTTACGGTACTTCCAATTTTGTCCGAAAAGCTCATCAGGCCCGCCTTATCGTGCTTTTGCAGGGCAATATTCAAAATGACCAAGCTACTATTAATGGCATAATCCATCAAGCTAAGACCCTCAAAAGGCATTTTCATAGAGCGCCCCTTGTCAATCACACAAAAAACCTGCTGAGAGCGTTCATCTTCATATTGGTTGACCATCAGCTCATTTCGACGGCTAGTGGCCTTCCAGTTAATGCTTCTAAAATCATCTCCTTTTACATAATTGCGGATTTGCTCAAACTCGTAGCTATTGCCCAATCTTCGCATTTTCTTTACCCCTGGAAAAATAGAAATTCTGGCTAGGGCCAAAAGTTCATATTTCCGCATTTGGATAATTGAGGGATAAACAGGAATTGTTTGTTCTTGCTCAACCACAATATGCCGTTCAATCAGGCCCAATTTAGAGCGCAGAAAAAAGTTGATATTTCTAAAGACATATTCGCCTCGTTCTAAGGGCTTAAGTTCATAGACCAAAGTATCTTTTTCGCCAGCTGGCAATTGATGAAAAAGCTGAAAATCTCGCTTTTGAAATTGAACGGGAATCTCATCAATAATCTCTAATTGTAGACTAACGGGCGATTGGTTCTGCAGTTCTAATTTGATTGGATTGGGATCGCTGAGTGAAAACAGCTTGGGTAGTTTGCGTTCTCCTTTAAGTTTAATTTTGGGGTGAAAAAGCAAAATAGCATCTACCAAAACCAAGGTAAAAAAGAGAAAAACGGCAACTTGTGCAGCAACAAACAGCCAGTTAGCGGCCAAGCCTAGAGCTAAAAAGACCACCAAACTGCCTAAGATTATAAAAAATCGGCGGGGAAGGTGTAGAGGTTTTAGGGCTAGTTGGCTAGCGGCCACGAGCAAGCCCAAGCGAAGGGCATAAAGCAAGGGAGCTGCAATACCCAGAGGCAAAAAGCTCAGGCCCAAAAGTGCGAAAAGGCCCAAAAGAAGATAAAGAGATCGTTTAGTCATAGGGATTATTCAAATCTGCTACCATAGAGAATTGATAAAATAGGTTTTTTTTTCCAAGATGTTCAGTTTAGTCATTAAAACTAAAGCTGCTGTATATTTTTTTGGTCCAGCAGGCGGCGAAGCCGCCGCAAAGGAGCGCAGCGACTGGCTGAGGGATGGAAAAGGGTGGCCGAAGGCCAGACCCAGCGGGCGTAGCCCGCGCAGGGCCGAGCGACCAGCGAGCCCTGACACAGCCCGACCCGAGCAAAGCGAGGGGCAGCCCCTAATCCACATCAAACAACATGTTCATCAACTGCTGTTCATAGCGGGTCATACTAAATTGTTGAAAGCTAGCTTTAGCGGCCAGTTGAAATGCTTGCATCTGCTTAGCATCTAGTTCTTGAAAGAAGGTCAAAGCTTGAAGTAATTCGGCCTCTTTTCGGAAAAGGAAGCCATTTTTGCCCTCTTGAACAAAGCGGCTATTTTCGCCAATATCGCTAGCTAAAACGGGCAAACCCACAGCAAGATATTGCTTTGCTTTAAAGGCTGATTTAGCCTGATTAAAGGGGTGATCGACCAGAGGCGCTAGGCCCAAATCCATCTTAGCCAGGTAAGTATACACCCAATCATCCTCCACCCAATTTAAGTTTTGAGGAATCACTAAATGAATATGAGGAGATGAAGCAAAATAAGCTTGAATTTCGGGAATGTCGCTCTTTTTTTTCACGCCCAAAAGGTGTAATTCTATTGGAAATTGGAGTTTTTTGAGTGCTGGAAAAAGCAGCTTATAGACATTTGTTTTATGCGAGAATGCCTTTGATTTTTTGCGGCCATCTCCGAGATCTCCTAGCCAAACCAAGCGCAATACTTGATGTTTTGGTCCTGTTTGCAAACTTTGTTGAGGAACGGCAGAAGTGTGAATACGGCAATTGGCGTTAAAAGCAAGCGCATAATCTTTTAGAGCTTGGCTACCGAGGCTACAAGCTTTAGCCTTACGCAAAAAAAAGTGCATATTTTGAGTTGGCTGTCTATAGTTTTCGGCATCGTCTAAGTCAAAAAAACTGATATTGGGACGGCAAAAAACCAAAAAGCGCAATAGATAGCCATAATAGCGAGTAGAACAAACCTTCTGAATAAAAATTCGGCTATTTCTTTTAGGCCAAATTAGGGCCTCTAAATAAATGCAGAGAAAGGCAATTCGTTTTTTCCAACTGGCCGATGGCTGCATAAAATCTACAGTAAGTTGGCCTGATTCCCGTAAATTACTAAGTGGGAAATAGGCCCGATAGCGAGCACTAGGGCAAGAAAGGTTGTAGGGCAAAAAACAATAGACATGCCCTGATAGAGGAGAATTTTTCATGGGCCAAAAATAAAAAAAGCTGTCTCTCTAAGAAAGAGAAACAGCCGTTAGCAAAGTTAGGAAAACGAGGGACGAGATTAGTGTTTAGAGGCAGAAAGCTCTAGATCCAGGGTCTGTCCGTTATATTGCACATATTTGATGTGAGGGGGAAGCGTGATATCGTAGCGAAAACTTTCGGAGCAGCTTTTTTTAGCCAAGACCAAATCGCTTCGTTCTTGGGCCATTGTGACAAGGAAAACCTGCTCTTGTAGTTGTTCTTCTCCTTTGAGTTCGTAACGTCCTTTTTTGATTAAAAATTCCAATACGCGGAGGCTAGCTCCGTCTCCTAGTGTAATCACTTGATCTATACGTAGACGAGTACCTCTTGCATATTTGACCGAAATTTCGGCACCTTCAGGCAAGTCTAAGTTCAAAATTTCACAAGCCATAGAGGGCCGAAAAGACTGATAATTCATCCCACTAACATCCTGAGCAATAAGTGCTTGACCTAAAAATAGTAAACTTAGTAACAAACTAAGGGGGAAGAGTTGTTTCATAGTTCTTGTTTTACATTCTTGATTTAGAACTACTAAAATAAGCCAACTATTGTTCCAAATCAAGTTTGCTCCTTCTCAGAGACATATTTTAACAGTTTTAGGCTGTTAAAGTGACATCTAATGCCCTATTTTATGAAGCTCTTGAATCAATTTCTTTGCTTCTTCTTCTTTTTTCAGTTTGCGCAATAGGTAAAGGTAGGTTTGGCCATACTCTTGAGAAGGTTGAGCTTCAAAGGCAGATTTAGCCCATTTTAGGGCTTCTGCTGTATATTTTTCTTCTGTTTGCGCCTCTCCAAAAATGCGGGCATACTCATGCTGCATTTTGGCATCGCCATATTTCTTGAGGCGTTTTTTGCTATATTTTAGCGCTTGTGCCCAATCTTTTAGGCCAATGTAGTAATCGGCCCAAGCCTTGGCTTCAAATTCTTTGGCCAGTTTGGCATCTACTTTTTTTAGTTTTTTACTCGCCTCCTTAATTAGTTCAGGCGCTTGGAACTCTTGGGCCTTTTTGGCAGTGCTTCGGCAGGCGGCCAACAGTTGATTTTGGAATTCCTCCTCTCCTTTTTGTGCAATTGCTTTTTGTTGCTGTTCGAGCAGCAGTTCAAAGGCTGTACAATCGGCTTCCAAAGCAAAATCAAAGAGAAAATCTAGGTTCTCCTTAGTTGTCCAATCTTCTTGGGTCCGAATATATTCATTGGCAATTTTGAGGCTGGGCTTAGCGCTCATCAAAAGCGAATAGGCATAGGCACGCAGCAATTCTGGGCTGCGGTCGCCCTCCTCATAACGGGCCTCAAACTCGCCACTATGGTCAATTTTAGACAAGGCCGTTTGCCCCAACTGCAAAAAGCGATCAATAGGCAGACCTCCTCTTTGATAATGGACCAATTCCCCTTCTGCATCAATAAAAAGTAGGGTGGGATAAGCCGAAACCTGATACTTTCTAGCCAAAGTTGGCCCCTCCCCTTTTTCCATATCAATTTTCAAATTGACAAAATGCTTATTGTAAAAATCGCCTGCTTCTGCCTGCGAAAACACGGTTTTAGCCATGCGTTTACAGGGGCCGCACCAGCTAGCATAAGCATCCAAAAAAATGATTTTGTGTTCTTTTTTAGCCAAAGCTTGGGCCTCGGCAAAACTGCCCTGAAAAAACTCAATTTGCCCAAAAGCCGCTTGTTGCAAAAACAAAAGGGCCAAACAGCCAAAAGTGGAAACTAGTCTGTACATAAGATTGATTATTTTTTATTTTTTTGGGGCCTCCGCCTCGCTTCGCTCGTCGGCGCTACCTTCCGCAGCTCGCTGCTCGCTCGGCCCTGCGGCGGCTTTGCCGCCTAGGTCTGGCCTGCGGCCACTGCTGCAGATCGCTAGGCCATTTGGACCAAGCGCCCTAGTTCCCCAAAATCCATAGATGAACTATTACAAATTTAAGCAGAAATCTATTAGTTTATTGGGCTAGTTTAGCCGAACTTTGCTGAGGGCCTGAACTATTCAGCGCTTCAGTGAGTTAGCCCAAGTAATTTTTAATCTGCAAAAAATAAATTTATGTCACTTAGTGAACGCATCAAAGAGGGCCTAAAAACGGCCATGAAGAACAAGGATGAGGCCCGTAAACGGACCATTCGCGCCATTAAGGCACAACTTCTCCTGATGCAAACCGACGGCACTGGAGCCGAAATTACGGAAGAGCGTGAGCTCAAAATGTTGCAAACGATGGCTAAGCAAAGAGAAGAATCTCTAGCTACTTATCAAGAACAAGGCCGCGAAGAACTTGCGCAAATTGAAGCGGAAGAAATCGCCATCATTAAAGAATTTTTGCCCGCACAACTAGAAGGTGATGCTTTGGTTGCTGAAATTAAGACCATCATTGAAGAAGCTGGCGCAAGCAGCATGAAAGATATGGGCCGTGTTATGGGCATCGCCAGCAAAAAATTGCTGGGTAAAGCCGATGGCAAAAGCATTTCGGCTACAGTCAAGCAACTACTCGGATAAATAAAGAAGCATGGGCGTTGATATCGTTTTTATTATCATGGTAGCCTATGGCTTTTATTTTGGCTACGTCTATGGTCTCATTAAGGTAGTACTATTTATAATCTCCCTTATTGTGGCCTTAGGCGTATCTATGTATATTACCCCTGCCTTAAGCGATTTAATCAGCTTAACCATAGAAATTGACTCGGCCTTTTTGCCTTTTGTGGCCTTTTTAGTCTCTCTTTTTGGCATTATGGCCATTGCGCGCATTCTCTTTTTGCTCTTTGACAAAAATGTAACCAGCAAAAGGGTCAATCAGTTTACACGAGCGGTGGGTGGATTTATGATGTCGGGCATGTTTAGCTTTTTGTTTTCGGTCCTAGTCACTTTTTTTAGCCAAGCCCATGTTTTAAGACCTGAAAAGCTGGAGCATAGCTCCTTTTTTTATCCCTATGTTCAAAAGATCCCCAATGTAGGAACAGCCGTATTGGAACGGATTGCCCCCTATGTGGGAAGCTTTACCAAGTACATGAAAAAGTCATTGGACCAATTGCGGGAAGGTGGCGCCTACAAAGAAGATGATGGCCCTCGCTTAGATGATTTGTTTATCAAAGAAGATTATAGTCTAGATAGCCTCAAAAAGAAGCCTTCCCCAGCCCCAAAACCAGATAGTTCTAGCTTGAATACTGAAGAAGAAGACTAAATGCGTTTATTGCTAATAGATAATTATGATTCCTTTACCTTTAATCTTTATGATTACTTCTTACGTTTAGAATGTAAGGTAGAGGTCATTAGAAATGATGCGGCGGATTTGCTGTCGCAATTGGCCCAAGGTAATTGGGATGGTTTACTCCTTTCTCCTGGTCCAGAACGGCCCGAAAAAGCGGGGCAACTCATGGCTGCCCTAGATTTGGCCTATGCCTTGAAAATTCCCACTTTGGGCATTTGTTTAGGACATCAGGCCATTGGTTTAAAATGGGGGGCGGACTTAGAGCGGGCCAAATTGCCCATGCATGGCAAGGTCTCTGAGATTAGTCATCAGGGAAATGGTCTTTTTGAAGATTTGCCTCAGCCAATGTCGGTGATGCGTTACCATTCGCTCATTTTAGAAAATTTGCCTAGTCGTCTAGAAGCCACGGCTTTTAGCCCAAGCGGGGAAATTATGGCATTACGGGATAAATTGGCCCCAGTTTGGGGAGTACAATTTCATCCAGAATCAATACTTAGCCCTCAGGGACTCTCACTTTTGGCCAACTGGCTCCGCTATCTGGCCCTCACAAAATAATATGCTTATGCTTGCAGCCAATTTGATCTCTTATGCCGTGCCCCCTTTGCGGGCCAGCGATAGTGGCGAAAAAGCCCTTAATTGGATGAGTGATTTCCATGTTCGACACCTCCCTATTGTAGAGGATCGACAGCTTTTGGGCATCCTTTCTGAGGATGAGCTACTCAACTTTAATGCACCAGAAGAAAGCATTTTGGAGAATGAGCCCATTTTGCTGCATAAGAGTGTAGAGCCTGGTCAGCACCTTTTTGAGGTGATGAAACTGATTGTAGACACCAATTTGACGGTGGTTCCTGTTTTGGACCAAGAACAAAATTATTTGGGTTTAATTACCTTAGAGAACTTGCTTCGGCATTTTGCTGAAACGGGAGCGATTTCTCATCCTGGGGGCATGTTGCTGGTCCGCATGCCTGCTCGTGATTACTCTTTGGCCGAGATTGCCCGTTTGATTGAAACGGAAAACTGCAAGGTTTTGAGTTGTTTTATTTCTTCGGCTCCAACAGATGCTCATTTAGAGTTGACGCTCAAGCTGAATCGGCAAGATCTTAAGCATGTGGTAGCGACTTTAGAGCGTTTTGGTTATGAGGTAGAATCCTTTTATGAATCAGAATATTTAGACGATTTGCGAGATCGTTATGAGGGGTTAATGCGTTACCTCAATATGTAAAAAAAGGGGAGCCGCTAGCGGCTCCCCTTTTTTTGGCCCAAACAACCTGATTGACCTTCTTAGCCGTTTGAGCGAAGATGGGGCAAATGGCCTAGCGATGTGCAGCAGTGGCCCGCAGGGCCAGACCTAGGCGGCTATGCCGCCGCAGGGCCGAGCGAGCAGCGAGCTGCGGAGCATAGCGGCGGCCAGCTTGCTGGACGCGGGCCCCTAAAAAATATCTAAATCAGCTTGTAGGCGAATCAGATCTTCAAAAGTTTCTCGCTCGCGGATGAGATAAGCCTTGCCTTCGTGCAAGAGGACCTCTGCAGGGCGGTAGCGAGAATTGTAATTGGAGGCCATAGAAAAGCAGTAGGCACCTGCATTTTTGAAGGCCAAAATATCGCCTTCTCGGACCTCGGCCAGTTTGCGGTTATAGCCAAAAGTATCGGTCTCGCAAATGTAGCCCACCACCGTATAAATTTTGGGTTTGCCCGTGGGGTTCGAGATATTGACAATCTCGTGATAGGCATCGTAGAACATGGGGCGGATAAGGTGGTTAAAGCCGCTATCTATACCGACAAAAATGGTAGAAATTGTTTGTTTAATCACATTAGCTTGGGCCAAAAAGCAGCCTGATTCGCTGACCAAATACTTTCCGGGTTCAAACATCAGGGTAAGTTCTCGGCCCAACTCCTCGCAAAGGGCATTAAAGCGTTGAGAAATCTCTTGGCCAAACTCCTGCATATCGGTTTCGATATCGCTTTCTTTGTACTTCACTTTAAAGCCACTGCCCAGATCTATATAGCGGAGCGTATCGAATTTGCGGGCAATATTGAAGAGAATATCGGCAGCCATAGAAAAGACCTCCACATTCAAAATATCGGAGCCCGTGTGCATGTGCACCCCTTCAATATTGAGCTTGAGGCTGCTTACAATTCGTTCGACCAGGGGCATTTGGTGGATAGAAATGCCAAATTTAGAGTCGATATGGCCCACAGAAATTTTTGCATTTCCACCAGCCATAATATGGGGGTTAATTCGGATACAAAAAGCTTGACCGGGATATTTGTGGCCCAAATACTCTAGCATTTCGATATTATCGATATTGAGTTTGACGCCTAGAGCGAGGGCGGCTTCTAGCTCCTCTGCACCTACTGAATTTGGGGTATAAATGATATCTTCGGGAGCGAAGCCAGCGGCCAAGCCCAACTTAATTTCTTGATAGGAAACGGCATCTAGTCCAGCGCCAAGGCTACGTAATAGCTTGAGGACCGTCAGGTTGCTTAGGGCCTTACAAGCATAGTTAATTTTAACGGAGGGGCAGGCGGATAGGGCTTGCTCCATCTTCAGATATTGAGATTTAATTTTTTCGCTATCATAGACAAATAGCGGGCTACCAAACTCTTGAACTAAATCTTCTAGGGCAACTTGGCCCAATTCGTAGCGCTCTAGCGCATCATTCCATTGCATAGGATTAGAAATAAATAGTGAATTAAAACAAAATGGGCGGCCTCCCGATTTGGAAGCCGCCCGTTTTGGAATCTTGTATACAGCCAATAGTCTACCGGCTGCCATCCTGATTGCTAGGCGGCTGCTGTGGTTTATCCTTAAGCTGTTTCTTAGTGGCCGGTGCGGCCTCTAAGTCGTCATAATCTTGATTGTAAATTTCATCTTGGTTAGTCATATCTTCACCTTCTTCATCAAAGGTATCGCCACGGCCAAACTGTGCATATTTAAGGCAATTCATTTCGCGGTCGATACGCTCTGGCTCGGCAAACCTGGCCTTAGTATCTAGCCCAAAGGCTTCATCTGCTTCTAGGTAACGAAGAACATTTTGGAAGATCGGGCGGGCCATACTTCCCCCTTGACCGTATTGTAGGCTACGAAAGCGAATAAAGCGATCATCGCAACCTACCCAAGTGCCAACCACAAGATTGGGCGTAATGCCCATAAACCAACCATCGGCTTGGAAGTTTGTAGTTCCTGTTTTTCCTCCATAAGTACTTTTGATGCCTTGGAAGCCGGGCGCTCCAGCTTGTACACTTTTGAGCATTTGGCTCATCACGTAGGCGCTTCCTTCTGTCAATACTTGTTGGGTGATTTGATCGGCAGAGTTATAGATGAGGTTACCGTGGCGGTCCTCAATACGCTCTACAAATACAGGTTCATTATACACCCCTTGATTAGCAAAGATGCAATAAGCGGCGGCCATTTCTAAAGGCGTTAAATCAGGTGTTCCCAAACAAATTGTTGGCGAAGCAGGCACTTTAGCGGTATCAATTCCCGCCTCATGCAAAAAGGATCTAAAGCGTTCGGTACTGCCCAAGTCTTTCATCAGTTGAGCAGAAACAGAGTTGAGTGACTGGCGAAGTGCTTGTGTTAGAGTTAGGCGCTGTCCGCTATATTTGCCATTGGCATTTTTTGGGGTCCAGTTTTTAATTAAGCCAAAATCGCCATAGCCTTTTTCAATCGTAATTTTTACATCTTCCACCTCATAGCAGGGCGAATAGCCTCTCAAATCAATGTTGAGTGCATAAAGAAAGGGCTTCATACTAGAGCCCACCTGACGGCCTGCTTTGGTATAGCTTTGTCCAGGACGTTGCTTGTTGGGATGAACATATAATCCCCCCATACTTACGTGATCGAGCTTAAAGTAGTGATGGTCAATCCCCCCTACCCAAGCTTTTACATGTCCTGTTTGCGGCTCTATAGAAACAGAACCCGTTTGTAAGAACATACGGTGATAGCGGATAGAATCTAGCGGACTCATCAAGGTATCCTTGGTTCCTGGCCCCCAATGTTCTCCATTTTTCTGATAGGCAAAAATGCGCATTTCTACAGGGGTCTGCATATACTTAAGCAGTTCCTGATATTCGCCTTTAATCGCTTCCCATTTGCCCGATTTGAGCAAATCTCGATAAAGAGCGACCTGCTTTTTAGTTGCATAACCCTCTTTTTCCCAACTAGCAAGAATGGCCTCGGCCTGTTCCTTTTTATTGCGTTTTTTATTGGCTCGCTCTAAGGTTTGCAAACGAGAAATATCAATATCTCGCAATTCATATTTTGCCGCGGTTTTAAGATAGTCCTCACGGACCGCCTGATAGCGCTCAGAGTTCCAAATTAAACGATCCAAGGCCCGCAAACGCAACTGGATTTCATCTTCTGTGTTTTTATGCGTTTTGTAGGTCCAAGGATTGTATTTGCTGTAGCCAATCGGCGGATCTACCATGTTCCAATCTTTCCAATGCTTAAATAGCTTTTCTTGATGCTGACTGAGGTGATCCCAAACAGCTTGCTCCGCATTGCGCTGGGCTCTAGAATCAATAGTGGTATAAATTTTCAAGCCATCGCGATAAACATCATAGGCTTCGCCATTGGGCTTGAGGTTTTCTGGTCGACTCAATACCTCCTTGACGTACTCCCGCAAATATTCGCGGAAATAGGTGGCCTGCCCCTCATTGTGGTTCAAGACCTGAAAGCTGCCCTTATTGATTTTTTCTTGGCGGTATTTATGATATTCGGCCTCTGTGATATGCCCCGCCATCTGCATATTTTTCAACACCACCTCTCGGCCTTTTAAGGCCTTTTCCATATCTCGGCGGTAATTGAATAATGCTGGATTTTTCAGCATCCGAACTAACATAGCCGCCTCTGGCACGCTCAGTTCACTAGGTCTTTTCTGAAAGTAAGTTTCAGCAGCCGAACGAATACCATGAGCATTATACAAGAAGTCAAACTCATTGAGATAATTCGTGATGATCTCTTTTTTGGTATAAGAACGCTCTAATTTCACAGCCGTCAACCACTCTTTGAGCTTCACCTGCAAAATGGTCCAAAGCCGCTCTACGGTCCCCATGCCTCGTGTATCTGGCCGCCCCACCAGCAGTTTAGACAACTGCTGCGAGATCGTACTTCCTCCTCCCGCATTCCGCTGCTGAAAAACGATGGTTTTGACCAACACCCGCGCCAAAGCCTCAGGATCAATGCCCGAATGGCTATAAAAACGAGCATCTTCTGTAGCCACCAAAGCATTGACCACCGCTGGCGCAATGCTATCATAAGTCACTAAGGTCCGATTCTCAATATAATACTTGCCCAAAAGCTCTCCATCACTACTATAGACCTCCGAGGCCAAACGCAACTGGGGATTCTCCAACTGATCAAAAGAAGGAAGCTGTGTAGAGAGATAAGCAAAAAGACTAAAGACAGAGACAAAGCCCAGCAAAAAAATACCCCAAACCCAACGCATAATGCGCTTGAAGCTTTTTTTGTGTTGCTGACGATAAGTCAACTCCGAAGCGGCCACTGCCGGTTTATTTTCTGATGACATAAGTAGTCCAATTTATTGGGGGAAAATACTTTGGGGCAAATATCGCCTTTTTTGTTCAATTTTTAAATAGGGGCCAAACTCCTTTTCATCTCCATGCAGTTTACTAACTTTGTGCTTTTATTTTGGGGCCTCCAAAGCAAAGCTAAGACGCTACCGAGGCTGCTTGTCGCGGCTCGCTGCTGTTTTTGGGCCTCCGCCTCGCTACGCTCGTCGGCGCTACGTTTCGCAGCTCGCTATTCGCTCGGCCCTTAGCCGCTTTCAGCGGCTCGGTCTGGCCCTGCGGGCCACTGCTGCACATCGCTAGGCCATTTGCCTCCCTTCGGTCGTCAAATTAAGGCGCTGCGCGCCTTGCTGGACCTCAATACGATTATGGACAAAATACTCATTATTCAACCCGCCTTTTTAGGCGACCTTATTCTGGCCACTGCCCTGATCGAAAAACTCAAGGCGTATTACCCTTCGTCCCAAATTGATCTCTTGATCCGCAAGGGCCAAGGCCGTATCCTCAAAGGCCATCCACATATTCATCAATTGCTAGAGCTAGATCGCAGCAATAAATGGCGCTCTATTCGGCAACTTTTGGCCCATATTCGGCCCCAAAACTACGATCTGGTCGTCAATTGCCACCGGCATTTTACTGCTGGCCTCTTAGCCAGCCTCTCTAAAGGGAAAAAAGTAGTAGGCTTTAAGAAAAATCCTTTTTCTTGGGCCTTTAACCAAGCAGAGGAGCATATTTGGGCCGAACAAGAGGTCTATAGAAACCATCGTCTAATTGCCGCTTTTACCGATAAAGAAGCCGCCATGCCCAAGCTCTACCCCAGCGCAGAAGATTGGGATTTTGTAGCAGAAAATTATGGGCAAAAGCCTTATATTACGATTTCGCCAGCCTCTTTGTGGGAGACCAAACGCCTGCCTTTAGCCGTTTGGGCCGAATTGATTCAACAATTGCCCAAATCACTCTATGTTTATATTTTAGGTGGCCCAGCCGATCGGGAACATGCTCAGGCTTTGGTCCAATTGGCCAGTCGCCCCAATTTGCACAATTTGGCGGGGCAGCACAGCTTTTTGCAAGATGTGGCCTTAATGAAAGGCGCAAAACTCAATTATGTATTAGATTCTGCGCCCTTGCACATTTGTTCGGCCATAGATGCGCCCGTAGCGGCTGTTTTTTGCTCTACCTCGCCCAGCTATGGTTTTGGCCCTTTGTCCAAAACGCAATTTATTATTCATCAGCAACCGGCTCCGGCCTGCTGGCCTTGTGGCTCGCATGGCTATACCGCCTGTCCCAAAGCCCATTTCAACTGTGGCCAAATTGCAGCAATGCCCCTCTTGGCTCCACTAAAACAGCTAGCCCATGAGTTATTTTAAGCCTTTTCCGATGCTCCAAAACGACCAACTACTTTTGCGTTATATGGAGGAAGAAGATGCCAGAGCGCTGTTTCAGTTGCGCTCCGATGCCGAGCAAATGCGCTATGTCAATCGGCCTTTGCATCAATCTGAAGCCGAAAGCTTGGCCCATATTGAAATGCTCCAAGAGCATATTGAAACGGGAAAAAGTATTAGTTGGGCCATTTCTTTGCCTGGGCACCCCAGAATGCTGGGGGCTATTTGCCTATTTAGCTTTTCGGATGACCGCAAAGAAGCAGAAGTCGGCTATGAACTACACCCCAACGTACAGCGACAAGGCCTAATGAAAGCCGCCTTAAAATTGGTCCTTGAATATGCCAATGAGCAATTGGGCTTGCGCTATGTTCATGCCCACACGCATCGAGATAATGAAGCCTCAAAGCGCTTGCTGGCCCATTATCAGTTTAGAATATTAGGCGCCTCTCCTATTGAGCAAGATAGCTTTTGGTACCGTAAGCAGTTGTAGCTGGCTGGCCTAGCGATGTGCAGCAGTGGCCCGCAGGGCCAGACCGAGCCGCTAAAAGCGGCGAAGGGCCGAGCGAATAGCGAGCTGCGGAACGTAGCGCCTGCCGCAGGCAGGAGGCCCCAAGAAATCAAAAAAAGAGCAAGAGATGAGCTATCAAGTATTAAAATTACCTCCTAGAGAAGAGCTAGAGACTATTCCCTTATTGAAAAAAGCCATTGAGGCCAACCGTGTATTAGCGGAACTAAAGGGAGTAACTGGAACACTGCCCAATGCTAGCATTCTAGTAGATAGTTTGATTTTAACAGAGGCCAAAGAAAGCTCTGCCGTGGAGAATATTGTTACCACTCATGATGCGCTTTATTCGGCTCGTTCTACACAAGAAGTAGCTAATTTGAGCACCAAAGAAGTATTAAATTATGCTTCGGCTCTAAAAATGGGTTTTGCTTTAATACAAGAGCAGGGTTTATTACTCAACCGTCACATCCTACAAATTCAGGAAGAATTGGAAGCCAATAATGCTGGGTTTCGGACACAGGCGGGCACTAGTTTGCGAGATGCTTACGGCAATTTAATCTACATGCCCCCTCAAGATGCAAAAGAGATAAAGGACCTGATGTCTAACTTAGAGGCCTATATCAATGAGCCCGAAATGGATCATTTAGACCCTTTAATAAAGATGGCCGTGATTCACTTTCAGTTTGAAAGTATTCATCCTTTTTATGATGGTAATGGGAGGACTGGGCGGATTATTAACATTTTATATCTATGTACCCAAGGACTTTTAGACTATCCTATTCTTTATCTCAGTAAATATATTATTGCTACAAAAGCTGCTTACTATGAACGCATACAAGCTGTTCGGGATCATGGTGACTGGGATTCTTGGGTGCTTTATATCTTAGAAGGTGTTATTCAAACCGCTAGAAGTACAATCCAAAATATTCAAGCCATATTAGGGCTAATGAAAGACTATAAAAATCAAGTTCAGGCTGCACTACCTAGAATATATAGCAAAGATCTGTTAGAGCATTTGTTTAAACATGTTTATACTAAGGTAGAACATTTACAATTAGCTATTGGAAAAAGTGAATCTACTGCTCGCAGGTACTTAGAGCAACTATTTGAGCTAGGCTTCCTGGAAAAAAGAGAGTATGCAAATAGTCATATTTATATTAACCCTAGACTTTTTAGTCTACTCACTAAGATTTAAACCTTATTTTCAGCCCCCTTCCTTCAAAAAGAGCGTTTTTTGACGGAAGAACAGCCCCCCTCCGTCAAAAAAGGCGTTTTTTGACGGAAGAACAGCCTCTACTTTTCAAAAAGAGCGTTTTTTGAAAGGGCCTATTATATTGACCTCTTAAAGCCGAATGAAATTGGCCAAGTCTAGTAAAAAGACCAAAGTGACGCCTTTAATGGCGCAATACAATGATTTTAAGCAAAAATATCCTGATGCGGTGCTGCTCTTTCGAGTAGGTGATTTTTATGAAACTTTTGGCAGCGATGCAGTGCTTGCCGCCAAAGTTTTGGGCATTACGCTGACGGCAAGGAACAATGGCTCTTCGAAGATTGAGCTAGCGGGTTTTCCGCATCATTCCTTAGATACTTATTTGCCCAAATTGGTGCGGGCAGGTTATCGGGTGGCGGTTTGCGACCAGCTGGAAAAGCCCTCTAAGCAAAATAAGATTGTAAAGCGGGGAGTTGTGGAGCTGGTTACGCCTGGTATTACCACCAACGATAATATTCTGGACCACAAAAGCAACAACTTTTTGGCGGCCCTGCACATTGGGCGCAAAGATCAGTTGGGTTTGGCTCTGCTCGATATTTCTACTGCTGAGTTTTTGGTGGTAGAGGGAAATACGAGCAGTATAGAGAAACTGCTGCAAAATTTTCAGCCCGCCGAGCTCATTTATGCCAAAAACCAGAAGAAAGAACTTTTGGAGCGTTTTGGCGAGCGTTATTATACTTATGGTATAGAAGATTGGGTATTTATGCCTGATTATAGCCGAGAAAAACTGCTGGAGCAATTTGAGGTAAGCTCCTTAAAAGGCTTTGGGATTGAGCAATTGGAAATGGCCCAAATTGCCGCGGGGGCTATTTTGCATTATGTACAAACCACCGAGAACAAAAATCTCAAGCATATTGTGCAGATTGCTCGGATTCCCACCGATCGCTATGTATGGATGGATAGTTTCACCATTCGCAACTTAGAGTTGGTGGGCAGCGCCTATAGTTCTGGCGTAAGTTTATTGGATGTCATGGACAAAACCATTTCGCCGATGGGGAGCCGTTTGCTCCGCAAATGGGTCTTGATGCCTCGTAAAGATATCAAGGCGGTGCAAAGTCGGCATGAGGTGGTCCAAGCCTTTATCGATCAGCCCAACTTGGCCCTAGTGATTGCGGAACAATTGCAGCAACTAGGCGATTTAGAACGCTTGGTGGCCAAAATTCCCCTAGGAAAAATCAACCCTAGAGAGGTACGCCAATTGCAGCGCTCTATTCTTGCTTTGGCCCCAATTAAAGAGGTTTTGGCCCAAGAACAACAGCCCCAATTGCAATCTATTGCCGAGCGCATGCAGCTTTGTCCCCTACTCTGCCAAAGAGTAGAGAATTGGCTAAAAGAAGATCCTGCGGTCAAAACGGATAAGGGCGGTTTTATTAGCCAGGGCGTGTCGGAAGAGCTAGATGAATTGCGCGATCTGATCGCCAATAGCCGCGAACACTTAGAACGCATTCGGGTGAAAGAAGCCAAAGAAACGGGCATCGATAAGCTCAAAATTGGCTTCAATAATGTTTTTGGCTACTACCTAGAAGTAACCAATCGCTATAAAGATAAGGACCTGATTCCCGATCATTGGGTGCGCAAACAAACCCTGACCAATTCTGAGCGCTACATTAGTGAGGAGCTGAAGAAGTTGGAGGGGAAAATCCTTTCTGCCGAAGAGAAAATTATTGCCTTAGAGCAAAAGCTATTTGGAGAATTGGTCTTTTTCCTCAATGATTATATCCGTCCAGTACAAACCAATGCCCAACTAGTGGCCCAATTGGATTGCCTGCATAGCTATCATCTTTTGGCCTTGGAGCAGAATTACTGCCGGCCCGAAATGCATGAGGGGCTCGAAATCGAGATTAAGGCGGGCCGTCATCCCGTGATTGAGCAACAACTCAAAGCGGGAGAACTTTATGTACCCAACGATATCTTTTTAGATAATGAGCGGCAGCAGATTTTAATGATTACTGGCCCAAATATGTCGGGTAAATCGGCCCTTTTGCGACAAACGGCCTTAATTTCCCTGATGGCCCAAATGGGCGCCTTTGTCCCTGCCGATAGCGCTAAATTGGGCATGATTGACCGCATTTTCACCCGAGTAGGCGCCTCCGATAATATCTCTTCGGGCGAGTCAACCTTTATGGTGGAAATGAACGAAACGGCCAGCATTCTCAATAATATCTCGAACCGCAGCCTCATTTTATTGGATGAAATTGGGCGGGGAACCAGCACCTATGACGGCATTTCTATTGCTTGGGCCATTGCCGAATATCTGCATAATAACCCCAATGCGCGGCCCAAAACGCTCTTTGCCACCCATTATCACGAGCTCAATGAGTTGGCCCAACAGTTTGACCGCATCAAGAATTTTCATGTGGCCACCAAAGAAGTCGGCAAAAAGGTCATCTTTTTGCGCAAGCTCAAGGCGGGCGGCTCCGAGCACAGCTTTGGGATTCATGTGGCCAAAATGGCGGGCATGCCGCCTCAGCTCATTTTGCGTGCCAGCGAAATTTTGGCCCAGCTCGAAGAGCAACGCTCGGCCCAAGAGGAAAAAGCCGAAAGTCTAGGCGACAAACTCAAGGCGGTCCAAAATGTACAGGCCATGCAGCTCAATATCTTTGATGCCGCTCCCGATCCCCGTTTCGAGAAAATGCGGGACTATGTAGAGGCCCTAGATCTCAATCGCATGACGCCCATTGAATCTATGCTCAAGCTACTGGAAATTAAAAAAATGCTAGGCGAGGAAGATAATTAGGAGTTGGGGCTGCCCCGCCCTACGGGCGGGTCGGGCCATTGCGCAGCTCGCAGGTCTGCTCGGCCCTTCGCCAGCAAGCTGGCTCGGTCTGGCCTGCGGCCACCCTCTCCATCCCTCAGCCAGCGGCACTATCGGGCCTACTAAACGCAGAAAGGCCCCAAAACCTTAGGTTTTGGGGCCTTTACATTTACTTTTTAGTCTTTAGGGCAAAGGTGGAAAATATCACATCCAGTTTGCGCATTTCGGGCCGTTTCTTTTGGCCAGGGGCATGAATAAAGCCATCGAGCAAAATGATTCGATTATTATCTGGATCGGGAATGAGATAGGTAACAAAAGGTCCTCCCATAAAATCATTGGCCATAAACCAAATCCCTCGAGCTTGTAGGGCTTCTCTTTGTCCAAAATCAATCTTTTCGTAATAAGTGGGCAAGTTCACATCATCAATTTGCATGTAAGAGCCTTCTTGCCAGCTAGAGAAATAATCCTTGGTCAATCGGTTGCGGATGGCCTTTAGGCTATCTGGACTCAAGGTGTTGGCTGCTGGATTTTCAATACTATAAATAAAGATATTGCTACTCACCTTATTGGTTTCTTTGCGCAACCAGCAGGCCACCGAATCTTGATGGGCTATTTTATAGCCTTTAGGAACACTAATACTGAGGTCCAATCCCTTGCTAATATCTGCTTCTATTTCTTCCGATTGGCCTGAAAAATAGATCTGTTTGACCAGTTTTTCGGTATCCTTTTCATGTAAAATATTGATTACCTTTTGGTAATCTCGGCAAACGGTTTCAAATAAGCTTTGGCGATCAGGAGCGAACCAAAAAATAACCGTTTGGTCCTTGGCCCAGCGATCGCGTTGCACGGCAATGCGGTAAGTCGGGTCACTAAATGCTTTTTGGACCTTTTTGTCGCCTAGCGCTTGGCGAACCAAATCAGTTCCAGCCTCATCCTCATCAGAAAGGTCAACTAGAATGACAATAGAGCGATGTGTTTTGAGGACCTTATTAAATTCTCGGCTCTCTACATGCCGCAGGTCCAAAATAGGCTCGGGTTGTGGCGTGATGGGATAAAGCGCCTCAAAATATTGGCGGACGCTATCTCCGATGGGCGATTTATCCCAAAGGTATTCATCACAAACAAAGTACATTTGGTCCACACTACCATAAGCAGTGGGCGTAACTTCCAAACGTTTGAGTTGGTCTTGTGAGCAGGAGCTCAACAAGAAAAGAGGAAGTGAAAGAAGACTGAGAAAGTAAAATATACGCATAGTTAAAGGCTATCTGTTTTAAGCTTATTGAAGATCTTGGCCAAGAGCCATTCACCTCAGTAGATGCAAGTTGGGCTTAGAATGGTTTGCGGCAAAGATAGCTATTCAAAGACAATTTTTGTTGTTGAATAGGAAGAGGCTGATTCGTCTAGGCGTAAAGGCTTAAAGCGGAGCTGCTCCATTTGGCCTAGCGATGCGGCGGGGTGGCCCGTAGGGCCAGACCCAGCCGGCGAAGCGCCGCAGGGCCGAGCAGACCTGCGAGCCCCAAAGCGTAGCGCCCGCCGCAGGCGGGAGGCCCAAAAAAATAGTCTGCAAAAGCAGACTATCATTATCGAATTAAGTTTTGCGTTTTTTCTTTTTAGCGGCAGGAAAAAGCACATTATTGAGGATCAATCGGTAGCCCTCTGAGTTGGGGTGTAGATTGAGGTCGGTGGCGGGATCATGCACAAAATGGCGGTAATCCTCGGGATCGTGGCCGCCATAAAAGCTAAAAAAGCCTTTTTGGAAAGTGCCGTGAATGTAGCGGGCCTCATTGGCTGCCTTATTTTCGCCAAGGACCAGCACATTTGACTTCAATTGTGTTTTTCGGAAGGCCGTCGTTTGGCCCATAAAGCCCTTAACGGTGCGGTTGTGGCATTGCGTGAGCATGCTGGGAACCGGGTCCCATTTGGCCGAGAACTCAAAGAGATTGAAGTAATCTTGTTTGTCTTGCACTCGGCGGGCGGGGGCCGTCATGGGCGAGGCATCGATAGTAGAATACTCGTATTTATAGGGATCTCGGACCAATTGAAAATCTTTGAAGGCAAAGGTTTTGCTAAAATCGAGTTTAGATTGGGCCTGAGGATCTGCGGGATCGCCATCATACATATGGTCGCAAATATCGACTCCCTCGGCGGCCAAAGCGATATCATAGGTATCGGTAGCCGAGCACATGGCAAACATAAAGCCGCCGCCAGCCACAAACTCTTGGATGCGTTTTACTACGGCCAATTTGAGTTGAGAAACCTTATTAAAGCCGTGTTTTTGGGCGAGATTTTCCATATTTCGGACATATTCTCGGTACCATTGCTGATTGTTATAGCTGGCGTAGAATTTTCCGTATTGGCCCGTAAAATCCTCGTGGTGGAGGTGCAGCCAATCGTATTCGGGCAATTTCATATCGAGCACCTCATCATCATAGACCAAATCGTAGGGGATTTCGGCATAAGTGAGGACCAAGGTCACCGCATCATCCCAGGGCTGAATTTCTTTTCCACGGGCATTTACGGTAGGGCTATAAACGGCAATTTTTGGGGGAACCTCTAGCTTCATGGCCTCCATATTGACCTCTGGATCGGCAATTTGGTTGAGGATATTATTGAATTTGGCTTCGGCCAAAATCTCAAAGCGCACCCCACGGGTAATGCACTCCTTTTTGAAGACATCAGAATAGGGAAAAGCAAAACTTCCGCCCCGATAGTTGAGCAGCCACCAAGCCTCCTGTTTTAGTTCTAAAACCTTATAGGTAATTCCATAGGCTTTTAGGTGATTGCTTTGGGCCTCATCCATAGGGAGCAGGATGTAACCTTGGGCCCGAAGGCCAAGGGCAGTGAGCCAAAAGCAAAGAATAAAAATGCTAGTACGCATAAGCAATTGTTTTTTAGAAAATACGACTTTTAGCAAGCTAAAAAAAGACCAAAGGGAGGCTTAACCTCCCTTTAAGAACTACAGCCAAGCTCGAATTTGATCGAGTGCGGCCTCTAAACTATCCACTTGGGGAATCCCATAGCGTTGGCAGACGATATCGACATTGCCTTTTCGCCAAAAGTCTTTGGGGCAATGAACAATGCTGCCCTTTTTTGGTCCAAACAAACCCAATTCCATTAAGGTAATTGGCGATTGGGTATGCGGCTCAAAGTGAAAAAGTCTAAAATCAGCCTCTTCTAAGCCCTTGAGTTCCCAATCTACCTGCGCCTTGAATTTAGGATGTTCAATGCTTTGTTCCCAACTGTTGTCCCAACCATCTCTGCGGGGATTCAGAATGAGCAAATCTTCTTTTAGCAGTTGATAGCCCACCCAAGATTGCCAATCTTGAGCTTTTCCCATATCTATACTCCCCGCCAAAAAAAGTAGCTTTTCCTGAGGTCCTTTTTCAAAGGAATAAGGCGGTTTAATAATTCTCATCTCTTAATTTTTGATATCAATGGGCGTAAGTTGATAGCCCTCTTTGCGCAATAAACGAATAACCCCATGTGGGCCACCCAAATGGGCCGCTCCCACCGCATAAAAACAAGCTTCTTTTTTAGAAAACTCTTTGATGAGGGGAATCCAGTTGTTGTTGCGCTTAATCAAAAGCTCTTCTTCAGAGTTTTCCATTTCTTCCATCTGCTCGCTGCTGCTCTCAATCAAACCATCTACATCGGCTTTTTTATAGAGTTCTACCAATTGAGCAAATTCTGTTTTTCCCGATTCATCGCCATTTTTCAAGCCTTTTACGCCTTCCAACAAAGCCTGAGCTTGATCTTTATACGGAATCTTTTCAAAGACATTCATTTGGTCCGCAATGGTCTCCAATCCCCCAAAACTCATGTTGCGTTTTTTGGCCATGGCCATCAATTCCATCTCATAGGCTTTGGTCGCGCCCTCAATCATATCTTGATACAGAAATGATTGCAACAACATCGGTTTCCAGCCCTCAATCATCGAAAAAGGCATCATCTTCAATTCTGGATTCGTCGCCTCTTCCGTAAAATAGGTTTTGATCAGTTCATAGTCTTCCGCAGGCAACAAATCTTTTAGCTTTTTGCCATCTTGCATGGGCGCCAAGCTCAACATTTGCATCCCCATTTGCATCATATTCGACATATCAATTTCTAAAACTAAGCGCTTGCTTTTATCCAAAGCCGCCTCCGCTTTTTCACTGAAACTATAGTCTTTTTCGCCAATCATGTGAATGGTCCCAAACAAATAAGAGGTTTTGATGCCCTTGCCCTTGATCTCCCAAAGCAAGGAGTTTTCTAGGCGCTGACTAGGATCAATTTGTACTTTTTCGGCCGTTTTGCAAGCCGTAGACAATAAAAATAGAAGGCTCAAACTCCAACTGAGCCATAATGCTGATGTTCTGTTTTGCATGAATGTTTTTTTTCTGTTGTTTTTGGGGCCTCCGCAGCAAAGCTGCGGCGCTACGCTTTGGGGCTCGCAGGTCTGCTCGGCCCTGCGCCGGCTTCGCCCGCTGGGTCTGGCCTTACGGCCACCCCGCCGCATCGCTAGGCCGGCGGGCGCTTCGCGCCCTTCTGGACCAAGCCCTTTATTTTCGGCCAAAATCGGCGGGGATTTCGCCCCAGTTTTCAGTATCCCATTTCAAAATAGGATTTTCATAGCTGTTGTTTTTTAGCCAATTTTCTGCCCGCTGAATGAGGACAAAAAGTTGTTTGGTTCTGGCATTTTGGACCAAATTCGTTTTCACTTTTTTGTTCCGCAACCAGCTCATTGCCGTTCGAGAATCAGTATAAATTGGCAAATTGGGCAATTCTTCTTTTTGCAGATAGGCCAAGCCATGCACTAGGGCCAAAAACTCCCCAATGTTGTTGGTCCCCAAAGCAAACTTCTGATGAAAAATGCGACGGCCCGTCTGCGTGTCTACGCCTTGGTATTCCATGACGCCAGGGTTGCCACTACAGGCCGCATCTACCGAAAGGCTATGCCAGACCACCTCCTTTTCCATCTCTGTAGAAGGTTGGCTGCTGCTCTTCTTTTTTCCGCTGCCTACTGCCGCCCAATAGTTTCCCGCCAAGGCTTCTTGGGCTTCGCTCAAACTCGTATAGCTTTTATACTTTGCTTGGGGATAGCCCTTGATTTGCGCTTCGCAATCAGCCCAAGAATTAAAAATTCCCGTTTCATGGCCTTCCCAAACGACATAATATTTCTTCTTGGCCATTTCCCCTTATTTTGAACGCAATTTGATAATGGGACAAATGATTTCCTCTAGAGAAATTCCCCCATGCTGAAAAGTATTGCTGTAATAATTATTGTAGTGGTTATAATTATTGGGATACAAGAAAAAGCGGTCGTTTTTGGCAAAGATAAAGGTAGAGCTCACATTCGGGCGAGGCAACTTACCATCTTCAGGTCGACGGATATCAAAGACATCTTTGCGGTCGTATTGTAAATTACGGCCCACCTTATAGCGCAGATTTGTAGTGGTTTCTCGGTCGCCCACCACCTTAGAAGGTTGATGCACCCGAATACTTCCGTGATCTGTGGCAATAAAGAGCTGCACATCTTGTTGGGCAATAGATTTGAGCGCCTCCCAAAGTGGAGAATGTTCAAACCAAGAGACCGTGAGCGAGCGGTAGGCTTTTTCATCTGCGGCCAACTCCTTGAGGATGTCCATTTCGGTCCGTGCATGCGATAGCATGTCGATGAAGTTATAGACAATACAGAAGAGGTCGTTATTTTGGATATAGTTGTGGATATTATCCACCAAATGTTTGCCGCCATCCATATTGGTCACCTTATAGTAGCCATATTGAATCGGCTTGCGAAACACCCGTTGAATTTGATGGCCCAAAAGCTCTGCTTCATGTAGGTTTTTGCCGCCTTTTTCGTTGTCATTTAGCCAAAGATCGGGATGGCGTTTGGCAATTTCACCAGGCATCATCCCACTGAAAATAGCATTGCGGCTATATTGAGTGGTCGTGGGCAAAATGCTGTAAAAGTAATCCTCTTCTTCTACCTTGAAATAGCGAGAAATAATGGGTTCAATCATTTTCCATTGATCAAAGCGGAGATTATCGAGCAGCAGGAAAACCGTAGGTCGGCTGCGGTCCACATCTGGAAAAACCATAGAGCGGAGCAGATCATGCGACATGACGGGAGGATTTTGCTCATTGTTGAGCCAATCCACATAATTGCGATCGATAAACTTAGAAAACTCCGCATTGGCCGAGTCTTTTTGCGAGGCCAAAATATCGGCCATGCTAGCCGTTTTAGAGGCATCTAGCTTGAGCTCCCAATAAATGATTTTTTTATAGACTTCGGCCCATTCGTGGGCATCCATGCTATTGTTAATCGCCATGAGGATATTGCGAAACTCCTGTTGGTATTTCATGCGAGTTTCTTCTTGGACTAGGCGGTCGCCATCTACCAATTTGCGTAGAGTAGACAGCACTTGCAATGGATTTACGGGTTTGAGCAGATAATCGCTAATTTTGGACCCAATAGCCTGTTCCATTACGTCTTCTGCTTCATTTTTAGTAATCATCACAACGGGCAGATGAGGAGCCATCTCCTTAATGCGGTCTAGGGTTTCTAGGCCAGTAAGGCCAGGCATACTCTCATCTAGAAAGACGATATCAAAATGGCCCATATTTTCAGAAATCTCTTCAATGGCATCATGGCCATTGGTCACGGGAACGACCTCGTAGCCCTTTTTTTCTAAAAACATGATTTGGGGCTTGAGCAATTTTTGCTCATCATCGGCCCAAAGGATTCTTATTGTACTCATAAATATGGAATGGCTTAATTTGTTGAACTCCAATAAAGGAAAATGGGGAAAGAAAGGAGCAATTGGCCTAGCGATGTGCAGCAGTGGCCCAAAGGGCCAGACCAAGGCGGCAAAGCCGCCGCAGGGCCGAGCGAATAGCGAGCTGCGAAACGTAGCGCCCGCCAAAGGCGGGAGGCCCCAAAACAGCAGCGAGCTGCGACAACTAGCCTCAAAGAGGCGCCAGTTCGACGAAGTAAACGACAACAAGGCCTTTAGGCCGCAGTTCGATGACCGAAGGGAATAAACGCCCGCCAAAAGCGGGAGCCCCCTCCTTATTTACCTTCTAACGGCCCCTAAGATAAGGAAGTTAGGAGAGTAGTCCGAAAAGAAGCGAAAAAAATAAAGGATATGTTTGTCTTTTATTAGAAAAGGTTTTAGATTTGAGCAGTCAAAAAAATAAGGATGGGCATTTTTTCTAAAAGTTGTGAATATGGTTTGCGGGCGGTAGTTTATGTTGCCGATGCCTCTGCGGAGGGCCGCAAAGTGGGAGTAAAAGAAGTGGCAGAAGAAATTGATTCTCCTGTGCATTTTTTGGCTAAGATTTTACAAAACCTTAGTAAACAAGGTATTTTATCTTCTACTAAGGGACCTGGAGGTGGTTTTTACATTGAAAAATCGGCTTTGGACCTCAGTTTGGCCAAGGTAGTAGAGGCCATAGATGGACGCAGTTTATTTGAGGGTTGTGCCATGGGGTTGAAAAAATGCTCGGCCAAAAAGCCTTGCCCCTTGCACAATGATTTTGGTTTTATTCGGAACAAAATTACTAAAATGCTGGAAAATCAGACCATTGGCGATTTTCGAGACAATTTATTAAAAATAGACTATTTTCTGGATACCTAGAAAATTGGCCGCTAGCCTTAGCGGTTTTTTTTGATCCAGTCTAAATAAGAGAGAAAAATATCTTTTTATCCTTTAACAATATAAGAAATGATGAATCAGGAAGATATCCGCTTAGTTCAGTCTTCTGTGCCTATTTTGGAGGCGCATGCTGAAGATTTGACTCGTTTGTTTTATAAAAACATGTTGGGGGCTCATCCCGAGCTCAAGAACATCTTTAACTTGGCCAATCAGGCTTTGGGGCAGCAGCAAAAAAGTTTGGCTTTATCGGTTTTGGCTTATGCCAAACACATTGAGCATCCAGAGGTTTTGTTGCCTGCATTGGAGTTGATTGGGCACAAACACCGCAGTTTGCAGGTATTGCCTGAGCAATATCCTATTGTGGGGGAGCATTTGTTGGGGGCCTTGCAAGAATTGCTCGATTTGCCTGATGATGCGCCTATTTTAGGGGCTTGGGGACGGGCTTATCAGCAATTAGCGGATATATTGATTGATATGGAGGCCAAAATGTATGCAGCTGCGGAAGAGCCCGATGCGGCTTGGAGTGGTTGGCGAAAATTCAAATTGCTCAAAAAAGAAGAGTTGGCGCCCAACGTCTATCATTTTTACTTGGCTCCAGCCGATGGGGGACAAATCCCCTTGCACCGTCCTGGCCAATATGTTTCTTTGCGTTTGTTCTTCAAGGAATTGGGCTTTCATCAGGCGCGGCAATACAGCCTCAACTCTCGGCCCAATAGCGATTATTACCGCATTACTGTAAAGGCTCAAAAAGCGGCGGCTGGCTGTCCTATGGGCCGTTTGAGCAATGCCTTGCACCAATCGCTACAAGCTGGAGATGAAGTAGAATTGACGGTGCCTGCGGGTAATTTTCATCTAGAACAAAGTCCGAGACCCAGCGTATTTTTGGGCGCAGGCGTGGGCGTGAGTCCACTTTGGGGCTTACTCCAAGCCCTAATTGAAAGCAAAACGGAGCAGCCCATTCTTTGGATGGATGCTTATCGTTCGGCTCAGGAGCAGCTTTTTGCCGAAGAGTTAGCCAGTCTAAAAACGGAGCTTCAGCAAATTCATTTTTATGAAGACCAAAACGGGCAGATGCAACTCGAAAAAGCCTTGGCAGCGCCCTTTGGTTTGGCCGCCAATTATTACCTCTGTGGCCCAGCGGGCTTCATGGAAGCCCAAAGAAAACAGCTTCGTGAAGCAGGCATTCCCGATGCACAAATTCACTTAGAAGAATTTAACCCTGTTCAACTACAGCTCAGTTAAGTATTGCGGAAAAAAATTCTGTTTAAATGGAAAAGTCAGTTAAATCATTGGCTTTTCCATTTTTTTTTAAAATATTTACAAAAAGTACTCATCCAAAATTTATTTTGGGCCGTTTACAATAACAAATAAAGCTCCTCCCGTCCATATAGGAGCAGAATATCGTCAGTTTTATGATTGTTGAAGGTCCTTGTCTCGTCCACAAGGACCTTTTTTATTTTGATTGCGTTAAGAATTTCCAAAATAAGGGAACTCTCCGTATCTTTGCTATAGTTTAAAGCCACAGATTACCGCTAATAAAAAATGAAAATTAACCCCTTTCAAAGGGGCTTTTGTTTTTTATAGCTATATAACTGTAGACAACAAGAATTTTTAAAAGTTTCGTACACAAGAGGGATTAGCCTCCAAAACTGCAAAAGCATCATGACCGTAGCTGAAGAAAAAATTCCATTTATCGAGAAGGCCGTAGAATGGGTAGAGAAAAAAGGATATAGCAACATTAAAGCTGCTGTAGAGGGATACGAAGACCCCAAGTCTTTTACCCAAAGCTCTACAAATGACTCTATTGCTCCTGATATCACTGCTGTTTCAATGGGCCGCAAATGTTACTTTGAGATTGCGCTCAAGTCTTCTGATAAGCGACAAGTTATCAACAAATGGAAGTTGCTATCGCATCTGAGCAGCGCCAAACAAGGTCGTTTGTTTATTTTTGCTCCTCACGGCCATAAGGCTTTTGCCAAACGCTTGATTGAGACAAACCAAATTCCTGCAGAAATCTTGCCTTTGTAAGCTATACTTCTCGCTATTAAAACGCCTTATTCTAGTTCGCTAGAGTAGGGCGTTTTCTTTTTATTTTGGGGCCCGCGGCCGGCTAGGCTTCGCCTAGGTCGGCCGCCGCTATGCTTCGCCGCTCGCAAGCCTGCTCGGCCCTGCGGCGGCTTTGCCGCCTGGGTCTGGCCCTTCGGGCCACGGCTGCGCAGCGCTGGGCCACCCCCCTCCCCTTCTTTAGCCGATAAGCAGGCAAAATTTGATAAAAACAATTAAATCCTTAGCTTTGGTTGCTAGCTAAAAACAGCCTAGTCCATGAACTAAAAATAATCTACCAATATGTCGCACTACAACCAACTCAAAGGCCTTATCCAAGAGCTAGATTGCGAAATCCTAACTGAAATCCCCGAAGAGGAAATCCTCATCATCTCTAATGAAGACCGAGGTATCCACCAAATGATTTTAGACTGCGAAGATGATTTGCTCATCATCGAACAAAAACTCTTAGCACTAAAATCACTCTCGGCCCAAGAATGCCAAGAGCTCCTAAAAGCTAATCGCTACCTGCTTTTTGGCGCCTTTGTCCTAGACGAATCTGGCGAGCAACTCATTTATCGCGATACCCTAGAACTTGAAAACTTGGACCTTAATGAGTTAGAAGGATCAATCAACTCGCTGACCCTCGCCCTAGTCGAAAATTTTGAACTCCTCGAACGCCTATCCAAAAAGGCTTAATTTCTATTTTAAAATTGAACTAATTCTAAAATAGAACTAACTTTGCCCTATTATTGGGGCTTTGAGCTGTCTGTCCTATTTTTGAATAAACTTGAAAAGCACATCTACTGTTCTTTTTAAAACTGGCCAACAATGGCTTAGTTTGTTATCATTCTTCAAAATTAGACTCCTATGCTATCTAAAAAAATAACTACTGCACTCAATGCCCAAATTGCTCAGGAATCCGCTGCCTCTGCAGCCTATCTAGCAATGGCCTCTTGGTGCGACCGCGAAGGCCTCGGTAATTGTGCCCAATTTTTCTACGCTCAATCAGATGAAGAGCGGATGCATATGCTCAAAATTGTGCACTACATTAACGAAATGGACGGCCATGCTATCGTGCCTGCTTTGGAGCAACCCGAAACCGAATTCGAATCGGTCCAAAAGGTCTTCAAAAAGTCTTATAAGCAAGAAAAGGCGGTTACCGCTTCTATCAATGAGCTTATGAGCCTTAGCCAAGAAGAAAAAGATCATTCAACTATGGTATTTTTGCAATGGTATGTAGCCGAGCAAAGAGAAGAAGAGGCAATGGTCCGCGATATTTTAGACAAAATCAAACTCATTGGCGATGGCCCTCAAAGCCTTTATTATATCGACAAGGAGTTACAACAGATTAATGAAAGCCGGCCCGCTGATGCCGCCGATGCTTAATTAATTATGAACTTATCTAATAGATGAATTTACCTTTTTGCAAGCTAGCTCCAATTTGGGGCTGGCTTTTTATTTTCCTGCTTTCGGCTCCCGCTCTTTGGGGCCAAGAATTGCGCATTGCTTTTGCGCCTACATCTGATGCCCTACCCGAACAAGCTTGGGTAGACAGTATTCGCACATTGGTCCAAAATGCACAGCAAATAGATAGCAGCTGGATTGTAGTAGAACGCCAAATGAACTACTTTGAAGAAAAGCAATCCTACTACGATTTGGTCCGTAAGCGCAGCTATCTACTACAGCAAATTTTGGATCGCTGCCAATGGCCCAAAGAGCGGATACGCTTTGAGAGCAAAGCCTTGACTCAAGCTAATTTGCCCAAAACAGAGGGACATATTATCCATTTGCGTATAGGTCAGCGCGCGGCAGAAAATATACCTATAGATACCTTAAGCTTAGAAGATGGGCCCGCCCCCAACTTTTTTCAGAGCCGCCGCGCCATTTTGGCCCAATGGATGGCTAGTTTACAAGACCAAAGCTTTTTGTTTTATCCGGGACAGGCCGCTAGTTTTAGTACCAAAGAAGGAGCATTAATCTTTATTCCTGCCCAAGCTTTTGGTCCAACTGGCGATCCCATTCAGATTAAACTAAAGTTGGCTTTGCGCAAATCTGAGCTCTTACCCTATTGGCTGGCGAGTCAAAACCAAAACTTGGCCCTTGGTCCTATTGTAGAAGTGCAAGCAGAGCGGGCTGGACAAGCCCTCAAATTGGCCCCCAACCAAAGTATTTCCTTTTTCTTACCAACGGTCCAGCATCAAGAAAACTTGGGGCTTTATGCCGCTAGTGACCAAGAAGAAGGCTTAAAGTGGGGACGTTTGGAGCTTGGCAGCTGGCCCAATAGCCAAGCCATTTCTCTGCCCTTGCATTTGGCCCAAAATGATAGCCTTTTTGTTTATCGAGATTTGGCTTTGCCGGCCAAACCCAGCCCGCCTAGTTTTCCAGTAGCGCCCAATAAACCGCAATACCCCAAGCTAGATAGCCAAACTTTGCGGCCCTTGCTCAAAGAAGCCGAGTTATATGCAGGCCTCATCAAAGATTGCAAGGCTCGTTATGCAGAAAAAGAAAAAAAGCGTTGGCGGGGGAAAAAGAAAAAGGCCCAAGAAAAAATGGAATTCCAAAGGGAGTTAGAGATTTTGCTCAAGCGCCAAAAGAAAAATGAGGCCCAACAAGCAGCCATTTTGCAAAGCTTTTCGGATAGTTTGGCCCAAATCAAAGGTGCTTATGAGCAGCGGTACTTGGCTTATAGTAAAGAGCGAGATAGTTTGCAACAAATCTACCTCAAAGCCCTGCGGCGTTGGCAAGACGCTAGAGACAGCCTCCCTAAGGTCCAAAACTACGAGGCGGAGCACTTGCGCAAAGCTTGGCAGCAATACGCTCCCCAAGAGCAAAAGCAATTGGCCAAAGCCCTAAAAGCGTTAAATCCGCAACTGGCGGCTAGGGCCTTTCAGCCCGATCTTTTTGGGCAAGATGTTCATTATTTGTGGTGGCCGAGCAAGCGATTGGGCCTATTGGCCTTGGGTGAAAAAGCAGCGCCCAAAGCGCCGCTGACCTACAAAGCCTTTACCTTTGGGCAAGAGCTGCCCACCTACAAAATGCAAGGCATCGCCATAGAGCGGGCGAGTCAATATGCGGTGCGCAGTCAGACCACAGATATCGAAAACCTCAATTTTCCGAATTTGCAGGCAGAAGCGCCCATTTGGCTCTTTGCATTTTATGAGGAAGAAGGCAAAATCTACCTCAACTTATCGGCCGAGCGGGCCAACAAACTGCCCTATAAATTGAGATTTAAGCCCTTAGATAATTTGGCTGAGCTGCGCAAGGCGGTCGAGAAACTCAATGAAATAGAGCCAATTAAAGAAAAATAGCCTAAAAATAACTTTAAAAAACTTTATTACTCAAAGATTTAGCTGTACTTTTGCGGCAGCTTAGGCGGCTCCCCGAGGGGCTGCTTTTTTTATTCATTTAGAGCGACTTATGACTAGAGGGTCATTGGGAAAGCCAAAAGTTGGCGGCTCCCAATTGGCCTAGCGATGTGCAGGGGTGGCCCCTAGGGCCAGACCGAGGCGGCTTTGCCGCCGAAGGGCCGAGCGAATAGCGAGCCCCGAAACGTAGCGCCGCAGCTTTGCTGCGGAGGCCCCAAAAAAATAAGCGGGTCCATAGTCTTATGAGTTTGTTCTTACAGATCTTTTTCAACTTAGCTGTATGCAAAAGCAGAACCTACGGAACATCGCTATCATTGCGCACGTAGACCACGGAAAAACCACCCTGGTAGACAAAATTCTTCACCATTGCCGCCTTTTTCATGCTCATCAAGAAACAGGAGAGCTGATTTTGGACAATAACGACCAAGAGCGGGAGCGGGGAATTACCATTTTGGCCAAAAACGTTTCGGTCAATTACAAAGGAACCAAGATTAACATTATTGACACTCCTGGTCACGCCGACTTTGGTGGTGAGGTAGAGCGAGTACTCAATATGGCCGATGGCGTATTGCTTTTGGTGGATGCCTTTGAAGGTCCTATGCCTCAGACTCGTTATGTATTAAGCAAAGCTATTGAGCTCGGTAAGGCGATTGTGGTAGTGGTGAACAAAGTAGATAAGGACAACTGCCGCCCTGATGAGGTGCAAGAGGATGTCTTTGACTTGATGTTCAACTTGGATGCTAGCGAAGAGCAGCTTGACTTTAATACCGTTTATGGATCGGCCAAGAACGATTGGATGGGTCCTGACTGGAAAACGCAAACGGAGGATGTTTCTTACCTACTCGATCGCGTACTAGAAGATATTCCTGCTCCTGCCCAAAATGAGGGTAGCTTGCAGATGCAAATTACGAGCTTGGACTACTCTCAGTATGTAGGCCGTATGGCGATTGGCCGCGTTCACCGTGGTAGCCTTTCGGTTAACCAACCCGTTTCTGTAGTGAAACGCGATGGCAGCATCGAGAAGTCAAGAGTACGTAAACTCTATACTTTTGATGGTTTGGGCAAAGCCGAAACCGAAACTGTAATCAATGGTGACCTTTGTGCCGTTGTAGGGATTGAAAACTTTGAGATTGGAGATACTATCGCCGATTTTGAAGCGCCCGAAGGCCTTACGCCCATGAAAATTGACGAGCCTACCATGAGTATGCTCTTCACGATTAACGATTCGCCTTTCTTTGGTAAAGAAGGTAAATTTGTTACTTCTCGCCACCTTCGCGATCGCCTACACAAAGAGCTAGAGAAAAACTTGGCCCTTCGTGTTCAAGAAACCGAAAGCCCCGATTCTTACATGGTCTTTGGCCGTGGTGTAATGCACCTTTCTGTATTGATTGAGAGCATGCGCCGTGAGGGTTATGAGTTCCAAGTAGGTAAACCTCAGGTAATCGTAAAAGTAATTGACGACCAAAAAATGGAGCCCGTCGAATTGCTTTCTGTTGATGTACCCGATGAGTTTTCTGGTAAAATTATCGAGTTGGTGACTCAGCGCAAAGGCGATATGACGATCATGGAGCCCAAAGGCGATTTGATGCACCTCGAATTTATGATTCCTTCTCGCGGAATTATCGGTTTGCGTACCTTGGTCCTCAACTCTACTGCTGGCCAAGCAATCATGAACCACCGCTTTGTAGAATACGCTCCTTGGAAAGGCGAATTGCCTTCTCGTAACAAGGGTTCATTAATCGTTTTGGAAAATGGTACGGCCATTCCTTACGCTATGGACAAACTAAAAGATCGCGGTGTTTTCTTCATTTCTCCCGGTGTAGATATCTACGAAGGCCAAATCATTGGCGAACACAGCCGTGAAAATGACCTCGTTATCAACATTACCAAAACGAAGAAGCTCACGAACATGCGCTCTTCTGGTGCCGATGATAAAGCCAAGTTGCCTCCCCCCTTGCAGTTCTCTTTGGAGCAATACATGGAGTATGTTGGGGAAGATGAGTACCTAGAAATTACGCCCGAAAGCCTTCGCCTACGCAAAATCTTCTTGAAAGAGCATGAGCGTAAACGCGCAAGCAATGCCGCCAATGTGGTGATTAAATAAGCCAATAACGGCCTTTATATAACGTCCTTTTCAGTTTGCTGAAAGGGACGTTTTTTTTTGGGGCTGCCCCAGCCTTTGGCTGGGTCGGGCCATTGCGCAGCTCGCAGGTCTGCTCGGCCCTTCGGCGCAAAGCGCCTCGGTCTGCCGCCTTCGGCGGCCCTGCTACAGCCCCTCAGCCTGCGGCGGCTTCGCCGCCTGCTATCTGTATCTCTGCCTGTAGGTGGAACCCCTCAACCAACAAAGGGGCCTAGCTTTATCATCTGATTAAAGGCCCCTCCAATAAATTTTAACCCAAAAAACAAGCAAAGCCCTTGAAGTTTGCTAGTTTTGCTAGCAGAATCACCCCCAAAGGCCAAGAGGCCAAAATTTGTACACAAAACAAACTTGATTCTATGCTTTTGAAAGGAAAAAAAGGAATCATTTTCGGCGCACTCAATGAGCAATCGATTGCCTGGAAAGTAGCCCAGCAGGCCAAGGCCGCCGGGGCAGATATTGTATTGACCAATGCGCCCATTGCATTCAGAATGGGCCAAATTGATGAACTAGCCAAGGAGCTAGACTGCCAGGCTATTCCTGCCGATGCCACCAAATTGGAAGACCTAGAAGCCTTGGTAGAAAAAAGCCAAGAAATCTTGGGCGGCAAAATTGATTTCGTTTTGCACTCTATCGGTATGTCGGTCAATATTCGTAAGAACAAAGCCTATACAGACCTCAAATACGACTGGATGCAGAAGACCTTTGATATCTCTGCTATCTCTTTCCACAAACTCATGCAAACCCTTTGGCAAAAAGATGCTATGGCAGAATGGGGCTCTATTCTCGCCCTTAGCTATATCGGCGCCCAAAGAGTATTTCCTCACTATAGCGAAATGTCAGAATCTAAGGCCCTACTCGAGTCTTTTGCCCGCAGTTTTGGCTACCATTTTGGCGTTCGCAATAAGGTCCGTGTAAACACGATTTCACAATCTCCCACGCCAACTACCGCAGGTACCGGCGTAAAAGGCTTTGACAAATTCCTAGATTATGCCGACAAAATGTCGCCCCTAGGCAACGCCCCCGCAGAAGCTTGCGCAGATTACTGTCTCTCGCTTTTCTCTGATCAAACCCGCTATGTGACCCTACAAAACCTCTATCATGATGGCGGTTTTTCTAATATGGGCATGAGCGAAATCATGATGGGCGAAGAACCTCAATAAAGGCGATTAGCCAAAAAGGCGCAGGAATCCTGCGCCTTTTTTAGGTCCTAAATCAAACTTTCAATAAAAATTGAAAGTTCTGAAACTAATTTGCTTTTCTTCCGTAAAAATAGAAAATCATTGCGCTAGTTTTGCTCAAAAAGGCCTAACTTATATGACTTTAGCCCATTAAGGATAAAATCTATCGCTCATCTCAACCCTATGCTTATGAAAACGCCAACAAAAGGCATGCTGCAATTTGACCTTATTATGCAGTCATTGGTCTACATTCCGACGGTTTTGCTTTATGCCCTTTCTATTTTGCACGAGTTTTCTCCATTTGCCGATGGATTCGAAGAAGTCTTTATTTTGGGCCTCCTCATGCAAATTCCGTTAGGAGTAACACAAGTATTGAGTGGCTTGGTCCGCAGTATTCGACATGGCAGCCCCATCCGCAAAAAATACCTGCTCCTTTGTGTGGTCTATTTTGCCGTCCTTTTTGCCGTGGCAAGTATAGCCGCTGCTGATTTTATACTTGTTGGGGTCCTCATTATCCCTCCCATGATTATTGCCAGTTGGTACTATTGGCTCACCTACCGCCAACTTACTGGCCGCTTTGAAGAAGAAGGAAGCCCCCACCTCTTCCCCGAAAGAGATAGCCTTGTTTTAGACGAATTGGATGAGGATGAGCGCACTTTATTAGAGATTCAACAAAGACAAAGAGCCCGCAGCACCAACTTCTAAACTTTCTCCCTAACTTTGCCCCAAACTAATCCCTTTTGCCTTATGAATGCCCGTCAACATCTCTATCTCGACTGCTTTATTCAGTTTGTCTTGCTCCTCTATTTTGGCTTTTTAATGGGAAAGGCCGAAAACTTTTTTGAGCTCTTAGCGGTCATTCCCTTTGTCTTTTTGGCTTGGCAACTGCCCAATGGACTGATCTACGATCGCTTTTTTGAACAGCATAGCCGTCGAACTTTTTTGAAGTATAGTTTTTATACTATTATACTGATTGCCGCTTTTTGGGGCCTAATCTGGATGGCTTTCCACATTCCAGGATTATACAGTTTTTTACTGCCTGTTGTTACGGCCGCCATCCCGCTCACAGTAACCATTTTGCCTTTTTTGGCGGGCATTATTGCCCTTGGTTATTTGGGCCTTTGTTTCCGAGACCTCTATTTTGCGGTTTACAAAACGATTTAATGTATGCTTCGCATTACCAAATACCGCCTACTCCTCGATTTATCTATCCAATTGATTCTTTTTATCCTTTGGGCGGTTCAAGCTGCCCTACACTTTAGCTATTTTGGGGTACTTTACTACAGCAGTATTTTTGTCCTTTTACTCAGCGCCTGGCAACTTCTACACGCCTTTTATGTGGTCCGCAAGCACCAAGATTGGCACCGCAAACAATATTTACAAAATATGCGGCAATTGCTAGCCTATAGCCTAATTACGATCGGCATTGGCCTGTTTATGCTGCTGGCTAGCTTTGGCTTTTTGGCCCCCTTCTTCATCTTCAGTTTGCATATTTTGCATTGGGTGATTTGCTTGGTGGCCCTCTATTTTGCTGGGCATTATTTCTGGACCAGCATCCGACAACTCCAAGATTATATCAACCGCCCAAAATCTTTTTGGGACCTTTAGTGTTTTTTTGGGGCCCGCGGCCAGCAATGCTGGCCGCCGCTATGCTGCGGGGCTCGCTATTCGCTCGGCCCTTCGGGCTTCACTGCGTTTCGCCCTCGGTCTGCGGCTATGCCGCCCCCCTTCGCAGCGCTGGGCCAAAGGGGGCTTCGCCCCCTCTCTAGAGAGCAAAAGATGGACTTTGCTCTCTTTTTTATTGCCCCCAAAAGACAAAATCAATTTAAAACTTGCGTTTATTTTGTTGTAGGCTTATTTTTGAACTACAGCAAGTTGGTCCAAAGACGTTTAGCAGGCGGCTAAGCCGCCGCAAAGGAGCGAAGCGACTGGCCTAGCTGCCTGTAGTGGTGCCGCAAAGCGGCAGACCGAGGCAGCTTTGCTGCCGAAGGGCCGAGCAGACCTGCGAGCCACGAAAGGGAGCGCCGCAAGGCGTAGCCGCAGCGGAGGCCCCAAAAAAAATAGAAAAGCAGCGCTTTATGTTAGAAAAATCTATAGAATACGTCAAGGGAGTTGGGCCACAAAAGGCCGATTTACTCAAAAAGGAGCTGGGGATTTTCACCCTAGAGCAACTGCTCATGAACTACCCTTTTCGCTATATTGACCGTAGCGTTTTTCATAAAATTGGGGAGTTGGAGGCCAATGAAACCCCGGTGCAAATTCGAGGAATTTTGCGCCGAATTGATAGCCATGGCGAGGGCGCAAAAAAGCGGATGGTCGGCATTTTTAGAGATGATACGGGCCAAATTGAGCTGGTTTGGTTTAGGGGCCTAAATTGGGTGAAACAACTGCAAACGGGCATTGAATACGTGATTTATGGCAAGGTGCAGCAGTTTGGCCGCAACCTAAGCATTACTCATCCCGAATTGGAGCCGCTAACCACCAAAAATAGTAGCCTAGCGCCTCGGATGGATGCCGTTTATCGGGTGACGGAAAAAATGGCCAGCAAGCGGATTAAGTCTAAGGACCTGCATAAAATTATCCGCAATGCCCTGATTCCAATTTATAAGGAACCTGAGCATTTGCCCGAAACCCTGCCCCAATATTTGCTCGATAGCATGAAGCTGCCCAGCCGTATGGATGCGCTGATTGGCATTCATTTTCCTAAAACCCTGGCCCAAAAAGACCTTGCTCGCAAACGCTTTATTTTTGAGGAACTCTTCTTTTTGCAATTGCGCATTTTGCAACGCAAAAGCCTCAAACAACTGGAGACCAAAGGGCATTTGTTTCCCCTTATTGGCGACTTTTTCAATGGCTTTTACCAAAACAACCTCAAATTTGAGCTGACTGGCGCTCAAAAGCGAGTGCTTCGAGAAATCCGCAAGGACCTTGGCTCGGGCCAGCAGATGAACCGCCTTTTGCAAGGCGATGTGGGCAGTGGAAAAACCGTGGTCGGCTTTATGTCGATGCTTATGGCGCTAGACAACGACTTTCAGGCGGCATTAATGGCGCCTACCGAAATTTTGGCCCAGCAGCACTTTGAGTCCCTGCTCAAAATGGCCGAGGGACTTGATATTCGGATTGAGTTGCTCACGGGTTCTATCAAGGGCGTTCAGCGCAGAGAATTGCTAGAAGATTTGGCCGAGGGGCGCATCCATATTCTCATTGGCACCCACGCATTAATTGAGGATGCTGTAGTATTTAAGAACTTGGGTCTTGTCATTATTGATGAGCAACACCGTTTTGGGGTGATGCAAAGGGCCAAAATGTGGAAAAAAAATGCGGCTGGACCGCCTCATATTTTGGTCATGACCGCCACGCCCATTCCTCGCACCTTGGCCATGACGGTTTATGGCGACTTAGAGGTTTCGGCTATTGATGAAATGCCTCCGGGCCGTTTGCCTATTCAGACCTCCCACAAATTTGAGAGTAGTCGACTTTGGGTATTTGGGCAAATAAAAGAGCAAATTGCCAAGGGCCATCAGGTCTATATCGTTTATCCATTAATTGAAGAATCGGAATCAGATGCCTTGGCCGAAATTAAAAACTTGATGGAGGGTTATGAGAGCATTTTAAGAGAATTTCCCCAGCCGCAATATCAAATTAGTGTGGTACATGGCCGCCAAAAAGCGGAGGACAAAGATTATGAGATGCAGCGTTTTGCTAAGGGCGAAACACAGATCCTCATGGCCACTACGGTAATTGAAGTTGGGGTAAATGTGCCCAATGCGACCCTAATGGTCATTGAAAATGCCGAGCGTTTTGGTTTGGCCCAGCTACATCAGCTTCGGGGAAGAGTAGGCCGAGGAGGTGGAGAGGCCTATTGTATTTTGATGACGGGCTATAAATTGTCAAAAGAAGGCCGTTTTCGCATGAAAACCATGTGCAAAACGACAGATGGTTTTGAAATTGCGGAAGCAGACCTTAAATTGAGAGGACCGGGAAGTATTGACGGCACTCAGCAGTCGGGTATCTTGAGTTTGCGCCTAGCCGATTTGGCCAAAGATGGCCGAATTTTGCAAACAGCCAGAAACTTAGCCAAAGAAATTGTGGCCCAAGATCCCCTCTTTGAAAAGCCCGAAAACCTGCCGCTCAAACGCGAGCTTTTGCATGCCCAAAAGCAAAGAACCTTTAGTAAAATCTCTTAATCCCCAGTTTTATGGAAGAGCTTATCGGCTTGGTCTCCGTAGTTATGGTTTTCTCTATTCCGCTATTGGCCATCTTTTTATCCTATAGAAGTAAGATGCGAAAAATGGAACTAAACAGCGGTGGCAAACAAGAAGAAATTGACCAACTCAAACGGCAAATTGGCCACCTTTTTCAACAGCAAGAATTGTTAGAAGAGCGCATTGCAGAACTAGAAAATGCTGGAGAAAAAGACAAAATCTCGCTTTCAGTAGAAGAGCTAGATATTTTGCGCAAAGCCGATAAAAAGTAATCTTATGCCTACTATTCTACTCTTAGCCTTTGTGGTGGCAGTCATTATTTTTGTCTTCATTATCATAGTAGTTCCAGCCTCTAAGAAAGAAAAAGAACGCGAAGAGCAAGTCGACCTCTTTGCTCGCTTAGACGAAAAGCTAGAACAGCTAGAAAAAGCCCAAAAAGAATATGAACAACGATTGGCCAATTTGGAGCATATTGTCATGGACGACCGCTTCAGTGAACAAGACTGGGCGCCCAAACAACCTATTGCCCTCAAACAGGAGATTGACCAATTACGCATTATAATAGAAGAGCTCAAAAAGAAGTAGATGCAAAAATGCTTAACTACTTTGGCCCTTTTTGGGGCGCTATTAGGCCTAGGGGGATTTGCCCTTTTGGCCTATTTATTTTGGGGGCTAGACTATGAGGCCTTTGCTCAATTACTTTTGGCTTGGGCCGGTAAAAGTGATTGGCTAGATCGTTTTAAGCAAGATTATTTTCCCAAAAGCCGCTGGCTGTTTGTAGGCTATAGTTTACCCTTTTTGGTTCTTGGCTATCTTACTTTTTTGGTTTATGCCTACAAAAAACGAGCAATTTGGCGGCCTGCTTCTGTACAGCAGCTGAGTCTTTGGGGCCAACTTATTCGCCAAGAGTTTAGGCAAACGAAGCCCATAGAATGGGCCTTTTTCTTGCCCATTTTATGCTTTTGGTCCCTCAGTACGCTCTACCAAATTCAGCAACTGCCCATAGAATACGATGAAGCCTGGAGCTTTTTGCATTTTAGTAGCCGCTCGCCGCTCTTTAGTTTGATTAGTCCCAACAACAACCACATCCTCTATACCTTTTGCAGTAGTCTGTTGCATCAGTTGGGTGTAGCGGGTCCTTGGGACCTTCGACTGCCTTCTTTTTGGGCTATTTTTGGGCTGTTGTTCTTTAGTTATTGGTATTATCGGCGCTTGTTTGGCTGGCGCTGGGGGCTGGCTATTTTAGCGCTTTTGGCCCTAGCTCCTCCAATTTATATTTATGGCATTTTGGGCCGTGGTTACGGCATCTTACTCTTTTTTCTGGGGACTTATCTTTGGGCTGATGGGCAAGACAAGCAGCAACTTTGGCCGCTTTTGCTCCTTTTGGCTTGGGGCGGTATTTACAGCAATCCCATTTTTGTTTTGCCTTATTTGGGCCTGGCCCTTTCTCGCTTTGGGCAGGCCAATTGGTGGCGCCAACAGCTTTTGTTTGCCTTGGGCAGCCTCCTTTTATACAGTCCTTTTATCTTGGCCAATGGGGCTCAGATTTTGGCGGGGGCCGCGGCGGATTCTGGACAAAGTCTAGGCTCTACCTACTTCTATCTCTACCGCCTGATTGATTGGCAATTTTGGGGCCGTGGCCTGCCGCTTTTTTGGCCCTATTTACTGCTTGTTTTGGGCCTTTTGCCCTTAGTAAACAAAAGAGGCTATTGGCTAGCTTTTTCTCTGCTTTGGCCCATTTTGCTGCCTTTTTTGGACCAACAATGGCCCTACCGCATTTTTTGCTATCTCTATTTGTTTTTTTTGCCCTATTTGGGCTTGGCCTTGGCCAAAAGGCCCTTTAAAAAAGCATTTATTCTCCCCCTTGGGTTAGTTCTAGGGCTACAATTTTGGGCTAGTCGGGGACATTATTTTTTGCATTGGAGCCGCCCCCTCGATGCCGAGGCCCAAAAGATTGCCCAACTCCTTTTGGCCGACCCTCAAGCTAAAGTTTGCTATAGTTTTGCCCGTTATGACAAGCCCCTTTTGCAATACTATTTTTTGCGGGCCAAACGCAAATTGGCCTGCCCCATGCCCTTTGCTGGCAGTCAGGAGCAGGCCAATTTTGGTCCTCATTTTCCCTATGTTTTGCTCGATACAGAAGATTATGAAGTCTCTAGCCCCATTGCCGATAGCCTAGCTAAGCACTATCAAGTCATTTATCGCAATGAACGGCTGATTCTCTACAAATTGAACTAGTGTTTTTTGGGGCTGCCCCGCCCTGCGGGCGGGTCGGGCCATTGCGCAGCTCGCAGGTCTGCTCGGCCCTGCAGCGGCAAAGCCGCTTTGGTCTGCCGCCTGCGGCGGCCCTGCTACAGCCCCTCAGCCGATGTTGCGGGAAAGCCCGCAGCAAGGACCTTTCGCTTAGTAAAACAGCAACTAGTGAACCTGCAAAATTTGACTATAGGCTCCTTTAGCCGTTTGCAGTACTAGCAAATACTGACCTGCCGCCAAACCTGATATATCTAGTTCTTGGCTGTTTTTGGTCCAAGAGCGAATTAGCTGCCCTTGCAAACTGTATAAACGGGGCTCAAAATCGAGCTGCTCGATCTCCTTGAGCCAGATTCTGTCTTGGGCGGGGCGTGGATAAAAAGAAAATGTATTTTCTACAAAAGAGCGAATGCTACTAGCCTGAGACAAACGAATATCATCAATATAGCAGCTTGCATAGCCTTCATAGCCAAAGCCTGTTTGGAACGTTTTTGCAATAAACTCTAGACGAAAACTATCCATAGTTTGCGGAGGAATATTGATATAGCGTCTGGACCAATTCGTTTGCAAGCGATTAAACTGAATGGTATCTGTATAAACGAGCTGCCCTTGCTGATAAGCCTGTATGTTTAGCTCAATATAGGCCCCATCTCGGAGACTGTCTACTTGCAAATCAAAAGATAAGCCTTGCAGGGCTTGGTTTAGGCTAAAGCTAGTATATAAATGCCCCGGCGCTCGCCCTTCTGGGGGAAAAGCATTTGAGGAAAGATGAACGCTATACTGTCCCTCGCTAGCTAGACTACTTTTATTGACTGAAATTAAGGGAACATATACATTATTGGTCTGCCAGCCCAGCGGTTGTTCTATACCTTGGCTATCTAGGGCCCAATCCTCAAAGCTGAGGTTTTGCTGGGCGGAAAGTCCCAGAGGCAAGAACAAAGAGCAAAAAATTAGTAAAAAACAGTCCTTCATATCATATTCTATTTTTAGAAAAAAGTTTTTTTCTTACGATCAGGGCATAAAAAAAGGGAACTTCCAAACTTGTTTTGGAAACTCCCTTAGACCTAACTTAACTAACTTATCAGAACTTTTACTGCCTCTTTATGGCCATTTTTCTGATTTTGTTACCCTGCAAAAGCAATTTTTTGAAAAAAAATTCAATTTGTCTTGACTTTTATCTTAAACGGCTGTTAAAACTGCGGATTTGAGGCCGCTGTTTTTGGTCCAAAAAAGCTGCAGCTCAACGACCGAAGGGAGTAACTGAATGGCCTAGCGATGTGCAGCAGTGGCCCGCAGGGCCAGACCGAGCCGCAAGCGGCGAAGGGCCGAGCGAACAGCGAGCTGCGACAACAAGGACTTTAGTCCGCAGTTCGACGACCAAAGGGAGTAAACGTAGCGCCTGCCGCAGGCAGGAGGCCCCAAATCCTTCAAAAAAGACACTAACAACTATTCTATGTATATTCGTTATCCAAAAATTATCATTAGCGGTTTTTTGGTCCTCTCGCTATTGGGGGCTTGGGCGGCTAGTAGTCGTTTAGGCTTTAGTTTTAACTTTGAGGACTTTTTTCCGAAGGGCGACCCCGACCTTGAATTTTACAATGAATTTAAGCAGCGTTTTGAGCCAGACGACAACTTTTTATTGGTGGCTTTGCATCGGCCAGAGGGGGTATTTGAGCAAGAATTTTTGACCAAAGTGCGGGAGTTTTCGCTTTCGGCCAGATCGATAGAATTTGAGCTACCCAAAATTGGTTTGAGTCGTTGGGAGGAGGGCAAAACCCTTTTCACGCAAGAAGACGGTCATTATAAAGTGCGGCCCATTGTAGAGAGCAACTCTCTTTTGCAGCTTGAATTTCCGTTAAAAACGCCTTTTTCCTTTACCAGTATTCCCGCTATTCATTTGGAGGATACGGCTCGTTATGCTGCTGATAAAGAGAAAATATTGGCTGACCCTCGTTTGGTCAACAACTTCATTTCGGCTGATGCCAACACCTTGGTGGTCATCCTCAAAACGGTGGATAACATTCAGCAGCCACCGGCTGAAAAATTGATGGCTGCTTTGCGGGCCAAGTTAGCGGAAATGGGCTTTTCGGACTATCATTTTTTAGGTCGGGCCAATTTTCAGACCGAGTTGGTTCAGATGCAAATTAAGGAGTTTATCCTCTCTACGGTGGTCTCTTTTTTCTTGGTTCTTCTGATCATGTGGCTCATTTTTCGGCGATTTTGGGGCGTTTTCATCTCCCTTACTTCTATTGCTTTGGGGCTATTGCTCTTTGTGGGGGTTTTGGGCGTTTTGGGCCGAGAGCTAGACACTATGGCCCTGCTCTATCCTATTATCATGATTATCGTTGGGACCTCCGATGTTATTCACGTCATGTCCAAATATGTAGATGAATTATCGGCGGGCAAGGGCAAAACGGAAGCCATACAAACCACCATCAAGGAGATTGGGATGTCTGTTTTTCTGACCTCTTTTACTACCTCTGTGGGTTTTTTGTCCCTACTCAGTTCTCGTTTGGGGCCCATTCAGAATTTTGGGGTCAATGCGGCCATTGGAGTGATGTTAGCCTATGGGACCGTCATGCTGTTTAGCTGTACACTTTTGGTCCTTTTTGATAAGGATCAGATCATCAAATTGCGGCCATTGGGAGAAAGCAACAAACAATGGCATGGTCTCTTTGATTGGGTGCATGCTACTAGCAAAAACTATCCTTGGCGGGTGGTGGCAGGCATTGCCGCAGTGGCTATTGTGGCGGGAATTGGGGTAGCGCAGGTCAATACCAACACCCAGATTAAGCAGATTTTGCCCAAGGGGGCGCAGGTAACCCAAGACTTCCATTTCTTTGAGCAAAACTTTAGTGGGTTTCGGCCTTTTGAGTTGGCCGTAATGGCTCAGGGCGATCATAGTTTAGAAGATTTTGAGGTCATTCAGGCCATGGACAAGGTGGAGCAGCGTCTGATGGAATCTCCAGCCATTCGATCCACGTCTTCTATTAGTTGGTTATATAAGAGCTTACATCAGGCCTTTCATTCGGGTCGATCGGCTTATTTTAAGTTCCCTGAAAAGGAGAAAGACTTTCTCAAATACCAGAAGTTGGCGGGGCAATTGGGGAACAACAACAATCTGGGCATGTTGGTCAGTGAGGACCAAAAATACGGTCGGATTTCGGCCCGTTTACTCGATGTTGGGGGCGATAGCATTCGGGCCTTTATGGCCGATATGCAAACCTTTATGGAAACGGAAATTGATACGAATGTGGTTAAATTTCGGCAAACGGGAACAGGAGTTATTGTAGACAAAAACTCGATTTATGTGCGCGACTCCTTACTCAAGGGTTTGGGATTTGCCATTTTGGTCATTAGTTTATTGATGGCTTTATTGTATCGCAACCTCAAGATGATTGTGGTGGCCTTGGTCCCCAACATTTTGCCATTATTGATTGCTGGGGCTATTTTGGGCTATTTACAGATTCCTTTAGAGGCTGGAGTAGCCATTGTTTTTGCCATTATTTTCGGCATTGCGGTCGATGACACCATTCATATTTTGGGTCGTTATCAGTTGATGAAAAGGAGGGGGTTAAGCACTGATGAGGCCTTAAAGCTGACCTTAAGGGAGACGGGCAAAGCGGTTACCTTAACTTCGGTCATTTTATTTTTTGGCTTTTTGATTCTGCTCTTTTCTTCCAATCCGCCGGCGGTCACCATTGGTTTATTGATTAGCTCGACGCTATTTTCGGCCCTCATTTGCGATGTCTTTATCATTCCTGTCATGTTGCGGGCCATTCATAAGGATTAGGATTTGGGGCCTGCCGCCTTCGGCGGCCGGGCTGTGCACTGGCTCGCAGGTCTGCTCGGCCCTGCGGGCCTTTCGCTGCGCTTCAGCCCCTGGGTCTGCGGCTGCGCCGCCCCAGTTTCCATCCCTAGGCCAGTCGCTTCGCTCCTTTGCGGCGGCTTCGCCGCCTGCTAATCTGGACTTCTTCGTCCTACAGGCCCGGAGGGCCGCAGGCTGAGGGGCTGTAGCAGGGCCGCCGCAGGCGGCAGACCAAAGCCCGAAGGGCTGCAGGGCCGAGCGAACAGCGAGCTGCGCAATGGCCCGACCCGCCCAAAGGGCGGGGCAGCCCCAAAACAGCTCTATTTGGGCAAAAAAATAGCATTATCCGCCCCTTTTGTAAACAGATAATGCCAAGCAAAATTACACTACACCCTAATCCTCATAGCAAAAGCTAATTGGATTATTGTCAGGCACAATAACCGTCCTTTTTGTTCACTTTCAAAAAAACTGGAGTAGACAAGAAGTGGACAATAGTAGGTTATATATTTTTCAGGTACTTATCTAAGCTATCATGGGTAGCTAAATTTAATTTTTTCCGTATTCTATAACGGCTTTTTTTCACGCCATGCGGGCTAATATTGAGTAATTGAGCAATACTTTTGCTATCGAGATCGGCCCGAATAAGTACAGCCAATCGAAGTTCTGCGGGAGAGATATCTGGGGCAATTTGCATTAGCTTTTGTTGGTAGTCGGGTTCCATTTGTTGGAACTGTTGGAGGAAAGGCAGCCAATAATCCTCTGCCTCGATGAGTTGATTAACTTCGCGTAGGAGGCGGGGGCGTTGAATAGACTGGTCTTCTATTTTAGTTTTCAGTTGGAGTAATAGCTCATTTTTGTGGGCTAACACCAGCAGCGACTGTTGTAAGTCTTTTTGGAGTTGCTTGAGTTGTAGGGTTTTCACTTCGGCCTCTGCGGCCTTCATTTGTTGTTGCCATTCTTTTTGTTTGAGGATTGACTTAATTCGGGCCAACAACTCGATAGGGGGAGCGGGTTTTCTGAGAAAATCTACGGCTCCGTATTCTAGTGCTTTGGCCAAATGCAGACTTTCTGTCATGGCACCAGTATAGACCACAATCGGAATACTTTTATAGGGCAGATATTTTTCTTTTTGGAGTTCTTGCAGCAATTCGAGGCCGTTCATTCGGGGCATATCCCAATCGAGTAAGATTAGGTCTACGGATCTTTGGGCCATGATATCTAGGCACTGTTGGCCATCTAGGGCCATTAGGATTTCGGTAGTTGGCGACCAATTGGCAAAAAGTTGAATAATTGCGCGCCGATTTCGGGGATCATCTTCAGCAATTAGTATTGTTTTTTCGGCAAGAATTTGATGGTTATTAGCGAGCATGTTCAATAATTTCGTAAAGTTCTTCTAGTTTTTGGCGGTCTCCTTCATAGATGGCATCTTCCAAGAGTTGAAACAATCGTTGATCGGCGGGATTGGCTTGTTCTTGTTGTACCTTTTGCAAAGCGGCATAGAGCGGTTGGGCCTCATAGATTTCGAATTGCAATAGATTTTGCTGCTGTAAAGTACTTAAAAACCTTGGAGAGTAGGTTTCTTTTGAGTCTTCAAGTTGATGCGCTTGACGGGCCGCCTCTTCTAACTTAATGGGCGTGTGAGGAGGCCAACGAAGGCTAGCGGCCACATAGCCTCTTTCGCCTTGACTGATTTCAAATGTTAGCCCTAGTTGTTGGCTTAGCTGCTTTATAATTCTCAGGCCAAGGCCTTCTCCCTTAAACACCCGTTCGAGCTGTTCTTCTTTGCGCAGATTCTCTACCGTTTGGCTAGGTAATAAGCCTGGGTTTTGGATAGCGACCTGAAGTTGATTATTCTCTAAGCCTGCCTTGAGGCGAATTTGCTCATGGGCCTGGCTATGTTTAGCGGCATTCATCAGCATATTTCGGAAAATAATTTTGAGCAGATTAGCATCTGTTTCTAGATAAATCGCTTTTGGCAACTCAATATTTAGATTAAAGGCCGATTGCTTGAGCAAGTCATCTTCTTGCTCAAGCACATCTAAGAGCAACTGGCTCAGGTTTTCTGTTTGGTAGTGAGCGCTAAGGTCTCGATCTTCTAAGCGAACCCATTGGAGCAACTCCTCCATCATCAGGTAAATTTGCTTACTACTTTGCTCTAGCTGTTGTAAGTCAGCATAAGTGACCAGCCCCTCCTCATTTTGGAAGCGCTCGAGCAAGATATGGCTTTGATGGAGCAAGTAATTGAAGGGGGTTCTGAGGTCGTGCCCAATCACTGACAACAAGGTTTTTTTATTCTCATTGGATCGGCTAATAATTTGAGCGTAATTGCTGAGTATTTTATTTTTTGTCTTGATTTTCCAAAGAAATACACTAGTCAACAGCAAAACCAACAAGCTAATTAGCAGAATGGCCAAGAAGTAATACCCTTGCTGCGTTGCATTTTGTAACTCTTGCTTTTGCAGCTGGATCATATGATCTTTCTCCTGTTGGAGCAACAGCTCACTCAGCGAAAGCGAGTGGCTGTCCTGTTTGCGCATTTCCTTCATTTGATTGAAGTTGTCCTGCCACTTTTTAGCCGCCAACTTATCCTCCCCAGAAAGATGATAGTATTTGGCCCAGGCCTGATCTAGACTCAGACGCAAATAATTGCTCCCCTCTCCCTTCAACAAACTTTCCGCCTGCTGCAAACTTAAATAGGCCTTCGCTAAGTCGTTTCCCTCCATATACGTATCCGCAATAGAGATATAGTAATCGATATTTTCTACCCCTATAGTCTTTTGCTCCATACGGGGCAAAACGTCCTCTAAAATATAAAGGACCTTTTTGCTTTTGCCCTGCTTCTCATAAATTCCCATCAGGTAGGCATAAGCTATTAAATGATAGGCTCTAAACTGTTGATACTCGCTAATGTCCTGATGCTTCTCAAAGGTTTTAATACCATTATTAAGCGCTTTTTCGGCCTTCTCATAGTCCCCCGATTTCTCATACATCTTTCCCAAAATAGTATAGGCATGGGCCAGCTGCATAGGAATCGTATCGGCCTGCAACTGATAATAAATGGCTTGCTTGGTGTAGGCGATGGCTGCCTGCAAACTATCTTGTTTATAGGCCAACAATCCATAGTTGCCATAAACAGTAGACAAGCCCTTTTGATGCTGCGCCTCCCTAAAAATTTTCTCGGCCCGCTCATAGAGTTTCCGCGCCAAGGGATCTAAGTTGAAATTATAATAAATATTGCCCACATCTATAAGGAAGTAGCCTCCACTCCAACTACTAATCTCGGCCGAATCTATATAGGTCCGATAATATTTAAGTGCCTGCAGTTTTTGCCCCAAGGCCGCATAATAGCTTCCCCGAATTCGATAGTTGGCATCCATGCACTGCTGAAAACTCCCATATTTACACTGTATAGCCGTTAAACTGTCAATTTGCCGAAGGGCCAGAGCAGGATGCCTATAGGTTTCCTGATTGATAATCTGTCCCAATAATTGAGTCTTATGCTCTCGATCCTTTAAGCTAAAAGACAGCTGATTATATTCCTGATACAAGCTATCCAAACCTTTTTGCGCCATTAAACCCGCCTCAAAAGAACAACTAAACAACAGAAATAGGGCAATATAGATTGATTTCATCCTTGCTCTTCGATTAGAAAATCATAAAAAGAAAATGGCTGTAATAATTTTTTGGGGCTGCCCCGCCCTGCGGCGGGTCGGGCCATTGCGCAGCTCGCAGTTCTGCTCGGCCCTGCAGGCCTTCGGCCTTTGGTCTGCCGCCTTCGGCGGCCCTGCTACAGCCCCTCAGCCAGTCGCTGCGCTCCTCTACATCCTAGTATATATTATCAAATAACCTAAGCTGCTTATTCAGGCAAGACTACTTAACTAATGAGCAAACTATTAACTTTTCATTTAAAAAGTATAGGGCATCTAGCTTTCCCCAAAAACTCCCAACCATGACTTATTGAAAAATGCTTGCTACGCAAGCAACGACTTCAAATTAAACATAAAAGGAGATTCATAACATAGATTATTTCACAAAAGTCTGCCTTGTCTACCTTTTGTCATATAACAGAATTACTAATGACAAAAAACGGAAGCTATTTTTGACCAAAATAAAGTCTGCAAAGCAATAAATATCAATAATCTATGAGAACGAAAAACTACTCTTATCTCTTCTCCTCCCCGCAGGTCTCTGCTGGGGAACCCTCAAGGCTCAAGTTAAAATTGGTACCAATCCCAACAACATTCAACAAAGCTCTTTACTCGAGTTAGAAAGCCAACAAAAGGGTATTCTTATCCCTCGCATGAACTCTGCTCAACGAGACGCAATTAGCAATGCAGCGGGCTTTGACCCCCAAAATGCAAACTCACTCCTCATCTTCAACGCTGAGCTCGATCAGTTCCAATATTGGAATACTGTGACCAATAGCTGGTTAACTATTGAAGATGCTCAAACGCTAACACTTAACAATGGCCTGCTCTCTATCTCAGGCGGAAATGCCGTTACCCTACCCGCTGGTAGCGATAACCAAAACCTTAGCCTGGCCGGAAATACACTCTCTATCCAAAATGCTAACTCGGTAGATCTCACACCCTATTTGGATAATACCGATGCCCAAACAATTACCCTTAGCGGAAATACACTCACTCTCTCTAATGGTGGTAGCATTGATCTCACGCCCTATCTAGACAATACCGATGCCCAAACATTAAGTATCAACGGCCAAGATATTAGCATTACTAACGGGAATACAATTACACTCCACGCCGATAATGACCAACAAACTATTAGCATTACGGGAAATACACTCTCTATCCAAAATGCTAACTCGGTAGACCTTACACCTTATTTGGATAATACCGATAACCAAACGGTTACCCTTACAGGAAACACCCTCTCTATTTCTAATGGAAACAACATCGACCTTAGCCCTTATCTAGACAATACCGATGCCCAAACAATTACCCTTAGCGGAAATACCCTTACGGTTTCTAATGGCGGTAGCATTGACCTCACGCCCTATCTAGATAATACCGATAACCAAACTATCGCACTTTCTGGAAACACCCTTTCTATCCAAAATGCTAACTCGGTTGACCTTAGTACTTACCTAGACAATACCGATGCCCAAACGCTTTCTGTTTCTGGGAACAGCCTCTCCATTGCGGGAGGAAATACGGTCACTTTGCCTACTGCTTGGGGCCTAAATGGTAATACAGGAACCAATAGCTCCAACTATCTGGGAACAGCAGATAACACAGGCTTTCAAATTGGCACCAATGGAACGCCTAGAGTCTATGTATCGCCTAGCTCCTACTTTACGGCAATTGGCCCTAACCGTACAGAAAACTGGTCTACAGTAGAAATTAGTGACAGTACCGCTAATGGCTTTGCAGGTATCCTTGTTAATGCGAATGGCGGCGGAAGCTCTCAGGCAGGCTATAGCTTCTATACCAACACCGCAGCTGAAGATGCCTCTATTTTTATGGATGAAGGCGATCAAAATAAACTCAAATTTGCCTTAGGCAATCTTATCAATACTGCATCGGGTCGTACAGCCGCCACTCGCATGGTACTGACTCAGGCTGGCGACCTAGGACTTGGCACCACAGTTCCCACAGCCCGCCTAGATGTCGATGGCCAAATTCGCATGCGCACAGGGGCCGCCGCAGGACTCGTTTTAACCTCTGATGCCAACGGTTTGGCTAGCTGGCAATCACCTGCTGCAACTGCTTCTATTTGGACCACAACTACAGCTGGTTCTCACTACGCAATTTCTGCCTTTCCTTTGGCTGCCGAAATTAAGCATGGAGATTCTGACTTGAATGGAGACAGCTTTGGTTTCGGTAATGGGGTATTCTGGGGAACCAACCCATTTGAAGACACGGGAATGTTCACTGATGGCGACCAATTGATTTTGATCTCTCCCGGTGACAACGATCTCATTCAGTTCTGGGAAGAAGATAACCATATCAAGAGAGCCTATATTGAGCAAACTGGTGGACAATATTTTCAGACCTCAGACCGCAATCTCAAACAAAATATTCAACCTATTACTAATGCGGTTTCTATGCTCATGCAACTAAATGGTTACCGTTATGAGCATAAATTATCAGAAGCCGATTTGGCCAAAGGAGAAAAGCCCGTTCCTACTATTGGTATCATGGCCCAAGAAGTAGCTGCTGTAGCTCCTGAATTGGCCAAAAAATGTGAACAAGGACATTTCCTTGTTAACTACACGGGCTTGATTCCCATCTTGATTGAAGTAAGTAAAGAACAACAACTCATTATTGATGAGCAAGCAGCTACTATTGAGGCCCAAAGCAAAAAGCTTTCTGATTTGGAAGCGCGTATGCAGCGCCTAGAGCAATTGCTCAACGACAAAAAGTAGTGGTTCAGCTAGCGGGGGCAAGCCCCCGCTAGGGCCAAAAGGGCCCTGGCCTAGCGATGTGCAGCAGTGCGGCGAAGCCGCAGACCTAGCCGCCGAAGGCGGCGCAGGGCCGAGCGAACAGCGAGCTGCGGAACGTAGCGCCGCAAGGCGAAGCCGCAGCGGAGGCCCCAAAACAGCAGCGAGCTGCGACAACAAGGACTTTAGTCTACAGTTCGACGACCAACGGGAGTAAACGTAGCGCCCGCCGAAGGCGGACAACAAGGCTGCAAGCCGCAGTTCGACGACTGTAAGGAGTAACGCCCCAAAACTTTAATGAGATTATTCTTTCTAAGACCTAAGGGGGCTGAGTATAGATTCATCCCCCTTTTTAAGATAAAATGATATGCGATTACGATCTTATCTTTTTTCGGCCTTATTGAGCCTGCCGGCTGCAATTTGGGCACAAGAGGCCATTTATGTGGCGGATAATGCCCAGATGAGTATTGGTTCGGCAGATAAAATGGCCGTTTTTGGCAATATGCAACTAGATGGGCAATTGCATTCTGCGGCTCAGGGAGAGCTGCAGTTTTATGGCCAAAACTGGCAGCAGGGTCCTGCTGCTCAACTGCCCGGAGAGGGCGAAATACAGTTTATTCAGCCCAATACACTTTATAACCAACAGCAGAGCCAACAATTGGCGGCGGCCTCGGCCTCTTTGCCCAAATTAATGCTCAACAATAACGATGGCCTCTATTTATTGGGAGAAGATGCCCATGTGCGCCAACAACTCGACCTTCAGGCGGGCTTGCTCTTTTTGGATGGGCAAAACCTGCGTTTGGGCGATAATGGCCAAGCCCCTAGTCTACGGAGCTATGGCGATAACAGCTTTGTGGTGAGTCAAGGCATTGCAGGCTCTACCGATGGCGACTTCCTCATTATTGAGGGCCTAGGTCATGGCGAAAGCAAAGATTTCCCCTTAGGTCTAGCCGCTGGCGAATATAGTCCCGCGCAAATTAGCAACCAAGGCGAGGTAGACGCCTATTGGGTCCGTCTCTTTGCCAATGTCTATGAAAATGGCGAGATGGGGGCCCTGCGCAATGATGCCTCTGTTGGCCGAACTTGGGAAATCCGAGAAGAGCAAATGGGCGGCAGCGACCTTAGCCTACAACTGCAATCGAATAGCGGCATGCTAGGGCCCGACTTTAATGCCAACGAACAGCAAATTGTCCGCTATATTGGGACTTGGCCCAATGATTTGGGAGGGGCCCCCTCTATGGAGGAAATTGGCGCTTGGGATAATACGGGCAACTGCCAGCCCTTTATTAGTGGCGGGTTGGGCAACTCTAACGGCCAATTGAGCCTGCGAGAGGGGCTAGACAATTTTACCGATTATACCTTCTATACGGTCTATAATTGTCAGGCTGACTTTGAGTTTGTCGTCCCTTCTGCTTTTAGCCCCAATGATGACGGCATTAATGACCTTTGGGTCATTGATTTGATTAGCCTACAAGAAAAACGACAGGTCCAAGTCTTTAACCGCTGGGGCGATATCGTTTTTGAATCAGACGATTACCAAAATAACTGGAACGGGAAATTTGGCGGACAAAGCCTGCCCGATGGTACCTATTATTATGTGATCAACCTTGGGGGCAGCCTTGGCCGCCTTACAGGCCCCGTCACTATTGTTCGCAACTAAAATCTACTCCTATGAAGTTTCTTTATTTTTTCTTGGGAGTGGCCTTCTTGACCAACTCTCTACAGGCTCAACAGCTACCTCTTTTCAATGAGTATAGCGAAAACTCTTTTGTGATCAACCCCGCTATGGCGGGCTGGGATGGACAGCAAATTCTAAGTGCTAGCTATCGCCAACAGTGGACACAGATTGAGGAAGCCCCGCAAACCTTTGCCCTAGGCTACCGACAGTTTTTGGAAAAGAAAAATATGGGCCTAGCTGGCCATATTCTTCGCGATCAGACTGGCCCTAGCGCCTATACCGCTATTTCGGCTAGCTATGCCTACCAAATCCAAATTGGCGATGAGGATAAACGCGCCAAGTTTAGCCGAAACCGCATTGCGCTGGGCCTCTCTCTTTCAGCCCAACAATATGAGCTGGATGGCGCTAAACTAAGCTTTAATGATGCTGGCGACCCCGTCGATTTGGGCCAAAAGGACCAGCTTATCCTGCCCGATGCTAGCGCTGGCCTGCTCTACATTGGCGATAATGTCTATTTTGGCGTCTCGGCCAACCAATTGCTACAACTGCAAAGCAAATTTGAAACAGCCAATCAAAATCAGTTCTCTATTATTCAAAGAGCTACACATGTTCAACTCCAAATGGGCGGAAGAATCCCATTGCATAAGGAAAAACAAACCCCTTCGGTCCTCTTTCCTTCTGTTTGGGTAAAATATGCCGCCAACGCCCCTATGCAGATAAACTTAGGCCTGCGCTATATCTGGAACAATATGCTGGGCATTTCAGCCAATTATGTAAGTAATGGCAGCTTCCTCACCCACTTTAGCTTCCGATACAACCGCCAAGTCCAAGTCGGCTACACCTTTACACAGCCCTTTGGCCAATATAGCTACCAACTTGGCCAAAGCCATGAGCTGGGCCTCTCCTTTACCTTTAATAAAAATAAGGATAGCTGGCACTACCGCCACTAATTAGCGCCTTGGAAAGACGCACACTATAAGTTCACCCCCAACTAAAAGGTTGGCTACTTTGGTAGCCAGCCTTTTTTTATGCAATTCTTCTTATCTTTGCCCCCTATTTAGCAGACACCCACTATTATGGCTATACAAACTGTTTCTTCTCGCTGGACCTTTCTGTCCAAAATTATTTTGCCCTTCCTTTGGTGCATTCTCTTCGGCGGCTTTACCCTTGTGGTTTGGCTCTCGCCCCTAGAACAACTGCAAGAGCCCTTTTCGCCCCTAACGGCCAAGCTCATTCTCAGCTCCTTTTTTCTCTCAATGCTGGGCCTGTTCTACCTCTTTTTTATGCGCAACCTCTGGGTGGGCCTAGATGAAGAACATATCTATGTTTCCAATTATTTCAAATCAGTAAAATATAGCTACGGCAGCCTCGAGCATTTTGAGGAGAGCAACCTTTTCCTCTTTAGCCGAGTTACCCTGCACTTTAAAGAAAAAGGCCAGTTCGGCCAATCGGTCTCTTTTATCCGTAGCCACTACTGGAAATATTACCTAGAAAAACATCCCGACCTTCTGCAGTTTTTACTCCAACTCAATGAGGCCAAGGCCAAAAAATAAATCCACCCTGCCAGTCTGCTCTATGCTTGACTGGCTTTTTTTATGCCTTTTTGGGGCTGCCCCGCCCTTCGGGCGGGTCGGGCTGTCTCGCAGCTCGCTCTTCGCTCGGCCCTGCGCCGCCTTCGGCGGCTGGGTCTGGCCCTTCGGGCCACTGCTGCCCATCCCTCAGCCAAGTCGCTTCGCTCCTTTATAAATAGCTGGGCTGCCTAGCCTACCCAAAATAAAATCAAAAATTATTTGCGTTTACCAAATAGTTTACTACCTTTATTGTACACAATAAAAAGAAAGCTGATTTTTATTCGATCCCAGCTTGTTTTTTGGGCAGAAGTAATGCATAAACCGTATATTATAAGAAATTATTTTTTGATCTTTTAGCTTGTAGGAGAAGGGAAATAGGTTCTTTATTTTATGAATCTAAGTCTTTGCGCTATGGCTTTTCCTTTAGGAGAAGGTCAATTCATTTATTCAATCCATAGATTTATGCTCAAGCGTATTTTTTTCATGGCTCTATTGATGGTCCTTGCGGTCACGGCCACCCAAGCTCAATCTGTTTATTACAAAGGCTCTAAAGTTGGAGAAATTGAATCAGATGGAGATGTGTACTACAAGGGGTCCAAAGTGGCCGAATTTGAGTCAGATGGAGACATTTATTACAAAGGCTCTCGAGTTGGCGAGGTAGAATCAGATGGAGATGTCTACTACAAAGGCTCCAAGATTGGAGAAATTGAGTCAGATGGAGATGTCTATTACAAGGGCTCTAAAATTGGAGAAGTAGAGTCAGACGGCGATGTCTATTATAAGGGCTCTAAGGTGGGCAATGCTCGTGGAGCTGCCAGATGGCGAATTGCGGCCTTTTACTTTTTCTATATTTTAGAATTGCATTAGGCTTTGCAACAGCAGAACTATTTTAATTGTGTTATGCCAATTATGTGTTTAGAGCGTTTCTAGTCAGCCACTAGAGAGCTCTTCCAGCAACCGTCTCAGCAGGGCGGTTGTTGTTGTTTAGGCCCAGTGGCTAAGGCTTAAACAAAGGAGGAATTTGGCCTAGCGATGCGGCGGGGTGGCCGAAGGCCAGACCAAGTTTTTTGAGCGCAGCGAAAAAAACGCAGGGCCGAGCAGAGCGCGAGCGGCGAAGCATAGCGGCGGCCAATCTAGGCCAAAGGCCTAGCTGGCCGCGGGCCCCAAAAACCTAAAAAAAGAATTGGTCACTGATTTTCAGGCCTTAGAAAGGGGCAAAAACCAGATTTAGTCCTTAGGTCCTCTAGTTTTAACACAAGTTCATTATCTTCGCAAGAAGTAACCAAATACCAGAAAAAATGCAAATCGAGGCTTTTGAAAAGGCCAATCTGCTGGCCCAAGAAGTGGCCGCAGCAGCGCCTCAGAATAAAGAAGAACTAGAGCAGTTTCGTTTAAAATTTTTAGGGACCAAAAATCAGCTCAAGCCCCTTTTTGGCGAGATGCGCAATGTCCCCAACGAACGCAAAAAAGAATATGGCCAATTGCTGAATGAGATCAAGCAGGCGGCAGAGGCTAAGTTTTATGCTAAAAAAGAAGAGCTAGAACGGGCCGAATTGAAAAACTATGAGCGCATTGACCTGACGGCTCCTGCCCAGCCCGAAAACTGGGGTAGCCGCCATCCTGTGGCCTTGGTCATGGAAGAAATGTTGCAAATTTTTGAGCGCATTGGCTTTTCGGTAGCCGAAGAGCGTGAAATTGAGGACGATTGGACCAATTTTACGGCTTTGGGCACGCCAGAGGATCATCCCGCTCGCGATATGCAGGATACTTTTTATGTGAAAGACCCTGAAAAAATGGTTTTACGCACCCATACTTCACCTGTACAGATTCGGAGCATGCTCAAACAAAAGCCCCCTTTGCGCATTGTTGCGCCTGGCCGAGTGTACCGTAACGAAACTGTTTCGGCTCGTTCGCATTGCCAGTTCCATCAGATTGAGGGACTTTATGTGGCCAAGGATGTCAGCTTTGCCGACCTTCGTCAGACCCTTTACTATTTTGCCAAAGAAATGTTTGGCGCCACCAATATCCGCCTTCGCCCCTCTTATTTTCCATTTACAGAGCCTAGTGCCGAAATGGATGTTTATTTGGGTCTAGAGACAGAGCGCGACCGCCGCCTGACTAAGGGCACAGGTTGGCTAGAAGTATTGGGTTGTGGTATGGTAGACCCCAAAGTATTGGAAAACTGTGGCATTGACCCCGAAGAATACACGGGTTTTGCCTTTGGTATTGGAATTGAACGCATTGCGCTATTCAAATATGAGGTAGATGATATTCGCCTATTTTTTGAAAATGACCAACGCTTTCTCAAGCAATTTAACCCTGTGCTCAATGCCTAATTGGACGCCTATTTTGCTATTTATTTTGGGCCTTTCTCTCTTGACCGCCTGTCAGGAGGAAGGCCCAAACTATAGCCAAGAACAACAAGATCCTCAAACGGCTATCAAAGCCTTTTATACCGCTGTGGCAGCAGAAGATTTTGCCAAAGCGGAGGCTTTTTGTGAGCCCTCTAGCCAAGAACAACTGCGCTATTTTGCCACAGAGCTTCAACTCAAGGCCTCAAAACCTGATAAAAAAGAAGCCCTGCTCGATAAAATCCGTTTTGATTTTAGCCAACTTGACTGCCAAGAAAAAGACGGCAGTACCTTCTGCAAACTTTGCTGCAATAGCAAGCAAGAAGAGGTAGAAATTGAAATGGTCCAAAGAGAAGGCAAATGGCTAGTTATTGCAAAATTGGACAACTACTAACCCCTCACTCATCAATCCAATCGCTTATGCAGGCTTTTCAACGCCTCCAAAATGCTTATAGAGCCTATGCGGCTCAAGAACAATTTGGCCAAGGTCAACCTCAGGAGCTTTACCAGCCCCTAGATTATATTCTTTCTCTGGGCGGCAAACAAATGCGGCCCATTTTGCTATTAATGGCCGCCGAACTCTATCTAGGGCAAGACATTGAGGCAGCCTTGCCTGCAGCCTATGCCATAGAGCTTTTCCATAATTTCTCATTAATGCATGATGACATCATGGACCAAGCCGATTTGCGCAGAGGAAAAGCCACGGTACACAAAAAGTTTGATACCAATACGGCTATTCTTTCTGGAGATGTGATGTTGGTCTATAGCTATAAGTATTTAGCCCAATCGGCAGCAGGAAATTTGCCCGCTTTGCTCGATTGCTACAATGAAACAGCTATTGGCGTTTGTGAAGGCCAGCAAATGGATATGAACTTTGAGCAAATGCAGAGCGTAGCCCTAGAAAGCTATATCAAAATGATTGAGCTCAAAACATCGGTCTTGCTCTATGGCGCTATGAAAATGGGGGCACTCATTGGCCAAGCTCCAGCCGAAGAGGCAGAACTGCTAGGCGAATTTGGCCGAAATATGGGCATCGCCTTCCAACTCCAAGACGATTATCTCGATAGCTTTGGCGATGCTGCCACCTTTGGCAAACGCATCGGCGGAGATATTTTGCAGAATAAGAAAACGGTGCTTTATATCAAGGCCCTTGAGCTAGCCGAAGAAGCAGACAAACAGCAGTTGTTAGCCCTTTATCAGCAAGCTTGTCCAAACGAAAAAGAAGAGGAGAAAATCGAAACGGTTAAGGCTATTTTTGAGCGCTCTGGCGCTAAGGCAGCCTTAGGCCAGGCGGTAGAGACTTACCGCCTCAAAGCCATTTCTTTCTTGGACCAACTCCCCAAAAGCTCAACCGATAAAGCCCCGCTTTATCAGTTCCTCAATTTTATCATGCAACGCCAACACTAATGCGCCATGAAGTCCCTTGCTTTTTTTCTTTGCCTTTTTTCCTTTGCTACTAGCTGGGCCAAACCTTTTTCTATTGAGGACCTAGACCCCGCCAAAACGCAGGCTTACATCTTGCAGTTTCAGCATATCGCCATTGCTGAAATGGACCGAGCGGGTATTCCCGCCAGTATCAAAATGGCCCAAGGTATTCTAGAATCAGGTTCTGGCGCTAGCCAACTGGCCATCCAAGCCAACAACCATTTTGGAATCAAATGCGGCGGAAAAAAGCATTGGGACGGCCCTAGCTTTTACCTCTGGGACGATGAGACGGTCAAGTCTTGCTTTCGAGTTTATGACCAAGCCGAGAAATCTTATATCGCCCATAGCGAGTTTTTACGCAACCCCAAAAAGGCCTGGCGCTACGGTTTTCTGTTCGATCTCGATAAAACAGATTATAAAGCTTGGGCCAAAGGCTTGCAAAAGGCAGGTTACGCTACCGCAAAAACCTATAGCAAAAACCTCATTAGTATCATTGAACGCTATGAGCTCTACCGCCTAGACCATCTCTCTTTTCAAGATTTACAACTGGCGCCAGGCGAATTAGACAGCATTTTCAATCTGCAACCACCACCCAAAGATAGCATCAAAGGACCAGAGGAACGCTTGGCGATTCGCATTCCCGACCCCTTCGGAGAAGTTAAGGATACCGTGGAGCTCGAATTGCCCAAGGGCATTATTGAGGTCAATGGCCGCAAAGCCATGGTCCTGCAAGTCGGCGAAAGCCTAAACGAACTGGCCCAAAGAGCCAATATTAAACTCAAAAAGCTAGAACGCTACAACGATTTTGCCGAGCAAGGCTGCCCCAGAGCAGGGCAATATGTCTTTCTCCAACGCAAAAAGAAACGCTATACGGGCGATCAACATTTTCATATCCTCCGAAAAGGACAAGATTTGAGGGCCGTTTCTCAGTATTATGGCATCCGCCTAAAATCACTCGAAAAACTGAATAAGATCTACCGCGAAACCCTTCCCAAAACGGGTAATAAAATCAGATTGAAGAAGGAGTAATAGCTGCTAGTTTTGGGGCCTCCGCCTCGCTTCGCTCGTCGGCGGTTACTCCCTTCGGTCGTCGAACTGCGCCCTAAAGGGCTTGTTGTCGCTTTGGGGCTCGCAAGTATGCTCGGCCCTGCGGCGGCTTTGCCGCCTCGGTCTGGCCTGACGGCCACCCCGCCGCATCGCTAGGCCATTTACGGCCTTCGGCCGTATAAAGCGGACCGATTTGCCAAAAAGAAATTTGTACTATGCAATTTAAGGACGTATTGGGCCAAGAGGCCGCTATAGAGCAACTCAAAGTTTCTTATGAACATGAGCGCACCGCTCATGCTCAAATTTTTGTTGGACCAGAAGGTGCAGGTGGACTTGCGCTCGCCCTCGCCTATAGTCAATACCTCCTTTGCGAAAAAAATGAAAACGGCATTGCCGATGCCTGTGGGCAATGCAATGCCTGCAAAAAGGTCCAGAAAAATATTCATCCAGATCTCCACTTTTCCTACCCCAATATTGATAGCAAGGCCGTAAGTAGCGACCATATTAAGGAATGGCGCAAAATGCTAGAAGAAAAAGGCCCTTATGTCAATATGAACGATTGGCTCTTTTATTTGGGAGCCAACAATCAAAGGGGCAATATCAATAAGCGGGAGTGTGTGGATATTGTGCGCAAGTTTAGCTTTACTCGAGTAGAGGGCCGCTTTAAAATCCTTTTACTCTGGATGCCCGAATATTTGGACAAGGAGGGGAACCGCCTGCTCAAACTCATTGAAGAACCCGAACCCAATACTGTCTTTCTATTAGTCGCCGAACGAGCGGAGCTTATTCTCAATACTATTCTATCTCGCTGTCAGTTGCTCAAACTGCCCGCCTTACAAGATGAGCAAATTACAGCTGCCTTGGTCCAAGAAGGCCTTCCCACTCAAAATGCACAGGAAATTGCCTACCTCTCAGAGGGGAACTTCCGCAAGGCCAAACAATTGGCCCATGGACAAGATCAGGGAGAACAACAACTCGGACAAGCTTTTGCGGGCTGGCTCCGCGCCTGTTATCAGGGGCGTGCTCCTATGGTCTATTGGGTAGAGCAATTTGTAACGGGGAGCCACCCTAAAGAAGGAAAAAAAGGCAGTAAAACTGGCCGCAAAGAACAATTGCTCTTTTTAGAATATGGTCTCTTTTTTCTTAGAGAATTGAGCCTATTGCAAACAGGTTTTCCCGCTAATAGTTTGCGCCTGTCGGCGCAGGACCAAAAGGCGGCCCAAGGCTTAGCAAAATTGCTTCCCTTGCCTGCTATTGACGAGTTACAGCAGCTCTTTAACGATCATCTTTATTTTATTGAGCGGAATGCTCACCCCAAAGTTTTATTTTTGGACCTCTCCATTAAAATTCATCGCATTTTTAAGCCGCTCTAATATGTTGCCTATTGCCTTTTCCCCTTACCTATTAGCTAGCTTTTTGGGGTTGGGCTTATTCCTTTGGTTTTGGGTAGTAAAAACAGAAGTAAATAAGTTAAAGCTTTGTTTACTCTTTTTTTTGGCCCTTGGAATAAGACTTTACATGATTCAAATTGATCCCTTTTTGCAAGATTGGGATGAACGCTTTCATGCCCTTGTTGCTAGAAATATGATTGAGCAACCTTTTACTCCTTTACTACATAAAACAGCTCTACTCCCTTATGATCCAGCAGCTTGGTGTTGTAATCATATTTGGCTGCATAAACAACCTTTGTTTTTATGGCAGATGGCACTTTCTATGAAAGTTTTTGGGGTTTCTGTTTGGGCGATGCGTCTTCCCTCTGCCTTGATGGGCGCTATAGCTGTGCTATTGAGCTATGACTTTATGCGCATTTGGAGTCAGAAAAAAAAGTGGGCCTTCTTAGTCGCTCTATTCAGCTGCTTTTCTTTTGTTCAGCTAGAGTTGAGCTCTGGCCGTCTTAATTTGGACCAAAATGACGTTAGTTTTGCCTTTTATGTGGGGGCTAGCTTTTGGGCCTTTAGCCGATATAGCATAAGTCAAAAAAAGTGGCCTTGGGCTATTGCCATTGGACTATTCGCAGGAGCTGGCGTTTTGGTCAAATGGTTAACTGGAATTTTAGTATTTGGCAGTTGGGGACTATATATTTTGGGCCAAAAAGAAAAGCGTTTTCAGCTCAAATATTGGGGACATATTGCCCTTGGGGCCGCTAGTTGTCTAGCCACTTTTGGCCCTTGGCAAGTTTACATAATTAAGCGTTTTCCTCTAGAAAGTAGCTTAAGTTATGCCTTTAACCGAGAACATATATTTACTGCCCTAGAAGGGCATAGTGGCAATTTCTTATTTCATTTCAGGGAATTGTGGACCATTTATGGCAGTAGTTTTCATCTCATCTTTTTGGCCCTTGGTATACTACTGAGCTTAATCATCAGCCCAAAAAAAGCCTTTGGATTTGGACTTTTTGCTGCCTTTGGAGTGCTTTACCTTTTCTTTTCTCTGGTTAAGACCAAGATGCCCGCCTTTTGTTTTCCAGTTCATTTTTTGGGCCTCTCTTATATTGTTTGGGGCTTAGCTGGAAGCTTGCAGTATGTTAAGTTTCCAGCTCTAAGAAAGTGGGGCTTAGCAATATTGGGGGCCATCCTTTGCTTTGGGATTTTCCAACCTCAAAAGATTCTTCAAGCGCGACAAATAGACAATCATCTCCGAAATGCCAAGCTCCACAACACAGCCATTTACAAAAGTATGGGGACTGAACTTCAAGAGGTTGATGTTGTCTTTAATTGCAAACCTTTTGAGCAAACAGAGCTGATGTTTTTTCAAGATGTAGCGGCCTATCATTGGTATCCAGAAGAGGCCAAAATTGACTCACTACTTCAATTGGGGTATCGCATTGCAGCTTTTAAAAGTCATCATGATCAACATCTACCCGCCTATTTTTATCGGGAAGAGATTAAAATTATAGACGTAGATATTCATTAGATTTTTAGGCTGCCCATACCACCATCTAAGCCTAGAACTTGGCCCGTCATCCATTGGCTATTTTGGTCCAGAAGGTAATAAGCCAAGCTAGCGATATCTTGGGGCTGGCCGATGCGGCCCAAAGGGTGCCGTTTGGCGGCAGATTCCTGTTTGGCCTCCGTATTGAGTAAGCGCTCCGCCAAATCGGTATTAGTCAGAGAAGGGGCAATAGCATTGAGGCGAATATTATGGCTGGCCCATTCGGCCGCCAAGGATTTAGTGAGGCCTTCTAGGGCCCCTTTGGCCATAGCAATAGCGCTATGAAAGGGCATGCCCAGCTTTACCGCCACCGTACTGAAAAGGACCACAGAAGCGCCTGCTTCAGCCTTTTTGAGTTGGGGCAAAGCCGCTTGTAGCAGACGAACCGCCCCCATCACATTCAGCTCAAACTCTTGATTAAACTGTTCTTCTTTGATGCGGTGGAAGGGACGTAAATTGATACTTCCAGGGCAATAGACCAAGCCATCTAGTTGGTCTGGCAATTGGGCCAAAAGCGCCTTGGGGTCATCGGTTAAAGCATCATAAGAAAGGGATTGGCCCAAAGTGGTTGCAGAGCGGCTGGCATTATAAACTTGGGCTCCTTCGGCTAAGAGTTTTTGGGCCAAGGCGGCGCCGATACCGCGGCTACCGCCGACAATGAGTATTGTTTTTCCTTGCATAGTTTGTTGTTATTTTGTCCCTTATCTAACAACAGCTCCATCAAATGGTTGCGCTTTAGGCGGCTTGCCGCCTTTGGCCGCAGGCCAAATTGGCCTAGCGATGCGGCGGGGTGGCCGAAGGCCAGACCGAGCAGGCGAAGCCTGCGAAGGGCCGAGCAGACCTGCGAGCCCCAAAGCGTAGCGCCGCAAGGCGAAGCCGCAGCGGAGGCCCCAAAAAAAACGTCTCTTCCCGAAATTGGAAAGAGACGTTTAGCGTAGACATCAAGCTAATTATTTAGCCCAATTTACCGGCTTTAATATCGGCCACATAGCGTTTTACTTCTTTGCGAACCGTGGGAGCCAAAATGATCAGGCCGATCATATTGGGGAACACCATGGCAAAAATCATGGCATCGGAAAATCCGACCACAGAGCCGAGGCTAGCCGAAGCGCCCACCACTACAAAAATGCAGAAAAGCACCTTATAGGTGAGATCCATCGCCTTAGATTTCCCGAAGAGGAATTTCCAGGCTTGGAGGCCATAATACGACCAAGACAACATGGTAGAAAAGGCGAAAAGGGCTACAGCCAAAGTGAGGATATAAGGGAACCAAGGAATAGCTGTAGCGAAGGCGTTAGAAGTCATACTCACGCCATCGATACCGTCTAGGTTTTCGTATTGGCCCGTAATGATGATGACCAAAGCGGTAATGGTACAGATAATCACGGTATCAATAAAAGGCTCTAGGAGAGCGACCACCCCTTCACTAGCGGGATAAGCTGTTTTTACGGCAGAGTGGGCAATAGCGGCAGAACCTACGCCTGCTTCATTGGAGAAAGCGGCCCGTTGGAAACCAGTAATAAGTACGCCAACAAAACCACCAAACATAGCGGGGGGATTGAGCGCTTCATCGAGGATAAGTCCGAAAGCAGTAGGAATTTGGCCAGCGTTCATCGCAATCACGATTAGTGCGCTACCGACATAAAGAACGGCCATAAAAGGAACGATTGTTTCGGCTACTTTACCGATTCGTTTAATTCCACCAATGATAACCACAGCCACTAGTGCAGCGGTAATTAGACCAAAGATAAAGCCACCGGCACCACCTTCGATGCCTAGAGTGCCCAGTACTTGAGAGGCGGCTTGGTTGGCTTGGAACATATTTCCGCCACCAAAAGAGCCTCCTACACACATAATTGCAAAGAAAATGGCGAATACTTTTCCGAGGCCAGCTAAGCCTTTATCGGCTAGACCTTTAGAGAGGTAATACATAGGACCGCCGTGAATGGTCCCTTCCTCATCAATTTCTCTATATTTTACGCCGAGGGTACATTCGGTAAACTTAGAGGCCATACCGAGCAAGCCAGCGATAATCATCCAAAGCGTAGCGCCAGGTCCACCCAAAGAAATGGCAATAGCCACCCCAGCGATATTTCCGAGTCCTACCGTAGCCGAAAGAGCGGCCGAAAGGGCTTGAAAAGGCGTTACCTCTCCTTCTGCGGCTTCATCCTTAATGGTATCGGGATTATCCTCTGACATCTGATCGTCGGGATTATAATATTTCCCTCTGACGGTATTGATGGCTAGGCCAAGGCGGGTAATATTGGGAAACTTGAAATAGATCGTAAAAAAGAGCGCACCCAAAAGCAAAATCAAAAGCACAAAAGGCATATTGATGCTACTCGCGAGTAAAATGATGGGCTCTGTTTGTTGAGCAGCTAATTCTTTATTCGTCAATTTCAGGCTAAAATCAGCGCCAGGGTCATCTTCCTTAACTTTCACCTTATAGGTTTCGCCAAAATTCATATCCTGACTAATGCTATAGGTTTTCCCGTTTTCTGTTTGCTGATAAGTCAGGTTAAAGCTCTTTTCATTGAGGTACTTAATGCTAAACTCTGTGCCATCGGCTAGCTCGGTAGTCACCTCATAAGGCGACTGATCCATATAGCTGCGTTTGCGTTTAAGCTGTTGAACGGCTTCTTTGCCTTCCTTTTTGGCGGCGGCAAACTTATCGGCAGCTTTTTTTCCACTTAGGGCCACAAAATACTGCTTTCCCTCTGCAGTCATTTCAATAAAACCTCCACCTCCTGCGGCCTTTTGGCTATGGTAGCTTGTAGAATCTTCTACCTTGACAAAATACTTATACTTATTGCCATCTACCCGCTCTTTTTGAGCATAATAATCGTAGCGATTTTTTACTTTAAAAGAGGCAAAGACAATGCTTTGAATAAAATTAGATGTGGGCGTAAAGCGCAAATCAATCTGCTTATCTACGGGATAGAAGGAGATATCGGTATCTTCATCTACCAGCGTTTTTTGCAAGGATTGCGCAATACTCATCTGGGCCAAAAAGGCAAAGAGGAATAGTAAGGCGTATTTTCTCATACTCTTTAAAAATTTCGTTTTTTAACGGGCGGCTAAAAGAGGATGCCAACCGTTGTTTCTATAAAATTGAAAGGATAGCCTTTGGCCATCCTGAATAGTTGGGGATTCCTTCCCTAAATTTTACTTTCTCTGCTTAAGATACTGCATTCTATGTTTGGAGCCGCTAAGCGATCGCCTTTTTTTATTTCTTGAGCGGCTCAAAAAGTACTATTTTGTTTAAAATTGACAAAAATGCACGCATATATTTTTAGTTTTTTCAGACAGATAGGCCTATTTCTTCTATGCCTTTCGCTTCCTTTTTTCCTAACTGCTCAGACTCAGACCGATTGGGTGGGCGATTGGAGCGGAACGATTGAGGTTCAGGGAATGGAAATTCCTATTGTTTTTCATATTCAAGAAGAAAATGGGACTTTGCTACTCTTGATGGACAGTCCCAAACAGGGGCAATTTAATCTCAAATTTGATAAAATAGAGGTCTATGGACCAGAACTTAAAGCTAGCTGGGCGCTAGCCAATATCACTTATATGGGCCAATGGGCCGCCGAAGAGGGCATCAAAGGGCAATGGATGCAAAATGGCCTTATTCTGCCTCTCAACTTGAAAAAAGTAGACGCAGACGAGCTGCCCCAAGCCCCCAAACGCCCCCAAACACCTCAGCCGCCATTTCCCTATATCGAGGAGCAACATTATGTGATTACGCCCAAAACGAATATCCGCTTGGAAGGAACGCTAACGCTTCCACCCAATGCCACAGATAGCACCCCTGTCCCCGCCATTTTACTCATTTCGGGCAGTGGACCACAAGATCGAAATTCAGAAATTTTTGGCCATCAATCTTTTGCTGTTATTGCCGATCATTTTAGCCGCCGTGGCTTTGCCGTTTTTCGCTATGATGACCGAGGCACTGGAAAATCAGAGGGCCAATTTGCAGGCAGCACAACCCATGATTTAGCCAAAGATGCCGATGCTTGCTTGCATTACCTCAGTCAAGATCCCAGAATCAATAAAAAACAGTTGGTCGTTATGGGCCATAGCGAAGGCGGACTAATTAGCTTTATGCTAGGCGCCAAATGGGGCAAAAAACTAGGCGCAGTGGTCTCGCTGGCAGGTCCTGCACTTCCAATTACGGAGCTGATGTTGCAACAAAATTATGACTTGGGCAAACAGGCTGGCATTGCCGAAGCAACCCTACAAACTCAACGCAATTTCCTAATAAGTTGCTATGCTAGAGCAGTCAAAAAAGACCACAAAAGCAAGGATAAATTCGTGACCGATATTCTCGATGTCTGGCGCGCCTTGCCCCAAAAAGAACGACTACAATTGGCCGAAATTGGCCTCGTAGAGGCTGGCGTAAAACAACTGGGCCAAGCCTTACACGATCCTTGGTTCCGCAGTTTTCTACGTATAGACCCCAAAAAATATCTCAAACGCATCCGCTGCCCTTTGCTGGCCCTCAATGGCGGAGAAGATGTTCAGGTGGCAGGGCCCGAAAACCTCGATCGCATCTCTCAACTGCTACTGCAAAAAGAGAAATATCCCACGGCGGTGGTCTTACTCCCCCGCCTCAACCACCTTTTTCAACATTGCGAGAGCTGTACGATCACCGAATATCAACTACTTGAGGAAACTTTTGCCCCTGAGGTCCTTAAAGCCATGCAAGAATGGCTAGAGGAGCGCTTTGAGCTCCACGAAGAACATCTACATTAAAGTATTTAGCCCTTTTATCTAGTTTGTTTTTTCTGATGAACTTGTATTTTGGGGCCCGCGGCCGGCTAGCCTTTGGCTAGGTCGGCCGCCGCTATGCTGCGGGGCTCGCAGGTCTGCTCGGCCCTTCGCAGGCTTCGCCTGCTCGGTCTGGCCTTCGGCCACCCCTCCGCAGCGCTGGGCCAATCCCCTTCCTCTCCCTTGATTATTTTTAGACCTTAAACTAATTGGAACGATGAACTGGAAACAGCATGGGCCAAAATGGCTACTCTTTTTCCTTTTGTTTATACTGGGCCTAGCCCTTTCTTTTAAATCTATCCGCGAGCCCGACTTGTGGTGGATGTACCGCACTGGAGAATGGATTTGGGAAAATGGCGCAGTAACTTATTCCGACCCCTTTTCCTATACTCAAGAGGGCCGAGACTGGATTAACGTTAAATGGCTGTTTGAAGCCATTATTGTCTTGTTCAAAAAAATGGGTGGACCAGAAATGGTCTTTTTACTCCAAGCGCTCATCAGCTTGGGCCTTATGTATTTTTCTGCCGCTTCTGCTCGCCTACTCGACCCCAACCGCAATGGATTAAGTATGGCTTGGGCTTTCGCTATCGGCTTGCCCATCTTGCTTTTTGGCCTAGATTTCCGCCTCATTGGCCGGCCAGAAATGAGCTCGCATCTGCTAGTAGCCATTTACCTCTTCCTCTTTTTGCGCCAAAGCCAAAAACCAGAACATAATGGTATCTTTTGGCTGATCCCCTTACAACTGCTTTGGACCAATTTACATGAAGCCTTCGGTATCGGTATGGTCCTGATGTTTGCCGTTTTGGGCAGCAGTTGGGCCCAATATTTTTTAATGGGTAAAACAACGGCTCTGCCTAAAAAACAAACCCTAGCCATTTTAGGCGCTCTACTGGTTATTCCAATCAACCCCAGAGGTATAGCTATGTGGGCCCATCCTTTCAATATTTTTGGACAGCTTCAAAATAATAAATATACCAGCGAACTCAATTCTTATTTAGAAGCTAGTTACTGGATGAAAGAAGCCTATATCAATTTATTTTTTCTGGGCGCCGCCTTGCTCTTTTTGGGCCTTTTGCTCTTTGGCTCAAAAGAAGGCCGGCCCAAACTTGGGCAGTTGCTCGGCTGGCCCAATTTGGTCCTGCCTGCCCTGCTCTTTTACCTCAGTTTGACGGCCTACAGAAATATTCCTTTCTTTCTTTTGGCCTCGGCCCCTTTTCTTTTGGCCTTAGTAGAACGCTTAATCCGTCCCTTGGTCCAAAAAAGCTGGCAAATAGGAGTTAGTCTGGGCCTCTCTTTGGTTCTTGCTGGGAGCTATAGCCTAGTCGTTTCAGGCAACTACCACAAATGGACAGAGAGCCGCGACCAATTTGGCTTGCAAGTTCTCCATAGCCATAACCCAGTCAAAGCAGCCGAATTTATGGCCCAACAGCAGATCAATGGCCGCGGCTTTGCCGATTATTTGAGCTCTGCTTATCTGCTTTGGCGACTACAGCCCGATTTCAAGACGTATATCGACCTTAGAGACCTCGATATTTTCCCCGCCGATTTTTTTGCCCAATACGAAAAGCTCTTGCAAAACCCAGCTCTTTTTGATGCAGAGGACCAAAAATACAATTTTGAATATGTGGTCTTGCTCCGCCGCCCTATTGAGCAAATTCCCACCCTTTATGTGCATCTACACGATAGCCCAAATTATGTTTTGGTCTATGCCGACCCCGTGGCTATGGTTTATGTAAAACGCTTGCCCAAATATGAACAGCTAATTGCTGAAAAGGGCTTGACGAAAACCACTAAAAAGGACATTTTTGAAACTTGGGGAAAATCAACTTCTTCAACCATACCACTAGTTCTCACAAAAATGCTTTACCCATTTTTTGAAAATGAGGAGAATCCCGAAGTGAATCAATGGGCCATTGGCGCTCATCTCTATTATGCATTGGATGAACAGGAATTGGCCCAGCAAGCCCTAGAAAAAGCTTTACAACATCCAGATAAAGCTATGGCATATAGCGTACAGGGCCGTTTGGCCGCCCGCCAATACCTAGACCCCAAAAGTACAGCAGAACAAAAAGCCCAAGCTTTTAAAACAGGAAAAATGGCTTTTGAGCAAGCACTAGCCCTAGCGCCTGAAAACTTGGAGTCGCTCTTTGGTATTGGGGTGCTTTTGGCCGAAGAGAAGCAGTATGCTGTAGCCATTCAATATTTTCAGGCAGCGAAAAAGCTGGCCCCAGAAAATCCTGCTATTACTGGCCGTTTGAATGCTTGCTATGAAGCGCTAGGGCAGTAAATAAATTGGCCCAGCCCCCCTGGGATTCCTTAAGGAATCCCGCAGAGGGGTGGGTGGGCGGGTAAATAACTAGGCATGAGGAGCGCAGCGACGAATACCATTTTTGCGGTTTGCAGGCGGCAAAGCCGCCGCAAAGGGCCGCAGGCCCGCGGCTGAGGGATGGACAGCAGTGGCCGCAGGCCAGACCAAGGCGGCAAAGCCGCCGCAGGGCCGAGCGATCAGCGAGCTGCGACACAGCCCGACCCGACCGATAATTCATGAGGGTTTTAACCCTCATTTTGTATCGCTTTACGCTGGGTTTCAACCCGGCGGAAGGGGCAGCCCCAAATAAAAACCTTAAGGGAACTCGTTGGGATCGGGATATTGCCAGATATAATCAGGTAAAAACTGCTGAAGGGCCGCTGTAGCAATATAGCTGGCCTCTTCTTTTTCATGGGGAGCGGGCGGCAAAAAGCTAGGGGGCTCCAAGCCCAACAATTTGGCCCGTTTGGGATAAAAATCTTGGGCAAAAGGGTGTTTGGGCGCACAAACATTTAGCAAAGCGGGGCAATTTTCTTTGGCCAAAAGAGCCGAAAAAATGCCTAGACAATCGCTGCGATGAATCAAATTCAGATGCCGAAAAGGCTGAGGAACCTCCTTTTTGCCCGCCAAGAAACGGCCCGCCTTTCGGGGCCCGCCAATGAGTCCACCAAAACGCAAAATGCTCAAATCGAGCTTTGAGCGATAAGGGGCCAAAGCCTCCTCTGCAGCCAATACGGCCTGAGAACGAGCATGAGCTGGACGACAATTATTCGTCTCTAAAACAGCTCCTTTTTGTGGGCCATAGACCCCAGTGCTAGACACAAAAAAGAGCTTTGCGCCCCGAGGCATTCGCTCCGCCAATAGAGCCATACTTTGGGCATAAGCCAAAGGGCCGAACTCCATAAAAGGAGTGGGAGGCAAATTGACAATATAATAAGGCAGCTGCCAAATGGGATCAGCTGCAGCGGGAAGCGTTTCAGGCAATTCCATGCGAAAGGGCTTCAGGCCTAAAGCCTGAAGCCCTTCTAAATTGGCCAAAGATCGGCTGCTACCGTAAACCTCCCAGCCTTCGGCCAAAAGTTTTTCGGCTAAGGGAGCTCCTAGCCAGCCACAGCCCATAATGGCAATTTGTTTATTCTTCATCAGTTGAATTTAAGTTCCGCAGACTATCGGCTCTAGCGCTATCGGCTAGGCGTTTTTCGGGATGCATTAGGCCCTCTAAGTAGCGGAGATTTTCTAGTTCATTATAATCATTCTTCCAGGCGATTCCAGCACCGGCTTTAGCGGCGGCGGGATCAACATCGCCCAATACTCTTCGGAAAACAGAATCTTGGCGGATTGCTTCAATAGAATCTTGGACCAAAGAGCGCTCTAAGTAAGCGACCTTATTAAATACATTTTCAAATTCGGCTCTAAAGATCTCAATTCCGACCAATTCATTCTCGGCAAAGATGTGCTGTTCAACCAAAACGCCAGCCGTGTCATAATAATTGATCTTACCTTCTTTTACGCCCTCATTATAGAGAATTGTGTCTGTTTTTAGGCGGCCATTGGGATGAAAATTCACTTCATAACGCGCATATCCTTTTTGGCTATTGTACAATACCTTTCGCTTGAGAGAACCATCATCATAACGCTCAATGCGGTATTCAATAGGCAAGCCTTTATTCCATTGGGCCTCTAAAATAAGAATTCCGTCTTCATTCCATTCTCGCTGAAAGCCATCTCTTTTTTGGCCAATAAAACTCTCCTCTGAGCGCTGGTAAATTGGGCGGCCAGAGCGATCGCTCCAATAACGAACCACATCATTCGTTGTGTCCGTCAATAGAAATTGTACCCGAATGTCTTTAATAGAGGGCACAGCAACCACAGTATCAGCTACAAACTCCTGTTTGCCTGCTCCAAAAAGGTCACTAAAAATACAAGAACTACTAGCCAGGCTAATAGCTAAAATGGGAAGTAAGATATAAAAGGCTCTCATAGTGGATATTCTGAAGAAAAAAATCAGCTGTGGTAGTGCCTTATAAAGGTAAGTTTTTGCTTTTTAACTGCCAATTTTTTTCTAACGAGTCCAAGAGAAAAGTAAAAAGGCCAAAAACTGCAGTTTTTGGCCTTTTTAGCGGCTCAATTTAAATCCAACTCACTTTTTCACTCATTGGTGTTCGGCTAGAAGTAAACTCTACATCTTCTGGCTTACGGCCAATGAAAAGCAAGCCATAGCAGCTTTCCCCTTCCGCCAATTGCAAAAACTCTCGAATTTCGGGACGAGCCACAAAACCTGGGCTTGCCCAATACATCCCAATGCCCATCGCTTCTCCAGCCAACCAAATATTTTGAACAGCCATAGACATAGCCGCTAGCTCTTCCCATTCGGGCAAACTTGCTTTCGGGTCTCGTTGCATACAAATAGCCACCATAAAGCTACTTTTATGGGCCCGCTTGCGCATTTTTCTAGGCTTTTTGGGCAATTGCTTTTCTACGGGAACCGCAGCCTCATAAGCAGCAACCATGGTTTCTACAAAAGCTGTTTTCTGATCCCCGGCAGCAACTTTAAAGCGCCAAGGCTGCGTCAATTTATGATTGGGCGCATAATTCGCCATCTCTAAAAGCTGCTCTAACTCCTCCTTAGTCACTGGCTCATCCGTAAAGACCTCAGGATAAACAGATCGACGGTTTTTAATTGTCTCGAATACCGTCTGTTCTACTTTTATTGTACTCATATTCCCTTCTTTAGATTTATTCTAAACAAATGTAAGCGATAATCTTGATCTCCTGAAAAATAAACTCAAAAACTCTTGTTAAGGTCCCAAAAAAAAGCTCCCTAAAGGAGCTTTTTCTAAATCTTCAAGAGCTTTGACTTAATAAGAAACACCCAAGGCTTTGAGGGTTTCAAAATCAAGTTGCCCTACAGGTAAGCCATTATCTTTTTGAAACTGAATAAGAGCCGTTTTGGTCTTGATCCCAAAAATATTATCTGAGGGACCAGGATCATAGCCCTTGCGACGAAGCGCAGTCTGAATTTCCTGAATTTTCACCTCATCAATCTTATTTTGACAAAGTACCTCGCGCCAATCAGAATAACCACCAGGCGTAACCAAACGACGATTCGTTACGGTCTTAAATTCACTAGGCACTTCCACTATTTTCGTCTGTGCTGGAGCCGTCATAATACGGCGCTTGATGGTTTTGTATTCCGCTGGCAACTCAATCACTCGAGTTTCTGGCGGCTTAACCATAATCGTTTTCTTAATGGTCACATATTCTGCAGGTACTTCAATTTCCTTGGTGGTCGGACCCTCTACCATAACCGTTTTTTTCACGGTTTTATACTCGGCTGGAATCACGGTTTCTTTGGTTGTTGGCGGCGTTTTCAAAACCGTTTTGGTCACCGTTTCATAGGTCGCTGGTACTTCCACCAAACACCAAACCATACAATCTTCTGGATTAGCCGACAAACAGTTTTTATCGCCTTTTCTACGCACCCATTTAGTGGTCGCTGGCGCTACCTGAATTTGCTCGGTTACGGTTTCATATTCAGCCGGTACTTCTTCCAATTTAATCTCTGAAGGACGAATCTCTACCTCTTCTGCAACCTGCTCATAACGAGCAGCAACAGGCTCCAAACGAATGCTGGCCGCCTTGACTTCTACCTTCTCTTCTCGGCTCTCAAATACCGCTGGAATCACCTCTATTCGCGTAGAAGCCGCCTTGACTTCTACCCGCTCTTCCACTTCCTCAAAAGTAGCAGGCACAATTTCTATCCGCTGTGTCGCTTGCTTGACCAAAATCTCTTCCGTAATATTTTCATACTCATCCGGAATCAAACATTTGGCGTAACACTTACCAGGCTCTGCATCAGGAGGATAATCTTGGGCCAATAAAAATTGAGGGAAGGCCAGCAATGCAGCCCACAAAAAGTTGAGGTATAAAGATTTCATATAGTAGCAGTCGCTTAGATTTTAAATGTGTTTACAGTTTACAAAAATAAAAAAACTGTTAAGGCTCTACAATTTAAAATGATTTTGCCCCAAAAAAAATACAAGCACCGCTTTTTCATCCACTTATTCGACCTTCAGCTATTAAACATAAACATTTTTATAATAATAGGCTTTTTTAGGGGCCTCCCGCCTGCGGCGGGCGGTTACTCCCGTTGGTCGTCGAACTGCGGCCTAAAGGCCTTGTTGTCGTTTACTTCATCGAACTGGCGCCTCTTTGAGGCTGGTTGTCGCAGCTCGCTGCTGTTTTGGGGCCTCCGCAGCAAAGCTGCGGCGCTACGTTTCGCAGCTCGCTATTCGCTCGGCCCTGCGCAGGCAAAGCCTGCTTGGTCTGGCCTGCGGCCACTGCTGCACATCGCTAGGCCAAGCCCGATATCGCTGCTCAATCCCCATTTTCCAATTCTTCTGGCCCCAGAAATGCCAAATTAAAGCTTGGGATAAGACAGATAATATTTCCGCAATACTTTGGTGGGCAGCTCCAATTCTGGCCAAGCCGAAAGCGGCAACAATTGATTCGCTTTGTTTTGGACCAAAATTGCTTTTTGCTTAACCGTATAGGCTTTTAGTTCTTGCTGCCCCTGATAAAGCAAAAAGGGCAGTTCTTCTGGACCAATTGGGTATTTTTTCAAGAGCTCCTCTCCTATTTCCGCTAACTGTTCTGGACCAAAGGCCTGGTTTTGCAACTCTATTTTAAATAGCTGCCGATTGAGCAGCCCTTTGGCCAAAAAGGACAAGACAAAATCATCATCTTGGGCAAAACACTTTATCGCCTGATAAATATCGCTATCGTCCAATTGATTGAATTGGGCCAAAATGGGCTTGGGATTGGCCCAAAACTCGGCCTTGCTGCGTTTGTGCTCCAAGAAAAAAGCTAAGGCCGAAGAAATTGGCCAATTTTTGCCCTGCTGTTTGAGCTGCCTTGCTCGCTGCATCATTTTTAGGCATTGTTGGCTGGTCGAAATGCTGTTTTTGTGCAAATAGACCTGCCAATACATCAGTCGGCGAGCCATCAAAAAGCGCTCAATAGAATAAATGGCCTTTTGTTCCAAAACCAGTTGCTCATCCACTACCGTTAATAATTGGCAAAGGCGATCATAGCTCACAATACCATCGGCTACGCCCGTATAAAAGCTATCTCGATTGAGATAATCCATGCGGTCCATATCCAGTTGGCCACTGACCAACTGCTGTAAAAAGGGCCGTTTATATTCTCCTTTAAAAATGGAAATAGCCAAATCTAAACGGCCATCTAACTGCTCATTTAGGGAAAGCATAAGGGCCAGAGAAATTTCTTCATGCGCAATATCGAGCAGTTCGTGTTCTAGGCTATGCGAAAAGGGGCCATGGCCCAAATCATGTAATAAAATGGCGGCAGAGCAAGCCTCAATTTCCGCCTCTGAAAGTTCTACTCCTTTGCGTTCTAAATGGCCCAGGGCTTTCCGCATCAAATAGTAGGCGCCTAAGCAGTGGCTAAATCGGCTGTGGGTGGCGCCGGGATAAACATAATGCGCCCAGCCCAACTGCCCAATGCGCCGCAGGCGTTGATAATAAGGATGCTCGACAAGGTCCAGCAAAAGGCCCTTAGGAAGCTCTATTAATCCATAAAGTGGGTCATTAAATAACTTGGGGTAGGCTTTATTCGTCATTAGTTAAAAATTTAGTCTTACCTTAGATAGAGTAAGATAATCAAACTTTGCTGCTTTTCTTGCGTTATGTTGGGCAGAGCATCAACAAGGGGCCAAGCGGCGGGTTTTTAAAGTTAATGTTGGCTGGTCCTATGGCCTAGCGATGTGCAGCAGTGGCCGCAGGCCAGACCAAGCAGGCTTTGCCTGCGCAGGGCCGAGCGAATAGCGAGCTGCGAAACGTAGCGCCGCAGCTTTGCTGCGGAGGCCCCAAAACAGCAGCGAGCTGCGACAACCAGCCTCGAAGAGGCGCCAGTTCGATGAAGTAAACGACAACAAGGCCTTTAGGCCGCAGTTCGACGACCAACGGGAGTAACCGCCCGCCGCAGGCGGGAGGCCCCAAAAACGATTAAAAAGATGATTAATTATAAACGATATCAGCTAGCGAACGGCTTGCGTGTATTATTGCAGGAAGATCCGAGTAGCCCTATGCTTACGCTTTGTATGAACTATGAAGTGGGGAGCAAGGATGAATTGCCGGGCCGTAGTGGCTTTGCGCATTTATTTGAGCATTTGATGTTTGCGGGTTCTCAGCATGCGCCCAATTTTGATCAATTAATACAATTGGCGGGGGGCGAAAACAATGCCTTTACCAACCAAGATATGACCGTTTTTTATGACATTTTGCCTTATCAAAATCTAGATTTGGGGCTTTGGTTGGAAGCGGACCGCATGCAAAACCTTTGTATTGAGCCGCAGCCTTTGCAAAAGGAAAAGCGAGTTGTGGTGGAGGAATTTAAGGAAAGTTGTTTGGAAGAGCCCTATGGAGATTTGTGGCATATTTTGGGTGATTTAGCCTTTAAGGAACATCCTTATAAGCGGCCCGTTATCGGGGAAAGTTTTGAGCATATTGAGGCGGCTTCCTTGGATGAAGTTCGTGAATTTTATGACAACTACTATTGTCCCAACAATGCCGTTTTATCGATTTCGGGCAACATCAAGGCCGAAGAAGTATTGGAGCGGGTGGAGCATTGGTTTGGGCATATTCCGAGGGGGCCGGTCAAGCGGCCAGCCTATGCGGCCGAGCCGCCACAATTAGTCGCGCGCAAAAAAGTGCATCGGGCCAATGTGACCGATGCGGCCCTTTACATCGCCTTTCCGGCGGCGGCTCGTTTAGAAACGGCCTATTACTTAGAAGATCTTTTATCGGATATATTGGGTTTGAGTGATTCTTCATTGCTGGTTCGGCAATTGGTCAAGCAGCAAAAGCTCTTTAGCGAGTTGGATGTATACATTACGGGCACGGTAGAAGCTGGGCTTTTTGTGATAGAGGGCAAATTGCAAGATGGAGTAGGCATTGAGGAAGCTGAGCAGGCCGTTTGGGCGGCTTTGGAAGAATTTAAGGCTCAGCCGATTAGTGAAGAGCAGCTACAAAAGTTGCAAAACAACACCGAGCACAACCTCTTATTTGGGGAAATTCGGCCATTTCAGAAAGCCTTGAGTTTGGGATATTATGAATTATTGGGTCAGGCGCAGTTAATCAATGAAGAGGCCGATTATTATCAGCAGATAACGGCCAAGCAGCTTCAGTTGCAAGCCCAGTTTCTCTTTCAGCAAGAGAAGGCCTCGGTCCTTTACTATTTGCCTAATAATTAGGTTGATATAGCTTTAACATAGCGAAAAGGGAAGCCTGAGGGGGGAAATTCTTTCAATCAAAAAAAATACTGTACCTTTGCCAAAGTATTGAGCGCCAGAAAATCTAAGGGGGGGGGATTCAACCTTTAGTGGCATTCACTATCTAAGTGCATATAAATCATCATTGCCTTATGAACGCTATATTATTATTGAGCTTCTTCGGTCCAGAAATGATCATCGTTTTAGTGGCCATTCTTCTACTTTTCGGCGGTAAAAAAATTCCTGAACTCATGCGTGGTTTGGGAAGTGGAATCCGCGAGTTCAACGATGCTAAAAATAAAGTATCTAAAGAACTAGAAGCTGGCATTAACGAAGAACCCAAGGAGAACAAAAAAGAGTATGAAAAATCTTAAGTTGATTTTTTCTACTACTCTTTAGGCTTAAAATGGTAACTTTTGCAACAAATTGTTGTGGAAGTTACCATTTCCTATTTATGCTAGGGGCTTTTAAGCTTAAAATCAAGTCATTGCAACTAATTTCTCAAAAAAAATGATAAATTAGACCTGTTTTGATCACCCTACCCCATTTTCAAACGATTTAGTGAATTTTCACTAGAGCTTGCTTGGGCTTTATGTCCTTTTTTCTTTTTGCAAGTTTTTGTTCGATATCAATTTAAGATCTTATGAGACGGACTTTCTACCGCCTATTTATTTTTGCCTTTTTGTTCACCTTTGGACAAGGGCAACTGCAGGCCTCTCCAGACAAGGACCTCATTCCCAATAGTTTTCAAGCAGATGCTCCCTTTGTGGATAGCTTGAGCCAGCTGATGACTAGCTTGCTCAATGACTTTCCAGAGTTTTCGGATACAGAATATCAAGATCGGCTCAAAGCCCTTTCTGGTGCCATTGACTACCGCCTTGATCCTTTGACCAAAGAGCGAATTTTGATTCGCACGGGAAAATACCGCAGCAGTACCGAGGCTATTTTGGGCCGCAGTAAAATGTACTTCCCCATTTTTGAGGAGCATTTGGCTGCCCATGATGTCCCTCACCACTTGAAATATTTAGCCATTGTAGAATCTCATCTGAATCCCACAGCTCGCTCTATTGCTAGTGCGGTGGGACTTTGGCAGTTTATTCCTAGTTCGGGCCGCATTTTCGATTTGCGGATCAATACTTATGTAGATGAGCGCAGCGATACGCATAAAGCCTCTGAGGCAGCGGCTCAATTACTTCGCCGTTTGTATGATCGCTATGGCGATTGGGCCTTGGCCATGGCCGCTTATAACTGTGGGCCTGTCCGAGTAGATCGCGCAGTAAAACGAGCTGGCAGCAAGAATTTCTGGGCTGCTCGTCAATATTTGCCTAGAGAAACGCAGCGTTATGTGCCTTTCTTTATGGCTATGGTTTATGTGGGCGAATATTATCAGGAGCATCAGTTGATTCCTCAAGATATGCCCCAGGATTTAGTCCTTACCGATACTTTACATATTGATGGCGGGCAATCTTTGCGCAAATTGGCTACTGATTTTGACATTAGTTTGGATACCTTGAAGCTGCTCAACCCTTCTTATCGACGCAATTATGTACCTAAGGATAAGGATGCTCAAATTTTGCTCCTTCCCGCCCGCATTGTGGCCCAAGAAAGAGCTTACACTCGCGCTTTTAACCGCGTCCTAGAGATGCAAAAAGAGAATCCGCTCCGTGCCGTTCGCCGTATTCAGTCGCCTCAAGATCTTAAGCGTTTGGCCAAGGCTTACCGCTGTTCTGTGGCCGATATTTTGTTCTGGAACGAATTGCCCGCTGACTATCAACCTTATGCTGGCGACCTAATTGGCCTGAGAGAGCATCGAGTGAATGCGGACCTATTAGTTAGCCAGAAGAAGCAAGTTTCGGGTATTTCTATTGCCGCCCTAAAAGTGGTGGGGCTCAATGAAAAACAAGAGGCTAAAACTTCTTCTGTTTATCTAGGTACAGCCAGTAATACTGAGCTTGCCGCGAAGGTACCTCAGGCTGGTGCTGTAGCCGCTCGCCGCCGCTATACGAATATTGATGGCAAAACGGTTTTGCTTGAAGAGGAAACGATTAGAGCACAACCTAAGGCAGAACAAAAAGCAGAGATGGAAAAACGCCGCCAAGCGATTGAACGTCCCGCTTTGGAGGACCGTAGCCGTGGCCGCCGCCTTAGAAGTTATGGTTTTGTGGGCGCTGCTTCAACAGAACCACTGAATGACGAAAAATCAATAGCTAGCTCGGCACCTATTACGGCCCAGCCTGCGACTAAGTTGGCTAAAGAAGAAATCTCTACCCCCAAGGCTGAATTGCCCAAAACGCCTGAAGCTAGCGCTAAAGGAAGCAGCAGCAAATGGAATGAGGTAGAGCTGCAAAGTACAAATGATATTTTGGACCAAAGCCGCAGCCGCGCTAGAGTAGTTCGTGGTCGCACTGCAGCTCGCCTTCCTCAAGAGGTGTATGAGCAGAATAAATAAGTGATTTTGGAGCTGTAGGAAGGAAAATAGAAACGCCTGAGATAGATATCTCAGGCGTTTTTTTTGGCCAGCCTCCCCAAGGGATTCCTTAAGGAATCCCGCAGAGGGGTGGGTGGGCGGGATCTATGAGCGAATGAGGAGCGCAGCGACGAATACCGCATTGGCGTCCTACAGGCCCGAAGGGCCGCAGGCCTAGGGGCCCAAAAAGGTGGCCGCAGGCCAGACCCAGCGGGCGAAGCCCGCGCAGGGCCGAGCAAGCTTGCGAGCCTTGTAGGGGCCCGGCCGCCGAAGGCGGCAGGCCCCAAAAAAATAATTAAACTGCTACATTATGCTCCCGAAGGGCATCGTTGAGCGAAGTCTTTTTGTCTGTGCTCTCTTTGCGCTTGCCAATAATGAGGGCGCAAGGCACCTGATAGCTGCCTGCGGGGAACTCCTTGGTATAACTACCAGGAATCACGACAGAACGAGCGGGCACACGGCCCTTATAAGTGATAGGTTCGGGACCAGAAACATCAATAATTTTTGTGGATTGCGTAATGACCACATTAGCGCCCAAAACGGCTTCTTCTTCAACATGAACACCTTCTACCACAATAGAGCGAGAACCAATAAAGCAATTGTCCTCAATAATCACGGGAGCCGCTTGTAAGGGCTCTAATACGCCGCCAATGCCCACGCCACCGCTAAGGTGTACATTCTTGCCAATTTGAGCACAAGAGCCCACTGTAGCCCAAGTATCGACCATACTGCCTGCATCTACATAAGCACCAATATTGACATAGCTAGGCATCATGATGACCGAAGGGGCCAAAAAAGCGCCATGGCGAGCAATAGCATGAGGAACCACCCGAACGCCAAGTTCTGCATAGTTGGTTTTGAGTGGAATTTTATCGTGAAACTCGAAGGGAGGCACTTCAATCGTCTCCATTTTCTGAATAGGGAAATAAAGGACCACGGCTTTTTTTACCCAAGTATTGACGGTCCAGCCATCTGCTGTAGGTTCAGCTACGCGCACAACGCCCTTATCGAGTAGATCAATCACCTCGCGAATGAGTTCTTGTGTTTTGGCTTCTTTGAGTAACTCTCTATTGTCCCAGGCGGCCTCAATTGCCTCTTGAAATACTTTCATAACTTATAATTGATTGTAAAATAGTAATGGCTAAAAATAGCTAAGTCTTAGGCAAAAAAAAATAGATGCCCTCTGAAGAAGGCATCTATTTTTAAATTAGGCGAGTAGGAGACTATTCCTCTCCACCACCAAAGCTCATGGCTACTCCAACTTGGATTCCAAAGCTGCTAAAGTTGGTAGATGTTCGAAGTTGTTCGACAGGATCACCCGCATTTCTATTTGCGTTCGTATTTTGATCAATTTCATCTACAAAGTTAATCTGTGTATAGGGATCTACTCTCAAATCCATTACATCAATGATAGTTCTTGTAGTCATATCGGGTTGCATAAGTTCTACAATCTCTGCCTCTTTAGCCCGAATACGTAAGCCCGTATAACGAAGCTCGGCAAAGATGCGCACTTTATCATTAGGTACCTTAAAGTAAACACCAGCAAAAGCTTCATAGCCTAGAGTAAATTGTCCTTTAGACTCTACTTTTTGGGTAGCAGTGCCACTAATTCCTGTATACACATCTTCTGTATTAGAATATGTAGTCCCTGTAACAGGAATAACAAGGCCTAACCCGCCATAAGGTTGTACCATTCCTTCATTGCTTCCACGAACAGTAAAGTTGGGAGATAGGCGCAATTGACGGGTGTAAACTTCTGTCTTTGAAGTTTGCGAAGGATCAGTATACTCATCTCTAGTTACTGTGCTTCCAAATAGATAATCTACCCCTAAACCAAAGCCAAAATTTTGGCTAAAGTTATAGCCCAGATCTAGATTAACATCAAAACCGCCACCATAGGTGCCATAAATATTTGTTTCTGTAAAATCACCATTTGCATCTTCTACATAAGTAGTACCCAGTTGGTCTGTAGTACTTCCCATACCGTAGCCTACGCCCAAACGAGCATAGGGACCAGTTTGTGCCTTAAGGCCAAATCCAGCGAGCAAAAACAAGCTCAAGAAGCTAAAAAGTGCAGTACGCTTCATCATAATAAAGTCAGTTTAGATTGTTTGAAAAAGGCCTCAAAAGTGCTTGAAGCCTATAAGCTGAGAGCAGTTAAGTTGTCAGTCTTGTATCTCTTTTACCTTTCATAATTTAGGCTAGCAGAGATTCTGCATTTCATCCAAATATAAGCGCTTAGCGACTAAATTGCGAAAATAGTTTACACTTTTTTATGCTGCATATAACTTTATTTTAAAATTTTACTCGGTTTTAAAGGCAAAAAAAAGCCGTTTGGATAATTCCAAACGGCTTTTTACATTTTTAATACTGAACTAGAGTTCAATCTTGATATCCAAGATTTCTACCTGCATAATTCCTCCAGGTGTCTGAATATCGGCGATATCCCCTACCGCTTTACCCAATAAGCCCTTACCAATAGGAGAGTTTACAGAGATTTTTTTGGCTTTAAGATCAGCCTCTGACTCAGAAACCAAGGTGTAACTCATGGTCTTTTTAGTCTTGAGATTTTTCATTTTTACCGTAGAAAGCACCACTACCTTAGAAGCATCCAAATCAGCTCCATCAACAATGCGCGCATTGGCCATCACCGCCTCCATTTGGTTAATTTTAAGCTCTAACAAGCCTTGTGCTTCCTTGGCCGCATCATATTCCGCATTCTCCGAAAGATCGCCCTTTTCACGAGCCTCTGCAATTTGCTGAGCCACTTTTTGACGTTCTACAGTTTTGAGTTCTTCCAACTCTTTCTTCAATTTATTATAGCCCTCACGGGTCATATAAGAGATTTGCTTAGACATATTTTTTCAATTTTTAGCTGCCTAGCTTTTACGCTCAACAGTAAATTTCGTTTGTTTTTGACAGAAAAATAAAGGACGTTCCTCCTACTAAGAAACGGCCCCTTCCATAGTTATGTAGTTTTGCCCTACATAAAATAAGCAAAGAACGCCTAACTCCCCTGAGTCAAACGTTCCTACTGTTGTCTACTAACAAATATAGCAGTTTTATTTCGCTCTTGCAAGTTTTTAAAGCCTTACTCCTATTGCCTGCTAAAGGAGTTTTTATTCTTTCAAAACTCGACGCTTTTGGGCCTCCGCCTCGCTTCGCTCCTCGGCGGTTACTCCCTTTGGTCGTCGAACTGCGGCCTGAAGGCCTTGTTGTCGTTTCGCAGCTCGCTGCTGTTTCTGGGGCCTCCGCCTCGCTTCGCTCCTCGGCGCTACGTTTCGCAGCTCGCTATTCGCTCGGCCCTGCGGCGGCCTTGCCGCCTTGGTCTGGCCCTTTGGGCCACTGCTGCACATCGCTAGGCCTGCGGCCCTGACGGGCCTGTACACTCCAAAAGAAAAAAGCCCCTAAGCCAAAATGACCTAGAGACTTTTTACAAACTATATAAGTTAAAAGCTTAAGCTTTTTCTTCTTCGTTTTCCAACTCATCTAGCTCATCGCCAGTGCTGCTTTCAGCATCTTCAGCACCTTCAGCATAGTCAGAAACGTATTCTGTATATTTCAATGAACTAGCATCTTTTGTCGTATCTACTACAATTGGAGATGCAATAAACATAGAAGAGTAAGTACCCACAATTACCCCAATCAACAAGGCAAAAGCAAAACCACTAATGCCATCACCACCAAAGAAGAACAAGATGGCCACTACAAGGAATGTAGTCAATGAAGTAATTGAAGTACGGCTTACAGTACTCTGAATCGCTTGGTTAACGATATCCTTAATTCCCTTGCTATCCCCTTCGTTAGTTGCCGTCTCACGGATACGGTCAAATACAATTACCGTATCGTTAATCGAATAACCAATAATGGTCAAAATAGCCGCAATAAAGGCTTGATCAATCTCCATAGAGAAAGGCATAATACCTTTGAACAAAGAGAAGATACCCAATACCAAAAGTACATCATGGAATAGGGCCGCAATTGCACCTACAGAGAACTGCCATCTGCGGAAGCGAACAAAGATATACCCAAAGATAAAGAGCAATGAAATCAATGAAGCCCAAAAAGCAGACTGGCTAATATCATCTGCAATGGTAGGACCTACTTTAGAAGAAGCTGTCAAGTACAAACCTGCTTCTGTTACATTAGGCGCTTTGCCTGCTGCAAAAGCTTCAAAATCTACATCTGCAGAAGAGTAAGCTTTACAAGCTTGGTGGAGCTTAGTCAATACTTCAGTATCTGCTTCAAGTCCCTCTTTTTCTTGCATGAAAGAAGTAGTAATTTTTACTTGATTACCTTGATTAAAGGTTTTTACTACATTCTTGTCATAGCCATCAAAAGCCTTTACCAACTCTTCTTTTAGTTGGGGAACCTCTACTTGTTGAGGGAACTCTACCGTATAAGAACGACCACCTTGAAAGTCTACACCCAACTCAAAACCTTGAGTTGCCATAGAAGCAATACCAGCAATCAACAAAACAGCAGAAACCGCATAAGCAATCTTACGCTTACCAATAAAATCAAAGCTTACATTAGCCAAAACATTCTTGGTACTTCCTGTCCAAATAGAGACCTCTTTGTTATTGACCAAATAACGATCAAACAACAAACGGCCAAATAACACAGCAGTAAATACCGAACAAGCAACACCAATCATCAATACAGTAGCAAAACCTTTAATAGGTCCTAAACCATATTGGAAGAGGATAAGCGCTGTAACAAATGAAGTAACGTTGGCATCAATAATTGCCGAATAAGAGTGCTGGAACCCTGAAAGAATGGCTTCTTTCCAGTGCTGCCCAGCTCGTAATTCCTCACGAATACGCTCAAAAATAATTACGTTGGCATCCACAGCCATACCAATGGTCAATACGATACCAGCAATACCAGGTAGTGTCAATACAGTACCAAAAGAGGCCAAACAACCCAGGATAAAGAAGATGTTGAGGAAGAGGGCCAATACAGCAAGAATACCTGCCTTAGCATAGTATACCAACATGAAGATAAGCACCAACACGAATCCAATTACTAGTGCAAAAAGACCCGCATTTACAGTAGCTTGTCCCAAGCTAGGACCAACAACCGCTTCTTCAATAATTTCAGGTTTTGCAGGAAGCTTACCAATACTTAAAATATTGGCCAAATCACTTGCATCAGTAGCCGAGAAATCTCCTGAAATACTTGTGCTACCATTAGGAATTGCCTCATTAACACGAGGATAAGAATATACTTTGTTGTCTAGGGTTACCGCTACACAGAAGCCAACATTGTCCTCTGTCATTTTCTTCCATTTACGCGCCCCTTCATTGTCCATGTCGAGAGAAACTGCATAACCAGAGCCAGAAGGATTTTGAGTGGCGCGAGAAGAAACAACCCGTTCACCTGATAAATTTGCCTCAGCTTGACCACGAGTGCGTAATGCAAAAAGCTGCACCAAACGTCCTCCATTTTCTGACTTCTGAACTTTTGAGTCCCAAGCAAAACGAAGATCTTTAGGCAAAAGACGCTTTGCTTCAGCAGAACGAAGCATTTGCATCACTTCTGCAGTATCTTTGACCTGAGTATAGCCTACATAAGGATCCTTTTCTGTCTGAGGTGGAGCAAAGCCCATTACCTTAAATAAAGGACCAGGATTAGTAGAATCAGCTACAGTAGTAGCTGCAAAACTAGCATTGACAGAATCAATTTTTGCTTGCTTAACAGCCTCGTCTAGGCTAGTATCTGCCTTTACTTCTTCAATATAAGCCAAAGCCGAAGAATCAGGCTGAGGAGCAGCTGTACCTACAGCAGGCTCGCTCTTATCGTATTTGCTACCTTTTAGGGCCTCATTGAGGTTAACCAAAGGACCAGCAGTCTGTTGGCCCAATAGCTCAACAGCAGTATACATTTCCCAAAATTCTAGACTAGCTGTAGCTTGCAAGAATTCACGAGCACGTTTAGGACTGCGAACACCAGGCAACTCAACTGTAATTCGGTCGGTAGACTTATCTAGTGAAACAACCGGTTGTGCCACACCAAATTTATCAATACGCTGCTTCAACAAGTTGAAGGTACGCTCTACTGTTTTAGAAGCCTCTAAACGAATTGCAGTCAATACTTCCTCATTTGTAGAGTTAATATCAATGCCTTCCAATTTTTCAGTAGTTCCAAAGAAGCGAGCCAATGGCTTATCACTTACTTTGGCATATTCTTGACCAAACAAGGTCACAAAATCTACCTGAGCCGCAGCTTGAGCAGATTTGGAGTTAGCCAAAGCCTTCTGAAAGTTCTCATCAGAGGTTTGGTTGGCTAAAGTCTTAATTAACTCTTGCAAATCTACTTGAAGGACAACGCTCATACCTCCTTTCAAGTCCAAACCCAAAGCCAATTGGCCGCGCTTGAGCTCTTGATAAGAGTATGATTTGATTCCTAGATTCAAGACGGGCTCCTCAGAAATAGAGTCGAGGAAGTACTGTCTGGCCATATCATACTCTACAGCCTTAAGTTCTTGGTCCTGAATGCTATCCGTTGCCGCTTTAGCAAATTCGCTTGCACTGCGCTCGATACCGCTGGTCGGAATCATCAAAAAGAAGATGTACGAAATGACCAGGACTAACGCAATCGTAAAGAACTTTACGAAACTTTTCCCTTGCATGGTTTTAGCGTAATTCAATAGGTTTTAGAAACTAAAATAAGCTATCTATCTGGCCAATAACTGGCCCAATCATGGGGCTTTTATTTAGTTTCTCAATATAGTTTGTATAAAAAAACATATAGGCGCAGTGCGCCTATTTTGGCTTGCAAATATAGAACTTTTTGCGGGGGATAAAAAAATTATTCTAAGTTAAAAGCATTTCAGCAAATTACTAACTAATCCCCTCATTTAAAAACAACTGCCCCAGCCTAAGCTCCTGAAGGTCTAAAGAAGAAGCTTTGGCCCAAATTACGGCCAAAGGCCGTAAATGGCCTAGCGATGTGCAGCAGTGGCCGTCAGGCCAGACCGAGCCGCTGAAAGCGGCGAAGGGCCGAGCGAATAGCGAGCTGCGAAACGTAGCGCCGACGAGCGTAGCGAGGCGGAGGCCCCAGAAACAGCAGCGAGCTGCGACAACCAGCCTCGAAGAGGCGCCAGTTCGATGAAGTAAACGACAACAAGGCCTTCAGGCCGCAGTTCGACGACTGAAAGGAGTAACGCCCCAAAACCTCCCCTACTTTCTTCCTCCTCGGCGTTTTTGATTAGATAGCTGCTCTTTGGTGAGTGTAGGCTTTTCTTTTTTCTCTTCTACTTTGGGAGTTTCTTCTGGAATTGGCGCTGGATCAACCGCTGGCAAATCTGTCGCTTTTATCCCCCAAGCATAAGGCCCCGTCAAGCTCCAACGATCTTTTGGGCGCTCGGTCTCTAGCCATTTGAAGCCTTTAAGGCTCAGTTTTTTGTGATCGACCTGTCCCATGGGGTATAAAATGGCCTTGGGTTGGCCCATAAACTTGATCCGATCGACATTCCGCTCCTTAAAGCGAACCTGCATATCTGAGCAATCCATATCATTGACGCCCGCATAGCGGCCCTGCTCATCTAGCGCATAATAAACCATTTCGCCATTGTACTGAATATCGGCCCGCTGCAACTCATTGTCTAGAAAATGTGCCCGAATATCTCTGGCCTTAATCTGATTAAAATAAACCTCTTCTTTGCTTGAGGCCATAAAAGCATGATTGAGCAAAAGGAGCTCTTGCAAGGACTGATCCGCCAAGCGGCCCCGCAAAGTATCGGCCGTAAACTGGACCGAATCGAGCCAAAGCCGTGGATTTCCCCGCAGCTCAAAAAGCGAATCGACCTCACTGTAGGTTAAAGAATCGCCCAAAGCTTGAATATCGGACTTAAAGACCTGCACCTGATGGTAAGCCCGCAATTGATAGGCCCCAGCGCTGTCTTTTTCCATCCAAAAGGTATCGGCAGTCATCCAAAGACTGTCGCCATCCAATAACATCAGGGCAATCGGATGATCTTGGGCCAACATCTGTCCCGTCGAATCATTATAATAGACTGAGCCCGCCATCAAACGACTTTGTTCTACCGTATCTTCCAAAATAACTTGGCCCTTAGCCCAAGCTTCTTTACGACTCTCGCTATATTCTAAGGTTTCGGACCGAAGAATTTGGCTGCCTCGCTTGGCCGTCACCCCATCCTGAAACACCATGGCTTCTTTTTCTTCATCATAATAAGAATCTCCCGCCAAAATTTCTTGTTGATCCCCATCTTCTCCCTTGCGCTCAAAACGAGGATGGCCCAAAAACTCAAAACGGCCTTTCATCCCCCGCCGAACAATCGTATCCGCATACACCTTTTGGCTCTCTTCTTCCAAAATGGCATTGCCAATCAAATAATAACTATCCTCACTCCCTACATATAATATAGTATCGGCATAAGCTCGGCGGCTATTTTGGCCCTTGCGCTGCAAATAATAGGGCGAGCCCGTCAACTCGGCCCGCTCCGCCTTATTATCATAATAACCCGATTCGCAATAGACCAAATTTTCATCATCATACATATAGGTAGGCGCCAAAAAATAACTTTTTTCCTCCTCCGTATTAAAGGCCATAGAATCCGTAATCAACTTATATTTAGGGTGATTGAGCCGAACCGAATCTACAAAATAAGCCATTTTGGTCTCCAACTCATAATGTCCCCGCTTACTCTGCAACTGACTAGAATCTGAAACGATCAAAACCCCTTGCGGATAACTGGCCTTCTTTTCCTCCAAATCATAATGTAGATAATCGGTAAATAAGGTCATAGAACTATCCTGCAAAACGACCTGGTTCTTCAATTCTGCCTCTCGCCTTATCCCATCATAACGCAAGCTATCCGAAAAGGCCCGAATGCTATCTTCTTGCAGCATTTCCACATCTCCATAGGCCAAAACTTGGTCATTGGGCGCCTGCTGGGCCGTATCACACCAAAGGTGCATTTCTTTTTGCCTAAAATGAACCTCTCCCTCCAAAAACAAATAGCGGCCATCTGCCCGATTTTCGCCTCTTCCTTTATTACTGTGGAGCAATTGCACCCGACTCGTATCGCTGTTTGTACTATCCCTTTGGGCATAGCTCTCTAGCCCCAAAAACAACAAACAACAGAGCAATAAATAACGCATAGATTGCTTTTTTATCTTATTTTTTGGGGCCTCCCGCCTGCGGCGGGCGCTACGTTTCGCAGCTCGCTATTCGCTCGGCCCTTCGCCGCTTTCAGCGGCTCGGTCTGGCCTGCGGCCACTGCTGCACATCGCTAGGCCAAATGGCCCAACCCTTCTTTTTTGACCCCAAAGATCATTTTTCGCTTGGCTATTTACAAAAAAAGGGCCCAGAGAGCGGCCAAAACCGATTTCTCTGGGCCTTTATCAGACAATTAACCACTGGTTATTTGTTCTTCTCGGCCTCTTTTTCAAGTAGCTTTTGCTCTTTCTTATAGGCTTTGCCCATCCCGTAAGGTTTGTATTTACCACTCAATACGGTGCGGTAACGCTCTGGGTGGCGGCGAATATCTTCCATCAACAGGCTCATTTCTGCAATGGCTTTTTCTACATCTTGCAAAAGGGCCTTATCATGCATCAAAGCAGAAAGCAAGCCTTCTTGGTCCTTAAAATTGGTCAATTCTTGCAATTGGGCCATGAGCTTGTTGGTTTCGGCCAAGGTTCCCTGCATTCCTTCCGCCAATTGACCAAATTCTTCGATGGTGTTTTTGGTTGCCCCCAAGGTCTCCGACAATTTAGCCGATTTCAACTCCTCAGAAAGGGTGGCCAAATTACTCATCAAGGCCGTGATTTGCTCATTGTTTGCTTTCACATTACCTGTAATGGACTCCATATGGCTCATCGTATTGACAAAGCTATTGGTAGAGCGCTCCAACAAAACAGATAGCAACTGACTAATCACTTTGAGATTTTCAATACTTGCTTGTACATCATGTACAGACTTTTTAAGGCCAGATTCCTCACTTTTAGCCAATTCTCTAAAGGCTTGCGTCAAAGAATCAATACGCCCCATATAAGGCTCAATCAGTTCTTGGGCCATATCAATCATACTTCCTGCTTCTCCACGAACCTCATCGCCCGTTTGTAGACAATCTGCTCCAGAACAACTCCCATCAAACTCCATGGCCACCGCTTTCCCACTCATAATACTGAGGGTTACCAATTTTGGCTTTACGGTCTTGGGCACATCTACCCCCTTATAAAGGTGCATCTCAACAAGGACCTCCTTAGGGTTTTTCTGGTCCAAATACATATGGGTGACAGCCCCTACTTGCAAACCGTTAATTGTTACGGGAGCCCCCACTGCCAAACCATCTACAGCCGTAAAACGCCCTGTAATTACCGTATCATTCGATAGGATATTGTTTCCTTTTAGGAAGTTGTACCCCCAGATTAGTAGGAAAATAGAGAAGGTCCCTAGAATTCCTATCTTTACTTCGTTAGAAATTTTCATGGTTTTAATTTAGTTTGATGTAGCGCTCTGGATGTTGGCGAATGTCTTCTATTTGCCTAGCCATCTCGGCGGTTTTGGTCTTGATATCGGCCTTTAATTTGGCATCATGTAATAACCAAGCATAACTGCTGCTATCGGCAGGATTATCTACCTTGTCCAATAGCATTTGTACCGCAATAATCTTGGCGTTAATACTATCTAAGTTGGGAAGGGGAATATCTGTGGGAATCATAGCTGGCAACTTCTGAATAACAGAATCTGCTACTAGTTGGTCGGTTAATTCCTTATAATCAGTGATCTTTTGATTGATTGTGGCCTCTTGAGCATCTACTTTTTCAGCCAAATCTCGCAAATCGAGCAGCACGCCAATAGCGGCTTGCCCTTTTAATTTTAATTCCTTATCCTTAGCTGTCAGCGCTCTAAAATGGGCCAAATCGGCTTGTAGTCCGCGCACTGCTTGGACTAAACTATCTGAGGTGGGGAACCACTCTTGCAGCAAGCTATCTACAGGATCGAGATAAGGTGCGGCCATATCTCGAATATCGGTAAGGTAAGAGCTATTTCGGCCCTTAATCACATCTCCTTCTTTGAGGTAGTCTTCTGGTCCGCAATTTTCTTTATAGGGCTTTTGCAAACGCAGATAAATCATATCCTTAGAAATGGGGCTGGCCCCATGCGAGTAAGCCACTACATTTTTAGGAATTTTTTTGCCTGGGGTAATACCTAAAGTCACTCGAATTTGGCCACTGCCATCCGTGCGCAAAGCAATGGCTTTCACAAAGCCCATTTCCATTCCATGCAAATAAATATATGCCCCGATATCAAGGCTACCCACCTCCTTAAAGTCGGCATAAAGGGTCGTTTCTGGATTGATGCTAGGCACAGACCGCAGGCGTTGGTAAATCACAATAAAGCTAATGATAGACACAAAAGCGATAATGCCGATCCAGATGTATTTTTGTCTATTTTCCAAACTATGGTATCTAATTGGTCCAAAAAATTGGGGCAGTCATTTGGCCTAGCGATGTGCAGCAGTGGCCGCAAGGCCAGACCGAGCCGCTGAAAGCGGCGAAGGGCCGAGCGAATAGCGAGCTGCGGAACGTAGCGCCGCAAGGCAAAGCCGCAGCGGAGGCCCCAAATCTTGAAAGGGCAAAGGTACATAAAAGTTTTTGTGTTTAAATAGCTGAGATGTCGGCAATTAGTTGGCTAGTAGGGTTCGGGCCTCGGCCAAAGAGATGCGTTTGCCATTTTTGTAAGCCACCACAAAGGCGCCATCAAAGCCTTTGCTGCGCCAAAATCGCTGAGCTTTAACGGCTTCGAGCATAGAGGGGTAATTGCCCGTTAAATATTTGTAAAGGCCATCTTCCTGTTCTTCTTCTAGCTCTTCTACGCTGCTCCAAGGCGCTTTATGAACGGCAATAGGTTGGGGCGAAGCGCCCAGCTGCACCCGCAACTGCAAATTATTGGTTTGATAGCCATTGCCTTTATCAATAATTTTTTTGTAGCTGCGAATCGCTCTAAAAATGGCCGAGGCCAAATAGGCCTGCCCTTGGTCCGAATTCAGGTATTTTTCTTCGGCTGCATTGCTCAAAAAGCCCGTTTCGACCAAAACAGAGGGCATATTGCTGGCTCGGAGGACCACAAAACCGGCTTGTTTGACCCCTCGGCTTTTTCGGCCCACTCTTTCCTTAAACTGCTCCTGAATTTTTTCGGCCAAAAGCACACTTTGGCTGATGTACGCATTTTGGTACATCGACAACATAATATGTCCCTCCGGAGAATTGGGATCATAGCCGCCATAACGCTTTTGGTAATTATCTTCGAGCAAAACCACCCGATTTTCTCTTTTGGCCACATCTAGGTTTTCCTTGGCTCGGTGCAAGCCCATGACAAAAGTCTCCGTTCCCTGAATGTTTTTTTTATGCTTGGGCAAAGAATTGCAATGCACAGAGATGAAGAGATCGGCCCCTAGGCGGTTGGCAATTTCAGAGCGCTCGTGCAAGGGCACAAAAACATCGGTGCTCCGGGTATAAACTACCTTGACATCGGGCAGATATTTTTTGATATAGCCCCCCAATTTGAGGGCAATTTTGAGGGCCACTTCTTTTTCCTTGGCCTTAGCGCCAGAAGAGCCATTGTCCTTACCGCCATGTCCCGCATCAATGACAATCGTGCGTAAACCCGACTTTATCGCAGGCCCCTCTTTTTCTAGGGCAATCTGCGGCAAGAAGCAATAAAACAACAATAAAAATAGGCTGAATAAGGGCCGCTGGCCCCCCAAACTAGGCAGTGCAAAAGGCATAAGTCTCTCTTTTTAAGGGGCAAAAATACAGCTTTGTGAGGCGAAAAAAAAGCGCAGGAGCTATTTGCTCCTGCGCTTTTTGCATTCCCTATACCGGATGCTCCTCTTCTTCCTTGAGCTCATGCCGCAATTCTTGCAGCTCTTTGCCCAAAAAGTGGCCAATAGCCGTTCTGAGGACCACGATAATCCCCAAGTTAAAGAGCTCATCGAGCTCTGGACTCACCACCGAATGAACAATATCCGAAACAATCAAAAAATCTAAGGCAATTATAATATAACTGCCCAATACATTCCGAAGCGCAAAAATTTCAGAGGCTTCTTTTCGGCCACGCAAACGATCCCACTCCAATTGTAAAAAGAGCAGAAAGCCACGTAAAAAACCAATGGCCAAAATAGCTATCCCCACTACATCGGCAATGCGTTCTAGCCATTCAAAAATCTCTACCATCAAACTCGGATGATGGCTTTCAGCCTCTGGACTAGCCCAAAGGAGTTGCGGAAGGACCACAAGCAAAAGTAGCCCAAATAATGATTTAGTTTTCACAAGTAGTTTGGCAGTTGATGGTTCAATGACGAAAATAAGACATCTCAAAGGCCAATTTTTGTAGCGAATATCACATAAAAAAACGCGCCTTCAAACTATCCAAATAATCATCAGGATGCTTGTTATCTTCTATGATTTGACGCAAAACCGCATAAAGCTCCTCCCCTAGCAAAGCCACACGCTCCGCCGATTCTTCAACCTCCTCATAAGCCATATAAAGCTCCATTTTAGCCTCATTGCTCTTTTCGTCTACAAAATCTTTCAGTGCTGCTAGACAGTTTGTTTTATACTTAGACATGTTGATCTGGGGCTGCTCCTGGGTTTACATCAAAATATTTATCCATCAACTGGGGCTTAATGTCTGTCGCATAAACCCAAGCACGGCTAATGGTCGCAATCACCTCGCTTTCATCCAAACCACGTACTTCCCGAATGCTCTTGATCGCCAAAAGGTCCTTAAAAATACCAAAGGCCATCCCATACATATTATAGTTAAACTCCAATACCTCCCGATAAAAAGGCACCGTCATCTCCGCTGGAATCTGCAAAATGGGCGTAAGCACCTGAAAATAAGTATCCTTATGATCTTCCTCTTCAATTTCCCAACAGTCAATCCAAATTTCTTGCTGCTCTCGGGCAATCGTCCAAGACCCAGCCTCTTTTCCCTTACATTTTTCAGGCTCCAAACCCAATTTTTCCAAAGCGCCCTCAATCAATTTATAGGCTTCTTCAAGATTTTGCATCTACTTTATTTTTTTACAATGATGAATGGGGCACAAAGATAGGTCTTTTTTTATGCCTCTTCCATTGATTTTTATTTTTTTGGGGCTGCCCCGCCCTGCGGGCGGGTCGGGCTGTTTCGCAGCTCGCTATTCGCTCGGCCCTGCGCCGCCAAAGGCGGCTGGGTCTGGCCCTTCGGGCCACTGCTGTCCATCCCTCAGCCAGTCGCTTCGCTCCTCTGCGGCGGCTTTGCCGCCTTCGCCAAAGGCAAAAAAAGAGCTTGTTCGTTCAGAACAAGCTCTTTTTTTTAAGGACCAAAGATTTACTCTTCGTCTTCCTCTAGCACTTCTACACCGGCCATCACACGATCCACCAAAACACGACCACAGTGCTCACAGATAATAATCCGCTTGCGCTGGTTAATTTCAAGTTGTGTTTGTGGAGGAATATGATTAAAGCAACCACCACAAGAGTTACGCTCTACAGTGACTACCGCCAATTTGTTTTTGTAAGCGCCACGGATACGGTCATAGGCCTTAAGCAAACGCTCTTCTACCTTTTTGCGTGCCCGCTGAATCTTGCGATCCAAGCTCTTTTCTTCTTTCTCCGTTTTAACGATGATTTTTTCAAGCTCGGCCTTTTTGCGATCTAGTGCTTCTTGTTTAAGCTCAAAACGCTTTTGAGCGGCCTCTAGCGTAATCTTCTGGTTAGAGTGTTGGACCTTAGCCTCTTTGATGCGCTTATTAGACAATTGAATGTCCAACTTCTGCAACTCAATTTCTCGGCTGAGGGCATCATACTCTCTATTATTGTTTACATTTTCTTGCTGTTGGCCATACTTTTCAATAAGGACCTCAGCTTCTTTGATGGTATTCTGGTGCTTGCTAATTTTTAGCTCCGTAGCTTTGATATCCTCGCTCAACTTATTGACACGAGTTTCTAGGCCCACGATTTCATCTTCCAACTCGCTCACCTCCATAGGTAGCTCGCCCTTCAGACGCTCAATATCGTGCAGTTTAGAGTCTAGTTCCTGCAGTTCAAATAGATACTGTAGTTTTTCTTCCACAGGGACATTAACAGTCTTTTTCTTGGCCATGCTTATAAATAATTTACAGGATTAGTACGTACGGTCGTTTTGTGAACCGTAAAGTTAGGAAATTTTTGGCTGATTAACTCATAAAACAGTTCAATTGTAAACTGCTCAGACTCATAATGGCCCAAATCAGCTATAATTAGTTGGCCATCGGCATCAAAAAACTCATGATATTTATAATCAGCCGTGACAAATACGTCTGCTCCAGCGCCTTTTGCAGCCCCTAGCAGAAAGCTTCCCGCTCCACCACAAATGGCAATTCGCTGGACCTTAGGCTGATGAATATGGGTATATTTCACACAATCGGTGGCCATACTTTGCTTCAAAGATTTTAGAAAAGCAAGGCTATCTTGGGCCTCGGGCAGCTCACCAACTACCCCAATTCCCACTTCTTGATGGGCATTTTCTAGGGCAATGAGTTCGTAGGCAACTTCTTCATAGGGATGGGCCTTTTTCAAGGCAGCCAAGACCTTATTTTGTAGCTGTTTGGGCAAAATTACTTCTAATTTGTGCTCGGCCTCGTAATGGCGTTGTTCTTTTTGGCCCAAATGCGGCTGGCTCTGGGCATTCCCTTTAAAGCTACCCTGGCCTTTCACTTCAAAGCTGCATTCACTATAATTTCCGATTTGGCCAGCTCCAGCGGCAAAAAGAGCCTCACGAACCGCTTCCAAATTTTGGGCGGGAACATAAGTCTGCAACTTGAGCAACAAGCCCTTTTTGGGCGATAAAATGCGGAGATTTTTGAGGCCCAATTTCTCTGCAATTTTGGTATTTACACCTTGGCGCAGCATACTATCTAAATTTGTGTGCGAGGCATAAATAGCAATATCGGCCTTAATGGCCTTAATCAGAATGCGTTCAATATAGCTATGTCCATTAATTTTCTTGAGGCCAAAAAACACAATGGGATGATGAGCAATAATAAGGTTGCAGCCCTTAGCAATAGCTTCATCCACCACCTCTTCTAGGCTATCTAGGCAAAGAATAGCGCCTGTACAATCCCAGTTTTTTTGGCCCAAAATAAGGCCTGCATTATCGTAAGACTCCTGATAAGCGGGAGGAGCTACTTCTTCTAGGAATTGGACAATTTCGGCAATTTTCATAAATGATCATTTTGCATCAATTCAATAAACAGCAAAAAGGGTAACAGCGAGCTGCTACCCTTTTTGGGATATTCGGAAAATGGTTTTCGGGCTTAGCCGTTTTAAAAGCCCGCAGGGCTTATTGGCCTAGCGATGTGCAGCAGTGGCCGTCAGGCCAGACCGAGCCGCCGAAGGCGGCACAGGGCCGAGCGAACAGCGAGCTGCGAAACGTAGCGCCCGCCGAAGGCGGGAGGCCCCAAAACCACTAAAACAGTCTAGTACTTCCAGTTGCGATTACGTCCGCCATCACCTTCTGGTTTAGGCGCTTCTGTTTCGCCATCTTCCGCGATGTAGAATTCTACACGGCGGTTCATAAAGTGTTCTTGCTCGCCAGCAGCAGAGGGGATCAAGTTAGAGGCCTCTCCGTTGAACTTAGCGATAAAGCGGCTGCGATCAATTTCGTATTGGTTTACAATATAATCAATAGCCGTCATGGCGCGGTTATAAGATAGGCGATCATTGTACTCATCGCTAGCGCGAACGTCGGTATGACCGTGTACAACTACTTTAAGATCGGGATAAGCCTGCATTACGCGAGCGATATGGCGGAGTTGCTCATAGGCTTCTGGGCGCAACTTATACTTATCGAGATCAAAGTGGATCATAGGCAAATACCAATCGTTGAGCATACCTTTTCCGCCACCACCTAAAGGATCAAAAGTTTCGTCACCGATTACGAGGCGTTCGTTATCGCCAAGTACTTTTACATCTTCGGGAGTAAGAGGTTTAGGCACAGCGGCCACCCCATCTTCGTCCACTTTGTATCCGGGAGGAGAGAAAGGTTCTTTATCGAGGTGATCGGGAATATCATCGCCATCAGAATCCATAGTACGTCCCTTAGTATCTACGATAGCATTTTCGGGGGTATCGGGTTCTTCATCAATTTTGTTGGGTACACCATCATTATCATCATCATTGAAAAGATCGTCATCCAACTTCTTTTTAAGATCAGCTACATCAGACATGGGGTAAACCAAGGGGTTCACGAACCAAAGCGGCTGGATGCGCTTATCCTTTTTGCCCAAGTGGAAACCTAGGCGGATAGAAGTGTAGTGAGGAATATCAATATTTGAGGTGAAGTCACCTGTTTCGTTTTTCTGTTTGGCATCGATATAGTCATCTACAGAGATAAACCCTTGATGTTCTAGGGCCAAAGAGAGACGAGGTGTAATGAGATACTCTAGGCTAAGTCCCACATTCATAAAGGGATTTACAGCCATTTTCTTTCCATCTTCGCCAAAAGTAAAGATGTTATTGCTATTCTGTTGTGCAGAAGTTTCGTAATCATCATCTAGGATACCTTTGATGTTGTTACGTACCTCGCGGCGGCCAGAAAGCGTAGACAAATCGATAGGATCGCCATTAGCATCTAATGCTACGCGGCTAAAGTCATAGGCATTGCCGTTTGCATCTAGTGCATTTGTGGTGGTGCGATACATGTTAACCCCCAAACCAATAATTAGGTTAAGGCTCCACTTATTGCTCTTCTTGTGAAACTTGATGTTATTCAAGTTGAAGACCGACTGCAAAGAAAGTGCGTGGTACTGCGGAATTTTATAGTTCGAGTAGAAGACCGTGTTAGGCCCAGCATATTGAGTTGTAAAAGGCTCAATATCTTGGTAGGCATTTTGGCTAGAAGCCTGATAGTTCAAACCACTAGCTTGGCCAAACATATATTCCGCTTTTAGCGACATTACATAGCCTAGTGATTTGCGAACATGAACGCTAGCGCCCCAGCCGAACTGCGATTTAACATCGCCGCTAACGAGGAAGCTACCTGCGCCTACGCCCAATTGCCACATGTCGCGTGGACGACCGGGGAACTGGCTTTCGCCTTTTTTCCACTCAGCATGTTGGCTTTCATATTTTTTAGAGACAAATTGGTCATCTGTCGGGTTCACAGATATTTGTCCCTGAGACGGAGTCCAGACCCCAAAACTTAGGGCAAGGGCCAAGGCTCCTTTCATGAGGTGTTTAGTAATTTGCATATACGTGTTTTTTATCCACAATAATGATATAGAAAATGATTAGCAGATTCGCATGGGGTCAAATCTGCTAACAAATATAATTTGGCTTGTAAAATTAGGCTTTTTCTACTGTTTTTCAAGTGAATAAAACAGAAAAAGCGCAATCTTCATATAATACTATAACGACTTATACGTTAAAAAAGATTAGGTCAGTTTTTCTAGGGCCAAAGTGAGTGCCGTAGTAGAGAGCTGATAAGGCGAATTATTTCTCGCTTTTACCTCTTCTAAGGCCTGACGAATTGTCCAGGAAATGTCCTCAAAAATAGCGGCATCTGTCAAGGCTTCGCGGCTTTTCATCAAGTAGGCAAATACGCGAGCCATTCCACAGTTGGCAATAAAATCAGGAATCAAGCTAAGTTCTTCGTCTGTTTGCTTGGCTGTTGGACCAAAAAAGACCTGATCATCTACAAAGGGAACATTCGCCCCGCAAGACATCACTTTAAGGCCTCCTTTCTGTAGACGCTGCACTTGCTCTGCGGTCACTAATTTTGAAGCTGCACCCGGAATAAAAATATCCGCAGGAACATCCCAAATAGCTTGCTGAGCTTCTTCAAAAGGAATTAGTTGCTCAGATTGTAACTTATTGCCCTTCTTGTTTAGGAATAAGTTGACCACTTCCTCATAACTCAATCCCTCTGGCGCAATTATCCCGCCTGCAACATCAATAATTCCCACAATTTTCGCTCCATTTTTTGCAAAATAGAAGGCTGCAGCCGAGGCAACATTCCCCCAGCCCTGAATAATTACTTTTTTATCTTTTACAGACTCTCCATGATATAAATCATAGTAATGCAAAACGGCCTCTGCAACCCCATAACCAGTAACCATATCAGCAATAGCCAATTTTTCTTCGGTTTCTGGAATATAGTTAGGGTCCTCAATAATTTTTGAAACGCCCAAACGCAATTGGCCCAAAGCCGCAATGCGCTCACCGCCCGTAGGCTGCAAATGCCCATTGACAATCCCTTCTTGTGGGTGCCACAAACCCAAATCTTGCGTAATTGGAATAACATCCTTGAGCTCATCCACATTCAAGTCGCCTCCCGTTCCATAATAGTTTTTCAACAAAGGAATTACGGCCTTATACCAGCGCTTCAAGACTTCTTCTCGTCTAGGGTCATTAGGATCAAAGTTGATTCCCGATTTTGCGCCCCCAATATTAGGCCCACAAACCGAAAATTTAACTTCCATGACCTTGGCCAAAGAAATAACCTCTTCTTTGTTCAAGCCTTTGCGCATGCGAGTTCCGCCCCCAGCAGCGCCCCCTCTCAAGGAGTTAATAACGACCCAGCCTTTGGCTTCGGTTTCTGCATCAGACCACTCAAATACGATTTCGGGGGTCTGCTCTTTGTACTGTTTTAGTAGTTGTTCCATAGCTTCTGAAATTTTCGGCCAAGATAACGATTTCAATAGGCATTCAACTTAACCCCTTCCGATTCTTAATCATATTTTAATTTTATTTTGTTTTTTTAGGGGCCTCCGCAGCAAAGCTGCGGCGCTATGTTGCGGGGCTCGCTCTTCGCTCGGCCCTGCGCGGGCTTCGCCCGCTGGGTCTGCGGCTTCGCCGCCCCCCTTCACAGCGCTAGGCCCGCCCCTCGCCTGGCTTTTTGTTTTTGCCCTTGGCCCATTTTCATCTGCTTACTCATTAATTATATGCTTAGTTCTAGTTGTATCCCCTCCGCTCTTCAAGCCGCTCAATTTTCTGATTGGCAATTGGGCGCCCAAATTCGCCAGCTTTCTTTTTGGACCCAAAAACAACAACCCGCCCCACCTTCATTAATTTTAGTCAGTTTAGGCCAACGCCCCCAACAAGAAGGCTTCCGCAAAGCACTTTATAGTTTGCAGGCTATTTTTCCCAGCCAAAGCCAACTCATTCTAGATTTGGGCTATTTGCCCCATCCGCAGGCGCTCTCTTTTGTACTGGAGCAGCCTTTGGTCCAAAATAGCTGCTTGCTCCTACTCGACCCCGAAGAGCAAGCCTTCCCAACATTAACCAAACAGCTCAACAGCAAGGCCTCTAGCATCATTGACCAAAACCTCATTTATCAAGAAGCGCAAAGCAGTTACCTCAACCAGCTACAAATCAATGGCAATTTTGCCTTTTTGGGCTACCAAAGCCATTATTGCCCAAAAAATAGCTTAATTAGTCTGCAAGAGGCTGGGGCCTGGACCCAACGATTGGGCCTCCTTCAAAGCCAACTTTCTGAAATAGAGCCCAGCTTTAGAGAAAGTCAACAGCTGCTTTTTCGCCTAAATAGTTTGGCCCAAAATGGCTTTTTAAATCCCCAATCTCCAGAGCCAAATGGTTGGACCAATAAAGAGGCCTGCCAAATTATGAGCTATGCTGGCCTTTCAGACAATATTCAGTTGCTCTGTCTCCAAAACTTCCGAGCAGATTATCAGGCCTCTCCCCTAGCGGCAAAACTATTGGCCCAAATGTGCTGGTATTTTTGGTCCGCCTTTAAAGAACGATTGGCGGAGGGAATTCCCCCACTGCATGAACTGAAACGCTATGCCCTACAACTGCCTCAAGACAATCTTCCCCTCTCCTTTTATCAATCTCTTCGTAGTGGTCGCTGGTGGTTTAGTCTAGACAAAGAAGAGGAAAATGCCCGATTGTTAGCCTGCAGCGAAAAAGATTATCTCTTGGCTTGTAAGGGCCAAATTTCGGAACGCATTTTTTGGTCCGCTCGACAGCTTTAAAAAAAATGCGATCAACTGCCTAGAGCAGTTGATCGCATTTTTAGCGTTCCCCACAGCATCGGCTGAGGGATGGAAAGCAGGGCCGCCGAAGGCGGCAGACCTAGCGGGCGAAGCCCGCGCAGGGCCGAGCGACCCGACCAACGGGAGCCGACGCAGCGAAGCAAGTAACAGCGAGCTGCGACACAGCCCGACCCGCCCGAAGGGCGGGGCAGCCCCAAAACATTAATAAATTAAGGCAAAAGTGCTTTAAAAGCAGCGTAACCGGCATTGGCTTTGGGCGTAGTTGAGCAACCTAATTCCGCAGCTCGATCGTTGATATCTTGAACCCGGTTGTCTGGATTCGGGTGCGTGCTCAAAAAAGCAGGCGTAGAGCCCGATTGGCCTTGATCAATTAATTTCTGGAAAAAAGCCGAAGCGCCATTAGAGGCATATTCGGTATCGCAAAGGTAATCCACAGAATGATCATCGGCATCGCGCTCATGGCTACGGCTAAAGCTCAAGCTCGTAAGATTAGTCACAATTTGGGCCAACATACCTGGATCATCTCCAGCTAAAACCGAAAGCAAAGTGCTAATGCCATAGGCTTCCGTCATTTGCTGTGTAGAGTGACGTTGGTCAGCATGGGCAATTTCGTGGCCCAAAACGCCTGCTAAATCATCGGCATCATCTAAAAACTTTATTAATCCAGTGTAGACATAAATGTAACCTCCTGGCGCACAAAAGGCGTTTAGGGTATTATCATCTTGAATGATATAAAGATCCCAGCCAAAGTCGCTGCGATAATTAAGCTCATCCGAAGATAAAATCTCATCTCTCATATCGTAGAGATATTGGTAGGCGGCTTCATTGCCGGCATAGGGAAGCAAGGGATATTCGGCGGGATTTGCGTCAATTTCCGTCTTGAGCTGTGCGCCAAACTCCTTATCTTGTTCTAAGGTAAAAATGTTAATGCCTTGGTCCTTTTTGCAAGCAGAAGAACCCAAGAGCAAGGCCACAAACATTAGGGCCAAAGAAAAATGCTTATACATAGGGTATTGTTTTTGGGCTAAAAAAAAAGACTGAACTCTAGCCAAACTAGAGTTCAATCGACAATTAAGATTGTGCTTAGAAAAGCTCAATAAATATACCGTAATTATTTACGGGCCAAGACCTTTTTAGCAGCTTCGATGACATTTACGGCATCTAGGCCATATTTAGTCATAAGTTCGGCAACGGTACCACTTTCACCAAAGCTATCCTTTACGCCCACCATTTCGATAGGAGTAGGAAGTTTGCGGGCCAAAAGGCCGGCGATGCTCTCGCCCAAGCCACCATAAATGTTATGCTCTTCAGCAGTAACGACGGCCTTAGTTTTGGCTGCAGAAGCCAAAACTGCCTCTTCATCTAGGGGCTTGATCGTATGAATGTTAATTAGTTCGACACTAATGCCTTCTTCAGCTAGGGCTTTGGCGGCCTCTACGGCTTTCCAGACCAGGTGTCCCGTAGCAAAAATGGTCAAATCCGTTCCTTCAGCCATCACCAAAGCCTTACCCAACTCAAAGGGCATATCTTCGGTAAATCGGGGCCAACCTGGGCGGCCAAAACGAAGATAAACGGGACCATCATGATCGGCAATAGCAATAGTTGCGGCCTTGGTTTGGGCATAATCACAAGGATTAACGACCGTCATCCCAGGCAACATCTTCATTAGGCCAATATCTTCTAGAATTTGGTGCGTGGCTCCATCTTCCCCTAGCGTCAATCCCGCATGCGAAGCGCAGATTTTCACATTTTTATGTGAATAAGCAATGGACTGGCGAATTTGGTCATACACTCGGCCAGTGGCAAAGTTGGCAAAAGTAGCCGCATAGGGAATTTTGCCTGCTGTAGCCAAACCAGCCGCTAAGCCCATCATATTGGCCTCGGCAATTCCAACTTGAAAAAAACGCTCAGGATGTTCCTCAATAAAGGCATCCATTTTTAGAGAGCCAATTAGATCAGCGCAAAGGCCCACAACATTGGGATTCGTTTGGCCCAAAGCCTGAAGTCCATCGCCAAAACCGTCGCGGGTCGACTTTTTGCCGATGCTTTTAATATCATTTAGCATAGCTATATATAATTAATAGTACGGTTCTAGAATTTGGTTAATAATCGCCCAAGGTTTCGGGCAATTGGGCCAGTGCATTGGCCAATTGTTCATCAGATGGCGCCTTGCCGTGCCAAGCATGTGTACCCGACATAAAATCGACCCCATGCCCCATATCTGTTTTCAACAAAAGAACAACAGGTTGGCCTTGACCACTTGCCGCTTTGGCCTTGGCCAAATAGTCTAAAACAGCAGCCATATCATTGCCTTTTTCCCCAATCAAGACTTTCCAGCCAAAGCTTTCCCATTTGCTGGGCAAATTACCTAAGCTAAGAACATCATCATTGCTGCCGTCAATTTGCTGGCCGTTCCAGTCTACGGTCAAAATGACGTTATCTTGTTTGTTGTGCGCCGCAAACATAGCCGCTTCCCAAATTTGACCTTCCTGCAATTCGCCATCCCCACAAAGGGCATAGACCAATTTGCTATCGCCATCCATTTTTTTGGCCAAAGCAGTTCCCAAAGCCACAGAAAGACCTTGGCCCAAAGAACCAGATGCTACCCGAATGCCCGGCAAGCCCTCATGCGTAGTGGGATGCCCCTGCAAACGGCAATTAAGATGACGGAAAGTGGCCAATTCTTCAATAGGAAAATAGCCCGAACGAGCCAAAACACTATACCAAACAGGAGAAATATGCCCATTAGACAAAAAGAAGAGATCTTCATTTTTGCCCTCCATAGAAAAGGCTGGATTATGCTCCATTTGCTGGAAGTAAAGGGCCGTAAAAAATTCTGCACAGCCCATAGAACCACCAGGGTGGCCACTTTGCACTGCATGTACCATCCGCAAAATATCACGGCGGACCTGCGTGGCCATCTGCTCTAAATATTGAATATCTGCCATTAATTATTGAGTATGTAGTGAGAGAGTTGTTTGTCTGAATAAATAAAATAGGAGAAAGGCTAGCGCAAAGGCCGCTGCAAATCAGCAAAATCATTCTCTAGCTGATTGATCGCCGCCCCAATTGGATACTGCTGCAAAATCCCCGAAGGCAAAGGCTGCAATAAACGAAGAGCATCTGATAGCTCTTGAGCCACCAACCACTGCCGCAAATCTTCTCCATCCAATAAAAGGACGGGCATTTGCTCTTGCCCCAATGCCTGCAATTCATTATTGGCCGGCACCGTAATCAAGCTAAAAGTTTTCAACAATTGCCCCCCGGCCCCTTCCCAATGTTCCCAAATGCCCGCAAAGGCCATGAGCTCTTGATGAGGCAACAAGATGCGATGCGCCTGACCACTTTTTTCCCAAACGTAAAAACTATCGGCAAAAACTAAACAACGATGCTGCCGTATCGGCATACGGAAAGAATGCCGCTTTTCAATTCCCTCCGCCTTAGCCGTCGGAAAACTCAGCCCAATGCCCGGATCTTTGGCCCCTCTAGGTACCAGCCCCCAGCGATAAATCTGCAGTTTAGTCGATTTATTCGTCAAGACATAAGCATTGTTCCCCGGCCCAATATTATAGGAGGCCTGTAGAGGCTGCGCTACATCTATATTAAATACTCGCTTCATCCGAGTTCGACCGGCACTAAAAGAAAAACGTTCGCACATCTTATTCGTCAGTTTGTTTTGCCCAACAAATATAAACGATTTAGGCTGTTATTAGTATGTAGGCCGAATTTTCTACACTTCTGCTGTTTTTTGGGGCCCGCGGCCGCCCTTTATATTGGGGCGGCCGCCGCTATGCTTCGCAGCTCGCAAGTCTGCTCGGCCCTGCGCGGGCTGCGCCCGCTAGGTCTGGCCTGCGGCCACTGCTGCGCAGCGCTGGGCCATGGCTCGCTTCGCTCACAGGCGGCTCCGCCACCTTATACAGAATAACCCAATTTGGCTTACCCCCTAATTTTTACGCAAATAATTTACAACTTTAAATTTTATAACCAAAAACAGAAATGTTTAAGATTTCACCCTAACAACAAAGCCTTAAAAATGGTTCAAAGCCCGACCTACAGAGTTTCCCACGTTTTTCCACGGACTTTTCCACGACACTCACTTAAAACAAAAAAATGTAGCGCAAAACAACTCCAAACAGCTCCCCCCCAAACAGGGTTATCAACATTAAATAAATAAATATGTTTAGTAAACTAATTTACAATAAATTACAAAATAGGTTTTCCACAAGGGTTTGTGAATAAGTGGGCTATTTATCCACATTTTATCCACAATGCTTTATCTGCCCGTGTATAAAACTTGTGCAAAACTGTTCAAAAGTCTCAAATTGTGAATAAGTGGCATTTTACCCACATAGTTTTCCACAGTAAAATGGGCTATTTTGGACCAAAATAAAATCCACAACCTTAAAATTGTGGATAAGTCTGATTTTCGTGGAAAAGTATCTAAAAAGCCGATCCTAAAACCTTTTTATTTTTTAGTCGCTGTGTATAATTCCGTGGATAAACTCAAAACCTTGTGGAAAAGTTAAATTTAAGCTCTTCTTCACAACTGGAGTTATCCACTTATCCACAGCCCTAATGATAATAAGAGATTTTTTAAAAATTTTTTTTATTTATAATTTATAAGAGGAAAAGCGCTCAAAAATCTGCTGCGACAAAATGTTTTAATTTTTGTTTCTCTGGCCAAGGAAGCGCTAGCAGGATTCAAATTAATTTTAGAGCAGTTTGCTTGACTTCAAATTCAAAAAAATAGCAGACTTATCCTCGATGTGGAAAAGTTTTGTGGAAAAGCGCTCTTTTAGGTTAAAAAATTCAATCTGGGCAAAAGGTAAGAGCAAAGCGATTAGCTTCGCAAGCTGCGGAACGACAACAAAACCTTTAGGTTGCAGTTCGACGACCAAAGGGAGTCACCGCCGCCTCAGAATATCAGCGGAGGCCCCAAAAAAGAAATTAAATCAAAAACTGTTCTTTGGAATAAATCTAAATAGTTGAATTCTCAACTGCTTAGGCGGCGCATTGTTCAAAATGGGGAAGAAGCTCAGAAAAAGACTGTATTTTTGGGCCCCTTCTTATTAAGCTAACAAAAGCATTATTCAGATGGAACATAAAAAATTGCGGCTTCCCAAGGCCGTCAGCCTTTGGTTATTGATTGGGGTAGTAATGGTATTTGCGCAGGTGGTAATTGGTGGAATCACGCGTTTGACGGATTCTGGTTTGTCGATTACCGAGTGGAATGTGATTAAGGGCGTTTTGCCGCCGATAGGAGAGGAGCAGTGGACTGTTGCCTTTGAGAAGTACCAAAAACACACGATTCAGTATGAGAGTATTCATGCGGATATGACGCTTTCGGAATTTAAGTTCATTTATTTTTGGGAGTATTTCCATCGTTTGTGGGCGCGAAGCATGGGCTTTGTTTTTCTGTTTCCCTTTTTGTATTTCTGGCGTAAAAAATGGCTACCTGCAGGCCTAAAGAGAAAGTTGGGTGGGGTGATTGCCTTAGCAGCTTTAGCGGCTGTTTTTGGTTGGATTATGGTTAGTTCTGGCTTGAACACCGAAGAATACGTTTGGGTAAATGCCTATCGATTGACCACACATTTGTCTATTGCAATTAGTTTGTTGGCCTTATTATTTTGGGCCAGTTTAAAAGTTTGGCAGCCAGAGACCCAAGATGCTTATCATCGGGTATTGCGGAAGCGGGCTTGGCAAATCACAGCTTTAATTGGCCTACAATTGGTCCTTGGTGGCTTGATGTCGGGCATGAAAGCAGGTTATGTAGCGCCTCATTTTCCGCATATGGATGTGGCCGCAGATGGGAGTTGGCAGTGGTTCTCAGATGTTTTATATCAATCGGAAGAATGGAAATGGGAAAACCTGTTGCGCTATAACAAAAATGCCTTTGCCCCAGCTTTAATTCAGGTTTTTCATCGCTTTACGGCTTATGCTTTAGCGATATTGATTCCCTTATTGGCTTGGCGGATTCATCGCTCTAAGGTTTCGGCTCGCTTGAGAGGGGCCAATATTCTTTTGTTGTTCGTATTGGCTATGCAGATTGGTCTGGGCATTTTTACCGTGATAAACAGCTTGGGCGGCTCTGAAATTTTCCCAACTCTAGGCGTTTTGCATCAGGCGGGAGGAATGTTGCTCTTGTTGGCGATGTTGTACCTCAATTATCAGTTTAGTGAAGGAGGTTATTTGGCTAAAAAAAGTCTGAAAACGACAAAAACAGAGGCGGAAACAATAGCTTAACAAATTTATATACGAAAAGGCAGGCTGAAAAGTCTGCCTTTTGTTTTTTTATTTATATTTTCGTGTATAAATAAAGTCGACCTCATGTTAGAACCTCTATTGCAGTTATTTTATCCCCGTTTATGTTTAGCTTGTCAGCGGCAGCCCTTGCAGCGGCAGCAGAAGGCCCTTTGTACGGCTTGTCAGTATAAGATTAAGCCTACGAATTATCATTTATTGGAAGAAAACCCCGTGGCTGAGCGCTTTTGGGGGCGCTTACCTATTGCTAGGGCGAGTACGGCCTATCATTTTGTAAAAGGAGGGCTTTTGCAGCGCTTGATACATGAATTAAAATATGGGCATCGGCCAGAGATTGGAGAGGAGTTGGGGCGAACCTATGGGCAATTATTGGTTCAGGAGCCATTTTGGAAGTCAGTGGATTATATTATTCCGGTCCCTTTGCATCCTAAAAAGCGGCATCAGCGGGGCTACAATCAGGCGGCGCGATGGGCGGCAGGTTTATCGGAAAGTTTGGGGGTGCCTTGGTCTGAGAAGTTTTTGTTGCGGGCTAGTTATACCGAAAGTCAAACTAGAAAGAGTCGAGAAGAGCGTTTTGCCAATGTTTCGGAAGCCTTTGTTTTGCGGCAGGCCGATAAGTTGCGGCATAAGCACATTATGCTGGTGGATGATGTGATGACGACTGGGGCCACTATTGAGGCTTGCGCAAAGCATTTATTGCAGGCTCAAATTTCGCTTAGTGTGGTTTGCATTGCTTTGGCGCCTTAGTCTTGAAGGGGTTGGAGTTGGAGAATGGCTTGAGCTAGTTGTTGGTCCATCAGGTGAGCAGAGCTTTGGAGCGCCTTTAAGATGGTTAATTGTTCGGCTTGGCTTTTATTTTGGCTAATTTTCAGGCAAAGGTCAATATCTGTTACTTCAATTTGGAAGGCCAGTAATTCGCCAGCTAAGGCCTCTAAGTATTGATTAGGGAGCTTTTCCCATTGCGTCCAATAGCTGGGCTCAAAAGCCAAAATACTCTCTTCTAGCAGCTGTTTTTGGGCCAATTGGTCCAACACGGATAATTGTCCTCGAACTTGTAGGGCCAAATAGTTCCAAGTGGGGACATTTCGGGCATGTAGATAATGTTTGGGGGAGATATAGGCATAGGGGCCTTGAAAGTGGATCAAAACCTCTTGTTTGTCCTGCTTTAGGAAGCTTTGGGCCTGTGGATTGGCTAGGGCCAGATGGCTTTTGAGTAGGAGAGGACTAGACCAAACAAAGGGCAAGGCAGTAGCCCAAAGTTGGCCCTCTTGCTGAGATTGCAAAAGGCCAAAGGGATATTGCTCTTTCATCCATTGAAGTTGAGCAGGAGAATTGCTCTTGAAGCTTTTGGGAATATACATAGGCAGTAGAATTAAATTTGGAGCGTACAGGCCCGTAGGGCCGCAGGCCTAGCGATGTGCAGGGGTGGCCGAAGGCCAGACCCAGGCGGCTTTGCCGCCGCAGGGCCGAGCGAACAGCGAGCCCCGCAACATAGCGACCCGAGGCCGAAGGCCGAAGGGGCAGCCCCAAAAAAAAAAAAAAGCGCCAGCCCAAAAGGGCCAGCGCTCAAAGCTTATTGACGAGGGCTAAACATCTCGAAGCGAGTTGGTTTGCGACGTCTGGGGAAGTAGTTGTTTTCCCGTTCTACATCGGCAGTTTCTAGGTAAGGATCCAAAATAAATTCCTTGATTTCCTTTTCAGTAACAAAGACTTTAGAGACCTTATCGCTATTGTAGCGCCAAACTTCGGCGGGAATATAGCGGACCTCAGAGCTACCGTCTACATATTTTAGCTCGATGATAATGGGCATCACTAGGCCACCCACATTTTTGAAATCGACCTGATAGTAGTTGTAATCTTTGGCCAAAACTTCTTTTTCTTCGGCGCTAAGATTTTGGTAAGCAAAGAGGGAATTGCGCTGTGTTTCCTCATCTACGCGGTATTTGTCGCGATCATTGTATTTGTCGCGCAGGTCTGGATAACGCTCCATAACCGTTTCTTTGACCGATTCCTTGTTGCGGATATCGCCAATGTAGGTGGGATCATCAGCATCCCAGATTTTTTGCATGCTCATCTCTTGCTCTGGGTTGAAGGTGTTGAGATGGTAGTGCTTGATTTCATCTAGTGAAATATCCACATGATCGGTGCCATAGAACCAACCTCTCCAAAACCAATCGAGATCTACCCCAGAAGCATCTTCCATGGTGCGGAAGAAATCTGCGGGAGTGGGGTGTTTGAACTTCCAGCGGTTAGCATATTCCTTAAAAGCATGATCAAAGAGCTCGCGGCCCATGATGGTTTCGCGCAAAATATTGAGGGCCGTAGCGGGTTTTCCGTAGGCATTATTGCCAAATTGTAGGATCGATTCAGAGTTGGTCATGATGGGAACGATACCATTTTTATCGCCGCCCATGTAATCTGTGATTTTGTAGGCAGGACCACGGCGAGTGGGGTAGTCGCGCTCCCATTCTACCTCGGTGAGGTACTGCAAAAAGGTATTGAGCCCTTCATCCATCCAAGTCCATTGACGCTCATCAGAGTTCACGATCATGGGAAAGTAATTGTGTCCAATTTCGTGGATAATCACGCCAATCATGCCGTATTTTAGGCGCTCTGAGTAGGTTCCATCAGGACGAGGGCGGCCATAGTTGAAGCAAATCATAGGATATTCCATCCCCGTAAAGTTCGCATGGCTAGAAATGGCTACAGGGTAGGGGTAGTCAAAAGTATACTTAGAGTAGGTCTTGAGGGTGTGTACAACCGCACGAGTCGAGTATTTGTCCCAAAGGCCCATACACTCTTTAGGGTAGTAAGAAATGGCTAGCACATTGCGATCGCCAAACTGCACGCCTTGGGCATCCCAAATCAACTTGCGAGAAGCCACAAAAGCTACATCACGCACATTAGAGGCATAGAAGCGCCAGGTTTGACTGCCTTCGCCTTTTTTGCTTTCATTGGCTTTGGCCTCCTCTTCCGTAATAATGAAAACGGGATCTTTGGCCGTTCTAGCTTTTTCAATACGCTCACGTTGTGTTTTGCTCAATACATCTTTGCTGTTTTGCAAAACACCTGTTGCGCCCACGATAAAGTTTTTGGGGACGGTAATCTCTAGGTTGAAATTACCAAAGCTGAGCGTAAATTCGCCACGGCCCAAAAACTGCTTATTTTGCCAACCATCTACAGCGTTGTAAGCACACATCCGAGGATAAAACTGTGCAATATTGTACATGTAGTTATCATCTTCAGGGAAATATTCATAACCTGAGCGGGCACGAGTTTTAATCCCATCATTGATATTATACCACCACTTCACATCAAATTCAAACTTTTCGCCAGGTTTTAGTGGACGGTCAAGATCAATGCGCATCATCGTTTTATTGATGGTATATTTTAGGGTTTCGCCCTTTTTGCCACTTACTTGTTCAATCTTAAAGCCCCCATCAAAATCATTGAATAGCTCCATAACTTGATAGCTATACATTTGAGGGTCAAGCTTTTGACTTTCTGTAATTTGTGCGTCAGAGCCTTTGGCGCGGACATTTTGGTCCAATTGTAACCAAAGGTAGCTTAGTTCATCGGGCGAATTATTGTAGTAAGCAATACGCTCCTTACCATAAATTCGTTGCTTTTCATCATCCAAACGAACCTGAATATTATAGTCCGCTCGCTGCTGCCAGTACTGATGCCCTGGGGCTCCAGCCGCATTATGGTATTGGTTAGGCGTGGGCAACTCCTCATAGAGCTGCTTAAATTTTTCATGAGCACGCTCTTCTTGTGCCCAGCCATACTGCGCCAACAAAAAAAGGCTAAGTATAGCAAGTAGTGATCGTTTTAGCATAATTGGAAATATCTAAATTTAATAAACGAGATGTTCTGTTTTTGGGGCCTCCTGCCTTTGGCAGGCGCTACGTTTCGGGGCTCGCTATTCGCTCGGCCCTGCGGCGGCAAAGCCGCCTGGGTCTGGCCTTCGGCCACCCCTGCACATCGCTAGGCCGTTTGGCCTTCGGCCATATTTAGCCAAAAAATAGCTCTGCGCCTTTTTCTAAACAAAGCAAAAAAGCAATGCCCGCTACGGCCGAAGAAACTACTAAGGTCCAGTCTCTTTGGGCTTTTTGGCCCAATTCTACAAAGATATAGTTAAAGGCAAAACAGGCGGCAACAATCAAAAGTTGTCCAATTTCTAAGCCTAAATTAAAGCCCAAAAGGGGCATCAATAGGCTTTCATTGGCCACTAAAGTCTCTTTGAGAAAGTTGGAAAAGCCCAAACCGTGAATGATTCCAAAGGCGGCAATTAGGCCATAAGCCCAGTTTTTATTGATTTTAGCCCCTCTAGCTGAGGGCGGATAACTGATATTTTGGATACAGCTAGCCATAATACTCACTGGAATCAAGAACTCAATAAGTGCAGACCAAACCGGAACAATTTCAAAGGTGGCCAAAGCCAAGGCAATTGAATGTCCAACAGTAAAGGCCGTAACCAAAATAGCTACGGTCCGCCAATCGCGTATCCGCCAACTAGCACAAATGGCAATGATAAATAGAATATGGTCATAGCCATAGGGGTCTGTGATATGCTCTAACCCTAACTGAAAGTAGAGGCCAAAATTCATGTAGTCGTTTTAAAATGGTGATATATTTGTTCTTCAAGATCAAATTTAATGTACCAAGTTTTTATAAAATACAATCAAAAATACGACTCAGATGCCTAGCTTTTTGACAATTAGTCTAGTTTGTTCGATTTTATGGCCCTTTTCTCTATCTATGCCTGCTGAAATGCCAGAAAATGAAGAGCATCCTATTTATCTCTCTTTTGCCGAAATCGATTATAAAGAGAAGCAACAAGCCCTACAGATCTCAATCAAGCTTTTTGTAGACGACTTTGAACAACTTTTTTCTAAACGCTTAGGAGAAACTGTTGAAATTGGCACCGATCGAGAACATCCTCAGGCCAACCAACTACTAGCCGATTACATTGAACAACATTTTCAGCTGAAGGCCGATGGCCAAACGATAAAGTATAAGTATTTGGGCAAGGAAATGGGCGAGAAGCAAAATATCTATGAATGCTATGTTTTCTTAGAAGCTAAAAATCTATCGCCCTTTGCTCATCTGACAATTAATAACAGCCTATTAATTGATGAGCATTTTAATCAATTGAACTTTGCCGCCTGCCATACCAAAAATAGAGGATTGCAAAAAGTAATTAGCCGAAAAGGGGAGGAGGTCCAAAAAGTGAAATGGTAATTAATTTAATTAATTCCATGAAATGAAATTACTTTTCCACAGAACCTTGCTTGCTGATTTGTGGAAAACTGAATGTGGAAAACTTTTAATAGGGGTTTTCCACATTTTATTTTTGAGGTTTTCCACAATTTGTTCCACGTGGAACATGTTGATAAGTTTTTGTGGAAAATCAGAATTTTGCTCAAATGCAAAATTGTAGACAGGCCGAAACTTACTCACAATTAAGTTGTGGAAAACCCGAATTGATTGTGGAGGAGAATAGTGTTCCACGTGGAACAATCCAGGTCGTGGAAAAACGTGTAACATATCCACAATATTTTTGTGGAAAACCAGTACAGCTGTGGAAAACAAAGCCTGTTCCACGTGGAACATTTTGTTGTCGTGGAAAAACGTGGAACATATCCACAGTTTGCTGTGGATAACTTAGGTTTTTTTGTGGAGAATTACCAGTTTAAAAATGGAGCTGAGCCGATATTCTGTTCAGCTTTTTTTTCTGTGCGATTCTCAGCGTTTTGAATTTTTGGTCCAATTAGCCATTGAGCGAAGTCCTTTTGCCTTAACGTTGATGTTTTCGGCCAGGAGCGAGTCGGCTGAGAAGCTGGAGCAGGGCGGCGAAGCCGCAGACCGAGCAAAATGAGCGCAGCGAAATTTTGCGAAGGGCCGAGCGAACAGCGAGCTGCGACAGAGCCCGACCCGCCCGTAGGGCGGGGCAGCCCCAAAAAAAGAGGAAGCAGATATGATCTACTTCCTCTTATATAATTTCTAGGGCAAAGAGATTATTCAATAATGGCCCCTTCTTGGTCAATGCTTAGGATCCAGCTACTGACTCTTTGTTTTTTTGCTTTATACTGGGCCAAAATAGCGGTTTGCGCTTCTTCAGCTTTTAGTGTATTATTGAAAAGGGCGGCGATTGCGGGGCCTTGGCCACTATAATGGCAGCTAAGTCCACCTTCTGAACGAACAATTTCCTGAACTTCTCTTAAAAAGCTGCCTTCTTCGGCCCAAGCTTGGGGCCAAAGGGCATCCTCCAGCAGTCTAAAGTCGCTATAATTAAAGGCCCAACTCAAGGCAGAGAGGGCTTGTAGGCTGCTTTTCCCCGTTTTGAGTAAAATTTCTTCCACATGGGCTTTATCGGCTTTAATTTTTGGGGCAAAAACCAAGAAATAAAGGCCTTTTGGGAGGGCCATGCGGCGCCATTGGCAGGGCGATTCTTGAACAATGAGGTTCCAGCCTCCATATAAACTAGCCACAAGATCCTCGGCAGCACAGCCCGAAGCTAGGGCAGGAGGCATCAATTCTTTGGGCATTAGTGGACTTTTAAGCTGTTTGTTGAGTCCATATAGGCAAGCAGCCACCAAAGCGGCCTCATTGCCAAGGCCTAAACCAAAAGGAATCTTCTTGCGAACTTCTAATTCAAAGCCCAAATCCTCTGTTTCCACGCCATAATCAGCTAAAAGCGCCCAAAAAGCGAGGGCGGCCTTGCCCATAGCGGTCTCGGCTAGGTTTCGGCTAAGTTGTTTCTGGTCTCCAGTGATTTCAAGGAGCTGCAAACCGACCTTTTGGCTAGGACGGATAATCACTTCATCGGCTAAGCCTTCTAGGGCAACGGCCATGCAGCCAGGCCCAAAAGATAATTGGCTCAAACTTGCGGGCGCCTTGATTTTTACGCCCAATTGTGCTTTAGACATCGATCGATTATATCTTAAATCTCAAAAAATAGGGAGGGCTAGCCTCCCTGAACAATGTACAAAGTTTTCCTAACTTTGTGGACTTAGATTATCATACAAAAGTACAGCTTATATGCTATCCTCCAGACAATTATTTTTACAACATTTGGCCCAAACCTCTGATGCTCCTTTGGCACTAGAGATTGATCGGGCCGAGGGAATTTATATGTATGGCCCTACAGGCAAGTCCTATATCGACCTTATTGCGGGCATTTCGGTCTCTAATTTGGGCCATCGACATCCCAAAGTGATGGCCGCTATTGCCGCTCAATCAGAGCGCTATTTGCATACTTTGGTCTATGGAGAGTTTGTTTTGAGTCCACAGGTACAATTAGCAAAATATTTGGCGGATTTACTGCCCAAGTCTTTGTCTAGCTGCTATTTTGTCAATTCTGGAACAGAAGCGACCGAAGGGGCGATGAAATTGGCCAAGCGCTATACTGGTCGGGCCGAAATTATTGCCTGCGAAACCTCTTATCATGGGAGTAGCCAAGGGGCCTTGAGTTTGATGAGTAGCGATTTTTTTACTGCGCCATTCCGTCCTCTTTTGCCCAATATCAATCATATTGCCTTTAATAGCTGGCCCGATTTGGACAAAATTACAGAAAAAACGGCCGCTGTGATCATTGAACCTGTACGGGCCGAGAAGGGGGTGGAAAAGCCCTTAGAAGGCTATTTAAAGGCCCTTAGAGCGCGTTGTACAGCCGTTGGCGCCCTACTGATATTTGATGAAATTCAGGTAGGCTGTGGCCGTACGGGAAGCTTTTTTGCCTTTGAGCAGTTTGATGTGGTTCCAGATATTCTCCTTTTAGCCAAAGGTTTTGGAGGCGGAATGCCTATTGGTGCTTTTATCGCTAGCCAAGAGATTATGCAGGTGCTTAGTCATAATCCCTTTTTGGGCCATATTACTACTTTTGGCGGGCATCCACTTTGCTGTGCTGCCGCTTTAGCCAACCTTAAAGTACTTAAAGAAGAGTATGAGGAGCTAATTGGGACGGTTAAGGAAAAAGAAGCCCTTTTCTTAAGCTTACTCAAGCACCCTAAAATTAAAACTGTGCGTTCTGCTGGGCTATTGATGGCGGTTCAGCTCTCTAGCTATGAACAAACTAAGGCCGTTATCCTTAATTGTATGGAAAAAGGCTTGATTTCAGACTGGTTCCTCTTTAATGATTCGGCGATCCGAATTGCGCCACCACTTATTATTACTCCTAAACAAATTCATCAGGCGGTAGAGATTGTCTTGGCTGCTATTGATGAGGTAGATGGTCCAACTTATGACGAGAATAACTAAAACTGCAACCCAAGGCTTTTTATACCTTTTGCCCATCTGGGCAATCGGGATGATTTTGGGCCAGTTGGGGCTGCAACTCATTGCTTCAGCTTATGGCGTTAGTGATCTAATGGGCCTAATTGATAGTTTAGCCACTACCGATCCCCAACCCAATGAACTCGCTGGCCTAAAATGGGGTAGCTTGTTTAGCCATTTTTGTGGCTATACTTTGGTGGCTTTGGGCTTTAGCCTGATTTGGAAACCCCAAAAAGCATTGGACTTTTTACTGCTCAATCGCTCTGCTAAGTTTTGGACCTATTTGCTTTTGCCAGTTTTAGCGCTTTGCCTTTATCCTATTGCTATGCAGCTCTATGCACTCAATCAGATGATTACACCAGAAAGCTGGATCGCAAAAGAGACCATTGCTTTGCAAGAAAAGTTGATGAGTATGAATAGCCCCATAGAGCTAATGACTAACTTTTTGTTGGTGGGCTTGGCGGCTGGAATAGGAGAGGAGCTCCTCTTTAGAGGCATTTTGCAACGCCTACTCTCTCAACTCACTAAGAATTTAGACTTAGGCATTTGGATTGCCGCTTTGCTGTTTAGCCTGATTCACTTTCAGCCAGAGGGCTTTATCCCTCGCTTTTTATTGGGGGCACTTTTAGGCTATAGTTTGCGTTGGACGGGCAGTCTTTGGACGCCTATTTTGCTGCATATCGCCTTTAATTCCTCTCAATTGTTGCTCTATTACTATTTTGCAGACCAAATGTCTGAGCAAACCGGCTTAGAGCTACCCACTTATTTAGGCATTTTGGCTTATCCTTTGGCTTTTGCCATTTGTTTTTTACTCTATAAGGGGCATAAAAAACAAGGGGATATTCAGGCCGATGATTATTTACCTTACTAATTTATAGCTTATGAGTTTGCGCTTGCGCACAACTACTGCCCTAGTTTTTGGGGTCGTTATGATTGTCGGCACGCTAGCCCATCCTGTTTCGGCAGCTTTGCTTTACCTTTTGGTGGGCTTTTTATGTGTTCGAGAGCTGGGCCAATTGCTTTTAGAGCAAGATAGTCCACAAAAAATCTATAATCAATTGCGGAAGGGGCTGTTTATTTTGCTCGCTATTTTGCCCGCATTACTCCTTTTCGATGGCTATGTTTCGCCTTTTCCCTTGGTCCTAAATGGGCTCGGACATTGGTTTTTGCCACTTTATTCACTTCCTTTTCTCTTAGAATTGGCGGCTTCAAGCAAAAAACCTTTCCAAAATATAGCCTATAGCTACCTCGGCCTCTTCTATATTGGGCTGCCCACTTTCTTGCTTTGCTTTCTGTCTTTGCAAGATCCCTCGGGCCGATTTCTTATCATGGCGATTATGTTGCTGGTTTGGGCCAATGATGTTTTTGCCTATTTGACGGGCCGCAAGCTCGGAAAACGTAGAATTTCGCCCATTTTATCGCCCAATAAAACGCTCGAAGGCCTAATTGGGGGATTTACAGCGGCTTTGCTTTGGGGGCTCGCTTCTTATTTTATCTGGACCATTCTCGATTTTTCGCTCTCTACTTGGCTAATTCTGGCCGCTGAAGCCTCAATTTTTGCCTTTTGGGGCGACCTTATCGCTTCTATGCTGAAACGATCGCTTAATATTAAGGATACGGGAACAACTTTGCCTGGACATGGTGGACTGATTGATCGCTTTGATGCTTTCCTTTTTGTCTTTCCCGTGATTACGTTTACCATTATTTTTATTCTGAAAATCGCTAGATTTATTCCTTTTTAAGTGAATTTGGGGCCTCCGCTGCGGCTTCGCCTTGCGGCGCTACGTTTCGGGGCTCGCTATTCGCTCGGCCCTTCACAAAATTTCGCTGCGCTCATTTTGCTCGGTCTGGCCTTCGGCCACCCCTTCCCATCGCTAAGCCGCACAACATTTGTGGTTGCTTTGGGCTTTTCGCTTCGGCCTTTTCACCTTTTTAGCTGTTATGATATGTCAATGATACCAAAAGAAACTGCAGAACAACTGGCCCAACTCATCCGAGCTTGGAATGCCAAAGGATTTTCGCCAGCAACTAGCACGAATTATTCTTTTCGTGTTGGACCAAATAGCCTCGCTATCTCTAAATCTGGCCGAGATAAAAGCCAGTTTTCCGCTCAAGATTTTATGCTTGTGGACCTAAAAGGGAAGGCTTTAGCTCCCTTTGAAAATGAACGCTCCTCTGCGGAAACTCTACTTCATACCGTACTTTATGAAGAGAATGAAGCAATCAATGTTGTGCTCCATACACACTCTATTTATGGCACCCTACTCTCTGATTATTACTTAAAAGAGGGGCATTTGCAGCTAAGTCAGTATGAATTACTCAAAGCCTTACCCCAATTTGATACCCATGAAGTAGATTTTAAGCTGCCCATTTTTCCCAATACACAGGATATCGAGCAACTTTCTAAAGATTTTAGACAGCTCTATTTGGCGCAACCCAGGACTATTGCTTACTTGATTGCTGGGCATGGACTCTACACTTGGGGCAAAAGCATTGCTGAAGCAAAGCGACATTTGGAAGCTTTGGAGTTTTTGTTGGAAGTACATTACAAAAAATTGCTTTTGGCTCCACGCTAGTGTTCCACGTGGAACAATTGGTTTTCATTTCCACAAACTGAATTGTAGTTTTTCATTGTTCCACGTGGAACAATTTGATGCTCCACAATTTTTAGTGGAAAAAAAGAGAGCTCCACAATTATGGAGTTCTCTTTTTTTTGTCCAAAAATGGAGTGAAAACCACTTTTTTGTAAGCGCTGAGAATTTAACGGTCCTTGTCGACTACTCAGGATGATTTTTCTGTGCGATTCTCAGGTGCCAGTAAAAAAGCTGTTTTTAAGCTTTTTGCCATCAAAAAAGGCGGGACTAAATTTGGAAACATCGAAATTTATCCTGAATTTTAAACTATGACAAAAACAGAAAACATATTTAAGTCGAATTCATGCTGTTGTTGCTGCTGTCCCTGTTTTGCTCCTCGAGCATCTCAGTGCTAAAGCTATGTATGAATAAAGAGTTAAAATCTGATGTTTTACATAACTAAAGCCTTTTTGAGATGTTCTCTCAAAAAGGCTTTTTCTTTTTTCTAGAATCTAATCTTATGCAGACCAATAATTTTTCTATTTGCTGTTGTTGTTGTTCTCTTTTGCTTGGGCAAAAAGAGGTGCTAGACAATATATGTAGCTTATAGGTTTTTGTCGATCTACATTATTTGTTCAGCTCAGCTTCTTTTGCTTAAAAGAAGCTGAGCTTTTTTTTTGGTCCAGAAGGGCCGAAGGCCCTTGGCTGAGGGATGGACAGCAGTGGCCCGCAGGGCCAGACCGAGCAAAATGAGCGTAGCGAAATTTTGCGAAGGGCCGAGCGAATAGCGAGCTGCGACACAGCCCGACCCGCCCGTAGGGCGGGGCAGCCCCAAAACAATCAAAAAATAAAAAACATAGAGTTCTAATATGCCAGCAACGATTAAAAAATATCAAGAAGCGCTTGAGGCCGTGGAAGGTTTAGTGGGGCATACGCCCTTGGTGGAGCTCAAAAGTTTGAGCCCTTCTCCAAATATTCATATTTATGCCAAATTAGAATGGCATCAATTGGGGGGAAGCGTGAAGACGCGGGCCGCTTATAACATCATCAAAACGGCCATAGAGCGGGGCGAATTGGGCCAAGGAAAGCATCTTTTGGATGCCAGTAGTGGGAATACAGCCATTGCTTATGCGCATATTGCGGCGGCATTGGGGATTCCCTTAACCATTATTTTGCCTGAAAATGCCTCGGTAGAGCGGAAGCGAATTTTGAGAGCATTAGGGACAAACCTCATTTTTAGTTCTCCTTTTGGGGGGACTGATGAGGCCCAGGAAAAGGCCAAAGCGCTTGCTTTAGCCGAGCCAGATAAATATTATTATGCCGATCAGTATAGCAATCCCGCCAACTGGCAGGCGCATTATAAAGGGACCAGTCAAGAAATTTGGGAGCAAACGGCTGGAAAAATCACTCATTTTGTTACTGCATTGGGGACAACAGGGAGTTTTGTAGGCAACTCAAGAGGATTAAAAGAGAAAAATCCAAATATTCAGTTGGCTAGTTTACAACCAGATGGGGCTTTACATGGTTTGGAAGGGTGGAAGCACTTGCCAACGGCACATATTCCGCCTATTTATGATGATAGTTTGGCTCATAAGGAGTTGGCTATTGATAGTTTTCAGGCTTATGATATGTTGAGAAGGTTGGCCAAAGAAGAAGGGCTGTTGGTGAGTCCCTCTGCTGCGGCTAATGTTTTGGGTGCTTATCTCTGGGCGCAGGAACTTCCCCCTGAGCAAGAGGCGCATATTGTGACCCTTTTGCCTGATAGTGCGGACAAGTACGGGGAAGTCATCGAACAAATTTTTCCATATTAAAATCGCTTATTATGTCTTATCAATTGAGTTTAGCCCCTGAGGCAGAGCAATATATACTGCAACAACTAGAAGCAGATTTTCCGAATGAAGGCTGTGGATTCTTTTATGGAACAGAAGAAGAAGATGGCCAATTGCGGCATGTATTATTAGCTGAGGCTGTGATAAACAGTAAGGAAGGGGACCAAAGACGGCGTTTTGAAATTTCTCCTTTGGATTATATGAAGGCTGAAAGAAAGGCCTTGGAATTGGGATTAAATCTTTTGGGGATTTATCATTCTCATCCGAATCATCCCGCAATTCCCTCTATACATGATTTAAAGCAGGCTGTGCCTTATTTCTCCTATATCATTTTGTCGGTACAAAATGGAGAGGCGGCAGAGCTTAGCTCTTGGCGTTTGAATGAAGAGCGGGGCGAGTTTGAGGCGGAGGAAGTCAAGCGCAACAATTTAGAAGCAATACCTAAAAAAGAACTGATCTAATAGCATCATCAAATTAAATCAAAATATTATGGCGACACTAATCATTCCCACACCATTACGCAAATTCACAGACCAGCAGGCGAGCATCAAGGTTGATGGGGCCACAGTACAAGCTGCGGTAGATCGTTTAATTGATCTTTATCCTGCTTTAAAACAGCATTTGTTGGATCAGGAGGGGAATATTCGGGCCTTCGTTCGCATCTTTTTGGAAGATGAGGATATTCTGGCCCTAGATGGTCCTAATACAGCTGTACAAGCAGATAGCACATTGAGTATTATTCCTGCCATTGCTGGTGGGGTTGAACTTTAAACAATCAAGATGGCTAATATTGAATTTTCAAAGGCTGAGTTAGAGCGCTACAGCCGACATATTATTATTCCAGAGTTTAATATTGAAGGGCAGCGAAAGCTAAAAGCGGCTAAGGTCTTAGTTGTTGGATCTGGTGGTTTGGGCAGTCCTCTTTTACTCTATTTGGCTGCTGCAGGAGTGGGCCATATTGGCATTGTCGATTATGATCGAGTAGATGATAGCAATTTGCAGCGGCAAGTATTATTTGGGACCGAAAGTATTGGTAAACTAAAAGCTGAAGCGGCTAAAGAGCGGATACAGGCTTTAAATCCACATATTGAGGTAGCTGTTTACAATGAGTTTTTAAGTTCTGATAATGCTTTAGACATCATTAAGGACTATGATTTGGTTGCTGATGGGACCGATAATTTTCCGACTCGCTACTTAGTGAATGATGCTTGTGTGATTTTAGGCAAAACAAATGTGTATGCCTCTATCTATCGCTTTGATGGACAGGTTTCGGTCTTCAACTATAAGGATGAGGCAGGCAATTTTGGTCCTCATTATCGGGATCTTTTTCCTTCACCACCCCCTCCAGGTTTAGTGCCTTCTTGTGCCGAAGGAGGTGTTTTGGGCGTTTTGCCTGGCATTATTGGGTCTTTGCAAGCGCTTGAGGTAATTAAAGTGATTACTGGGGTAGGAGAGCCTTTGGTGGGCCGTCTCTATCTCTTTGATGCACTGACCTTTAGCCATAGAACCTTGAAGATTCGGAAAAATCCAAATACGCCAGAAATTACAGAACTAATTGATTATGAGCAGTTTTGTGGTGTTTTGGAGGCCAAGGAAGAACAGCCTGCAGCTGCAGTACCCGCTATTAGTGTACAGGAATTAAAGCAATGGCAAGAAGCGAAAACGCCTTTTGTGCTGATAGATGTGCGAGAGCCTTATGAGCAAGAAATTGTAGATATAGGGGGAATATTGATCCCCAAAGGAGAGGTAGAGCAGCATTTGGATCAAATTCCAAAAACGGGAAATGTCGTAGTACATTGTCGTTCTGGAAAGCGAAGTGCTGATGTGATTGAGTTATTGCAAGCGCAATATGGTTATACCAACTTACTCAATTTAGAGGGAGGAATTTTAGCCTATGCCAATGAAGTGGACCAAGAACTCGCCACTTATTAAAGAACTGTCTGTATGCTTTTTAGATGAGCTGGAGCCCCTTTGGGGCTCTGGCTTTTTTATGGGCATAAAAAAGCCCAACAAACAAGATGTTTGTTGGGCGAATACCCACAGCAGGGTTCGAACCTGCAACCTTCGGCTCCGGAAACCGACACTCTTCCAGTTGAGCTATGCGGGCTGTTTCTAAGGAAACAAAAATAGCTAATTTTGCAGAGACTGCCAATTTTGCCTCTATGATTTTTTCAACCACAAACGAAGTTGCCCATCAGCAAAGGCATATTTTTCTAATTGGAGATAGTTGGCAAAGCGAGGCAGAAAGATATTTTTTCTTCGTCCTTTTACGTCAAGGACCAGTTCATCTCCAAATTTTTGGACAGAGAAATCCGTTTCTTGAATAAAGGGGAGTTTGATACTAATCAAATAATATTGACCTCTTTCTTCTACCTCAAAAGGGTTTTCACTATAGAAAAACTGAGAGGGATCTTCTCCTTTATAGAGCAATTGCCCCATTTTTTCTAGTAGTTCTAAACCAAATAGTTCTTGGCCCAAATGGGGGGCTTTAAAAATAGGTAGAGGAGCAAAGCTCTCCTCAATGTCTTCCATATATTGCCTTTGGCTCTTGATATATTGGGCAAAAACTCCTGCGCCCATTTCTTCTGGCAATATTCGATTGACTATAATTCCATCCACTTGATAACCATAGAGTTGTAGGTAAGTATAAGCCCTTTTGGCTTCTTGGATGACCATACGCTCGGGATTGGCCACAATCCGAATAGAGCAAATTTTGGGATTAAGCATGATTTTTTGAACCTGCTCTAATTTTTCAAAGAGCTCTTCAAGTTCTTCAAAGCCTTTATCTAAAGGAACTCCAGAGGCTTTGCGCAAAAACTTCCCAGCAGTTTTGATAGCAAACTTAGGAACGGCTTTATTTACCCAAGATTGCATAACTTGAGGTAAAGAGAGTAAACTCAAGGTTTCTCCAGTGGGGGCGGAGTCAATAATGAGAACATCATATTTACCTTCGCGATAATGCTGCTCAATCCATAAAAAAGCAGAGGCTTCTTCCATTCCAGGCAAAACAGAAAGCTCCTCAGCTACAATATTTTTAACCCCTCGCCAGCGAAAGACCGTCAGCATGAGGTTGCGCATATTATCCCAATGTTTTTTCATGGAATAATAGACATCAAATTCCTGGGCCCATAAATTAGGGGCAACAGCTTTGGGTTCTGGAGCCAGCTCTTGGTCTAAAGCATCTGAAAGGCTGTGAGCGGGGTCTGTAGAGACCACTAATGTTCTATATCCTTGGGCGGCAGCGGCCAAAGCGGTAGCTGCAGCGCTACTCGTTTTGCCCACGCCTCCTTTTCCAGTAAAAAGTAAGATTCTCATTGATGTTGTGGTTTTCTGATTGAAAGTACAGCTTTTCTATATGCCCACAAAAAAAAACTACCCCTCCGCTAGGCGAAGAGGCAGCTACTGGCTAAAAATACAAAAAGAAACCGCAGACTTTGCGTCGAGAGCCAAGGGATTCTCTGGCTTTGCATTTTAGACAAAAAAGGGTATTTGATTAAGCATCGGCTTTTTTGCGGCCGCGTTTGCTTGTTGTTTCTTCAGCATCATCAGCTTCTGCTGTAGTTTCTTCTACATCTTCTGGTTCTTCTTGAGGATTACCAAAAAGGTGCGCTTTGATTTTTTCTTCAATTTCTAGGGCTACCTCAGGATTATCCATCATAAATTGCTTGGCAGCTTCGCGGCCTTGGGCAATTTTTGTCCCCCCATAGCCGTACCAAGCACCGCTTTTGCTCAAGATGTCAAATTCAGCGCCCATATCAACTAGTTCTCCTGTTTTAGAAACACCTTCTCCATACATGATGTCAAATTGGGCAATGCGGAAGGGAGGAGCCAATTTATTTTTGACGACCTTCACCTTAACGTGGTTACCCACTACGTTGCCCTCACGGTCTTTAATGGCTGCTCCAGAGCGACGAATATCCAAACGCTGAGAAGCGTAGAATTTCAAAGCATTACCCCCCGTTGTGGTTTCTGGGTTACCGAACATTACCCCGATTTTTTCCCGCAGCTGGTTGATGAAAATACAGCAACAATTCGTTTTACCGATGGCACTAGTCAATTTACGCATGGCTTGAGACATCAAGCGCGCTTGAAGACCCATTTTAGAATCTCCCATATCGCCTTCAATCTCTGAGCGAGGAACAAGTGCAGCTACTGAATCCACAACCAAAATATCAATGGCGCCAGAGCGAATCAAATTCTCGGCAATTTCCAAAGCTTGCTCTCCATAATCAGGCTGAGCAAATACCAATTCGTCTACATCTACCCCCAATTTTTGAGCATAATAGCGATCAAAAGCATGCTCTGCATCTACAAAAGCGGCAATACCTCCAGCCTTTTGACATTCTGCAATGGCATGAATGGCAATAGTCGTTTTACCAGAAGATTCTGGTCCATAAATCTCTACAATACGCCCTTTGGCAAAACCATTGGTGCCCAAAGCGACATCCAAACCAATTGAACCAGTAGAAATTGCTTCTACTTCTACCATAGGAGCATCGCCCAACTTCATTACACTCCCTTTACCATAGGTCTTTGTCAAGCGATCTAAGGTAGCCTGTAGGGCCTTTTTCTTGCCCTCTAGGGCTGCAGCATCTTTTTTTGTTGCCATCTTATTTTTGTATTTATAGCCAAGTGAAAATCTAAAGTATACGATAAAGTTAAGTTTTTCCAGTAAAAGCCGCAAGCCTGCCCGCAAAAACTTTTATTTCTTTTTGTTATGAACCAAATGTACAGGGCTTTTACTAGTAGTGCAACTTTTTGTTGCAATTTTTAGCTAAAAAAATAAAATAAAAAACAATTTGTGGCGAATTATAAGGCTTTTGCCCCAAATTACTACAATAAATAGCGCAGACAATATTGGGCGAGGGCCTCTTCTTTAGGGGCTGTAGCCAAATGAAAATCGTTATAGCCCATTTCAATTAGTTTTTGGGCTGTGGTTCGACCAATGACTAAAATTTCTTGATTTTCCCTTTTGGGGTAGGCTTTCAAATAGGTTTCGGCATTGAGTGGGCTGGTAAAGACCAAAATATCGGCTTGGCTATCGGCAAATTGGATTTTGGGTTGGTTGCTATAGACAATGCGCTCCTTGGCCAAAATTTCGCCTTTGAGTAGTTGCTGGATAGAGCGTTTAGATTTTTCGGCCCGAAAAAAGCAAACGCTTTTTTGGTCCAGCCATTCTTTAAAGGCTAGGGCTGTGGGGGCTGGTCGGCCAGAGCCAATAAAATCTGCGCTTAGACCAAATTCTTGAAGCACGGCCGCCGTTGCTGGTCCCAAAGCCGCTAAAAGTGGCAATTGCTCCCAAGGTTTTTTCCATTGGGATAAGGCATAGCGCAGTCCTCTGGGGCTATAAAAAAAGTAACAGTCCGTATCTTTGGGCCAACCAAAAGCAGTGGCCTGAAATTCGAGCAAAGAATAACCGATAGGCTCGGCTTTGCCCGCCAACAAGCGTCTAAAGTCGCTCTGTTCAGTTAGTTCTCTGGAAATAAAAATTTTTTGCATCTCCTTCTTTTTTGAAAGCTAAAGCTTTTTATGCCATTTTACAAGAGCAAGGCGTTTTGCCTGCGTTTGGCAGGCGGCAAAGCCGCCGCAAAGGAGCGCAGCGACGCGGCTGAGGGGCTGTAGCAGGGCCGCCGCAGGCGGCAGACCAAAGCGCTGAAAGCGCTGCAGGGCCGAGCAAACCTGCGAGCTGCGCAATGGCCCGACCCAGCCGAAGGCTGGGGCAGCCCCAAATAAACAAAATGAAAAAAAATCATGTTGAAAATTGGAATTACTGGCGGTATTGGAAGTGGAAAAAGCACCGCCGCCCGCTTTTTTGAAGCCTTAGGTGTACCGCTTTATGATGCCGATAGACGGGCGAAATGGCTGATGCAAAATGATCATAAATTGCAGCAAGATTTGATTGCCGCTTTTGGTCCCGATACTTATGATCCCGCTGGAGGGCTCAACCGCCCTTATTTGGCCGAAAAAGTATTTAAGGATAAGGCTGCTTTGGCCCAACTCAATGCCTTGGTGCATCCTGCGGTCAAGCGAGATACGCAGGCTTGGCAGGCGCAAATGCAGCAGGCTGGACATCCTTATTGTCTCAAGGAAGCCGCCCTTATTTTTGAGGCGAATTTGGCCGATCAATTTGATAAAATTATTGTGGTCACGGCTCCGCTTGAACTGCGAATTAGCCGCGTGATGGCCAGAGATAATCTGACAAAAGCCGCCGTTTTGGCCCGTATCAATAACCAATGGCCCGAAGAAGAAAAAATCAAAAGAGCCGATTATATTCTGGAAAATACTAGTTTAGAAGCTTTGCAACTGCAAGTACAAAAGCTAGATCAAGAAATTAGTAAATTGGCCCAATCTAAGCCCAAGTAGCCCATAAAATGGGAATTTTTTTAATTGGATCTCCATTATATCCTCACAACAAATTACAGAAAATATGAACAACAGTCGATTGATTATTTTTGGCGTGATTGGCTTGGTCATCGCCATTTTTACCCTCGTTTTGGTCAATAGTACCTTTCTGACCATTGACGCGGGCTATAGAGGGGTGCTCTTTCAACCCTTCGGAAAAGGAATTGACAAAGAGAAAACTTATGCCCCCGGTTTTCATGTTTTGGCTCCCTGGAACAGCATGTATATTTATGATGTGCGGGAGCAACAACTGGAGGAAAGCATGACGGTTTTGTCGAGCAATGGCCTAAATATCCAACTCGATTTGACGGTCCGAATTAACCCTTCTTTTGATAAAATTGGGCATTTGCACGAGCAATTTGGCGAAAATTATATGAATACTTTGGTCAAGCCTGAGGTGCGTTCTGCGGTGCGGACCATCATCGGCCGCTATAAGCCTGAAGAGCTTTACTCGACCAAAAGAGATGAGGTCCAAGGGCTTATCCAAACCGATTTGGAGAAAATTTTGGCCACTAATTTTATCGATTTACGAGCCGTTTTGATCCGCGATATTGAGCTGCCCGATAAGGTGCGCCGCGCCATTGAAGAAAAAATTGAGGCCGAACAAAAGGCCCTGAAGTATGAATATATTTTGGCCCAAGAACGCAAGGAAAAAGAGCGGATTCTGATCGAGGCTAGCGCCAAGGCCGAGGCCAACCAAATTCTTACTCAAAGTTTGAACGATAAGATTTTGACCGAAAAAGGGATTGAGGCTACGCTCCAATTGGCCAATTCTCCCAACACTAAGGTGATTGTGGTAGGAGGAGGCGATAAGGGCCTCCCCCTGATTTTAGGCGATAAGTAAAGGATTTTGGGGCCTGCCGCCTTTGGCGGCCGCTCCCTTTTGGGGCTCGCAGGTCTGCTCGGCCCTGCAGCGCTAAAGCGCTTTGGTCTGGCCCTTTGGGCCACCCCTACAGGCAGCTAGGCCTGCGGCGGCTTCGCCGCCTGTCCCATCCAAAAAATATGGACCATTATTTTAGGTAATTGGCCATGGCCAGTTCCAAATCGGTATTGCTCAAATGTAATTGCGCCCAGAAGCCTGCTTCTCGGGCGCCTTTTATATTATCGGCATTATCATCTACAAATAAAGTGTCTTGGGCCAAAATGCCCGCATCCTCGGCCAACCACTGATAAGTCGCTATATCTGGTTTGCGCCGCCCGATCTCATGTGAGTAATAGGCTTTTTCAAAGAGGTCATCAAAATTGAGGGCGCCATGTTGCTCTCGAATAATTTTGCGGACCTCCTCCAAATGAATCTCGTTAATATTGCTGAGCAAAAAGAGTCGGTGTCCTTTGGCCCGCAACTTTTGTAGGCTATTGATGCGCTGGGCGGGCAGATCGAGCAGCATAGCATTCCAGGCCATTTTAACTTGATCTTTGTCTATGGGGCGCTCGGCCAACTCAACAAAGCGGACCAAAAAATCATCACCTGAAATTTGGCCTCTTTCAAAACGATCGAAATGTTCCTCTTGGGCCAAAAGGCTAAAAATGCGATTAAATTCTTCCTCGCTGCCCGCTAAGCTTTTAAAACAAGCCATCGTTCGGGGAATATCAAGGTTGAGAATTACCCCGCCAAGGTCAAAAAGAATGTTTTTAGGAAAAAGCATAATATTTTGCATCGTTTTTTAGGTACTAAAAAAATTAGTTCTTACTTTTGTCTTCGCAAACTAATGAAAAAACCGAGGTTTGCGAAAAAATGGTCCTATAGCTCAGTCGGTTAGAGCAACTGACTCATAATCAGTGGGTCCTTGGTTCGAGCCCAAGTGGGACCACCCGCCTCAATGTCCTGCTGGATATTGAGGCTTTTTTTGTTTTAGGCGATAGGCAAAAAAAAAGAGAAGCCGCAAGGCTTCTCTAGACAGACAAATGAGACAACAATTAAAAGACCTACACTAAAACGATAAGAACTTCTTCTATTGAATTGAATAGAACAAAGGCGTCCAGACCTATGTTCTAGGCATAAAATTGAGCGGTGAACTTCCCTTTTCCCGCTGTTTCAAAGGTAAAACAAAAAGGAGTAATTTGAAAACTTTTGCAGCTTTTTGTTTACATTTTTTCAAACAAATAGTTGGCGTTAGCCGCTTTTATCAGCTAAAAGCTTATGAAAATCATTTGTATAGGGCGTAATTATGCCGAGCATGCAGCAGAGTTAAATAATGCTGTCCCCGAGCAGCCACTTATTTTTATGAAGCCCAGTACGGCCTTATTGAAAGACGGCAAAGCCTTTTATTATCCTGAATTTAGCCAAGACATTCACTATGAGTTAGAGTTGGTGGTCAAGATTAGCCGAACGGGCAAATCGGTAGCCCCAAAATTTGCGCATAAATATTATGAGGAAGTGGGTTTGGGGATTGATCTAACGGCTAGGGATTTACAGACTAAATGCAAAGAAAAAGGGCATCCTTGGGAAATAGCCAAGGCTTTTGATCATTCTGCTATTGTGGGGAGCTTTTTGCCCAAGGCCGAGGCCCAAGAAGCGGAGGGCCATTATTGTTTTGAGCTAAAACAAGACGGTAAAAGCGTTCAGCAGGGCGATAGCCGCAACATGATTACGGATATCGATCATTTGATTGCTTATGTCTCTAAGTTTTTCAGTTTGCAAAAGGGAGATCTTATATTTACAGGGACGCCAGCTGGCGTTGGTCCCATTGCCCAAGGTCAACAGTATAAGGGCTTTTTGAAGGGCCAAGAATTACTGAGCTGCGAAATTCGCTAGCATGTAGGCCCATTAGGTCCTAAAAATTAGGAGGGCTTTAGCCCTCATCAGGCAATTATCGCAAAGCGATAGCATTATTGCTGTGGGCCTTGGCCCACAGTATCGGCTGAGGGATGGAAAAGGGGGCGGCGCAGCCGCAGACCCAGGCGCTGCAAGCGCCGCAGGGCCGAGCAGACCTGCGAGCCCTGACACAGCCCGACCCGAGCCGATAGGCGAGGGGCAGCCCCAAAACAGAGCAATTATGGCAAGAAAAAAACTAGATATCAATATTCGGGCATGGATCGACAAACTGCCCCCTAGCCTCCGCAACAAATATGTGGTGGCCGCTATTGTCTATGGATTTTGGATGTTGCTCTTTGATCAGCATAGTATTATGAATCAATATCGGCTGAATAAAACCTTGCAGGAATTGCAGACCAAAAAGGCTTATTTTGAGACCGAAATTGAGAAAGATAGCCGCAAGAGAGAAAATCTGAGCACTGACGACCGCCACCTCGAGCAATTTGCCCGAGAAGAACACTTGATGAAAAAAGATGATGAAGATATCTTTATCATTCAAAAGAAACCTTAGGGGGAAATTGGCAGGCTAAATATAATTTTCTAAATTTGAACGGAATTCTAAGAGCGAAAAACTCGCTCGGTCTATCACTTGTTTTAAAACCCTTTTTTCATGTCGGTACTCGTTAATAAAGACTCTAAGATTGTCATTCAAGGTTTTACCGGAAAGGAAGGCTCTTTCCATGGTCAACAGATGATTGAATATGGCACCAATGTGGTTGCCGGTGTAACTCCTGGCAAAGGAGGCACAATGCATTTGGACCGCCCTGTTTTTAACACTGTAGAAGATGCAGTGAAAGAGGCCGGCGCTGATGTTTCTATCATTTTTGTACCCCCAGCTTTTGCTGCTGATGCCGTTTTGGAAGCTGCCGATGCTGGTGTAGACCTCATCGTTTGTATTACAGAGGGCATTCCCGTGCAAGACATGTTGAAGGTGAAGGCTTATGTTAAGGACAAAGGCGTGCGCCTTATTGGCCCTAACTGTCCTGGTATTATCACTCCTGCTGGTGCCAAAGTAGGTATCATGCCTGGCTTTATTCATAATCCTGGTCGTATCGGTATCGTTTCTAAGTCAGGTACACTCACTTATGAAGCTGTAGATCAAGTTACTAAAGCCGGTTTGGGCCAGTCTACTTGTATCGGTATCGGTGGTGACCCCGTTTTGGGTACGCCCATGATCGAGGCTGTTCAGTTGCTTATGGCTGATCCCGACACAGACGCTATCGTAATGATTGGCGAAATCGGAGGTCAAATGGAGGTAGAAACTGCCCGTTGGATCAAAGAACATGGTACTAAACCCGTTGTGGGCTTTATCGCTGGTAAAACAGCTCCTAAAGGCCGTAAAATGGGCCATGCTGGTGCTATCGTTGGTGGTAAAGATGATACTGCTGAAGCCAAATACGCTATTCTTCGCGAATGCGGTGTAATCACTGTTGATACTCCCGCTCAAATTGGCGAAACTATCGTTAAAGCACTAGAAGCTGTTAAAGCTTAAGAAGCATACATAATGCTTAGACTGACTAAAGGGTCACTTCTTTTTATGAGGGGTGACTCTTTTTTTATGATTCTTTTTTATTTGGGGCTGCCCCGCCCTTTGGGCGGGTCGGGCTGTGTCGTGGCTCGCAGGTCTGCTCGGCCCTGCGGCGCAAAGCGCCTTGGTCTGCGGCTTCGCCGCCCCACTTTCCATCCCTCAGCCTGCGGCCCTCTGGGCCTGCAAAACGCAGAATTAAACCAAAAAATAAATAATATGAAAACCCTTTTTTCGGCCCTTGTCCTCAGCCTATTTTTATTTTCCGCCTGCCAACCTCCAAATATCAAAGCCTATTATTTCCCCATCAAAGCCCTAGAAGAACCTTTGGTCTATGAGTATGTAGATGATAGCACAGGCCAAACGGATTATTGGCTCTATAATACTGTTTATGATCAAGCGGGCAACCAATTTTTGTTGGGGACCAACTACAACCAAAAAGGAGAGCAACAACAGTTTTTCCGCAGCCAAATCCTAGCCGATGGGGCTATCCTCAAAGATTATCGCTTCTTTCAAACCGATAGCAGCGGAAAAAGCCATAGCAGCTCGGCCAAAATTAAAGAACCCGTTCTTTACCCCTTCAAGCCCACCCAAGCAGAGGGACAAGTTTATCGCTATTGGGTCAATTTTAGCATTGCGCCAGATACCGCCCTGGTCTATGATATTGTCCGAAATAGAAGCTTGTCTAAAGAGCAACCTACTTTTAGTTGGGAGGGCCAAGAACTAGCCGCCATTCAGCTAGATGTAGAAGAGTTTTCAGAAACCCATGATTCGATCAATGGTGGCCACTGGAAAATGCAGGGCCAACGCCAAGAAATTTATGCGGAAGGCCTAGGCTTGGTCTACATCAAAAATATCTCGGATGGGGCTCGGCAACATAGCCGCCTAAAACGACGCTTGCGCAAAGAAGAGTTTGAAGCGCTTTTTAAGGACCAAAACCTTAAACACTAATTGCTGTTTGGTTAAAAAAATGGATAGACTGGAATTAGGGCTAGTCTACCAAGGTTTTACGAGCATTCATCATCTAAATACAACACAACTATGCGCCAAATGTCTGTCTATCGCCGAGCTCATTTTAATGCCGCACACCGCTTGCATAATCCAGCCTGGACCCCAGCGCAAAATGCCGAGGTTTTTGGTCTTTGCAATAATGAATATTACCATGGCCATAATTATGAGCTAGAAGTCAAGGTGACTGGGCCCGTAGATCCAGAAACGGGCTATGTAATTGACCTCAAGATTCTCAACGATATTATCAAGGAGCAGATAGAGGCCAAATTTGACCATAAGAACCTCAATTTGCAGGTCGAAGAGTTCAAAACCCTTAACCCCACGGCGGAAAATATCTGCTGGGTGATTTGGAAAATCCTCAAGGCGCATCTAGATCCCAAATTTAGAGTAGGCGTACGCCTCTATGAAACGCCTCGCAATTATGTGGAGTATGAAGAGCAAGCTTAGGCAAAATCTAAATTCTAATCAAAAGTTTTTATCTTGCTTTAAGCTGCAAAAGAAGTCGCTTTAAGAGCAAGAGCATGCGGTTTCTTTTTCTTTTCCCCAAAGCAGCCGATGCCCCATCATGCAGTCTTTGCGTTTGACGTAAAGGCCGTCCCCGATTGAAGTTACGCTCCTAGGCAGTACAGCTTCTGGAGTAAATGCCGCCTACATGCTTGTACGAACTGCTTATATTTTTACCGTTTGGCTTAGCCTTTTTATTGCCCCAAAAATAAGTTGGGCCCAGCCTTCTTTTACCCAAAATGGCGCTAGCCAGTTGGTTTCTGAAAACTGTTATCGCCTCACCTCTGATGAGGTGAATGAGGAAGTAGGGAGTATCTGGTGTGAGTATCCCATCCGTATGGAAAATGCTCTAGAGCTTCATTTTGCGGTCAATTTTGGCTGCGATCGTTATGCTGGAGAGGGGTTGGCCTTTGTTTTTCATCAGGATAAAACGGGCTTTGATGCCTTGGGCTGCTCAGGCAAGAGTTTAGGCTTTGGTAAAACAAAGGATTGCGAAGGGTTAGCCCCTTCTTTGGCTATTGAACTGGATAGCAAATATAGCCCAGGCATTGGCGATATGTATTTGCCTCATTTGGCGGTGGTCCAAAATGGACAACAAGAGTTTCCCATTGGTGCTGCTAAGCGTTTGCGCAGTAATGGCCAATCTGTAGTAGATTGTGAGTACCATGATGTAATGATTCGCTGGTCTCCTTCTAAGCAGTTGCTAGAGGTTTTTTTTGATGGCGAACTTCGCTTAAGTTTGCGTAAGGACCTCAGCCAGTTTTTTGGTATAGACCAAGATGTTTATTTTGGGTTTACGGCCAGTACAGGAAAAAAACCGAATATGCAGATGGTCTGTGTGCAGTCGGTCTCGGTTTCAGTAGATGAAGTTTTTGAGCAAAAACGCTCCTTTCAAGAAGGGGTAGGTATCTACCCCAATCCCATTCAAGAAAAGCTGACGATTGATCTTCAACTGCCAGAAGAACAGTATATCCAAATGCAGCTTTTTGATGCTACGGGCAAACTCATCTATGAAATCCCCACCCATTCGGTTCGACAAAATCAATATTACTTTAATCTGCCTGGTCTTCCTTCTGGGATCTATTATATTAGCGTGACCAATGGAGACCATCGGGTAAGCAAAAAAATTGTACACATAGCCACCATTCGGGCTTAAAATTATTAGGGGTTTATGGCGCTAATTAAAACCGTAAGAGGAAAGACGCCCAGCTGGGGCAAAAACTGTTTTTTGGCCGAAAATGCCACGCTCACAGGAGATATCGAAATGGGCGATGATTGCAGTATTTGGTTTCAGGCTGTGCTAAGAGGCGATGTGAATAGCATTCGCATTGGCAATAAGGTAAATATTCAGGATGGGGCAGTGGTGCATTGTACCTACCAAAAAACAAAAACAACAATTGGCAATTCAGTCTCTATTGGACATCGGGCTTTGGTGCACGGTTGTACTATTGGAAACAAGGTGTTGGTTGGTATGGGCGCCATTATTATGGATAATGCCGTAGTGCCCGACAATTGCCTGATTGCCGCAGGGGCCTTAATTTTAGAAAATGCCCAATTAGAATCTAATGCAGTTTATGCGGGAGTACCTGCCAAAAAAATAAAATCTCTTTCTCCAGAGCTCTTCAAAAATGAGATTGAGCGCATTGCCGAGGCTTATATGATGTATGCCTCCTGGTACGAAGAAGAGGAAAAATAGAAAAAATAAGGGCTAGATTGGCCCTTTTTTTCTTGGAGCTTGTATCGGCTGAGGGATGGAAAGTGGTGCGGCGAAGCCGCAGACCAAAGGCGCAGCATGCGCCTGCAGGGCCGAGTGATCAGCGAGCCACGACACAGCCCGACCCGACCGCAGGGAGGGGCAGCCCCAAAAAAATAACAGAAGCGAATAAAAATCATGATGAAATTATATATGCCCCTTTTGGGCTTGATGTTGCTATTTTTGGCCAGTTGTGGTGGTCCAGAAGAGCTGCCAGAAGAAGAACTAAATCTCTCTTTGGAGGATGCTGTTTTGCAGCAAATTTTTGATATTCGCGCCAAGCGAAATGCCGAGGGCAAGGCCAATACCGCAGCTCTATTGACCTATTTGGCTGTGGATAATATAGATCATCGCTATGCAGCAGCAATAGCTTTGGCATCGGTGCAAGATAGCGCAGCCATAGACCATTTAGCAGATGCTTTGCGAGCATCCAATGAGGAGCTTCGGATTGCCGCTGCTTTTGCTTTGGGCCAAACGGAAAAGGCCAAGGCGGCCGATTATTTAGCCGAGGCTTTTCAGCAAGATAGCAGCCGACAGGTACTCGCCAATATTTTGGAGGCGGTGGGGCGAGCTGGAGATGCCAAGGACCTGAAAGATCTTTGTACTTCTAGACCTTATGCGCTGCAAGATTCGCTCTTGCTCAATGGCCTAGCGTTGGGCCTTTATCGCTTTGCTTTGCGGGGCATGGTGCAGCCAGAGGGCAGCTCTCGAATGATTAACGATTATTTGGCCAATAGCCTGATGCCCAAAAAAGCCCGCTTTATTGCCGCCAATTATTTGGCCCGAGTGGCAGGTTTGGATCTTAGCCGATACGAGAATTTGTTGATCAATAATGTGCAAGAAGAAAAGGACCCCAATATGCGGATGTTTCTCGTTTTGGCCCTGGCCAAAGCTAAAACGCCAGCCGCTTTTTCGGCCCTAAAAGCCTGCTATGAGCAAGAAGAGGATTATCGGGTGCGAGCCAATATTTTAAGAGGCTTACAGCATTTTCCCTATGATTCTACTCGAAATTTAGCCTATCAGGCACTTCGAGATACCAGCCGCCAAATTCAGTTGTTGGCCGCACAGTTTTTTAGACAATATGGATTGGAGGGAGATGCTTTTAACTATGTCAAATGGGCCGATGAGCGTACCGACAGCATAGATTGGGCACTGCGGGCCGAGCTTTATGGAGCTTCTTTGGCCAAATTACCCGCCTATCGCCGCCCCTCCAAGCTTTATATTAGTAATAAATTGGCCCAGATGGTCAAAACGAGCAAAAATCCCTACGAACAGCAATTGCTTTTGCAGGCTTTGGGGCGCTATGCACTCAACCATCGCACTTTGGGCGAGTTTGCCTTCCCTGCCGATAGCCATGCCGTGGTTCCACCCATGATTAAATCTGCCGTGGCAGAAGGACTTGTTAGCATTTGTGCCTTGCCCGATTTCGATCTAGTGCATGGGGTGGTGGGCAAAGATAGAGCGCGCAGCGAATTACATCAGCTGCTCCGCAAATTGGTCCAAGATGGCGACCCCGGCGCCTTGGCGGTGGTGGCTACAGCCATTAGCACGCCTAGCCTCAAGCTCAAAGAGGCTTTTCCCGATGCTACTTTTCTTAAGGTGGCCCAAAATCAATTGCAGTTACCCAGAGATCTGGAAACCTATATGTTGCTGCAAAGAGCGATCAATTATATTGAGGGGAGCAAAACGCCAGAGCAACCTTATGCTAAGCAGAAGTTTCCCGAAATCGATTGGGCGCTTATCAAGGCATTACCCGAAAAACCCAAGGTGGAACTCACGACCAGCCGCGGAAAAATTGTGATTGAAACTTACCTCAAAGAATGTCCTGCTACCGTGATCCAATTTATTCAGTTGGTGAAGGCGGGCTACTATGATGGCAAGGCCTTCCACCGTGTGGTGCCCAATTTTGTAGCCCAAACGGGCTGCCCTAGAGGCGATGGTTGGGGCGGCCTCAATTTCAATATCGTTTCAGAATTTAGCCAAAGAAGTTACAAGCAAGCTGGAGCCGTGGGCATGGCCTCTGCGGGTAAGGATACCGAATCTGCCCAGTTTTTTATCACGCATAGCCCAGCTATCCATCTAGACGGAAAATATACCCTCTTTGGTCAGGTGGTTGAGGGCCTAGAGCAAGTTCATTTACTCGAACTAGGCGATCAAATTATTAGTGCGAAGCTATTACAATAGTTGTTTTGGGGCTGCCCCTCGCTTCGCTCGGGTCGGGCTGTTCCGGGCTCGCTGCTCGCTCGGCCCTTCAGCGCTAAAGCGCTTCGGTCTGGCCCTGCGGGCCACTGCTATCCATCCCTCAGCCTGCGCTGGCTTCGCCAGCTGTAGGACCTAAAAAAGGGCGGTTGATTCTAAATCAACCGCCCTTTTGCTATTCGCTATGCTTATTTCTCTTCATTAAAGTAGAGTTTGTAGTAGTACATGCCTTTTTCTTCATCAAAACCTTTTTGGAGTAAGCCGTCTTCTTGGGCTTGGGCCGATTGGACCTTAATTTCCATTTGGCTATCTAGCTGAATAACTCGCTTAAACGAACGAGCGGCTTTCTTGACCGCAGGGGTGGCAATAAAGAAGGGCTCTTCTTCTATATCTTCTAGGCCCACTTTTTCTTGATATTGCTGCTTATAGCTATTAAATTGCTCTTTTTTCTCTTCGTTATCCTCAAAAATCTGCTCGACAAATTCTTCCGCATCAAAGCTATCTTGGGTCTCGAAATACTCCAAAGATTTATTGAGGAAGGCGACTTGCTCTTGCTTTTCTTCGGTTTCAAATTGTTGCTTGCCAAAGTCCTTACACATCTTGAGGTAGGTCTGTGTATAAAAGAGCTCATCTTGCAGTTGAGTAATTTGCAAAAACTCATCTCGCCAATATTTGGCCTCACTACTTTTAAGGTCCACAGAAGCTACTCTAAAACCACTTTCGCTTTCCACATTAAAGACCAAACAACCTTTGTCCATTTTCTTGAGGTCTACGCCCTCTTCAAAATAAAAGGTCCAATCTTCTTCTTCATCTAGACGAAGCTTGAGAAACTGCTCTTTATTCTCGGTCTTAAAAATACCAATGGCTTCCACCAATTCGTCATTGACCAAAATATCTTCAAAATAGACCAAGTAGAATTCGCCCCCCTTAATTTTGGGGTGGTTAGAGCAATTGTAGAGCTGCTGCAACATCAAGACCGATTGCTCATAAAAGGTCTCGGCATCAGCTTGCTCAAAAATGCTCTTGCAATAGCTAAAGATTTCATTCATCTCTAGCTCACTAGGATGGTTAAATTGATAAAACTCCTCAAATTTGAAGGAGCCCAAAAAGAAGTTTTGCAATTGCTCTTTTTGTTCGGCCTGAGGAAGGGGCAGCAGTTTGCTGGCCACCTTCATGCCCTCATCTCGGCTTTTGTTGCCCAAGCGATGTAGGGCCAAACGACGCATTTGTATTTCGGAAAGAACGACTTGGGTATCCATAGCTTTGATTTTGGGCAAAGATAAGGGTTTATTCCCTGCGGCGCATAAAAAAAGTCCCGCTTCCTTTTCAGAAAACGAGACCCACACTATAAGAACACCCAATTAAAACCTTTAAAATCTTTTTTATCAGATTTCATTTTTTTGTCAAAAGCTATGCCAAGGGATAGCCTTTTTATTCACTCAATCCTTAAAGAATTGTTAGTTATATTATTACTTTTCTAGATGATTTCTACCAATAACGGTGCCTAAAGGGAGCTTGTTTTATACCTAAAACTTAAAGTATTGTTAATCTAAAAGAAAAAGAGTATAACGAAACTTTTAGTTGTAGAAAGAGGGCAATAGCTTAGAATCAACAAGCTATTGCCCTCTCTTTTAATTGGGGACCTTTTGCGTTTAGCAGGCGGCGAAGCCGCCGCAAAGGCGCGCAGCGCCTCGGCTGAGGGATGGATAGCAGTGGCCGCAGGCCAGACCAAAGCGCGCAGCGCTGCAGGGCCGAGCGATCAGCGAGCTGCGGCACAGCCCGACCCGAGCCGATAATTCATGAGGGTTTTAACCCTCATTTTTTATCGCTTCGCAAAGCGATACCGCTTTGCGCTGGGTTTCAACCCGGCGGAAGGGGCAGCCCCAAAATACAGCCTACTTAATCCAGTTCAAACTCCTGATCGATTTCGGGAAAATGCTCTTTGAAGAAGTAGACCCATTTCATTTTTTCGTTGCGGTCATTGCTGGCAAATATGAGCGCTTGGCAGCTTTCAGAGACATTATAGGCGCAGCGATCTTCTGATTCGCCAGCTTCTAGGGCCAATAAATAATGCTCAATAGCTTGCTCAAAATTTTCTTGGTAGTAGGCGCAGGCGCCTAGTCCAGTTTGGCATTGAGCCTGATAATCGGGATACTGCTCTTGGATTTGCCAGTAGGCCTGTTTGGCCTCTTCCAAAGCGCCTTTGACCATCAGTTGGGCGGCTAGGTTGAGCAGTTGGCTGAGGTCACTTTCTTCGGCCTCAGGAGACAGCAATTGCTGAAAGCGTTGCATCATGGCTTGGGCCTCTTCTGGGCTAAGACCACCTTCGGCCATGCGGCCATAGAGCTGCATGCTGCCATCTTCTTGCACGGCAATAATGAGTTTGGGTTCTTCCTCTTGGCCTAAGGGCAGCTCTTCGAGCTTGAGGTAATCGGCTGCGCCCTTGAGGTAATGCGTCAGGCGGGCCAACTCAACAATGGCCATACCGAGGTCCTCGGCCTCCGATTCATCGGCAATATAGGCGGACAGTTCGGCTTTCATTTCGGCCAAAACCTCTTCTACATATTCATTCTGCTCAATTTCGGGCAGTTGGACCAACTGTCCGATAAAGCGTTGTAGGCGATCAATGGCTCCAATTAGGGCGGGTTCTACCAGCACGGGTTCATCATCGCTATAGAGCAAAATCTCAAAGGCATCTTGGCCAGCACAAAGGGCGGCATACCAGTCTTCCTGCTCAGCAAGCTGGTCAAATTTCTTTATTTGGGTATAGAATCTTTCCATAACATTTATTTTGTGCTCTAAATTAAGGCTTTTCCTTGAAAGGCTGTTAAATCTATACAATTATGCTAACAACTTTAGATTGGGGAGTCATTATTGGCTTTTTGCTCCTCATTATTGCCCTTGGGCTCTCTTATGGGCGGCAATCGGGCAAGAGCCTAGAGGCTTTTTTCTTGGGCAACCGAAAGCTGCCTTGGTGGCTGGCGGGTTTGTCTATGGTGGCCACTACTTTTGCCGCAGATACCCCCTTGGCGGTGGCCGAATTGGTGGGCCAAAATGGGGTTTCGGGCAATTGGCTTTGGTGGAACTTTTTGGCGGGGGGAATGCTTACGACCTTCTTTTTTGCCCCCCTTTGGCAACGCTCTGGGGTCTTGACGGAGGTGGAATTTATCGAGCTGCGCTATAGCGGTCCCGCTGCTCGCTTTTTAAGGGGCTTTAAGGCCATTTATCTAGGCCTTTTTCTCAATATTATCATCTTGGCCTGGGTCAATTTGGCCATGAGCTCTCTTTTGCAAGGCATTTTTGGCCTGACAGAAGGCATGGCCTTTCTTTATACCTTAGGGTTACTGCTTTTGGGTGCTGTTTATTCGGCTGTGGCGGGCCTCTTGGGCGTGGCCGTAACGGATGCGCTGCAGTTTGTGGTGGCTATTTTGGGCTGTATTATTTTGGCTTATGTGGTTTTGGATCAGCCAGAAATTGGGGGCTTGTCGGGACTTACGACACAGCTTAAAGCAGAAGATCCCGCCCTGCTCGATTTCTTTCCTTCTACCCAAAAAGAGGGTTCTGGTCTCTACTTTGGCATTAGTTCTTTTATTGCCTATTTGGGCATTTTGTGGTGGGCGAGTTGGTACCCCGGCGCCGAGCCAGGTGGAGGCGGCTATACCGCCCAGCGGATGATGAGCACGGGCAGCGAAAAGGCCGCCCAATCAGCCAGTTTGCTTTTTCAGATGGCGCATTATTGCTTGCGGCCTTGGCCTTGGATTTTGGTGGGCTTGGCGGCTATTTTGCTCTATGCTTTGCCCCCCCAATTGCCTGAGGGCCCCCTGAAACAGCAGTATAATCAGTTTGTAGAAGCGGGCTGGACCGCCCAAGAAGTACTGGATGAAAAGGCAGACCTGAGCGCAAAATCTCCTGAATTATTGGCCCAATTGCCCGCTTTTCGCCAGGCACTAACAGCTGCTGCTGCCGAAAATCCCAAGCTGGCCTCAGCCATAGATTATCAACTTTCTTATCGCCAAGGCTATGTAATGGCTATGCGCGATTTCTTACCACCGGGCCTTTTGGGGCTGCTGCTCGTGGCCTTTTTAGCGGCTTATTTGAGTACGGTCTCTACACAGTTGAATTGGGGCGCAGGCTATTTGGTACATGACTTTTATAAGCGTTTTTTGCAGCCTCAACAGACGGAGGGACACTACGTTTGGATCTCTCGTTTGCTCAATATTCTCTTGGCCTTGGCGGCCGCAGGCATCAGCCTCTTCATTGAGCAAATCTCTGGCGCTTGGGCCTTTATTTTACAAGCTGGAGCGGGCTTGGGCTTGCTCCTCATTCTCCGTTGGTATTGGTGGCGCATCAATGCTTGGGCCGAACTGACGGCCATGATTGCCCCCGCCTTGATTAGCATTCCCTTTTTCTATTATGAGGTCCCCTTTGAGGAGGCCCTGCCCACAACGATCCTATTTACCACTATAAGTTGGTTGCTGGTCATGATTTTCACCCCCGCTACCGACCCAAAAGTGCTTCAAGCTTTTTATCAGAAAGTCCGTCCCCTAGGCGATTGGTCGGGCTTGGGCATAAAGAGCAATAACCGCCCTTTACTTTCTTTATTGGGCCAATGGTTGGCGGCTATTGTCCTGACCTACAGCCTGCTTTTTGCGGTGGGCAAATTACTGTTTTTAGCCTATACCGAGGCGGCAATTTTCGGAGGAACGGCCCTTTTGGCCCTGCTTGTCCTTTATCTTTTGCAAAGAAAGAAGTAGGGGAGGGGCCTCCGCTGCGGCTTCGCCTTGCGGCGCTACGCTTCAGGGCTCGCAGGTCTGCTCGGCCCTTCGGCCTCTGGCCTCGGTCTGCCGCCTTCGGCGGCCCCCTTTCGCATCGCTAGGCCAAGTCAGCACTTTTACCTTCTAATAAATTAACTCACGTTTAACAGATTATACATTATAAGAAATAAACAACACTCTTATATTTGAATTTACCTTTTTACTAAAAAAAAACACATAAAAAATTTATTTTTAATCATTATTGCGATTTTATTTTTGGGTTCCTGCTCGAAAGGAAATGTTGTTATTGAACAACAAGTGGAACAATCTAGCGCCACTAAAAACCTATCAGATGATGCTAGTAGCTATACCTATTTTAGTATCCCTACAGAATATCAGGCTGATCCAAATGCAGAACTAACAGTATTTACATTTACAGAAACAGCTGTTGTTAATGGCGAAAAATATAATGTACATATAAAAATTGAGTTAGCAGATCAAGCTATTGGCTCGATTTCATGCAATACTGAATGGGCTGATGCGATTAACTTACCTATAGATTTTATCCTTACTGAAGAAGAGTTTATTCTGGAGTTGAATGATATCATGACAGAGGCACAACACAAAGCACCAAATTGGTGGACTCGCCTTAAAAAATGGACGAGGAGAGTTATTTATGGTTGTGATGGCGTAAGGCTCTCCATTGACCCGGTTACAGGTGCTTGTCAGCAAACTGGAGCTCATTATCATTGGCTAACAGGACCCCGTTATGGAGGTAACTATGGAGGTACACAAAGTTCGGAGATTTGTGGTACTGGTTATAAATGGACGGACTGTTAACTAATTGCAAATTATAAACATAGGAATGCTAGCTAGTGTATAGCATTCCTATGTTCTTTTTACAAAAAAAACTATGCTAAAATATATACTTTTCTGTTGCTGTTGGAGTCTGTCTCTTCACGCCCAAACTAGCTCCTACTTTCTATTTGATGAGGAAAGCCAAACCCCCATTCCCTACACTAGCCTTAGCTTAAAGGACCACAGTCAGCATTGGAGTACAGATAGTTTGGGCCAACTAACTATTGCAGCAGAATTTCAACAAGATAGCCTTTTTGTCCGTAGCCTTAACTACCCCAATGCAGCCATTATCTTAGCTCAGTTGCATACAGATACCATTTGGTTAAGCCCCCAAGCTCATCAATTAGAAGGGATTACCGTCAAAGCCAAAAAAGGAAAGAAAAAACGCATTCGCCCTCAAGGAAAATATAGTAAGGGCTATGGATATAAAACAATGACTTCAGATAATATCCATTACCCCAAACAGCGAGTCGCAAGGTATTTTGAAAACAGAGAACAAAAGACAGGTTATTTAGCAGAAATTGCCTTTGATGTAATCAATAAAAGAGGTTGGGAAAATGCTTTTAGACTTTGGATTTATAGTCATCAAGATAGCGTTCCAGGCCAAGCGATTAGTCCCCCTATTGACTTTATTCCCAAACAGAAAAATACTTGGCAAAAATGCGCTCTTCAAGATTACCAAATAGAAGTACCTAAGAATGGCTTTTGGGTAGTTGTAGAAGCCGTTAGAGATTCTGTCGAACTAGTTAATGAATACTATTTAGCCCAAGACACTATGATTACTGATTTAGAGCGATGGAGCATTTTTCCAGATCAAAATGGCAATGTCCTTTATTATGAAATTAAAGTTCGAACAGGACTTCGAATAGAGCATCCAACGCGTTCCAGTTGTAGTAGTTGTGCTCGTCAGGAATATACAACTACTTCCCCCCAACAGCCCTTAGCTTGGCAAACAAGTTGTAACTATCTTCCTAATGATTTACTCTGGGAAGAAGGACATTTATGGGAAATAAAACATCTAAATTGCCTCAAAATGAAAGCTTGGGTTTATTGGGATTGAATGATGGCTTTTGGGCTTTTGAGCAGCAGCTAAAAACAGAACAGTAAGAAAATATTCTTTTCTACGGTTTTGCAGGCGGCGAAGCCGCCGCAGGCTGAGGGATGGACAGCAGTGGCCGTTAGGCCAGACCCAGCCGCCAAAGGCGGCGCAGGGCCGAGCAGACCTGCGAGCTGCGAAATGGCCCGACCCGACCGAAGGGAGGGGCAGCCCCAAAAAAACAATAAGAAAGAGAGATTTATCTTTCAGATGGCCCAGCCTGATTAAAAAGCCTTATCTTTAAAGCCGTTTTTTGATCGCTTTTAACCTTGCTTATGGCCCCCAAATTATCCTATCGGCAGTCGCTTTATCATCGTCGCTTTGAAAAAATTATGAAGCAGCTCAATGATTCGCAGCGGGCGGCCGTAGAGCAGATTGAAGGGCCGGTGATGACGATTGCTGGGCCGGGGACGGGCAAAACGCATATTTTGGCGGCGCGGATTGGGCAAATTCTCTTGCAGACCGATAGCCGCCCCTATAACATTCTTTGTTTGACCTTTACGGATGCTGGGGTGCAGGCCATGCGTCAGCGATTATTGGAATTTATTGGTCCAGAGGCCTACCGCATTCATATTTATACCTTTCATTCTTTTTGCAATAAGGTCATCCTTGAAAATCCCGATAACTTTGGGCAGAAAAACTGGCAATTGGCCACGGAACTAGAGCAGATTGATTTTGCTCGTCAATTGCTAGATGGTTTGGAGCCCGATCATCCTTTGCGTCGCTCTCGTCGCCAACCTTATCGCTATGAGGGCCAATTGCTGCGGCTATTTCAGTTGATGAAAACAGAGGGTTGGACCCTCGAGCTGGTTCAAGAAAAAATTGAGGATTATCTCGATTATATCAAGGAGGATAAAAAGTATCGCTATCAGCGAAATGGCCATAATTACAAAAAAGGGGAGCTCAAACTCAAGGCCTATCAGGAGGAAAAAGAGCGGATGCAACGGCTATTGTCTGCCGCCGCCCTCTTTGAGGAATATGAGTTTTTGATGGAAGAGGCCAGTTGTTACGACTATGCCGACATGATTCTCTGGGTGTTGCGGGCCTTTTTGGACCCGGAACAGGAGGAGTTGCTGTTGCGCTATCAAGAACAATATCTCTATATCTTGGTCGATGAATTTCAGGATACTAATGGGGCGCAAAATCAGATTTTGATGCAGCTCATTGGCTTTTGGGAGCAGCCCAATATCTTTATTGTGGGCGATGACGACCAATCTATTTTTGAGTTTCAGGGGGCTAGGGTAAAAAACTTGATCGACTTTTTTGAGCGCTATCAAAACGGCCTGAGCTTGGTCATGTTGCAAGACAACTACCGCTCGAGTCAAGAGATTTTGGATGCCTCCAAAGCCTTGATCGATCATAATGAATTGCGTATTATTTCTTTGTTGGAGGCCTTGGAGCTGGACAAAAAACTCAAGGCGCGCCGTCCCTTTAAGCAGGGCGAAGAAATAGAGCTAGAACTACAACAATATCCCAGCGCTTTTGAGGAAGAAGTCGCAATTGTCGAAAAGATCAAGCAGCTCAAAGCCGAAAAGCAAAACCTGGCGGAGGTGGCCATTATTTACGCTCGCCACCGGCAGTCTCAGGACCTGATCCGTTTATTGGAGCAGGCCGAAATTCCTTATCAGACCAAGCGGCAAATCAATATTTTAGAAGAGAGTTTGATTAAGAACTTTTTGCTGTTGTTGGAGTATTTGGCCTTGGAGTTTGAGCAACCTTATGCGGGAGAAGAATACCTTTATGAGCTCTTGCACTTTCAGTTTATTCCCATTTTGGCCAGCGACCGACGCAAGTTGGTCAATTATATGGTGCGGGAAAACCGCCGTCGTTATCTGGCCAAGGAAAGAGAGCCCTTAGCTTGGCGGGACCTGCTGCAAATGGCTCCCGACTTGACTGAACTGCAGCTCATCGCTCCCGAAAAAATCAGGGCTTTGGTCGAGTTTTTTGATGAGGCCACGGGCTGGTCGGTCAACGAGCCGCTCAGTCGCTTGATGGAGCTCCTATTTAACCGATCGGGCCTATTGCAGTACGCCAGTGAAGCCGCAGAAAAAGATTGGTATTTGGGCTTGCTCAACACCTTTTTCGACTTTGTCCGCAGGGAGTCAGAGCGAAAAGAGGACCTTAATTTATGGGGCCTTTTGGAGCTGATCCAGCGCATGAAAGACAATCAGCTGCGCTTGCCCATGACGCATAGCCGCTATGCCGAAGATGGAGTACAGTTGCTGACCGCTCACGCCTCTAAGGGCCTAGAGTTTCAGTATGTCTTTATGCTGCATTGTTTGGATGGAACTTGGGGCCCAAATAGCCGCCGAAGCATCAAGAAGTTCAAATTACCCGATAACTTATCGCAGGCCCATGCGGTTTTGGATCAAGAAGAGGCTAGCCGCCGCTTATTTTATGTGGCCATGACTCGTTCTAGGGCCTATTTGCGGATCTCCTACCATGCTAATGATAGCCAAGGGAAATCGTGCAAACGCCTCTCTTTTGTCGATGATTTGATGATTGATGCGGAGCTAGAAGAGCAGCAAATACAGCTGCCCGCTTCTATTCTTCAGCAATATCGACATCAGTTTTTGCAGTATTTGCCCGAGCACTTACCCCAAGAACTACTGCTCGATCCAGCCACAATTGCGGCCCAACTAGAAGATTTCCGTTTGAGTGTAACGGCCCTGAATGCCTACCTCAACTGCCCTTTGAGCTTTTATTTTCAGCGGGTGTTGCGTCTGCCAGCCAGCCAAAGCGTAGAGGCGCTTTATGGGCAGGCGGTGCATGAGGCCTTAGAAGAGCTTTTGCGGCAGGGGCAAAACAATACGCGGCTGCGGCTGCCTTCTTTGCCCGCTTTCATCTCTCTTTTTGAAGAGCGTTTAGAGATGAAACGGCTGCTATTTAGCCAAAGAGCCTATGAAGAAGCCCTCGATTTGGGCCTCAAATACCTCAAACGTTATTATGAGCAGCGACAAGAGCGCTTTGGGCAGGAACTAGACAAAAAAATCTTGCTAGAACAGTCCTTTTATGGTACTCAATACAAGGGCGTGCCCCTAACTGGAAATATCGATAAATTGGTGCAGGCCGAAAAGGGCAGCAGCCTTTGGCATATTGTCGATTATAAAACGGGCAAGCTCGAAGAGAAGCGCTTTAGTGCGCCAAGCAAACGCAATCCCTTGGGCGGCAATTATTATCGTCAGTTGGTCTTTTACGCCCTACTCTTGGAGAGCTCTCGACAGATAGAGGGACGGGCCATTTCTGCCGAAATTGACTACATCAGTCCCAATGAAGCGGGGCATTTTCCCGAAAAAGAAATGGAGATCCATGCAGAGGATTTGGCCAATATGGGCGAATTGGTGCAGGAGGTCTATGGTAAAATTAAGCGACATGAATTTGCTGAGGGCTGCCAGAAAAAAGACTGTAAATGGTGCAATTTTGTGCAGCATCAGCAGATTCCCAGCAGCTTCCGAGATGAAGAAGTAGAAGCTTTGGATGATTAGGGGCTGCCCCTCGCTTCGCTCGGGTCGGGCCATTTCGCAGCTCGCAGGTCTGCTCGGCCCTGCAGCGCTTTCAGCGCTTTGGTCTGCCGCCTTCGGCGGCCCTGCTACAGCCCCTCAGCCGCGGGCCTTCGGCCCTTTTTACTGTAGGTTGAAACCTACAGCTAGAGTGGTATTGCTTCGCAATGATATATGAAACTAGCTTGGTCGCCTGCAAAACCGTAGAAAGAATATTTTCCTACTGTTCTGTTTTAGCTGCTGCTCAAAGGCCCCAAAGTCATCATTCAATCCCAATAAACCCAAGCTTTCATTTTGATACAGGAGATTTTAACTTCTTTGGTACCATAATAATTACAGCTTGTTTGCCAAGCTACAGGCTGTTGGGGGCCTTTGGTTGTGTAGCTCTGAATAGCGCAAATACTACAATAAGGAGGCTTTAGCAGCTCTGTTCTAAGTCCTGTTCGATGCCGCCTGCTGTACGAAATTACATTACCGTCTTGGTCAGTACGAACTCGCCATCGCTCCAAGTCGGTAATTGTGGTGTCTTTGGCCGAATAAGAGGGAGCCTCTAGATGAGCAGAATCTTTAACGGCTTCTACAACTACCCAAAAGCCATTCTTAGGTACTTCTATTCGGTAATCTTGAAGGTCGCATTTTTGCCAAGCATTTTTTTGTTCGGGAATAAAGTCAATGGGGGGACTAATCGCTTGGCCCGGAACACTATCTTGATGACTATAAATCCAAAGTCTAAAAGCATTTTCCCCACCTCTTTTATTGATTACATCAAAGGCAATTTCTGCTAGATAGCCTGTCTTTTGTTCTCTATTTTCAAAATATCTGGCCTTCCGCTGCCTAACATAACGAGTATTATCAGAGCTAAATTTATTCAAAGAGTAGTAGGCTTTTACCGTTTTTCCTTTAGGGCGGATGCATTTCTTCTTTGCTTTTTTGGCCTTGACGGTAATCCCTTCTAATTGATGAGCTTGGGGGCTTAACCAAATGGTATCTGTATGCAACTGAGCTAAGATAATGGCTGCATTGGGGTAGTTAAGGCTACGGACAAAAAGGCTATCTTGTTGAAATTCTGCTGCAATAGTTAGTTGGCCCAAACTGTCTGTACTCCAATGCTGACTATGATCCTTTAAGCTAAGGCTAGTGTAGGGAATGGGGGTTTGGCTTTCCTCATCAAATAGAAAGTAGGAGCTAGTTTGGGCGTGAAGAGAAAAAGAAAACAGGAGGAAAAAAAGGAGTCTCATCTTTACTATCAATTGTTTAGGTGTAAATAAGGGCAAAGGTAAACGAATGCTTTTTTAAGCCATAAAATTTTGGGGCCGAAGCAGAACGGTTAGCCTGAAAACCAAAGGATGAGCGGCCTAGCGATGGGCAGCAGTGGCCGAAGGCCAGACCCAGCCGCCTTTGGCGGCGCAGGGCCGAACGATCAGCGAGCTGCGAAACGTAGCGCCGCAAGGCGAAGCCGCAGCGGAGGCCCCCAAAAAAAGCCCCATTCTTGACAAGCAAGAATAGGGCTGTAAAGCTGCTTATGAAAGATTAGATACTTTCTTCGGGGCCATGGCCTTTGAAGACCACATAAAGATAGCCTAGAGCGGGGAGGATAAAGAGCGAGCCGAGCATCAGGGCCCAGCCGAGCACGGCTAAGGTGGCATCGGGAGCGCGGCTATCGTAGAGGTCTAGGCTGCCCCCATTGCTGAGCATAATGGCATGCGGATAATGTACGAGCAACCAAGCGCCAAGAATGAGAATCGTTTGAGCGCCAGCCATTAGGCGAGCAAGCAGGACTTTTCCTTGGCGGACCGCCTTAAACAGAAAGGGGAGGGCCGCGGCGGCCACAACAACCGCTACAATACTGAGCGGGCTGCTAATCAACTCATTGAAGAGAGGGAGACCATCTACATAGGCGGCAATAAAAACAATAGGGCCAAGGCCAACGGCTGCCAACAGCCATTTCCAAGCTTTTTGAATAAAAAACTCCTTGACCTCGGGGTCTTCATTTTCGCCGATGAGATAAACAGCGGCTAAAAAGGCAAAAAGAGCAGTAGCCAAAAAGCCTACACTAATAGAAAAGAAATTGAACCAAGGGGCAATATAGCCCATATAAAAATCGCTGGGATTGGGGTCAATTTTGCCTAGGCTCATAGCGCCAAAGGTAATTCCTATAAAGAGAGAAGAAACAAGGCTTCCCCAAACAAACACCCGATGATACATCAACTGGCTTTTTTCGTCCTTGATGGCATCATAGTGTTTAAAGGCATAGGCTGTTCCGCGGAAAATAATGCCCAGCAGCAGGATAAACACAGGAATATGTAGGGCGGTAGAGATCACTTTAAAAATGGCGGGAAAGCCCATAAAGCTAATCACCACAGCAATCACCAGCCACATGTGGTTGGCCTCCCAGATGGGGCCAATAGCTCGGCCAATTACTTTTTCGGCCTTGGGGGTAGTAGATAAAAGCTGAATTACGCCTGCGCCAAAATCGGCCCCGCCCAAAAGGGCGTAAAGGACCAAAGAAAGGAGCAGAAAAGTCAGCACAACAATATACATAAACATAAAATCGGTCTTTTAGAGGCACTAAAAATTAGTCGATAGCTTCTGTTTTGGTATGCACTCGTTTTTGGTTGAGGTCAATCTCCTCATCCATACTATCATAGTTTTGGGCTAGGGTTTGGACCTGTCGTTTCATCAGCCAGCTCACTAAAACGGCCAAAAGCGTATAAACAACGACCACCGTATAGAAAGAATATTGGATGCCAGGCATGGGCGTAACCGCCTCTTTAGTGCGCATAATCCCGTGGATAATCCAGGGTTGGCGGCCTACCTCGGTAACTGTCCAACCCGCCTCTACGGCCAGCATGCCTAGGGGAGTAGATAGGGCAATTAGCCAAAGGAAGTTTTTGTGTCCCAGCCAGCGGGGGCGAAAGCGTTGGGCAAAGAAATAGAGTAAGGCCACCATCATGAGGAAGGTCCCTGCGCCCACCATAATTTGGAAAGCAAAATGGGTAACGGCTATGGGAGGCTGTTCATCTTTGGGAATTTGGTCTAGGCCTACCACCTCCTGTTTAAAGTCGCCATGAGCCAAAAAGCTCAATAGGCCAGGGATTTTGATGCCATAATGTACCTCGCCAGTTTCCTCATTAGGTATCCCACCAATCAATAGGCCGGCATACTCTTCTGTATGAAAGTGGGCCTCCATAGCGGCTAATTTAGCGGGTTGGCGGACCGCCACATCCTTAGCTGAAAGATCACCGCTAATAGGTTGTAGAAAGGCGGCAATTCCACCCACCAGCAGGGCAATGCGCATCGCTTGTTGGTGAAATCGATTGGCGGGTTTACGGATCAGTAAAAAGGCATGCACCCCCGCCACGGCAAAGCCCGTAGCTGTAAATGCGGCTAAAATCATGTGTAGGGCTTGGGTAAACCAGGCGGGATTAAACATAGCGGCAATGGGGTCAATATTACTGTAAGTATTACTGACAGGATCATAATCGAAACCTGCGGGGCTATTCATCCAAGCATTGGCCGCAACGACCAAAATCCCCGAAGCCACCCCCGAAATACCGACCACAAGGCCAGAGCTCCAGTGAATCCATTTGGGGATTTTCCCCCAACCATAAAGAAAAAGGCCAAGAGCAATCGCCTCAATAAAAAAGGCGGTACCCTCTAAAGAAAAGGGCATGCCGAAGATAGGTCCGGCATGCTCCATGAATTCGGGCCACAAAAGGCCCAACTCAAATGATAAAACGGTGCCCGAAACCGCACCAGTGGCAAAAAAGATGGCCACCCCTTTCGACCAAGCTTTACTGAGGTCCTTATACACAGCATCTCCAGTTTTAATATAGCGCCAATGCGCAATAGCCATCAAAAAGGGCATGGCCATGCCCACACAGGCAAAGATGATGTGAAACCCCAAAGAAAAAGCCATCTGTAGACGGGCTGCAAGTAGGTCTCCCATAATGATATATATTATTTATTAGTAGGTAGAAGTAGTTTCTGATTCAAAAGAATAGCTTTTAACCAGCTTCCGTTGTGATGATTAACACAGAGCCAAGGATAAAGCTCCCCAATAAGTGGTAAAAAAGTTCTACAAAAGCGGAGGCCCCTTTTTACTTATGGGGGCGTTCATTAATCTACTCAGCCGCAAAAGCAGGGCCCAAACAATTATTTATTCTGCAGAGCTTTTTTACTCCTAAAAATATTCTGTTTGGGCTTTTCAATCCTAATATTCTTCTGAAGGTCTCTATTTGTTAGAAAAACAAGCAGTTAGAGCGGGCGAATAGGGGCTTTATTTTTTTGTTTTTATGATAAAGGCCTATCTTTGCGCTGATTTTACAGTTTTACTTATACCATTTCATTATTGTCCAAGAATAAAATTATGGCACAAAATACTGGATACATCAAGCAGATCATTGGACCTGTAGTCGATGTAAGCTTTTCAGCCAAAGAGGCTAAACTTCCCGAAATTCTTAGCGCCCTTGAGGTGACTCGCCCCAATGGAGATAAAATTGTTCTCGAATGTCAAAAGCACCTTGGTGAAGATAGCGTCCGTACGATTGCTATGGACAGTACCGAGGGCCTTACTCGTGGCATGGCTGTAGTTGATACAGGAAGTATGATCACGATGCCTGTAGGTGACGAGATCAAAGGTCGTTTGTTTAATGTAGTAGGGGAGCCTATCGATGGTTTGGGTGAATTGCCCAATGCTGAGCGTCGCGCTATCCACAATAAACCTCCTCGTTATGAGGACTTGAGTACTTCTCAAGAGATCCTTTACACAGGTATCAAAGTTATCGACTTGATCGCTCCTTACCTCAAAGGGGGTAAAATTGGTCTTTTCGGTGGTGCAGGTGTAGGTAAAACCGTACTTATTCAGGAATTGATTAACAACATCGCCAAGAAGCATAAAGGACTCTCCGTTTTTGCTGGTGTAGGTGAGCGTACTCGTGAAGGAAATGACCTTATGCGTGAGATGATTGAAGCTAATATCGTTCGTTATGGCGAAGGCTTTAAGCACTCTATGGAAGAAGGTGGATGGGACCTCAGCGCTGTAAAGCATGACGAGCTAGCTGAATCTCAAGCTACCTTTATCTTCGGTCAGATGAACGAACCTCCCGGTGCCCGTGCCCGTGTAGCTCTTTCTGGTCTTACTGTTGCCGAGTACTTCCGCGATGGTGATCCCAATGAAGCTAAAGGTCGTGATATCCTCTTCTTTATCGATAACATCTTCCGCTTTACGCAAGCCGGTGCCGAGGTATCAGCCCTTTTGGGACGTATGCCTTCTGCAGTAGGTTATCAGCCTACGCTCGCTACCGAGATGGGTTTGATGCAAGAGCGTATTACTTCAACTAAGCGTGGTTCAATTACTTCTGTACAGGCCGTTTACGTACCTGCGGATGACTTGACTGACCCCGCTCCCGCAACTACTTTTGCTCACTTGGATGCCACCACGGTACTTAGCCGTAAATTGGCCTCTTTGGGGATCTATCCTGCGGTAGATCCTTTGGATTCAACTTCTAAGATTTTGTCTCCCGATATCGTAGGCGATGAGCACTATACTTGCGCCCAACGTGTAATCAACATTCTTCAGCGCTACAAAGAATTGCAAGATATTATTGCGATCTTGGGTATGGAAGAATTGTCTGAAGAAGATAAATTGGTCGTACACCGCGCCCGCCGTGTACAACGCTTCTTGTCTCAGCCTTTCCACGTAGCCGAGCAGTTTACAGGTCTCCAAGGGGTACTTGTAGACATCAAGGATACGATCAAAGGATTTAATATGATCATTGATGGAGAAGTAGACAAATATCCCGAAGCTGCCTTTAACCTTGTAGGTAGCATCGAGCAAGCTATGGAGAAAGGTGAAAAACTCCTCAGCGAAGCTTAATCCAATAGATAAATAGATCTTAGCCGTGGCTGCTTCGGCCGCGGCTAATTTTTTTAGGCCATCATACAAGATATTATTATGGAACTCATTGTATTGACGCCAGATAAGAAAGTTTTTGAAGGCAAAATCAGCAGCATTACGGTGCCTGGTGTAGATGGAGAATTTGAGGTGCTAGAAAATCACGCCGCTATTGTGGCCTCTTTGCAGGCAGGCGATGTGAGCTTTTTGGCCCAAGAAGGGGGTAAGCAAGAACTCGCTATCCAAAGCGGATTTATCGAGGTGCTCGATAATAAGGTTTCTCTGCTCGTTCAAGAGTAGACCGCCTTTCCACTCTCCCATAAGAGACGCTTCTTTTTGATAAGGAGCGTCTCTTTTTTTTGGGGCCTGCCGCCTTCGGCGGCCGGGCCCTTGCAGGGCTCGCAGGTCTGCTCGGCCCTTCAGCCCTTCGGGCTTTGGTCTGGCCTTCGGCCACCCTTTCAGGCCCCTAGGCCTGCGGGCCTTCGGCCCTTTTTACTGTAGGTTGAAGCCTACAGCAATAAAAGAGACCATTTTTAGCAAACAAGGGCTTCAGCCCAAGGTTCTTGACTGAGCGACTAAAGTCCTTGTTCGTTAGGCCAAAAACCATCTAGTCGCTAAAGAAGAAAGCCCAAAAAAAAAGACAGTACAGATTCGCAGGCGGCGAAGCCGCCGCAGGCCTAGCGATGTGCAGCAGTGGCCGTCAGGCCAGACCAAGCGGGCGAAGCCCGCGCAGGGCCGAGCGACCCGACCAACGGGAGCCGACGCAGCGAAGCAAGTAATAGCGAGCTGCGCAACGTAGCGCCGACGAGCGCAGCGAGGCGGAGGCCCCAAAAAAACAGTTTAGCCAGCAAAATAAAAAGCCGTATTTTAGGGCTGCCCTTTTCCCCGACTCCATACCGCAAAATATCAATCACTTATATGCCCTTAGTTCGTTTTCTACTACTATTAGGCTGTTTGGGCTGTTTGCTGCCTTTTGGGCAGGCCCAAAATACAGGCTCCAAAGCAAGAGCCCTCGAATATGTTGAAAAAGCCAAAAGCCTTTATGCCGAAGCCCAATATGAGGCCTCGGTACAAGAGTTTCAGTTTGCCGCCGCTATTTATCGCCGCCTCAAAGATGTGGAGGGCTATGGCCGTTGTTACAATGGGGTGGGCAATAATTATATAGAATTGACCCGCTACCAAGAGGCCGATAATGAGTTTAAGCGGGGCTTGGCCCTCTTTGATGATTTGGCCCGCTCGGATAGCAGTTTACAGGTCGATAGCCTTATCATTGCCGATGGTTATGAGGGCTTGGGCCGCTACCGTATGAATGCCGAAGTAGACTTTTGGAAGGCCCTAGCTTGGCACCAAAAAGCCCTAGCCATTCGCCTAAAATGGAATGCGCCCAGAGAAGACCTGGCCCAAAGCTATTATTTTATTGGTCGCTGTTATGGCCAACTGAATAAACAGAGCCAGGAAGATAGCAGCAGCTTGCTCGATCCTTTGAGTATGGAGGCTGATTATCTGGACCAAGCGCTCAACTCCTTGGCCAAGGAAAGCTACCTGACCGCAGATATTTATGAGGCTTTAGGCGAGCATTATTATTATCGGAAACAAGATTTTCCCAAAGGCTTTGATTACCACCAAAAGGCCTTGGCAATTCGGCAAAAGTTATTTGGCGAAGAACATCCCAAAATTGCTTCCTCCTATTTGCAGTTGGCCGTTTACTATCGGTTAACCAACCGTTTTGAGGAGGAAGAAGGGGCCTTAGAAAAAGCCCTGAAGATTCAGCTCAAAACCCTAAATAAGGTTCATAAAGATATTGGCCGTAGCTATTATCTCTTGGGGCATCGCAACTTTTATAGTGGAGATTATGATCAGGCGCTCAATTATTATGAGCGCAGTTTGCGCATTTATTTGGAGCTAGTAGGGGGGAAATCCGTAGAGGTGGCCGAACTCTATAAAGCCATTGCCAAAGCCCAAAGGGGATTGGGCAATAGCCGAGAGGAATATATTCATCTGAAAAAATCTTTGGGTTTAGAACGAGAAATTTATGGGCCCGAACACCCAAATTTGGGCTATGTTTATATAGAGTTGGGAGAGTATTTTAAGGCTAAGGCTAAGCCCGATTCTCTGCTCTTCTATTACCAAAAAGCGGCTAAGCTCTGGGAGCAACAACTCACAGAAAATGATTATCGCTTGGCTCAAGCTTATGACCGTTTAGCGGAAGCCTATCGCTTTATTCGAGATGCTAAACAAGAGTACTATTATCTTAATGAAGCCCTGAAAAAGAAAATTAGCATTCGAGATGGAGGGGAGCTGAGCAAGGCCAATTATAGTGATTTTGGACGAGAGCAAGAGGTGGCCATCTTATTTGATAGTTCAGAAGAGGAAGAAGATAATGAAGTAATTGGGGGGAGTCTTTTTGATAGTTACCTCAATTTAGCTTCTTTCTATGAGCGCAAAAGAGATTATAAACTGGCCCTGATTTATGTGCAAAATGCCCTAACAGCAGTCTGTAAGGAACTGTCAGAAGATAAGGTAGACATTTATCAGAATCCAGAGCTAAGCTGCCTAATGCACAATATTGACTGGCTACCCGCTCTGGCCCAAAAAGGCCATCTTCTGTTAGAATTACACCGAGCTACCAAGGCCCCAAAAGAAATTCAGGCCGCAGAGGCTACCTATGCTTTGGCCCTGAATTTAGTGGATAGCCTCCGCCTCAATTTCTCTTCGGATGGCTCTAAACAACAACTGACCAAACGCTCTATTTCAGTCTATGAAGGAGCTATTGAAGTAGCCCATCTACGCTACCAACAAACCAAAAACCCCTCTTATCTCTATCAGGCCTTTGAAATTATGGAGCGGAGCAAAAGCTTTGTGCTTTTGCAAGCCCTACAAGGGGTGGCGGCCCGCTCTTTTAGTGATTTGCCCAGCGAACTGCTAATTCAAGAAGAAAGCCTGCGCCGAAAACTCGCCTATTATTCAGATTATCGCCATCGAAATATGAATCGGGCCGAGGAGTTTGATGAGGCTTATTTCCAAAGCCGAAAGTCTTACGATTCTTTGGTCCAATATATTGAACAAAATTATCCCAAATACTATCAACTCAAATATGAGAGCCCAACGGTAAGTTTGCCCGAATTGCAAAAGGAGATTCTCGGTTCAAAAGACTTACTCTTAGAGTATTTTATTGGCGATCGCTATCTCTATGTCTTCAGAATTACTAAGGATTTCCCCAGCTTTTACCAATTACCCCTGCCACAGGATTTTGACCAAAACCTCCAAGATCTTCGCCATGCCCTAACCGATTACCAAATGATTGGTAAGGACCACAAAAAGGCGTATGAAAATTATGTGCTCTCAGCTCATGCCTTCTATAAAAGCTATGTGATGCCTTTTATTCAAGGGAGTAGCGAGCAATTGGATCGACTTATTGTGATTCCCGATGGCGCTCTCAGCTATATTCCCTTTGAGGTTTTACTCGAAGAGCCTGCGGATTTGAATAAGGTGGACTATAAGAACTTGGCTTACCTTATCCGCCGCTATCAATTGAATTATTCCTACTCTGCTAGCCTGCTGGTCCAAAATATCCGAGCGAAACGCCTAGAAAATAACCGCCAATGCTTAGGCTTTGCCCCCGCTTACCCCCTAGGCGATCCCCTGATTGGAGAACATACGGAACTGCCCTGGGCAGAGGAAGAACTCAAGGCGATCCAATCGCATTTTAGCGGACAATATTTTATGAAACAGGAGGCCGATAAGGAGCATTTTTATGAATACGCTTCTAATTATGGCCTGATCCATTTGGCCATGCACGGTGTGGTCGATATTCGCCACCCCCACAAATCCCTCTTGCTTTTTGCTCGAGATTCTGGAGAAGTAGACAATTTAGATGCTGGCCGCCTTTATGCTTATGAGATTCACAATCTAGACCTCAAAGCGGATTTGGTGGTGCTTTCAGCCTGCGAAACGGGCTTTGGTAAGGTGGTCCGCGGCGAGGGGGTGCTCAGCCTGGCCCGCGCCTTTATGTATGCTGGCGTGCCCTCGGTGGTGACTACCCTCTGGAAGGTGAACGATTATACGAGTGCCGCCCTGATGGCTCGATTTTATGAAAATTTAGCCGATGGAATGAGTAAACCCGCCGCCCTACAAAAAGCTAAATTGGATTATCTGGAGCAGTCCGATCACATTTCTGGACATCCCGCTTTTTGGGGCTCTTTTATCAGCATTGGCAATCCCGCCCCCCTAGATTATGGTTGGTCTTGGTCCAGCATTCTGCTGCTCCTACTCGGACTGAGTCTCGCCCTTGGCGCTACGGGATTCTTCCTCTATCGCCGCCACCAAATAAAGCCCATTTCTTGGCTCTCTAGCCTGATTGAGCGCTGGCAAAAATGGCGCAGCTAACAAACAAAATCTCCAACCTCTTCCAGCTTTGGAGGAGGTTTTTTTATTAGTGAGGATGTTGTTAGGGGCCTGCCGCCTCCGGCGGCCGGGCCCTTTCAGGGCTCGCAGTTCTGCTCGGCCCTGCGCGGGCTTCGCCCGCTTGGTCTGGCCTGCGGCCACCCTTTCAGGCCCCTAGGCCTGCGGGCCTTTGGCCCTTTTTACTGTAGGTTTTAACCTACAGTAAACGGCCTAGCGATGTGGAGGGGTGGCCGAAGGCCAGACCAAGGCGGCGCCGCCGCCGCAGGGCCGAGCGAAGAGCGAGCCCCGCAACGTAGCGCCGACGAGCGCAGCGAGGCGGAGGCCCCAAAAAACACTTAAAATCCAATCAGTTCATCGGTTAATTTTTCTCTGCTCCAGCTATTGAGGTTGATACTGATGCCGAGGCGGGCCCAAAAATTATTTTTCTCCTTCATATAATTGCGGAGGCGTTCATTGGAGTAAAAAGAATAGGAAATTTGGGCCAGTCCATCGCCAATATCGAGCAGCAGACCGAGATCGTAAAAGATGGCATCGGCGGGGCTGTCTAGTTGGAGGGAGGGGGCGGTGTTTTCAAAATAACCCAAATCAAAATAGGGTTGTAGGCGAAAATAGGGCAGGCGGAAAGGCAGGCGAATGGGCAAATCCGCACGGAGATTTATAGCGCCAATAAAGCTATTGCTGCGGCCGTCGCCAATGGCTTGGGCGTTGGCAATGGGCAATTTAAAGCCCCCTTCTTTGATTAAAACCTGCTGTTCGGAAAAGCCCGATTGGATATTTCGGCCCCAAACATAGTTGTCATAATGGTAGTCATGGGCATTTCGGCTGAGCAAATGCAGCGGGTAAGCGCCAAAATCTCGATCGCTATGAAAGGGGAATCCGCCAAAGAAAAAGCGGAGGCCGATCTTTTTGCCTACGGCATAATACCAGTCTTTTTGTCCCTCTAGACTGAGTTTGAGATACTGCTCTTGGCCTTGATCATATTGGGCAAACTCTAGGGACAATTTATATTTTGCTGGGGCCAAAGGGTGGCTATTTTCCCAGCGATAATAGAGGCGGTGGACCGAGCGCTTGCTGCCCGTTTTGCCCAAATAGCTAATATTATTCAGGCTATCGCGCTCAAAGTTTTCCTCTTCTTCTCGAATAAATAGATTTTCTAGGCCAATATATTGCCGCTTAAATTGGCGACCTGCTTTGGGACGCAGAGCCAGCTCCGCCGCCAAGCGCCAACGCTGATATTGTAATTTATAGTCGTAGGACTCATTACTAAAATAGCTGTAGCGCTTATAGCCTAGACTAATTTGATAATCTTTGATTTTGCCCTTTTGCAAACCTTTGTGAAAGGCGAATTGACCTTGGCCCAAGAGCTGCTCGGAGTTCGTTCCAAGCAAAGGATAAAGTTGATAGCGCCAATTTTTGGGCATAATGGGGTTGCTGTAGAGGCCCAACCCAAGCAGCAAGCCATCATGGGCATTATAGCCAATAATCGGGGCCATAGAAGGTGCTTGATCTGTAAAATCTGGACTAGGGTAGAGCAAATGAATGAGATTTCGTTTGGAGCGATCAAAATGCTGCTGTTGGTTGGCTCTATTGTAGTCGGGCAAATAGGCAAAGGGGTCTATTTCTAGACTATGCGCATGGGCCAATTTGGGGATGCGGAAACTTTCTCTTTCTCCCGCCGCCAAGGGGGGGAACTTAAAGGCCTGCAAGACTTGGCCCTCCTCATTCATATAGGCCAAAAAGATGGGGGGCGCGGCCTGGCCCTTATTCTGAATTTGGACCAATAGGCTGTCGCTGCCCCAATTACTTAGTTTGGTTAGGGCCAAATCTACTCGCTTTTTATCTTGTAGCAGCTCCTGAAAACACCAGTTTAAATTTTGGCCGCTGCCCTGCTCAAACTCCTTTTGCAGTTGTTGGGGACTAAGGTGTTTGAACTGCCATTTTTGATAAATCGATTGCAGAATGCTATCCATTTTTGGCTGGCCCAAATGCTGTTCTAGATAAGATAGAATAAGGCTGGGTTTGGCATAGGCGGCCAAATAATAATTAAAATTGCTCAGGCTATCAGAGGGCAGGGCGCTAGATTGTTCCTCATTGCGTTTGGCTTGCAGCAGATAGGCCAAATAGGCTTGGCGCAAGGGCTGGCCGCCATATTCTTGCTGCATATAGCGGCTTTCGATATAGGAATTAAAGCCTTCATCTATCCAAGGGTGTTTGCGCTCATTGCTGGCCAAAATGCCATACCACCAATTATGGCCAATTTCATGGGCCAAAACGAGGTCTAAATATTTTTTACTGCTAGTGGGGTTGATGATAGTAATCATGGGGTATTCCATGCCGCCACCTGCGCCTATGGGGCCTTGGACCGCCGTAATTTGCGGGTAGGGATACTCGCCCATGACTTTAGAATAATAGCGAGTTGATTTTTCCATAAAGTCGGGCGCCAACTGCCAGATATAAGCTTCTTCAGCCTCAAAAAAGGCCCAAAGGGGAAGTTTTCGGCCAGCGGCTAGGGGCATCTCTTTCTTCAGGACATAAAAGTCTTTGTTCAAAAAGAGGGCAAAGTCTTGTACGTTTTTAGCCTGATAGTGCAATTGCTTAAAGCTGCTATCTGAAGGAAGGCTAGGGGGCGGATCTACCGAAAGCCCAATGAGGTCCATTTTTGCGCAGGCTTTGGCCCAATCGGCTAGGCGTTTTTGCTCGGCTGCTGTTTGTAGCTCGCCCGTGGCGGCCACCCAATAATTGGCGGGTAGCTCTATATATATATCGTAATCGCCAAATTCTCCATAAAACTCCCCTTGGTCCAAATAGGGCATAGGATGCCAGCCCTGCTCATCATAAACGGCTACTTTGGGGTACCATTGACAAAGCTGATAATATTGTTTTTGATGGCCCAAACGAGAAAAACTAGCCGGTACTTTTAAGTGAAAAGGGCTTTCAATCAGCAAACTGTCGCCTGGGGCGAGGGGGGCGCTCAGCTCCAGCCGCAGCATTTCTTGGCCGCCCAACGGAAAACTGCTGCTAAGGTTTTGGCCCGGGCTGCTAAAGTCCAGACTATCTATTCCCCCACGGGCCGAATCTGCCGCAAACTGAAAACTCAGGTCGCCATTTTCAGCCAATTGATGGGCAAAGGGACTGCTGTTGTTGCGATAGGCATTGGGCCAAAGATGTATCCATATTTCAGTTAGACTATCTGCCGACTGGTTCTGATAGCTCATTTTCCAATGACCCGATAAACTATGCTGGGCCTCATTAAGCCGAAAGTGAATCTCATAACGGCTCTGCTGCTGAAAGTAGCCGCTGCTTTGCCCCCAAACAGACAGAAAGCAAGAACAGAAAAAGAGCAAAAGTGCTAGAATTGATTTCATATTAGGAAGTATGTTTTTTAGCAATATTTTTTATTGGATTATTTGGAGGGAAATATATCTAGAAATTTTGGGAGTGCTTTATACTGCTCAGGATGATATTAGTTATGAAACTGCAGATGCACCTAAATCTTCAACCATAAGTACACTAAAGAAATTGGGGCAGGTACCTTATTACGCTTACTATGCTAGCAGGAATGATTAAGTTGTTTTGGGGCCTCCCGCAGCAAGCTGCGGGCGCTACGTTTCGCAGCTCGCTGTTCGCTCGGCCCTGCGGCGGCAAAGCCGCCTTGGTCTGGCCTTCGGCCACTGCTGCACATCGCTAGGCCAGGCGCTGCGCGCCTCTGCTGCCGCATCGGTTACTCCCTTCGGTCGTCGAACTGCGCCCTAAAGGGCTTGTTGTGGCCAGGCGCTGCGCGCCTCTGGACCTTATAAAAGCGTGCCCCCGCTGCCATTGGCAGCGGGGGCACTTTTATTTGTCATTCCTCGGCTCGTTTAGAGCAGATTCAATTTAGGCTTGAGGTCTTCATGCGCATAAAACTCATTGATAATGCGGACCACCTCTTTGGGATCATCGGTAATGGGCATAAGATCCAAATCTTTGGGGCTTACATTATGCTCTTGTTCTAGCATCACGTTTTTGATCCAATCCTTTAGGCCAGTCCAGAACTCAGAACCTACCAAAATGATGGGAACAGGAGAGCTCTTATGGGTTTGGACCAAAGTAAGGACCTCAAAGAGTTCGTCCATGGTACCAAAACCACCAGGAAGCACTACAAGGGCTTGCGCATACTTCACAAACATCACTTTGCGGATGAAGAAGTACTTGAAGTTAAAAATCTTGTCGTTGTCGATATAGTCGTTATGGCCTTGCTCAAAAGGAAGGTCAATATTGAGTCCTACAGAAGGACCACCTGCTTGCTTGGCGCCCAAGTTAGCGGCTTCCATAATACCGGGGCCACCACCTGTAATAATACCATAGCCTTCATTGACCATCAATTTGGCAATTTCGGTAGCTAGTTTATAGTAGCGGTTGTCGGGCTTGGTGCGAGCCGAGCCAAAAATAGAAACGCAGGGACCAATATCGTTGAGGCGTTCGTAGCCATCTACAAATTCTGCAATGACCTTGAACATGGTCCAAGAGTTCTCCGCCTTAATTTTAGACCACTGTCTGGGGTTGTTTTTAGAATGCTTTTCTTTTTCTGTCATAGTCAAAATATTTTAAGTTGGGCCCTGGGCACAAAAAAATGCCATCTTTTTAAAGAAAAAGAAGGGCCATCAAGAATAGTCGTTCTGGCTTTTTGCGAGGCAAAAGCTCAGCAATTTATCAAAATAAAACTGAAAAAGGGAAGAGAAAACTGTATTTTAGGCAGCTTGACCACCTTTTTTGGGGCCAAAAAAACAAAAAGCATGAAAAAAATAGCTGTTTTTACATCTGGAGGCGATTCGCCTGGAATGAATGCTTGCATCCGTGCCGTGGTGCGAGCTGCTATATATAATCAGGTAGAGGTACTGGGCATAAGAAGAGGATATGCGGGAATGATTTCGGGAGATTTTGTTCCCTTGGACCGTGAAGGGGTGCAAGGCATTATCAATAGAGGTGGGACCATTTTGGGCTCTGCCCGCTCTGCCGAATTCATGACGCCCGAAGGTCGCCAAAAAGCCTTTGAACAATTGCAAGCAGCTGGAGTAGATGGGGTAGTAGTCATTGGAGGCGATGGTTCTTTTAAGGGGGCTACGGTCTTTATGGAAGAGCATCCCGAAATACCCTTTGTGGGCATTCCTGGTACCATAGACAATGATTTATATGGTACCGATTATACTTTGGGTTATGATACGGCTATCAATACGGCCTTAGAAGCCATTGATAAAATCCGAGATACGGCAGAGGCCTACAATCGTTTGTTTTTTGTGGAAGTTATGGGCCGAGATGCGGGTTTTATTGCCATGCGTTCGGGTATTGCTGGTGGGGCAGAGGCCATTTTGGTCCCTGAAGTAGAAACGGACATCCCTTTGTTGATTCAGCAAATTGGAGAATATCACGAGAAGCACAAACACTCTTGTATTATTGTTGTGGCAGAAGGCGATGATGCTGGTGGAGCTTTTGAATTGGCCAAGCAAGTGCAAGATAAGGTCCCTTATGAAGAAAGCCGAGTGACTGTTTTGGGCCATATTCAGCGAGGGGGAACGCCTACCTGTGCCGACCGTGTGCTGGCTGCCCAAATGGGGATTGGTGCCGTAGAAGCCTTGTTGGAAAACAAAAAAGGAATTATGATAGGGGTACAGCACAAACAAGTTGTTGAAGTTCCCTTTGAGCAATCTACTAAACACAACATTGAAATTAGTCCGAGCTTGGCCAAAGTAGCCCATATTCTTTCGGCCATTTAGGCGCATAGCGCCTGGCCACAACAAGCCCTTTAGGGCGCCGTTCGACGACCGAAGGGAGTAACCGATGCGGCAGCAGAGGCGCGTAGCGCCTGGCCTAGCGATGTGTAGCAGTGGCCGTCAGGCCAGACCAAGCCGCTGAAAGCGGCGAAGGGCCGAGCGAAGAGCGAGCTGCGGAACGTAGCGCCCGCCGAAGGCGGGAGGCCCCAAAAAGAAAAAAAGCTAAAAATAAGCGGGTCAGTGAAATATGCTTATCTTTGTGGGCTGAATGCGAACTATACAGCAGTTGGTCTAGAAAACTTGGGCCGACAGACTTCAGACGAACTTAATCATTATAGAAGATATGGAAAATTTGGTAGCCATTGTAGGGCGGCCCAATGTAGGAAAATCGACCTTTTTTAACCGTATGTTGGGGATGCGTCAGGCAATTGTAGATGATGTGAGCGGCGTAACCCGTGACCGACAATATGGCTCGACAGAATGGAACGGCAAGCGTTTTCATTTGGTAGATACCGGTGGATTTATTGGCGATGGAGAAGATGTATTTGCGGCGGCGATCCGTCAGCAGGTGCGCATGGCCATTGAAGAGGCGCAGGTCGTAGTATTTATGGTAGATGTAGAAACGGGAATTACCGACCTAGATGCGCAGGTGGGCCGCTTGCTCAAAGAGATCAACAAACCTGTTTTGTTGGCTGTGAATAAAGTAGATAATAGTGAGCGTCAGCTCATGATTCATGAGTTTTGGGCCATGGGATTTGATAACCTTTATCCTATTAGCTCGACTTCTGGAGCGGGAACCGGAGACTTATTGGATGCTTTGACGGATATTATTCCGGGTATTCCAGAAGAAGAGAACCGCCTTCCGCATATTGCTATTGTGGGACGTCCCAATGCAGGAAAGTCTTCTTTTGTCAATCTCCTTTTGGATGAAGAGCGCTCTATTGTTACCGATATTGCTGGTACTACTCGTGATAGCGTGCATGCGCATTACAATAAATTTGGACAAGAATTTATCTTGGTTGATACAGCGGGTTTGCGCCGTAAGCGCTCGGTAAAAGAGGATTTAGAGTTTTACTCGGTCTTGAGAGCCATTCGCTCTTTGGAATCTGCTGATATCTGTGTGTTGATGCTAGATGCTAGTAAGGGAATTGAGGCGCAAGACCTCAATATCTTCCGCCTAGCGATCAAGAACAACAAAGGAATTGTCATCTTTGTCAATAAGTGGGATTTGGTGGAGAAAAGCACCAATACCCTCAAAGAATATGAGGACCACATCCGCGAGCGCATTGCGCCCTTTAGCGATGTGCCCATCGTCTTTATCTCTGTTTTGGAGAAGCAGCGGGTACTTAAAGCCATTGATGTGGCTATTGAGGTACATGAAAACCGCAGTAAACGGATTTCTACTTCTAAATTGAATACCTTTTTGGAAGAAACCTTGGCTGCTTATCATCCCCCCGCTTATCGGGGCCGCATGATCTCGATCAAGTACATGGTCCAATTGCCTACGGCTTATCCTTCTTTTGTATTTTTCTGTAATCACCCTAAGCATGTTTCAGAATCTTACAAAAAGTATTTGGAGAACAGCTTGCGAGCTCGCTTCGATTTTACCGGAGTACCGCTTAAACTCTACTTTAGAGATAAATAAGTAAATAAAGCAAATAGAAAAAGGCCAGTAGTTCGCACTATTGGCCTTTTTTGTTAATCAGAATCACTGTGCCAAAGAAAACAAAAATCATCTTGGGGGTAGACCCTGGCTCTATTTTGCTCGGCTACGCCTTTTTAAAAGCCAATGGCCCCAAGGTGGAGCTGCTAAGTATGGGCGTTTTGGATATGCGCAAGATGGACAGCCAGGCCGAAAAGATGAGTTTCATTTATAGCGAGCTAGATCGCCTGATTCAATATTATGAACCTTCTACAGGCGCCTTAGAAGATCCTTTTTATGGCAAAAATGCCCAGTCGATGCTCAAATTAGGGCGGGCGCAGGGGGCGGTCATGGCCGTGATGGGCAATCATGGCCTAAGCGTAACAGAATATAGTCCCCGAAGCATCAAAAAGGCCGTAACGGGCAAGGGCGCCGCTAGCAAAGAGCAAGTAGCGGCCATGTTGCCCCATCTGATTAAAGGCGATTTTCATCACGATTTCTTAGATGCCACGGATGCCGTAGGTGTGGCCTATTGTCATTATTTGCAAGGTAGTTCGGCTAGCAAAGGCGGCAAACGCTATAAGGGCTGGGGCGATTTCCTCAATAATAACCCCAAACGCAAGGGCTAATGGGCAACCGCTTTCGTTTCCTGCTCCAAACGCTTTGGGCCAATAAGGGACTGCGTTTTTTGTTGCAGCTCCTTTTGTTTGTCGCTCTTGCCTACCTGCTCAAGCAGCAGTGGCAGCGGGCGGCAGCGGAGCTGCCGCCCCTCTCTTGGCAACGCTTTCAGGCGGAGTTTTCTTTGGCCTATTTTTCTTTGGCCCTTTTGCTCCTTCCCCTCAATTGGGCTTTGGAGGCCCAAAAATGGCGAGTTTTGCTGGGCGCACCTATGGCTTTTTACCGAGCCCTGAAAGCCGTTTTTATGGGCTTGGCCTTGGGCGTATTTACCCCCAACCGAATAGGCGAACATGCGGGCCGTTTACTCTATTTACCCAAGGAACTTCGAGCCCAAAGTCTGTCGTCTAGCGCCTTTGGTAGCCTGGCCCAATGGATTGTTTTGGTGGCGGCTGGATTACTGGCTTTGGTCTATCGAGAAAGTACCCAATTGCCGATTCCCAGCTGGTTATTGGCCCAAAAATATTGGCTGTATGGGGTTTTGCCTCCGCTTTTGTTGCTCTTGTTGGGCCTGTATTTTTTTGGTCCGCAATTTTGGTCGCGCTGGACCTTTTTGCAAAAATATACCTTCTTAAAACTCAATTTGCCCAAACGCAATTTGACCGCCGTTTTGGGCCTTTCCTTGCTCCGCTATAGCTGCTATATTCTCCAAAATGTGGCCTTGCTCTACGCTTTTGGCGCTCGAGCTCCTTTTTTACTGAGCTTTACGGGCGTGCAATTGGTCTTTTTGGCCCAAACGGCCCTGCCGATTCCCGCCTCCCTGGCCCTACTGGCTCGGGCCTCGCTTTCGCTCCATTTTTTGGCCCCTATCGCCGCCGATCATATCCTTTGGGCCAGTTTTACCCTTTGGCTAATTAACATTTTTTTACCCACACTAATCGCTAGCCTACTAAGCTTTTTCAGCTTGAACGCCAAGCCTAAAGAAAGGAATAAGTAGGCGGTTTTGGGGCCTCCGCTACGGCTACGCCTTGCGGCGCTACGTTTCGCAGCTCGCTATTCGCTCGGCCCTGCGCGGGCTGCGCCCGCTTGGTCTGGCCCTACGGGCCACTGCTGCACATCGCTAGGCCGCTCCTCCCTTCGGTCGTCGAATTGGGCCAAAATAGCCTGTTTTACTAAAGTTTAGCGCTTTAAAGTTTTCTAAAAGGGAGGGCCTTTCTTAATAAAAATCGTATTATTATATAGGGAACTCCAATTTAGAAAAAAGCACTCATTATGAACCAATATCAGACGCTACTCCATAAACTTGATGCGTTTATTCGAAAATACTACCTCAATAACTTGATTCGGGGCAGCTTGCATAGCTTGGCCCTGATTTCTGTAATTTGGGTGACCTTTGTGCTTCTAGAGCATTATGTTTTCACCTCTTCGGTCTCTTCTATGGCTTTCCGCAAAAGCTTGTTTTATAGCTTTGTGGCTTTGGCTGGACTAGGCCTTAGTTATTGGGTACTTTGGCCCTTACTGCAATATTTCCGTTTGGGTAAGGTCATTTCACACGAAAAGGCGGCCCAGATTGTAGGCCAACATTTTACTAATGTACAAGATAAGTTGCTCAATGTTTTGCAGCTCAATCAACAGGCCCAAGCAGAAAATAGCGCTTTGTTGCTAGCTGCTATCAACCAAAAAACAGTGGAGCTGGCCCCGGTGCCTTTCCAAAAGGCCATTGATTTGCGCAAAAACCGCAAGTATTTGCGTTTTGTATTGCCGCCTTTGTTCATCTTTTTTGGACTATTGGTCTTTTCCAATATTGTGCAAAATAGTACGGGCCGTATCCTTTCTAATAATGAAGAGTTTGAGCGCCAAGCGCTCTTTGGCTTTTCGCCTCGCAATTTGGACCAAAAACTAGTGCAATATGAAGATTTTGAGTTGTTGGTAGATATTGAAGAAAAAGGAGCTTTACCCGCAGAGGTATTTATTGAGGTAGACAATTATCAGTTTAAGATGGAGAAACTGAGCCCTACCCAATTTCGCTATGTCTTCCCTAAGGTGCAGGAAGATCTGAATTTCCGCTTTCAAGCCAATGGCTTTAGCTCTAAGAGCTATAGCATGAACGTTTTGGAAAAACCCAATTTGCTGAATTTCCAAACCGCCCTAGATTTTCCAGCTTATACGGGCCGCAAAGATGAAACCCTAGATAATGTAGGCGATCTAGTGGTTCCCGCAGGCACCAAAGTAGAATGGTTGTTCTCTGCCAATTTTACCGATGAACTAGCCCTTCGCTTTGCAGGAGAAGAACGCCAAGAAGCAGAGCGCTCTGGCCGCCAAGATTTTAGCTTCAAGCGCCAATTACAAGCTGATGGTAGCTATAAAATCTATCTCTCTAATGCTAAATTGCCTATGGGAGACTCCTTGAATTATAGCATTACCGTTATTCCCGATCTCTATCCCCAAATTGAATTGGAGAAGTTTGCCGATAGCACAGATAGTAAAGTAATTTACTTCGCAGGCTCAGCCTCTGATGATTATGGCCTAAATAGCTTAGGGTTTCATTATACGATTGAACGAGATGGCAAAATTTTACGCCAAGAAAGAGATCCGCTGCCGATTCTCAGTGATAAACAAACGACTTATCGCTATGCCCTCAACTTGCGCAATTTGGGACTAGAACCTGGCGATAAACTCAGCTATTACTTTCAGGTTTGGGACAATGATGGGGTACAGGGAAGCAAATCTTCTAAAACGAGCATGATGGTTTACCAAATGGCTACCGTAGAAGAAATGAAGGCCCAAGAGGAGAAAAATGACCAAGCGATTAAGTCGGACCTAGAAGAAGCCATGGCCGAAATGGAGAAACTCAAACGAGCAATCAAAGAGGCCAAGGAAAATGTATTGCAGAAAAATGAGCTAAACTGGCAAGACCGCCGAGAAATCGAAAAGCTCATCCAACAACAGAAAGAAACACAGGAGAAAATCCAAAACGCCCAGCAGAATTTCCAAGAGAATAAAGAGCAGCAAGAACAATATCAAAAACCAGATGAAGAGTTGCTCAAAAAACAGGAAATGATCGAAAAGCTTTTTGAAGAAGTCATGTCAGATGAGATGAAAGAACTCTTTGAAAAGATGGAGGAGATGCTGGACAAAATGGATAAAAATGAGGTCCTCGAACAACTCGAAAATATGGAGATGAACGAGGAAGAAGTGAAAGACGAATTGGACCGCATGCTCAGCCTCTTCAAGAAAATGGAGGTGGAAAAAGAAATGATGGACGCCAAAGAAGAACTCGAACAATTGGCCGAAGAACAAGAAGAACTGGCCGAAGAAACGGAGCAAAAAGAAGGCGAGCAACAATCTGCTGAAGAGCAAAAAGAACTAGAGCAAAAACAAGAGGAGATCAATAAGAAGTTCGAAGAGATTCAAGACAAAATGGACAAGGCGAAAGAGAAAAACGAAGAACTCGATCAGCCAATGGAAATGGAGAATGAGGACCTCAAGGAACAGAAGAAAGAAACCCAAGAAAACTTGGAGAACTCTTCTAAGCAGCTCAAGCAAAAGCAAAATAAACAGGCCGCTAAATCACAAAAAAATGCTTCTAAAAAGATGAAGCAAATGGCCAAGGAAATGGAGGATATGATGGGCATGAACCAAATGCAGCAGATGGAGCAAGATGTAAAAGCTATGCGCCAATTGCTCGAAAATTTGGTGGACCTCTCTTTTGATCAAGAAGCCCTGATCGATGAGGTACAAAATACTTTGCCCAATACCCCCAAATATGTCAAACTGGTCCAAAAGCAATACAAAATCAAAGATGATTTTAAGCAGGTGGAGGATAGTTTGCAGGCTCTAGCCAAAAGAGTTTATCAACTCGAAAGCTTTATTACCGAAAAGGTCAATGACACCAAAAAGACCTTGAATAAAAGTATCGACTTGTTGGAGGAACGCCAAAAACGCCCCGCTATGGTCCAACAACAATATAGCATGACTTATATCAATGATCTGGCCCTTATGCTCAGCGAATCTATGGACCAAATGCAACAGCAAATGGCTAGCGAAATGGCTGGCGAGCAGATGTGCGAGAAACCAGGTGGCCAAGGCAAACCTGGTAGCGATGGCAAAGGCAAAGGCGAAAAAGGTAGCGAACCCAATATGGGCGGTATGAAGGAAATGCAAAAGAGCCTACAAGAACAATTGCAAAGACTAGAGCAAATGATGAAAAATGGCCAATCGCCCTCTAGTAAACAATTTGCCGAAATGGCCGCCAAACAAGCCGCTATCCGTAAAGCTATGGAGAAAATGAAACGCGAACTCCAAGAAAAAGGCAAAGGCGGAGGCAAAGAACTTCAAGATATTATTGACCAAATGGATAAGGTGGAAACCGACTTAGTGAATAAGCGCCTCCCCGCCGATATCAACAAACGTCAACAAGATATTTTGACCCGTATGCTCGAACATGAAAAGGCCCAAAGAGAAAGAGAATACGATGACCAAAGACGAGCCGAACGCCCAGATGAAAACTTGCCCAAAAATATGCCTCCCGCTATGGAGGAATATCTCAAACAAAGAGAAGGACAGGTTGAACTCTTCCGTACGGTTTCGCCTAATCTGAAACCTTACTATAAAAAGCGAGTAGAAGGCTATTTTAGAGCCTTGAGATAAATGTGGTTAGTTTATAGAATTCTCCCCAAGGAGCCCCGCAATTGCGGGGCTCCTTTTTTTGTCCAGCTACTGCGTCTAGAATTCTGGGCGAAGCCCAGAATGGCCTAGGGGCCTGTAAGGGTGGCCAACGGCCAGACCAAGGCGGCAAAGCCGCCGAAGGGCCGAGCGAATAGCGAGCCCTGAAAGGGCCCGGCCGCCAAAGGCGGCAGGCCCCAAAAAAGGTTACATAAACTAGATTAACTTTAAATGAGAATTAGGTTTATTTCAAATGAAGTGAAGCTTAATTAGTTGTTAAGCAGAATATTGTTTTGGCAATTTTACCCAATTAAAGATAATAGGCAATTAACGACTAGTTAAAGAGAAAAGACTTCCTTTGCAGGCAAATGGTCCCCCCAAGCATTAGATTGACTTTTCTCAACTCCAAATTTTACTTCATGAAACATCTTCGCATTCTCTCTTTCTTGCTGCTGCTGAGCAGCCTGCTTTTTACGGCCTGTAAAAAAGATGAGGCCAATTCGGGCATCTCTGGTACCCTAACCGATAGCCAGGGCGATGCGCTAGCGGGCGTGACCGTGACGGTTTACGATCTGGATGGGGCCGAAATCGCCAGCACTAGCTCGGAAGCTGACGGCAGCTATTACCTAGAAGGGGCGAGCAACGGTAGTATCGAGTTTATTAAGTTGGCTTACCGCAGTATTGAAGAAACTTTGAATGGCGAAGAGGAGCAAACGATTAACGCTTCTTTGCAAGATGATGCTTTTGTGTCTAGCTATTTTGGAACCGCCAATAACCTAGTCGATACTAGCGCGAACATCTTCCAGAGCAACTCGATTTTGCCCGCAAGCAGCGTCAATTTTGGTACGCAGGCCGTATTGAATAATAGCTGGTTTGTATCTACGAACTTTAAAGGGGCCGTGGACCCCAACGGCACAGCTTGGTACGATGGCTGGTCGTTTTATAGCCGAATTGTAGCGGGCAACACAACTTCTGCCGCTTTGCCCAGCAGTCGCCCTCTTCAAACTATTAGCGACAGCCTTTTGCAAAATGCAGCAGATTCGGTTTACTGGAGCAATGATACCACCTATGTACTGGACGGTTTTGTCTTTGTTGGCGATGGCCAAACACTCTTCATCGAAAAAGGGACAATTATCCAAGGTAAAGCAGGTTCTGGCGCCGATGCTTCGGCCCTTATTGTGGCCCGTGGAGGTAAATTGATAGCCGAAGGTACCGCCGCCGAACCAATTATTTTCACTTTTGAAGGCGACCAAGGCGGAACTGCCGCTACCGAACGCGCCCGCTGGGGTGGCCTGATCGTTTTAGGGAAAGCTAGCCTCAATTCTACTCCTGGCGAAACTCAAATTGAAGGGATTCCCAGCTCGGAAAGCCGTGGCCTTTATGGCGGAACCCTAGACAATGATAATTCTGGCGTAATTCGCTATGTTTCTATTCGTCATGGCGGCTCAAATATTGGCGCCGATAACGAAATCAACGGCCTTACGCTTGGCGGAGTAGGCAACGGAACGACTATCGAATATGTCGAAATTATCGGCAATAAGGATGATGGAATCGAATGGTTTGGCGGAACAGTAGATGCCAAATACCTGATCTCTGCTTACTGCGCCGATGATGCCCTAGATTATGACGAAGGCTACCGCGGCCGCAACCAGTTTGTGATCGTACACCAAAATGAAAATCCCAATGATGATGCCGACCGCGGAGGGGAACATGATGGCGGAACCAATCCCGAAACGGCCACGCCCTACGCTACGCCCATTTTTGCCAACGCCACTTTTGTGGGCAATCCCAATAGCCGCGCCGTCACTTTCCGTGACAATGCCGGCGGACAATATTACAACTCGATTTTCAGCGGTTTTGATCGCGGCATTGATATCGAAGACCTGATCGGTCAAGAACAAGATAGCTACAAACAATGGCAAGATGGTAACCTCAAAATTGAGGGCTGTTTCTTCCACAACATCAATGCGAGCAACATCTTCCGCACATCCAACTAAGTCAGTTTTTTCATAGGCTCAGCGTCTTTTAGGCGCTGGGCTTTTTTTATGATTTTTTGGGGCCTCCTGCCTGCGGCAGGCGCTACGTTTCAGGGCTCGCTATTCGCTCGGCCCTGCGGCCTAACGGCCTTGGTCTGCGGCTGCGCCGCCCCCTTTCACATCGCTAGGCCAAATGAAAGCTCTGCGCTTCGCGCCCTGCCCACCGTAAGATATCCTTTCCGTTTTCTTCAATAGCATTGATTATGAAACAATTTTTACTTATCATTTCCCTGCTTTTTATTAGCCTGGGTCTTACCCAAGCTCAAGAAAATAGCAATCTGGCCAGTATTACAGGCAAGGTTATAGAAGCTAGTTCTGGTTATCCCGTAATTGGGGCCACTGTTTTCCTACCCGATCTCAATGTTGGCGTAATTACCGATTTTGAAGGACAATACCGCATTCCAAACCTGCAAGCAGGGAGCTATAAGTTGCAATGCTCTTATTTGGGCTTTACGACTCAAACCGTAGAAGGTATTAGTCTTGAGGTAGGGCAAAATTTTCAAATCGATTTTTCTCTTCAAGAGGAGGCCTTGGCCCAAGATGAAGTGGTTGTTGAAGCCAAACAAATTCGCAATACAGCTAATGCTTTGCTGACCATCAAAAGACAATCGTCTCAAGTTTTAGATGGGGTTTCAGCCGCAGAAATCAAAAAAACAGGAGATAATGATGCCGCCGCCGCTATGCGCCGAATTACAGGGGTTACCGTTGAAGGAGGCAAATATGTATATGTGCGTGGACTAAGCGATCGCTATAGCAAAACTACACTAAATGGGGCCGAAATCCCCAGCCTAGACCCTAACCGAAACTCGGTCCAAATGGACCTTTTTCCCGCTAGCCTCATTGATAATATCCTCGTCTATAAATCTTTTAGCCCTAATCTTTATGGAGATTTTACTGGGGGCTATATTGATATTGAGACCAAGGATTTTCCAGAGCTCTTTAGTATCAATGCGAGTTGGTCTACTTCTTATAATACGGTCTCTAGCTTCAATCCCAATTTGAATAGCTATGCGGGCAGTAGCACAGACCTACTCGGATTTGATGATGGTCTTCGCCAATTACCAGCTACTATCCCCAATATTGAAGAGGGCCAATTACCCGAATTTGAACCCAATAGCTCCGCCAACTTTAATGCAGCAGATGCACAGACGATTGCTGCAGCTAGCCGCAGCTTTGCCAATAACTGGGAACAGTCGGGCCGTAGCCGCTTCCTCAATAGCCGGGCGTCTTTTTCTATTGGCAATCAAACTAAGCTTTTTGGGAAACCACTGGGCTTTATTGCCTCACTCAGTTATAGCCAGCAGGCTAGCGGCTATACCAACGGAAATTATGGAATTTATGAATTGGGCGGCAATAGCCAAACGACTAATCGCCTCACTTCTCAGCTTCAATTGGAGGAGCAGCTGGGCCGAGATGAAACGCTTTGGGGAGCCATGCTAGGCGCTAGCTATAAATTGAATAAAAATAATCAGCTTCGCCTAACTGTTTTGCGCAACCAAAGTGCAACCTCTACCGCCCGCTATGCAAAAGGAACCAAATTTAGAGATGATCCCGATGATGTCTTTATTAGCCAGTCATGGCGGTTTTTAGAGCGCAGTTTAGGGAGTTACCAATTAGGCGGAAAACATTTCATCCCTAAATGGAAAAACCTAGAGATCAAATGGCAAAGCGCTTATTCACTTTCTGCTCAAGATGAGCCCGACCTGCGCTATTTTACTTATCGCTATCGCCCTGATCAAGATCGCTATTTTTTAAAGTTAAGTAGTGATAATAGCCCTAGCCGCTTCTATCGAGAAATGAATGAAAGTACTTGGTCCAACCGAGTTGATTTTAGCTTGCCCTACAAACAATGGAATGGCCTTTCGGCTAAGCTGATGGCAGGAGCTAGCTATAATAGAAAGGCCAGAGTCTTTAGAGAAAACCGCATTGTCTTTCAGCAATCGGGGATTGTACCCTTCAATGGCAATTTGAGTGATTATTTTGCAGAAGAACAATTGGTCCAATATGATGCAGGCGAAAACCAATGGGCCAATAATGGCCAAGGTCTGTATGCCGATTCTGATATTGACCTCCAAAATAGCTATGATGCCCAACAAGATGTTTTGGGCCTCTACCTCATGACCGAACTGCCCCTAACTAAAAAGTTGCGCTTGGTTACGGGCCTAAGAATGGAGCAAACGCGCTTGAGTATGCTTTCACTAGATCCTAGTCTACAAGCTATTGATTCTTTGCATTTGGACCAATCTTCTCCTTTGCTCGAAAATTTGGACCTCTTGCCAGCCCTTAGCCTCAATTATGAGTTGAATGATAAAATGAAGTTGCGCTTCGCCTATTCTAGAACCTTGGCCCGCCCTAGTTTTAGAGAGTTGGCGCCTTATACCAACTTTGATGTAGATGGGGGCTATCTCTTGGCGGGTAATCCCAATTTGCAGCGCAGCCTAGCCGATAATATTGATCTGCGCTATGAATTTTATCCCAGCTTTGCAGAATTGATTTCGGTTACTGCTTTTTTCAAGCAGTTTTATAATCCTATCGAACGCACGTTTAATCCCACGGCACCCAACTCAGAGATTACTTTTCGTAATGTAGAAGAGGCCCAAATTTTAGGTTTGGAGCTAGAGCTGCGCAAAAACTTAGGCTTTATTGCCGCTCCACTCAAGAGCTTTAGCTTGGCAGCTAATTTTGCCTATATCTATTCAGAGACCAAAATTGATCCTTTAGAGTTAGCGGAAATTCGCGCTACTGTAGCCGATGCTAAGGATAGCCGCCCCATGTTTGGCCAGTCGCCTTATTCGGCCAACTTCCTTTTGGCCTATAAAAATGATTATGGCACAGAGGCCAATCTCGTCTTTAATGTTATTGGTCCTCGCATTTCCTTGATTGTTCGTGGGGGAACCCCCAATGTGTATGAGCAGCCTGTTCCCCTTTTGGGCTTCAACCTTGCTCAAGATTTGGGCAAGGGCTTCCGCCTCAGCTTCCGGGCAAACAATCTTTTGGGCAGTCGCTATCGGGAATCTTTGGAGTACAAAGGCAAAGAATACTTTATTCAGCGCTATGATTTGGGCCAAAGCTTTTCTTTGGGAGTCAACTATCGCTTTAATCGAGCCGCCGAATAGCGTCCTTTCTAGTTTGGCTTATCCTATATAGTATTAGCCCAAGCATTATTAAAATGCTTGGGCTTTTTTAGGTAGCTACTTAGCTATCTATCAACTAGCTTAGCTAAATTTAGCAGGGCCAATAATTGCTTAGGTTAAGGCATAAAAAATCCCCTCCGAGGAGGGGATGATGTTTTATATGGCCTAGCGATGTGCAGCAGTGGCCGTCAGGCCAGACCAAGGCGGCAAAGCCGCCGCAGGGCCGAGCGAATAGCGAGCTGCGGAACGTAGCGCCCGCCGCAGGCGGGAGGCCCCAAAACCTTATCCTTTTTGGATAGAAAAGCTCATTCCAGCTTTAGGGATAAAGAGGTTTTTGCCTTTAGCTTCAAAGGCGGCTTTAGCTTCTTTATGATCGATAGTAATAAAGCCAAAAGTATCGAAATGGACACCGACGATTGTATTACATTCGATAAAATCGGAGGCAATGATGGCATGTTCGTAGCTCATTGTAAAATTGTCACCGATAGGGAGCAGGGCAAAATCGAGTTTGGGATAGAGCATAGGAATCAGCTTCATATCCATAGTTAGGGCCGTATCTCCGGCAAAGTAGAAGGTCCCATCATTGGAGCTAATGACGAAGCCCATGGGGTTGCCGCCATAGCTGCCATCGGGCAGGGCAGAAGAGTGGACGGCAGTGGTGCAATGGACCGTAAACTCGCCAAAATTCCATTTGCCGCCGATATTCATGGGGTGAGTATTTTCGATTCCTTGTTTTTGTAGCCATTCGGCCACCTCATAGATAGCGACCACCTTAGCGCCAGTGCGTTGGGCAATACTCACGGCATCGCTGACATGATCGGCATGTCCGTGCGAGAGTAAAATATAATCGGGTTCCAAATCATCTGCAGAAATGCTAGCTTCTTGGGCTAGGGGATTTGGGGTAATAAAGGGATCAAAAAGTAGTTTTTTACCGCCTAATTCTACCATAAAAGCAGAGTGGCCGTAGTAGGTGATTTTCATAAGGCAAAATAATTTCTGAGGTAAACGGAATAAGCGAAGTGGTATTAGGGCTTCGCGACTGAGCTAATTTAAGCTTTTCCCTATTTTTACCTAGTTTTTTTAAGAACTTTGGCCTTTGGGGCTTGTTCCCTTTTTATTTAAAGCCAAAGAAGTACCGTATAGGGCTTCTATTAGTATATATATTTATGATTGTAGTAATTTCGGGGACCAATCGTCCCAACAGCAAAACAAGAATCGTCGCAGAAGCGGCCTTTGCTCATTTTCAAGAAAAGGCAGAAGAAGAGGTACGCTTTTTTAGTTTGGAAGAGTTGCCCGATGATGTTTTACATATAGATATGTATGACCCTCAGCAGCAATCTCCTGCTTTGCAAGAGATTCAAGAGCGATATTTGATTGCGCCCGACAAGTTATTTATCGTTATGCCAGAGTACAATGGAAGTTATCCTGGGGTGCTCAAATTATTTTTGGATGCCTGTTCGGTTTATGCTTATAAAGAAACATTTCAGGGCGGTAAGAAAGCTGGCTTAGTGGGAGTAGCTGCTGGTCGAGCGGGCAATTTGCGTGGAATGGAGCATTTGACGGGAGCGCTCAATTATTTGGAGTTGGTGGTCATGCCTCAAAAGTTGCCTATTTCAAGTATTGGGGGCCAAATTGATGAGGAAGGAAAACTACGAGCGCCTAGCCTAAAGGCCCTAGAGGAGCAGGTAGAGCGTTTCTTGGCCTTTTAGGAACTCTTTTGCGAGAAAAGCTTTAACTTGGGGGAAACAAATCTCCAAATTCTATGCGTGGTATTCAATATCTCAATGATAGCAGTGGCCGAAGAATAAAGGCCGTGATCGACCTCAAAAAGTACGGAAAAGAGTTTGAGGCTTTCGTGAAAAGTTTAGAAGCTGCAGAAAATAGCAATAATAATAGCAACTCAGGAATGAGTAGCCCCTTTGGCAGCAATCCTGTTGCTGGAGATAATATTGCCTATATGGGCAGTTCGGCTAGTAAGCAAGTCAAAGTAAATGCCCTGATCGCCAAAGCCCAAAGCTTTTATGGTACGCCCTACCGCACGGGAGGAACTACGGCTAGTGGGATGGATTGTTCGGGCCTGACCCAAACGGTGTTTAAAACCATTGGGGTCCAAATTCCAAGAGTATCCAGAGATCAAGCTCGCACTGGCCAAGCTGTGAAGTTTGATGATGCCCAAGCTGGGGATCTCATCTTTTTTGCTACGGGTACCCCCAACCGCATCAATCATGTAGGGGTGGTTTCTTCTAATGTCAATGGAGAAGTGAAATTTATTCACGCTTCTTCTAGCCGTGGCGTAATGGAAGCTTCAATGAATAATAATTATTGGCGAAAAGTCTATATGGGTTTGCGCAGAGTACTTTAAGTTGCTCCAATCAGCAAAACGATTTTCGAATCTGTTCTCCTGCAAGCAAGCTCTGAGCTCAGAGCTTGCTTGTTTAATTTTTATCCTATGCGTTTATATCTTCCTTTTTTATTGAGCCTTTTTCTGCTCAGTACAGCCTGCCATCGCCCGCCAGGCAAACTCAAAAAAGAACGGCCCGAATCTGTGGCCCTGCATTTTATGCACGCCTTTTTAGATGGCGATTTTGAGAAGGCCGAGCAATTGTCTACTCCCGAATCTAAAGAAATCTTGGTCTTTTTTGAGCAAACCCTCAATGCCGTGACCGAAAGCGAGCAAAAAGCTATGAGAGCCGAAGCCGCCGAAAATAAAAAGCGCATCAAAACAGCCGAATGCGAATTGCTTTCTAGCCAAGAAGCCCTCTGCTCTTTTTGCTGCGATCAGGCTGGCCAAAAATTATCAGGTAGCCAAATGCGGCTGCTTCGCCAAGAAGATGATAGCTGGAAGGTGGTCCTCGAACTGCCCGAAGCTCCCGATCTATAAATCACCCCTTTTTTTGATTATTAACTATGAATATTAGACTCCTACATCGCGACGAAATTGATTTGCCTCGCTGGAATGGTTGCGTGCACTACGCCCCAAATAGCCTGATTTATGGCTATGCCTGGTATCTCGATAATGTAGCCGATAATTGGTGGGGCCTAGTGGAAGATGATTATCAATCCGTTTTTCCCTTGCCCTGGAATGATAAACTCTTTGGCATCAAACGCCTATACCAACCTCCACTTTGCCAACAGTTGGGCCTATTTACCGTAAACGGCTTCTCCGAAGCCCGCATTAAGGCCTTTCTACAGGCTATCCCAAAAGAATTTAAGCATAGCCAGCTGGCCTTTAATGATAGTATGAGTGCTATCCAACGCTTGTCAGATTATAAGGTGGTGGAACGACCCAATTATCTACTGCCCCTCAACCAAGCTTATGAAAAACTCTATGAAAAATATAGCAGCAACCATAAGCGAAATATCAAAAAGGGCGAAAAAGCGAATCTATTTGCCACCAGCTCGATCAAACCTGAGGATTTTGTGGCCCAATTAGAACAAGAGATGCTTCGAAAAGGGGAGCAGTTCCCACAGGCTACCTACCATGCCGCTTTGCGCATTATCTATAATGCCCTGCACCGCGGCCAAGGCTTCTTTATGCTTTGCCTCAATGAACAAAAGGAGGTCTGCGCAGCCGTTTTTTGGCTGCTCAATGGCGCCCGATATATCAATCTACTCAATTATACCACTCCCGCAGGCAAAGAGGTTGGCGCTATGCCTTACCTCATAGACCTCTTTATTCAGGGCCAAGCCAATAAGCCCATGTTTATTGACTTTGAGGGCTCTAGCATCCCCGGAATTGCCCGCTTTTATGAGGGCTTCGGCGCCGAAAATATGCCTTTCTATCAATGGACCGAAAATCGCCTCCCTTGGTGGATCCGCTGGAAGGGCTAGCTGTTTGGGGCCTCCGCAGCAAAGCTGCGGCGCTACGTTGCAGGGCTCGCAGGTCTGCTCGGCCCTGCGTCGCCTTCGGCTCCTTGGTCTGGCCTAACGGCCACCCTTTCACATCGCTAGGCCAGTCGCTTCGCTCCTTTGCGGCGGCTTCGCCGCCTGTAGGACGCCATGGGCCAAAGTTCTTCCTGCATTCTTTTTGCTATGGCCCTAAAAATTATATTTTTGTGAGCGCTATTCCCTTGCTCGGAATGGCCTTTCTTATCTAAGATAATTCATCTACTTTATGCAACAATATATTAAGGATTTTGCACAGCTCGTAGGCCATGAGGTTTGTGTCAAAGGTTGGGTAACCAAAATCCGCAAAAGTAAAACGGCTTGCTTTGCCGACTTTAGAGATGGTTCTGGCTTTACCCAAGCCGTTTTTGCCCTAGAAAGCCTAGGCGAAGAACAATTTGAGTTGGCCAAAACGCTAACCCTAGAAAGTTCATTGGCCATTACAGGCCAGCTCATCCGAAATGAAAAGAGCTTGGGCGGTTATGAACTTCAAGTGAGCAGCTTCGAGATTTACCATAATGCAGAAGGCTATCCCATCACAAAATCTGATGAGGAGATGGGCGTAAAGTTTTTGAGCGATAAACGCCACCTTTGGCTCCGCAGCCGCCGCCAATGGGCCATTATGCGTTTGCGCAACCAGCTGATTATGAGCATTCACAATTTCTTCCAATCAGAGGATTTTGTGCAAATGGATGCCCCTTTGCTCACGGGCAGCGCCTGTGAAGGCACTACCGACCTTTTTGAGACCGACTTTTTTGGCCAACCCGCCTATTTGTCTCAATCGGGCCAGCTTTATGGAGAGGCCATGGCTATGGCTATGGGCAAGATTTACACCTTTGGTCCCACCTTCCGTGCAGAAAAATCAAATACGCCCCGCCACTTATCTGAGTTTTGGATGATTGAGCCCGAAATGGCCTTTTATACCAATGAGGATAATATGAACTTGATCGAGCGCTTTATCAAGTCAGTTATTGGCGAGGTCCTTTATCGTTGTAAAGATGAGCTAGAGGTATTGGGCCGAGATACCAGCAGCCTCGAAAAAGTAGTGGCCGAAACCTTCCCTAGAGTAGCTTATAGCGATGCCGTGAAAATTTTGCGTGGAGAGCTAGAGGTCAATGGCAAAAATGCCATCAAATTGCAGGAAGAAGATTTGGCCCAAGCCACGGCCCGCCTAGCTGAAATCCAAGCAGAGATTGCAGAAAGAGAGGAAGCTATTGCTGCAGGCATGAAAAAAGGCGCGCGCAAATTCAATGAAGGAAAAATTTTGGCCCTAAGAGGAGAGGCCAAAGAATTGGAAGAGAAGCAGCGTCATATTCCAGACTGGATCGAGTCAGCCAAAAACTTTGAAGATGGCGAAGACTTTGGTAACTCGGATGAAACCGTATTGACCAGAGTATTCTCTACGCCTGTGATGGTGTATAACTGGCCCGCCAAAATCAAATCTTTCTATATGAAAGAAGTAGATGGCGATCCTTCTTTGGTTAAGGGGGTAGACCTCTTGGCTCCTGATGGTTATGGCGAGATTGTGGGAGGTTCTGAGCGGGAAACCAGCCTAGACGTTTTGGTCCGCAAAATTGCTGAGCACAACTTAGATCAAGACGACTTTGAGTGGTATTTGGACCTTCGTCGTTTTGGTTCTGTGCCTCATTCTGGTTTTGGTTTGGGCCTAGAGCGTTTGGTTCGTTGGGTTTGTGGCCTCAACCACGTTAGAGAGACCTTGCCTTTCCAGCGTCGTTATGGACAAATTAAGCCTTAAGGCTAATAGCATAATAAAAAGAGCGCCTAGTTTCTGTGTAGAGACTAGGCGCTTTTTTATGTGTTTAGCAGGCGGCGAAGCCGCCGCAAAGGAGCGCAGCGACTCGGCTGAGGGATGGAAAGGGGGGCGGCGTAGCCGCAGACCCAAGGCAGGCATCGCCTGCCTGCAGGGCCGAGCAGTCTTGCGAGCCACGACACAGCCCGGCCCGCCCATAGGGCGGGACAGCCCCAAAAACAAATTAACTAAGTAATTGATAGCTTAAAAAGGCCAGTAAATAGGCGAGGCCCGTCATGTAGAGCAGTTGTAGCAGCGGCCATTTCCAAGAGCGAGTTTCTTTGTAGACCACGGCTAGGGTGCTCATACATTGCATAGCAAAGACGTAGAAGACCAGTAGAGAAATGCCTGTGGGCAGGCTGTAAACTGCTTTTTGGCTATCTTCAAAGCGTTCGGCTCGCATCCTTTCGATCAGGGAATTTTCTTCGGGTTCGCTGCCCATACTATATATAGTACCCATTGTGCCGACAAAAACCTCGCGGGCGGCAAAAGAGGCCAGCAAGCCGATGCCAATTTTCCAGTCGTAGCCGAGTGGGCGGATAGCGGGTTCGATGGCGTGGCCGAGATGGCCGAGATAGCTAGCGGATAATTTTTCGGCGGCCATGTTTTGGGCCAATTCGCTTTCATTTTGGCTCATTTGCTGGGCGCGTTCTTCGGCGGCCTGCATCGCTTCGCTGGGGCCGTAGCTACCTAGAATCCAGAGTAAAATCGAGAGGGCTAGAATCACTTTACCGGCTTCTAGGACAAAAGATTTCGATTTTTGGTAGGCGGTGAGAAAGACATTTTGCCAGCGGGGCCATTTATAGCTGGGAAGATCAATCACAAAAGGGTTTTGGTCCTTTTTGGGCAGGATAAAGCGGAGGGCGAGGCCCGTGAGCAGGGCGCCGATTACGCCAAGGAGATAAAGGCCCAGCATGGCGAGACCTTTCCAGCCAAAGCCCCAGCTATTGCCATCGGGAATCACGAGAGCGATCAGGATAACATAAACGGGCAGGCGGGCGGCGCAGCTAATCATGGGGCTGACAAAAATGGTGGCCATGCGTTCTCGCCAGCTACCGATATTTCGGGCGGCCATTACGGCAGGAATAGCGCAGGCGGCTCCAGAAAGGAGGGGGAGCACACTTTGTCCGCTCAGGCCAAAAAAGCGCATGGGTTTATCCATTAGGAAAACCACTCTAGAGATGTAGCCCGTTTCTTCGAGGATCGAGAGGGCAAAAAAGAGGATAGCAATTTGGGGGACAAAAATCACGACTCCGCCGATGCCGGGGATAATCCCCTCTGTAATCAGTTCATTGATTGGGCCAGCGGGAAGGAGATTAGAAATAAGGCTAGCTAGGGCTCCTGTACCTTCATCGATCAGGCCCATAGGCCAATCGGCCAGGCTAAAAATCAGTTGAAAAATGCCAAAGAGGACCGTAAGGTAGATGAGATAGCCAGCGATGGGGTGGCTGGTCCATTGATCTAAGAAATGGGACCAATTGCGTTTGGTCTCGGCTTTTTTTCGGGCCTTTTTAAGTTGCGGGCGAATTTGGTCGAGTCGTTTTTGGCTATCGGCCAATTGGGCTTCATAGTTAGCGGCTTGGATCAAAGTTCGGAAATCGGCATCGGCCAGAGGGGGTTCTTGGGCGAGTAGTTGTTCAATGGCATTGGGAATTCGGTCAAGGCCAGATCCTTGGCGGGCATTGATACGGAGAGGTTCTTGGCCAAGGAGGGGAATAAGTTCGAGAGTATCAAACTGAAACCCTTGTCCCTCTGCTTGGTCGAGCATATTGAGTAGAGGCAAAACGGGAATGCCCATCGCTAGTGCTTGTTGGGCCAAGAGCAAGCTTCTTTCGAGATGGCTAGCATCAAGGACAAGAAGTAGGAGGTCAAAGCTTTCTTCTTCCAATGCTTTGATCACGACTTCTTCATCGGGTGATTTAGCGAAGAGGCTATAAAGACCAGGAAGGTCAGTCAGTTGGCCTTCTAGGTTTTGGAGTTGAATTTTGCCCACTTTCTTCTCTACGGTAACGCCAGGAAAGTTGCCGACCTTTTGTTGGAGGCCAGTTAGTTGGTTAAAGAGAGAAGTTTTGCCCACATTAGGGGGGCCGAGCAGGGCGATATTTAAGTTCTTATTGGCTACTGTATCCATATTTCTTTGGCTTCTGCTGGCCCAATGGCCAATTGTTGCAAATTATCGGCTAGTTCGAGGAGTAGGGGACCAGCTAGAGGGGCTCTTTTGAGGAGGCGAAATTTAGCGGCGGGAAAGAGGCCCATCTCCATAAGTTTTAGGCTGAGCAAAGGGGAGTCGCTGCGGAGAAAGGTCAGTTGTTCTCCGGCTTTGGCTTCCCATAGTCGGCGTTCTGAAGAATTCTGAGTCATATATTATTATAGTATTGCAGTAAGTTTGTTTGCAAATTTAGACTAAATCTACAAAAGCCCCAAAAAAAGATCATTTTGTCTTTTTTTTGGCTTGGCTAAATTAGTGAAAAAGAGGGAAGGGGCAAAGTCAGGGGCTAAAATGCCCTAATGGGCTAAAAAAATATCCGCCTACAATACTGTAGGCGGATATTGGAAAAAGGAAAAGAGGGACAAATTAGGGTTCCATCATCCAACGTTGGAGTTGGGGGTTTTTAGCTTGTCCATTTTTTTTGATGAAATAGTTGGCATAGCTACCTAGAGATTGGAATTTAAACTCGACATAATGGTCGCCAATTTTTTTGGCTACCCATTCTTGAATATAGCGAGATTTTTTTTCCTCTTTAGCGGCCATTTGGATGCGGCTATAATCATCTTCGAGATTTGCGACATGGGGAATAGTTCTATTTCGGATTTTAATGAGGGAGTATTCTTTTTCTCCAAAGGGGGTACTGTACTCAATTGCTTCAGAGATTTCCCCTTTTTTAAGTTTTTCGATAGCGAAATAGACTTCGGGGTTAAGGTCTCCTAGCTCCCAGTAAGGTTCTCCAGTTTGGGGATTCATCATAGCGCCGTTTCGGGTTTTACTAAATTCATCTTCTGAAAAACGTTGAACAGCTTGGTCAAAAGTAAAAGAATCGAGTAAGATAAGGGAGCGGATGCTATCGGCTTGTTGTTTAGCTCGTTCTTCATCGGCAGGGGTGAGTTCTGCTTTAATGAGAATATGGCGGGTATGGATATTATTACCTAAGCGTTCGAGCAGTTGGATAATATGGTAGCCATATTCAGATTTAACGAGTTCAGAGACTTCATTTTCATCGAGTTGGTAGGCTGCGGCTTCAAATTCTGGAACAAAGCTACCTCGGTTAGTGATACCTAAATCTCCACCTCGGGCGCCAGAGCCAGGGTCTTGTGAGTATTGCTTGGCTAATTCGGCAAAGTCGGCGCCATTGAGAATTTCTTGGCGGATGCGTTCTGCTTCTTGGCGGGCTCTCTCATCTTCTTGCTCATTGACTTTGGGGTTGATTACAATTTGGGCAAGCTCTACGGTAGAGTTAAAGTAGGGTAAGCTATCTTGGGGAATTTTGTTAAAGAAAGTTTGGACTTCTTTGGGGGTCACTGTAACAGATTGCATGATGTTCGATGACATTCTTTGTACAACCATTTGTTTACGCATACTTTCTCGCATATCATTTTTGACCTCATCGGGAGTTTTGCCATAATAAGCTTTAAACTGTTCAGGGTCATTATTCATATATCGAAGTATCTCTGAGATACGAGAATCTAATTGGCCTTCAATTTCTACGGCGGAGACGGTAAAGCTATCGCGTTCTGCCTCTGCGAGGACGACTGCATTCGTCAGTAGCTGATCTAAGATGACTGCTCGGGCATTTTCAGGTGGGGCTTCTTTTGTTCTAGATAGGAGTAAGCGATATTGAGCTTCGATATCAGAAACAAGAATGGGTTCATTGCCTACAAGGGCGACTACTCGGTCAATTTGCTGTTGAGCAAATAGGCTACTACTCAGTAGCAGGCAACAGAAAAGGAGTCTATACATCATAATAGTTAATAATCATTAGCATTTAGGGGTAAACAGATTGTTTATAGCCTTGCAACGCAAGAAGCGAAAGGAAGGATGGGTTTAGAAGCGTTCAAAAACATTACCTTCCTTAGCTTTGGTGCGGGCTTCTTTTCGGACCTGATCAAGGATAAGTTGACGTCTTTGGTGAAGAATAATTCTAGAAATTTCGTCTTGGACCTCGGGTAGGGGAGCGGGTTCATCTTTATCTTTATATTCAAAGACCTTGCAGAGATAAACATATTTGCTATCGCTACGATCAAAAACGCGATCTTTTTCGAGATAACTAGAAGGTAGGCGATTTTCGGGTAGGCGGTCAGCTACTCGTTTATATTTTACCCAGCGGTCTTTTTCTAGGGCAAAGACCATTTGACTTTCATTGGACAAGCAAAATTGCTTTACTTTTTCTTCATCGCTTTTTTTGTCAGATTTGAACCAATTGCGAAGTTTGTCTACGCCTTCTAGTTTTCTAGGAACACGGATAAAGTGGCAGCGGAGCCAGCTTTCTCCAGCGATGTATTGATCTTTATTGGCATTATAGTATTGGGCCAATTGGACAGGAGTAACTGTAGTATCTAATTCTCGGTTGATTAGTTCTTGCTCAAAATAGGCAATGACTAAAGATGCTTTATAGCTTTCTGCTAGGCGGTCAATGCGCTGAGCTTCTTTGGCCGGCAGCTGTTTTTGGGCCACACCAAGAAGCATTTGGTCCATAATCCATTTATCAATATAGAGTTCAGCTTGCTGAGCGCTATCTTTAGGTGATAGTCCCTTGCCAATACCATCTAGAGCAGAGGCATATAGGTAATTATCATAAACTCTTGCTAAAGGATTTTCTTCTGTAGGGGCTTCTGGGCCATTATTACAGGCTTGGACAACTAGCCCAAAGAAGAGTAGGGCAAGAAAAGGGCGGTAGTAGCTCATAGAATCAATTGCTAAAGAAGGTGGTATAAAATCAAGGGGCAAAGATAAGAAGTTTTCCATCGAATTTGGTGGTGAGCCCTTTTAGGCTACTGTTTTTAGCTGGATTCTAAGGGAAAAGCTGAGGGCAGATAGACAAAGCTGCCTAAAAAAACCGTTCTTTGCCAAAAAAATATCAATGACAAAAACCGATTCTCGCAAGGCCTTTATTGCTTTGGCTTTGGTGAGCTTTTTTTGGGGAACGACCTATTTGGCAACCCGTATAGGTGTAAAAGAGGCACACGGACTTTTTCTCTCTTCTGTTCGACAATGCACAGCTGGTGTTTCACTGATCGCTTTTATGTGGGCAAGAGGTGCAATGCTTCCTAAAGGAAAGGCATTACTACATACTATTATTATAGGGCTGATGCTTTTGGGGGCCGGAAATGCCTTGATGACTTGGGCACTACAATATGTAGAAAGTGGATTCGCTTCTGTGGTTTCTGCTAGTGGACCAATCTTTATTGCGCTCTTTAGCCATTTTATGATTCGGCCACTGCCCTGGTCACCCAAGTTAATAGGGGGAATGGCTTTAGGCATGCTAGGAATTCTAGGTGTTTTCTCTAATTACCTCGATAGCTTTGATCAAAGTCCCAATTTTTCCTTAGGCTTACTCATTATGTTTGGAGCTACTTTGTTTTGGTCTTTGGGCTCTGTCTTTGCCGCTAAATGGAAGCCAGATACTTCTTTATTGATGGGCGCTGGCTTGCAAATGTTTTCTGGAGGTCTTTTTACAGCCATTATTTGCTCTTTCTTTAGTTGGGACCAACTCGTTTTTGGCGAGTTGAGTATGCAGTTTTGGGGATCGATTTTATATCTAGTGGTTTTTGGCTCTTTTATCGCCTATTCCGCCTATATATATGTAATGGAGCATTTACCTCCTACTCAAGCGGCTTTGAGTGCTTATATCAATCCTATTGTTGCTGTGATTGCTGGAGCTCTTGTTTTAGGCGAGCGCCTGACCTGGCTTACCCTAATCGGAATGTTATTGACCATTTTAGGCGTCTATTTGGTGAATCAATGCTTTAAAACAGCCAATAAGAAGATGACAGCAGCTGCTGAAGAAGTTTTGGAATTAGATAAGGAGGTTGTTTAGGGGCTTTGCCTTGTAGCGCTACGTTTACTCCCATTGGTCGTCGAAGACGGACTAAAGTCCTTGTTGTCGCAGCTCGCTGCTGTTTAGGGGCCTCCGCCTCGCTTTGCTCGTCGGCGCTACGTTTCGCAGCTCGCTATTACTTGCTTCGCTGCGTCGGCTCCCTTTGGTCGGGTCGCTCGGCCCTTCGTCGCTTTGCTCCTTGGTCTGGCCTTCGGCCACTGCTACACATCGCTAGGCCACTGCTCAGCTAGAAGCCGCTCTGCGTCTACAAGCTTCGCAGCAGATTGACCCGGCCGGCGGTAGTCGGCGGCCAGGGGAGTTTTCTGCTATATATATAGTATAGGCTCAAAATGTTTCATTTCAGTTTTGGCTCCCCCTTTCGCCGCCTCCGCCTGGGGGCTGTGCTCCTTTGGCCTTGGGGGCCAAAGCGCC